>NZ_JBDJMY010000037.1:0-43660 GCF_039674165.1 Stenotrophomonas terrae
CCCGGGGGGCCGGCGGGGCCCCCCGGCCCGGGGGCGGTGCCCCCCCCCCCCGGCCCCCCCCCCCCCCCGCGCCCGCCCCCCCCCGCCGCCCCCCCCCCCGACGCCAGCCACGCGCACGTTGCGGGCCACTTCGGCATGTGTCTCCAGTGTCAGGCGGTCGCTCAGGCCGCGGCGCAGGCTGGCACTGGCCAAGGGCCGGCGGTCATAGCGGAACGAGCGCAGGCCGTAGTCCTTGCGCAATACGCCGATATCCAGCGACCAATCCGACAGCCCGGGCTGCAGCAGCTCGGGCGCACCGTACAGGGCGAACTCCAGCGAGCGGCTGTCGCCGTTGATGTCGGTGACCAGCAACTGCGCCTGCCCGCTGCCGCTGAGCGCGGGTGTGCTGTCCAGCTGGAAGCGACCCGGGGCGACGCGCTGGCTGGCCTGGCGCACACCGTTGATGTACAGGTCCACCGTCGAGGGCAGCACGGCCTCGCCGGCAAACGAGGCCAGCGGCGTTGTGACCCGGTAGGGCTGCAGGCTGAAATTGCGCGACAGGTGCAGGCCGCCGATGCGCGCCGAGCGTGACCAGTCGAGTGCGCCGGTGAGCTGGTCGCCCACTCTCAGGCTCAGCATCGGGCCCGGCAGGTCCAGCTGCCATTGGCTGTCCAGGCGGATGCTGCCGGCAGTGCGTCCGCCTTGGCCGCTGCTCAAGCGTGAGGTCTGGTTTGTGCTCCAGGTGCCTGGGCCCAGCCCGAACAGGCGCAGTTCGCTATAGCCGCTGATATCGCGATTGCCGCGCAGTTGCTGCGCATAGAGATCGTAATTCAGCAGCAAGCCGGGGCTGCTGTCGCTGACTGCAAGCGCATCGCCAGCCGCACCTGCGCGCAGTCGCGTGGTTGGACGGTCCAGCATCTGCACCGGCACCTGCAAGTCCAGGCGCTGGTTGCGCGGGTCGTAACTTATGCGGACGCCGGGAAGCTGATCCAAGGTGATCGAAGGCGCATCGGCGGCTATCCCGCCTGGAAGTCGCAGGCCGATTTCCCGCAGGCTGGATGCGCTGGCTGACAGGGTCTGGCCCTGCAAGTTGAGGCGGACCAACGTGCCGTTCTGCTCGCGGTTCACATGGACGTCCAGGTACAGCTCCTGGGTTTGGATGACGCTGGCCGAGAACGGATCAGGCAGGCTGAGCGGGCGCGCTGCGGTCGGCGGTGATGCGCCTGCGACGTCCAGGGCCATGCTAACGGCCAGCAGAAAGAAGCGGCTGCGCTGCGGGGGCATCGTTCAGCCTGGCCTGCAAGTGGCCCGGGTGGGGGAGTTGCGTCGTCAGCGGCAGTTTCCATTGCATGTCCTGGCCGGCCAGGACATAGCCGAGCAGGCCTGGGTGCAGCGGGGTGACGGTGCCGTTGTCCGCGCGCCAACCAAGCTCGCTCAGGCGCACGCGCTGGTTGCCTGCGTTGTGCGCATCCAGGACCAGCACGCCGGTCGCAAACTGCCAACTCGTCTGCAGGCGGTGCGCATCCTCCATGGCGGTGCTGATCTGCTCACGCGGCAGGGCGGCATGCGGCAGAACAAACACCGGTATGGAATAGCGCAGCAGGAATTGCAGGCCCGAAGGTCGCTGTGCATTGGCCTCGGGAAGCTCGTCCACCCACACCCGATAGGCCTGCTCGTAGGCAATGGTCGCAGGCAACGGCGCCGGGCGCACGATACGTACCAACTGGCGCTCGCCGGGAAGTACCTGGATGATCGCCGGGCTTGCGCGCAAGGCCTGCGTGGGTGCAAGCACGTCGCTTGCGCCGGTCTGCGACCACTGCTGCACGCGGATCTGTGCATGCACGGCCTGGTCGCCATTGTTTTCCAGCCACAGTGCGTTGGCCTGCTGGTTTTCGCTGAACTCCAGCACGATGGGAGCGACCTGCAGGTTGCCGGCGTTGCTGCCGAATGCACAGGCAAGCACTGCGGTCAGCGCTATGCGGCGGCCACGGTTGGCCGCGCAGGTTGTCGACGGAGGGCACGACACGCTCATGGTTGTGCTCAGTAGGTGATCGTGGCGATAACCGTGTCGCTGTAGCTGCCGGCCGGGGCGTCGGTGGAAGGCACGCGTCCGTAGACGGCTACGCTTTGTGTGCTCGCGTTACCGGTCCCGGCATGGGTGTCGGTACCAACCACGTCGCCCCAGAAATCCTGCCGGCCGGCGTCGCGATAAAGGCCATAGGCAAGAAAGTTGTTGCCGCCGTCGGACATGCGCCGGTTGCCGGCCGCTGCCGTGGTGCTGGTGGCATTGGTGCCTGGGTTCATGCCGATGGTATAGGGCGTGCCGCTGCTGCAATTGACCTCCAGGGTGCCCTGGGCGTCGACGGGGGTGCCGGTGGAGCGGGTCAGCGTGCCGAAATCGATGTCGCTGGCGGCAACCGCCTGGATGTTGCAGGACTCGGTGATGACAATACGGACCTGGAACTGCGTGGTCTGGGTTGCCGCTGATGCCAGCGCAGCGCTGGCAGCCAGGGCAATACTGAGTGGCGTGATGAAAATGCTGTGCCTGCGCATGTCGATACCCCGGCTATGGATGCCAATGCGTGACGTGATGTGATGAGGCATCGCATCGGCGGGCGCGCAAAGCTAAGCACGCGCTTGCCGGCTTGGCGCAGGTTTGCTGCGTCCGATTCGGCTGAACGGGCGATCCTGCTAACTTGGGTCAATTCGTGCAGCGTTGCTGCATTTGGCTGACGTCAGATGTTGCCTGCGCCTGCACGATCTGCAGCAGCTGGATGGCACTTGTCGTTGCGCCGGATCGATTGCAGGCCGGTATCGAGATGCCAGTGGTTCTGTCGTTGGCTGGCGCGTCCGGCGAGCATCAGTACGTCAAGGTCACGGTGATGGTGTCCTGGTAGTTGCCGGGCAGGGCGCCGGGCTGTGCAGGCACTTGGCCGTAGACGGTAAGACCCTGCATTTCACCGTTGCCGACGCCGCTGACAGCGCTGCTCTGGGTGTTGCCCCAGCGGCTGGAGCGGCTTGCGTCGCTATACAGTTCGTAGCCCAGGCGCGCATCGGCCGAAGCCATGAAGCGGTCACCGGATTGGGCATGCATTCCCTCATCCAGACTCACCTGCCAGGCGACATCGCGGGTGCATTTCAATTGCAGTGATGCGGTCTGTTCGCGCTTGCCTTCGAAGGCAGTGGTGGCGCCGAAGTTCATCTGCGAAAGGGTGCTGATGCGACAGCTGCGCGTCACGGTTGCCTGCACGCCATTCCAATTGAAGCTGATGTCGCCTGCGCCGCCCAGTGAGCCAGGGTAGCGCTCGCGGCAATCACTCTCGGTCGGCGTATGGATATAGCCATAGCTGTAGCGAATGAAAGAGTTGTACGGCATGTCGCTGTAAGGAAACCTGCCCGGCAGGTTCTGGCCGGCGTGTACGTGGGCATGGATGGGGATCCTGAAGCTCAGGTTCTCGCGCGGGGCCAGCCGGAACGTCAGGCTGTACAGCGGATAGCCGCTTGATTGCGGACCGATCAGCTGGCTGCGGTAGGCATCGGCATACAGGTCGTAGCGCATGAAGTCACCGTTGCCGTTGGGCATCAGGCGCGGTGCCATCGCGCCGGAGGTGCCGGTGCCAATGAAGAGGCAGACCCGGAAGATTGCCGGCGTGAGCAGTGTGCTGACACCGCCATTGCAATTGAGCACGACGGCGGTTTGCGCGTCCTGGTAGCCGCTGGCCGGGACTGCGCCGAAATTGATGCTGGGTGAACTGGAGGTGCTGCAGTACGGCGCTGCATCGGCCTGCAACAACGGCAGCCACAGCGTCAACGCCAGCATCAGCCGCCGATAGTGCCTGCTGCGCTTTGCGGGCCGCCTGCTGCCTGTTCCGGGCCTTGCTGCACGAACTATTCGCATGTCACGTCCTCGAGGTTGAGCCTGCCTTCGTTTGCCGGGGCAGTGGGCAGAGGGGCGCTGCATTGGCCGGCGTCAAAGTGCAGGCGCGACTGCGGTGGGGGATCAAGCAGATACACCTTGCCTTCGTGGCCGACGATGCTGCTTTGGGGAAGATGGCCGGGGGCTTCCACGGTGATGCGGCTGCCTGCCGGCAACCATTGGCCGTCGCGGTCACGCACGCCGAAATGCAGGGCAAGCGTGCGTCGCATCGGAAAGACCACCTGCACGCCGCGGCGGGTTTCCGGCACCACCTCCGCGCTGGTGCTGTCCAGCTGCATGTCGGCTGGCAGATGCTGGGGATCAATGGACAGTTGGTTGCGCTGCCAGGCGCTGAGCTGGGACACCAGCAGCTGGCCGTGCCTGTTGGTGCTGCCGACGCTGCGGTTGTCGAGCAGCACCGGCACGTCGCCCACGCCCGCGGTGGAGACCAGCGCGAACGCATCATCAACACGTGGCAGCGTGTGCATGCGTCCGCCCATCCAGGCCAATGCGCCGCTGCCGCTGGCGTAGGCCTGGGTGTAGCTGGTTTCCGCGCGGTCATGCTCGACTCCTGCCGACCATTGCCCGCGCAAGCCGCGTTGGTTGATTTCCGCGCGCAGGCCGCGCTGGCGCTCGCCGCCGCTGCTGACCTGCGCACGCCAACCCAATGCAGCAGGTTCGCTGGCGGCATGGTTGGCTTCCACTGACAGTCGGTTGCCGTTGCGGCCATGGCGGGCTGAAGCGCTTGTGCTGGTATGACGGTCCAGTGGTTGCGACCAGTAGGCGAACGCACTGTTGCCGCCCTTGTCGCTGAGGTCGCGATTCACGTTGAGGCTTACGTGAGCGTTGTTGCTCAGCGCGTGTGACCAGTTCACACCGGCGTAGCGGCTGCGCGGCAGCTCCGGATGGTGTTGGGCGACGTAGCTGAGGCTGAACTGGCCGGCAGCGGTGCTGAAGCCGGCAAATGCCTGCTCACTGCGGCGTGGCATGGTGGCCCGCTCATGCACGGCGGCCACATCCCGGTAGCCCGCGCTGCGGCGCAGGCTGCTGGCAGAGACGCTGAACCGGCGAGCGCTCCATTGGTAGCCCAGGCCGTATTGCTGGCCACCCAGGCTGCCCGCTTGGCTGGCGGCGATCGAGCCTGTGAGCACCCCGCCGCGACGGCCGAGCAGGAGCACGGTGCCTGCGCCAGCTTGTTGGATGCCGCGGCTGCCTTCGGCATGGGCCTGCAGGGTAAGGCTGTCGTAGAGCCCGTAGCGCAGGCTGGCACTGGCAACCGGATGGTTTCCGTAGGCAAAGGAATGCAGGCCGTAGTCGCGGCGGATGGCTCCCAATTCCAAGGACCAGTCCGCCAGCCCGGACTGCAGCAGTTCCGGTGTGCCGTACAGGGCGAAGTCCAGGGTCTGGCTTTGTCCGGTGATGTCGGTGACAACCAGTCTTGCCTGGCCAGCACCATTGAGCGAAGGACTGCTGTCGAGCTGGAAGCGCCCGGGTGGCAACTGCTGGCTGGATTGGCGGATGCCATCGATGTACAGATCCACGGTCGAAGGCAGGATGGCTTCACCGGCAAAGGACGCCGGCGGTGTGGTCAGGCGATACGGCTGCAGGGAAAAATTGCGCGACACACGTACGCCGCCCAGGCGCAGCGCACGCGTCCATTCGTGCCCTGCGGTAATGCTGTCGCCCACGCTGAGGCTGACCATGGCATCACGCCAATCCACTCGCCAGCTGCTGTCCAGGCGTGTGCTGTGGGTACGGCCGTTGCCGACGAGGTGGGCAAGCGTGGTGCTGGCGATGCCGGTGCCCGGGCCGAACAGGCGCAGTTCGCTGAAACTGCTCAGGTGTGCGTTACCCCCCTCGTGGCGGGCATGCAGGTCGTAGTTGAGCACGCCACCGGGGCTGCGTTGAACCGGATCTGGACGTGGCGAGTCCATGCGGCGCAGATCCCTGTGGGTAGCTGGCCGGTCCAGCATCGATAGCGGCACCTGCAGGTTGATGCGTTGCAGGGCCGCGTCGTAGTCGCTGCTGACGCCGGCCAGCGCCGGCAACGGGATCAACGCCTGCTCGGCGAATTCGGGCGGCAGCGCGAGCCCGAGTTGGCGCAGGCTGTGCGGGCTGGCGAACAGCGTCTGCTGGCGTACCACGTAGGGCGTCAACTGGCCTGTGTCGGCCTGGTTGATGCTGGTTTGCAGGAGCAGCGTGTAGTCCTCGGCCGCCGTTGCGGGCAATGCTGCTTCTCCGGCAGACGCCGGTGAACAGGCAAACGCTGCAGCGGCAAGCCCGAGGCTAATGCTCAGCAGCGACCTGCGGCAGGGCTTGTGGGTCGACATCGTCATTGAGCCTGGCGTGGAGAAAGCCGTCGGCGGGCAAGGGCTTGGGCAAGGGGAGCGTCCAGCGCATCTGCTGGCCTGCCAGCACGTAACCAAGCAGGCCGGGGGTGATTTCGATGGCGGGGCCGGAGGCGGGGATCCAGCTCAGCTGGCTGATGCGGATGCGCTGGGAACCATGGTTGTGCAGGACCAGGGCGGCCTGGCCGTTGCCTGCCTGCCAGTGGCCCTGCAGCTGCGTGGCATCGGTGCGCAGGCGTTTGCCACTGCGTTCCAGCTGCGGTGTCGCGCCGGGTGGCAATACGAACACCGGGACGGAGTAGCGCAGCAGAAACCGCAGGCTGGAGGTGGCGCTGCCGGTTACGGTTGGCACCTCGTCTATCGTCAGCCGGAACGCTTGTTCGCCGGCGTGTTTGCCTGGCTGTGACTGGACGATGCGCACCAATTGCGACTGGCCGGGGGCGATGTCCACCAAGGGTGGGCTGGCAAGCAGGCCCTCACCGGGCTGCTGGTGCTCCTGCCCGTCGTGCTGGGTCCAGTGCTGTACACGGACCTGGGCGCGCAGGGTTTCGGTTCCGGAATTGGTCAGCCACAGGGTCTGCGAGGGCTGGGTGTTGGCAACCTCAAGCAGGATGGGGGCGACCTGCAGGTTGCCGGCGTTGCTGGGGAAGGACGCCAGTAAAGAGAGTGCAAGTAATAGTGCAGGTAATCGTGCAGGAAATACGGTGGCGAGCCGGGCCAGGCTCGCCACCCGCAAACTGCGCGGGTGGCGATGGTTCATGGGGCTGGCCTGATCAGTAGGTGACGGTCGCGGTGATGGTGTCCAGGTAGACGCCGGCAGCGACATCGGTGGCCGCTACCCGGCCGTAGACCGGGATCGACTGCTGGGCGGCGGTGCCGGTGCCGCCCACGGTGTTGGTGCCCAGCACCCGGCCCCAGAACTGGGTGCGGGCGGCGTCGCGGTACAGGCCGTAGGGCACCAGCCCGCCATCGGAGTTGGTCATGCGGCGGTTGTCGGCAGCCGCAGTCGGGCTGCTGGAGTTGAGGCCCGGATCCAGCGCGATCTGATAGGGCGTGCCGCGGCTGCAGTTGAGCTGCAGGGCGCCCTGGTTGTCGATCGGGGTGGCGCTGGTGGAGCGGACATGGGTGCCAAAGTCGATGTCGCTGGCGTTGACGGTGTGCACGTCGCAGGACTCGGTAATGGTGATCTTGACCTGGAACTGCGTGGTGTCTGTCGCTGCGTGGGCGGCACCTGCGAAGGCAGTGGCGGCGATGAAGGCGAACAGGGGGACATTGCGAAGTTTCATGGTGAATCCTTGGAGAAAAGACAGCGCGCCTGTCCTGTTCCGAGCTGGCCGGCTAGCGGCAAACACGGTGCGGCAGGTGCGGATTGAGTCTGTTCCCAAGCCACCCGTGAGGAGTATGAGATATGTCCCAAGGCGGGTTTTTCTGTGATGCGCGTGCGCCAAATTAGCGTTGTTCTAACTGGGTTTTGGCGTCTTTGGTGACCCGGATTGAGACGATTCGCAGGGGTATGGAAAGCCCGCAGCGGTGCCGGCGGGGGCGGTCTTGCGTGCGGCGGTCCGGTTCGGAGGAACGCCGAGGCCAGAGGGCCTATTCCACGTTCATTAATGTGAAATACTTAGCGAAATAACCCAAATGGGGGATAATCGGCACATGGCAATCCAACTGAAAACCCCCGAAGAAATCGAGAAGATGCGCATCGCTGGCCGTCTGGCGGCCGAGGTGCTCGACATCGTCGCTCCGCACGTCAAGCCCGGCGTCACCACCGAAGAGCTGGACCGCATCTGCAACGACCACATCATCAATGTGCAGGGCACCGTCCCGGCCAATGTGGGCTACCGCGGATTCCCCAAGACCGTGTGCACCTCGGTCAACAACGTCATCTGCCACGGCATTCCCAGTGAAGCCAAGGTGCTCAAGGATGGCGACATCATCAATATCGATGTGACCGTCATCAAGGATGGCTGGCACGGCGACACCAGCCGCATGTATTACGTCGGCACCCCGTCGGTGATGGCCAAGCGCCTGGTGGAAACCACCAAGGAAGCGATGTGGCGCGGCATCCGCGCAGTCAAGCCGGGCGCAACCCTGGGCGATGTGGGCCACGCGATCCAGGAATACGCCGAAGGCGAACGCTTCAGCGTGGTGCGCGAGTACTGCGGCCACGGCATCGGCAAGGTCTACCACGACGAGCCGCAGGTGCTGCATTACGGCCGTCCGGGCCAGGGCCTGGTGTTGAAGCCGGGCATGACCTTCACCATCGAGCCGATGATCAATGAAGGCACCCGTTACACCAAGGTGCTGCCCGATGGCTGGACCGTGGTGACCAAGGACCGCAAGTTGTCGGCACAGTGGGAACACATGATCGCAGTGACCGAAGACGGCGTTGAGGTATTGACGTTGTCACCGGCTGAAACCGCGCAGGCATGACCCCACAGCCGGCGGGCCCGAGTCTGGACACGCCGGCCGATTCCGCCGGTGACGCGCAATGGGCTGCCGATGCACGGCAGTCGCTTGCCCACACCGATGCGCGCCTTGGCAAGCGCTTCGAGCAGGCCGACAACGTCGAGCGCCTGCTTGGCCTGCGCACGCGGGCGGTTGATCAGCTGATCGTTGAAGCCTGGCAGCGCTGCGTTCCCGCGAGTGCCGGCTTGGCGCTGTTCGCGGTAGGCGGCTATGGCCGTGGCGAGTTGTTCCCGCGCTCGGACATCGACCTGCTGGTGCTGGCCGAAAACGACGTCCAGCAACGCCACGAAGCCACCCTGGCGCGCCTGTTCGCGCTGCTGTGGGACGCCGGCCTGCCGGCCAGCCACGCGGTGCGTTCAGCCGCGCAATGCGTGCACGCCGCCGCCGACCAGACGGTGCTCACCGCCTTGATCGAAGCGCGTCCGCTGGCGGCTGACGCAACCGCCCAGCATGGCTTGGCGCGGGCGATCGCGCCGAGCCTGGTATGGCCGCCGCGCGAATATTTCCTGGCCAAGCGCGAAGAGCTGCTGGCCCGTCACCAACGCTTTGGTGACACCGCCGACAATCTGGAACCGGACATCAAGGATGGCCCGGGCGGTCTGCGCGATCTCAATACGCTGGGCTGGATGGCGCTGCGCGCCTTCGGCGTCAGCAATATCGATGCGCTGGTCGGGCTGGGCCATCTGGGCCTGGATGAAGCCGCTGCGCTCAAGCGTGAACGGCTGGTGTTGGCGCAGCTGCGTTTCGGTCTGCACCTGGTGGCGCAACGCCCGGAAGAGCGGCTGCGGTTTGACTACCAGAAAGCCCTGGCCGCACGCATGGGCTTTGGCGACGACGCCGAAAGCCTGGGCGTGGAAAAAATGATGCAGGGCTTCTATCGCAGTGCGACGGTGATCCGCCGCATCAGCGACCGCCTGCTGCAACGCTTTGAAGAACAGTTCGACGGCGAAGCCACACCGCAATCGGTGGGTGCCGGTTTCTCGCTGCGCCGCGGTTACCTGTCCGCCGATGATCCGATGTGGCCGCATGGCGACATCCGCAGCATATTTGCCTTGTTTGCCTGCTGGGCGCGGACCCCCGATGTGCGCGGCCTGCACTCGATGACCGCGCGCGGCCTGGCCGAGATGCTGGATGAAATCCCGGCCTATTCGGCCGTTGATGACAGCGTCCGCGAACAGTTCATGGCTTTGTTGCGTGGCCCGCGCGCGGTCGACACGCTGGCGCGCATGGCGCGGCTGGGCGTATTGGGGCAGTGGATTCCTGCATTCGCGGCGGTGTCCGGGCGCATGCAGTTCGACCTGTTCCACGTCTATACGGTGGACCAGCACACCTTGATGGTGCTGCGGAACATCGCCTTGTTCGCCAGTGGCCGTGCCGATGAACGTTTCTCCATTGCGCATGAAGTATGGCCGCGCCTGCGCAAGCCGGAATTGCTGCTGCTGGCTGGCCTGTTTCATGACATTGCCAAGGGCCGTGGTGGTGACCATTCCGAACTGGGCGCGGTGGATGCGCGCGAGTTCTGCAGTGCGCACGGCCTGAGTGGTTCGGATACCGAGCTGGTGGCGTGGCTGGTGGAGCAGCACCTGCGCATGTCGATCACCGCGCAGAAACAGGACATCACCGACCCGGAAGTGATCCATCGCTTTGCCGGCCTGGTGGGTGACCGTGATCGTCTCGATTACCTGTACCTGCTGACCTGCGCCGATATCGCCGGCACCAGCCCCAAGATGTGGAATGCGTGGAAGGACCGCTTGCTGGCTGACCTGTACTTCGCCACCCGTCGCGCGCTGCGCGAAGGCCTGGAGCATCCCTTGCCGGAGGCGGAGCGGGTGCAGGAAGCGCGCGACAACGTGCGTGAACAGATGCGCCTGCTCGGCCATGCCGACGCGGTGATCGAGCGCCAGTTCACCGCCATGCCCGACGAAAGCTTTGTGCGCTTCCGCCCCGAGCAGCTGGTGTGGCAGGCCGCCTCGCTGATTGAAATACGCAAGGGCGGCACTCTGGTGAAGGTGCGGCGGATCACGCCGGAAAGTGACGCGCTGGAAGTATTCGTGCATTCGCCGGACCGCGACGGCATGTTCGCCGCCATCGTGATGACCCTGGACCGCGCCGGCTACGGCATTCACCGTGCACGCGTGCTCGATGGTCCTGACGACACTATTTTCGATACCTTCGAAGTGACGCCCGCAGGCAGTTTTGCCGATGGCGACGCCGCGCGCCTGGAAGCGGTGCTGCGCAAGGCACTGGCCGGCAATATCCTGATACTGCGCCCGTCGCGGCGGGTGATGCCGCGCCAGCTCAAGCATTTCCGCTTCGCCCCGCGCATCGAGTTCCTCGAATCCAGCCATCAAGGCCGCACCGTGTTGAACCTGGTGGCGCCGGACCGCCCCGGGCTGCTGGCCGATGTGGCACATGTGCTGCGTGATCAGCGCCTGCGCGTGCAGGATGCGCGCATCGCCACGTTTGGCGAGCGCGCCGAAGATCAATTCCAGCTTACCGATCGACACGATCACCCGCTTACCGAAACCTCCATGCAGGCTTTGCGCGACGCATTGCTGGCCTGCCTGGATCCCGACAACAAGCCAGGAGACCCCCACTGATGGCAAGCAAGCCCGTAACCAAGAAGACCGTGACCAAGAAGGCCGTCAAGAAGGCTGCGCCTGCAAAAGCCGCGCCGAGCAAGGCCGCCGCGCCGAAGAAAAAGGCCGCCGCCGTGACCAAGCCCGCCGCCAAGCCTGTTGCCAAGGCAGTCAAGGCAGTCAAGGCAGTGAAGGCCCCGGTCAAGAAGGTTGCAGCTGCCAAGCCGACGTCGGCCAAGCCGGCGACGCCATCGGTAGGCCCGCGCAGCCTGCGCAAGCCGCCGGCACCGGGTGTGGCCGAGCTCAAGTTCAGCATCGAAAGCGCCTTCGAGCGCCGCACCATGCTGACGATGGACGAGATCGAAGGCTCGACCCGCGCGCTGGTCAACCGCGTGATCGATGGCCTGGAGTCCGGCGAGTTCCGTGTTGCCGAGCCTGATGGCAACGGTGGCTGGAAGGTCAACGAATGGTTGAAGAAGGCCGTGCTGCTGTACTTCCGCGTCAACGACATGGCGGTGATGGACGGCGCCCCGGCCCCGTTCTGGGACAAGGTCGAGTCGCGCTTTGAAGGCTATGACGAAGCCGCCTTCCGCCAGGCCGGCGTGCGCGTGGTGCCGGGTGCGATCGCGCGCCGTGGTACGCACTTCGGCAAGGACGTGGTGCTGATGCCGAGCTTCACCAACATCGGCGCGCATGTGGGCGAGGGCACGATGGTTGATACCTGGGCCACCGTGGGCTCCTGTGCGCAGATCGGCAAGCACTGCCACCTGTCCGGCGGTGCTGGCATCGGCGGCGTGCTGGAGCCGCTGCAGGCCAGCCCGACCATCATCGAAGACCATTGCTTCATCGGCGCGCGTTCGGAAGTGGTGGAAGGCGTGGTCGTCGGCCACCACAGCGTGATCGGCATGGGCGTGTTCCTGAGCCAGAGCACCCGCATCTACAACCGCGCCACCGGCGAAGTGACGTATGGCTATGTGCCGCCGTACAGCGTGGTGGTCAGCGGCTCGCTGCCGTCCAAGGACGGCACGCATTCGCTGTACTGCGCGGTGATCGTCAAGCAGGTGGACGCCAGGACCCGCAGCAAGACCAGCGTCAATGACCTGCTGCGCGGATTGGCGGACTGAGTTTCTCCTTCTCCCTGCGGGAGAAGGTGCCCCAACGGGGCGGATGAGGGTTGGCGCGAAGCGCTGCAGTGCCTGGCCTGCATGAGGCCTCACCCTTACCCTCTCCCCAACCCCTCTCCCGAAGGGAGAGGGGCTACATCACCGCGAGCTTGGAACCATGACCACGATCTACGGACTTAAAAACTGCGACACCTGCAAGAAGGCCACCAAGTGGCTGGATCGCTTCAACGTCGCCTATACCTTCGTTGATTACCGCGACAACAAACCCAGCCCGGAAACGCTGCTGGAGTGGGCCGGCAAGGCCGGCGGTTTCGCGGCGATGATCAACAAATCGTCCACCACCTGGCGGCAGTTGCCGGACAACCGCAAGTCGCCCGAATCCGATGCCGAGTGGAAGCTGCTGCTGCGCGAATACCCGCAGCTGATCAAGCGCCCGCTGGTGATCACCGACGACGGCACCCTGAGCCAGGGTTTCAGCGACAACGGCTTCAAGGCCCGCTTCAACATCGCCTGATCCGCCACTGCATGCAGGAGCGGCGTAAGCCGCGAAGCCACCGATCCATAAGGCCCCCATGAACGACGTACTCGCCCTGACCTGCGACCTGATCGCACGCCCCTCGGTAACCCCCGAAGATGCCGGTTGCCAGCAACTGATTGCCGGCCGCCTCAACGCCGCAGGCTTCAACTGCGAGCACCTGCGTCTGGGCGAAGTCGACAACCTCTGGGCTACCCACGGCAGCGGCGCGCCGGTGCTGGTGCTGCTCGGCCACACCGACGTGGTGCCCACCGGCCCGGTCCAGGCCTGGAGCAGTGATCCGTTCAAGCCGGAAGTGCGCGACGGCGTGCTGTACGGGCGTGGCGCTGCTGACATGAAAGGCAGCGTCGCCGCCTTCGTGGTGGCCGCCGAGCAGTTTGTTGCCGCCCACCCGAACCACCCCGGTACGCTGGCGGTGCTGCTGACCAGCGATGAGGAAGGCGACGCCATTGATGGCGTGCGCCACATTGCCAAGCTGTTCGTTGAGCGCGGGCAGGGCATCGACTGGTGCATTACCGGCGAGCCTTCGTCCACCGCCAAGCTCGGTGACCTGCTGCGCGTGGGCCGGCGCGGCAGCCTGTCGGCCAAGCTGCGCGTCAAGGGCGTGCAGGGCCACGTCGCCTATCCGGACAAGGCCCGCAACCCGATTCATCTGGCCGCGCCGGCCTTGGCTGAGCTCACTGCCAGGCATTGGGACGATGGTTACGAAAGTTTCCCGTCCACCAGCCTGCAGATCTCCAACATCAATGCCGGCACCGGTGCCAACAATGTGATCCCGGGCGAGCTGCAGGTGATGTTCAACCTGCGCTACAACCCGCACTGGAACGCCGACAGGCTGGAAGCCGAGATCGGCGCGCTGCTCGATCGTCACGGCCTGGATTACGACCTGCAGTGGCACCGCAGCGGCGAGCCGTTCTACACCCCGGAAGGCCGCCTGCGCAGCGTCGCCCGTGAGGTGCTGGCCGGGTTTGCCGGCGCCGCGCCGGAGGAAAGCACCGGCGGTGGCACCTCCGATGCCCGTTTCATCGCGCCCTTGGGCGCGCAGTGCATCGAGGTGGGGCCGGTGAATGCCAGCATCCACCAGGTTGATGAGAACGTGCGCGTGGGCGATCTGCAGGCGCTACCAGACCTTTACCGGACACTGATAGAAAAACTGCTGGACTGAGCTGTTACCGTGCAGGTGCACAATCTTGCCGGGGGGGGCGAGATGGATGGCGTTCAAATGTGGTTCCGCAATGGACTGATGGTGTTCGTGCTGGTTTGCATGTTGCCGTTGGCGCATGCAACCACCGCGATGCATGGCTTGCCGTTATTGCGTCAGTTCGGGGCAAGCCAGCTGCCGGCCTCGCCGACCTACCCGGGCGTGGTCGTTGACCGCGCAGGCAGCCTGTATGCCGCCAGTGGCGAAGGGGTGATGCTCTACCGCAGTGGCGTGTGGGAGCTGCTTGCGGCAGCCGGCCAGGTGCCGGTGTACTCGATCATGCTGGCGCGCGACGGCAGTATCTATGTCGCCGGTGCAGGGCTGTTCGGGCAGCTGCTGCGGCGGGCCGACGGTACCCATGGCTTCGTCGATCTGCTGCCCCGCCTGGCCAGTGCAGGCCTGGTGCAGGCCCCGGTTGAAGTTTTCTCGTTGGGCGAAACCTCACGGGGCGTGCATGCGACCAGCGCCGGGGCGTTGTTCGTGCTGGAAAAGGACGGCAGCACCACGCGGCTGCAGCTCCCTGCCGGCGCGCGTAGCCGCCCGCTGGTGGCCGGCGACGCCGTCTACCTGCGGGTTCCGGGGGAAGGTCTGTACCGCGTGGACGGGGCCGGCCTGGTTCTGGTGGACGGCATGGACTCCCTGGCCACGCTGCGTGTCCCTGCGGCCTGGCCGTATCGCGGCGGGCTGTTGTTCGCCGCCGCCGATGGCTTCCATTTCAGCGATGGCAAGCGCCTGCGCAAGCTCGACACCGAGGCCGACGCCGTCTTTCGCCTGCATGAGCCATACGCAGGCATCGCCTTGGCCGATGGCGGCTTCGCGGTTGGCAGCTTTGACTGCACCGTGATGCGTTTCTCGCCGGGGTTGCGCCTGCTCGACAGCTTCGCCGCCTGTGCAGGTGAGATGCATGATCTGGTGGAAGACCACGAAGGCGCGGTATGGGTATCCGGTGAAAACGGAATCGCGCGCCTGCGCTGGTCGCTGCCGTGGACGCGCTTTGGGCGCCTGCACGGCCTGAGCGGACGGATCTTCGACAGCACCTGGTATGACGGCCATCTGTGGGTGGCGAGCATTGGGGTGTGGCGTGCGCAGCCTTCCGCAGTCGCCACCCCGATGTTCTCGCAGCTGCAGTGGCCACGTCGGGATTTGGAAACGTTTGCCGTGGAGGGGACGAGTGCCGGTTTGCTGATCGGCGATCGCCATGGCCTGGCCGTGCTGGATCCGGGGCAGACACAACCGCGACGGCTGCTGGCACCGCTTTTGGGTGACAGCATCATCAAGCTGCTGCCTTCAACGTTCGATAGCCGAAGGATGTTTGCGCTCGGCAAGGACAGGATCATCGTGCTTGGCCAGCGCGATGGGCGTTGGCAGGTAGTGGCGCAGTGGAAAACCAATATCAAGGCGGTGGACGGTCTGTACGAGCTTGCGGCCGGCGAGCTATGGGCTGGCGATGCGGGTGGTGGCGCGCGCCGCTGGCGCTTCAATCCTGATAGCGGCCAGCTGCTTACCGATCAACGCTACGGCGATGCGCAGGGGCTGCCGGTGGTCGCCGGGCAGGGCACGCGGGTATTCCGTAGTGATGGCGTGCTGTATGCGATCTCCGCCGGGCAGGTTCGGCGGCTGCAGGGCGAGCGCTTTGCAGCCGCCGAATTGCCGTCGCTGGTGGGGTTGCAGGCGCCCTCGGAGCTTGAGGGCGAGGACAACGCGCAGGGGAGCTTTGCGTGGACGGCAAGGCAACTGTGGTGGCGCAAGCCCGGCGCCGCCACATTCCGGCTGCAACAGGTCAGCGACAGTCGCGTGCCTGGCTTCATGAGCGTTGCGCTGCACGATGATGGAAATCTGCGCGTGGTCACCCGCGACAGCGTATTGCAGTTGGATCCTGCTGCCGCCGAATCCGGTGCAACCGCGCCGCAGGCGCGGCTTGATCGCATCGAGTTGCAGCGAGCGGATCACCCACCAATATTGTTGCCGCTGTCAGCGCAGACGGTGCAGCGTTTGCCGGCCGGTGCGGGCTTGGCCCTGCGCTTCGGTGTGCACAGCATGGAGCCGGAGGTCGAGTTCCGCTATCGCATGCCGGGCTATCACGACAACTGGTCGCCTTGGACCGCCGGACGTGAGCTGACCTACCAGCGCCTGCCGGCCGGGTCTTATACCTTCCAGTTGCAGGCACGGGTGCTGGGCGGAACGCCGACGGAAGTGATGGACTACCGGTTGCAGGTGGAGCCGTTCTGGTATCAGCGCGGCTGGGTTCTGCTGGGCTTTGCCGCGCTGGGCCTGCTGTTGGTTGTGGCGGTGGTGCGGCTGCGCACACGCGCTGTCAACGCGCAGAACCGACTGCTGGAGCAGAAGATCGACGAACGTACGGCCGAGCTGCAGAGCGCCAACGCACGCCTCTCAGCCTTGGTGGAAACCGATGGCCTCACCGGTATCGCCAACCGGCACGCAATGGAGAAAGCCCTGCTGCGTGCCTGGCAGCATTGCGCGATGCAGCAGCAACCGTTGGCGGCGATGATGATCGACGTGGATCACTTCAAGCAGTTCAACGATACCCATGGGCATCACATCGGTGACCTGCAGCTGCGCCGCGTGGCGCAGACGCTGGCCGCACAGGTGACGGGAGGCGATGAACTGGTCGCACGTTACGGCGGTGAGGAATTCGTGTTGATCCTGCCTGATTGCGACCAGCAGGAGGCGCTCGTGCGTGGCGAGCGCCTGCGCAGTGCGGTGGAGCAGGTTACCGGCGCGGCGGGACAGCGGGTGACCATCAGTATCGGAATTGCAGTCTGCATTCCGATAATGGAGGAGGACCCGATGGCCTTGTTGCGCTGCGCTGATCAGGCGCTTTATCGCGGCAAGCGCGAGGGGCGCAACCGGGTGGAGGTTGCCTGCCTGCATGAGCAGGATTGTGGGTAGTAGTCGGCGCTGGAACACTGCGACAGCAGCAAGGCGTTGAAAGGCGCAGCGCGTAGGTAGCGAGCACGGCGAGCTTGGTTTTAAAGATGAATAGGGCGTAGTTGAATAGGCGCGGTGGATCAAATGTCGCAGACTGGTTTGCCTGGCCAAGACCGG
The DNA here is from genome assembly GCF_039674165.1 of Stenotrophomonas terrae. Taxonomy (GTDB): domain Bacteria; phylum Pseudomonadota; class Gammaproteobacteria; order Xanthomonadales; family Xanthomonadaceae; genus Stenotrophomonas; species Stenotrophomonas terrae_A. The sequence continues at coordinate 17,218 of NZ_JBDJMY010000037.1, forward strand.
CTTTCGCCCCGGGTTTGATCGTTACGTGTGCACAAAGCGTGACGGTCGCCCAGATGTCGCGTTCTTTTCAGTGATTGTTCGAGACATGCCGCAACTCCACCGCCCGCCATGTCTTCACGGTCCATCCACGTGTTCCAACGTCAGCTGAAAGCGGATCGCGACAATGGCAAAAAGGCCGCTATATTCGGGCTTCCCCAGACGAAGGAGGGAGTGGAATGTTTCTGACAAAACAACAAATAGTGATGGCACGTACGTTCGGTGTGGCGATGCTCGTCACCGTCAGCCTTGCTTCCTGCGCAACCTATAAGGAAGAGTTTGCAGGCATCAACTCACGCCTTGATCAACTCGACTCGAAGGTGCAGGGCGCAGCCCAGAGTGCCGAATCCGCCAACCAATCCGCGCAACAGGCCAACCAACGGCTGGATCAAATTGAAGGCCGCGTCCAGCAGCTTGAAAGAGCACCTCGCCGCACGCCACGCGGTTGATCGCTTGGCACAAGATTTAACAAGCCTATGAAGCCGGGACCCAGTGGCCTTTGTTGGCCACTGGCTTCCTTGTTCTCATCCAGCCTGCATTGCAAGGAGTTGTCCCATCCGTAAGTACACACACACTGCAGGGCGGGCCCTTCCTGGCGCGCTGGCAATTGCGCTGGCGTTCGCCAGCGTCGGCGTGGCCAGCGCCGAAGATGTCACCGCGCAACCGATGGCCTCCACCGATCAGCTCCCGCCAGATCAACACGTGTCTGACACCGTCATTGAGCTTGCCGGTTGGGTTGTTGCAAGCAAGGACAACCAAGGCTATCCGTTCGCGGTGATGGACAAGGCCGCTGCACAGATTCTGGTATTCGACGGCGAAGGCCGGCTTCGCGGTGCGACGCCCGGGCTGTTCGGCTCGGCGGTCGGCGACCATACGGCGCCAGGCGTCGCCGGTCTGGCACTGCGCGAGATTCCGGGCCGTGATCGAACCACACCGGCCGGCCGCTTTGTGGGTGGATTCGGCCCATCAATCGATGCTGGGCGGGTGTTGTGGGTTGACTACGAGTCTGCTGTCTCCATCCATCCCACCGCCACCGGCGTACCGGCTGAGAGACGCGCCGAACGGCTTGCATCGCCGTCGCCGGACGACAACCGCGTGACGCATGGCTGCATCAATATCTCGCCGGATTTCTACGCGCAGATCGTCGCTCCCACATTCGAGCGCGGCGGCGTGTTCTATGTGTTGCCGGACAAGGACTCGCTGGCCAAGACCTTCCCGGAGTTCGCGCAAAGTCGTGCGGCTGCGCAGGGCAACAACGAAGCACATGCAGGACCCGCCGGTCGATAGAGCGCACCGGCGTCGCCTTGGTTGTACGAGGTGGCGCAGCGTCCCGGCGTTGGATCCTGGTTGGTGTGCCCGGCAAGGGCATGGTGGGAATACGGGCAGGCGTCAGGGTTGATCTTGCTGCCTGATGGCAGCCTGCGGCCGTGATGCCGTGCTTGGCCCGCAGCAAGGCATCCACCATCACTTGCCGTATTGCACATCCACTCACCCCATGCGACATTCCGCTCACGTTCCGGGGTAGTTCAGTGGCAGAACGCTCGGCTTCTAACCGGGAGGGCGCTGGTTCGAATCCAGCCTCCGGACCCATTACATCGCGGTATCAACAGCACGCATGACTTCCGATCCAAGCCCCGGTCCGGACACCACGCCTGGGCTTGCCTACGCACATTTCCAGCTGGCTAAGGCGCTGCAGAGCACGCAGCATCACCCGGATCCGCAGGTGCGCGAGCGCGCAGCGGCACGCGCGGAGCGGTGGCGGCAGATACTCGACCACGCGCTGCGCGGAACCGCAAACTATGGTTCGCGGACACCGTTCACCGAGCTCCCGGCGTGGGCCACGCTGGAGGTGGCTACCGGTGGTTTTGCTACCGGGCGGCTGCTCGCCGGTGGTGAGCCGACCGACTACGAACGCACGCTGTCTGCGACAGTGCCTGGTGTGCGTGTTGAACAGATGCGTTTGGACTTGAACCTGTGGCACCTGACCGAGGCCGGTCTGGATCATCTCCAGTGCATGCTCGGCGAAGGCTGCTACCGCATTGATCTGCCCGAAGAGTCCGCGCTGCCTATGGTCGCCTGGCTGGTTGAGCAGGGCCGTATCGAGCAGGCGCATGAGGTGATCGAGGCGATTGCGCCGTTCTTCGACAGGCTCAGGTTTTTTCCGGCGCGCACCGAAAGTGCATTGCCGCTGCCCGCCGAAGTCAGCATTTTCAGTGCGGCCGACGTCCGTCAGCGGCTGTCGCAACTGAGCGCGCAGCCGCGGTTGGCAGCGCAGAGGCGGGCGATCGAGATGCGTTTGCCGCTCTACGACGCCACCATCGCACTGTTCCTCGCTACCTGTGTCGATGGCTGGCCATGCCAACGTTATCCCGACGGCTGGGACGCTTCGGCCAAGGCGTTGCTGGCGCGCATCGCTGACGCTCGCTCAGCGGCCGGCGCAGACAGCGCCGAGCACAAGCGTCGCAGCAGTGAATTGTTCGCGCTGCTGGCCGTATGCGCCGCCGATGCGAGCGCGCTCAATGGGCGCCAGGTTGGCCGGATACGCAGAATTGTCGATGACTTTGTACGCGCACACGGCGCTCCTGGTTCGCCAGCGCATGTTGCCCGCAGGCGGCAACAGGAGCGCGAGATTGCCTCGGCGCCTTACCGCCGTATTGGCCATGCTGTTGCCGCACGACTGGCGGCCTACCCGGGATCAGAAGGCATCGCCGACTTTTCTGCTCTGTGCGAACCGATTACCGAAGAAGAGGCCGCGAGGTTCAACATCGAACCGGGGCTTCCATTGCCCGATCCCGTGCGTGCGCGTCTGTTGCGGTGCCGGCGCGGCACCATCGCCGAGCTTGTCCAGGCCGGCATCGTTACCTCCAGCGACACCATCGCTCGCGTACTTCCGGCGTTGACCGCAGAAATCCGTAGCAGCGAGCTGGCCGACCCGCGGCTGCGCCACCTCTACGCTGCAACTTACCGTGCGTTCCGCAAGCGGCGTTCGTTGTTGCTGCTCAACCTCCAGAGCCAGGTGCGGCTGAACGAGTTGCCCTGGGTCTCGGTGATCGCCGCTTACCGTGCTTCCGACAGCGCCAGCACGGAAATGGCACGCGCAGCCTTGGTCGAGTCGGCGGCGGTGGCGATCACGGCGTTTCCGCACGCCATCCTCCCCAACAAACTGCTCAACGAGTTCCGCGCGCTTGCTGACAGCGCAACGCTGAAGCTGCCGTTGGTCGATGAAATCGCCGCCGATATCTTCATGGGCCAGTTCACGAATACATTCGTCGATGCCGCACGCTGCGCGGCCCAGGCCGTTGCGGGAACCTTGTATGCCGCCTACTACGACATCGACACCGATGCGCTGGCGGCGCTGCCTCACCGGCCGGAAACCGCGAAGGGCAGCAGGCGCTCAAAGGAAGCCTTTGATGCGTTGTCGAACCTGGCCGCGCGGCGCGCGGGGCTGGCGGACACCTGGGGCAACGTGGCCACCAACGGCACCATTCTCGAGCAGAGCCAGATACTGACGACCCATAACCTTGCCGTGCTGCTTGAAGGGGCTGGCCTTCGCGCCATGTTGGAGCCGACATTGGACGCGCTGGCGCTAAAGGGATTCCAGTGGGTCTGCAGGCGCCAGCAGATGCGTATCGCGCATTGGCATGGCCGGCTGGTGATGCTCAAGAACACGGCGTACGCGTGGCGGCAGATGGTGTTCTTTCTGTCCATGCTCGACGATGACCGCAGGCGGCACGCTCTCGCGCGCATCGAGGCGCATTTTTTTGCGCAACCGGAGAACTTCAGGTCGCGCTTCGAGCCAGTCATGCAGGGCCTGCGGCTGGCCGCATCGGGCAGGCCGCTGCCTCAACAAGCGCCCGCGCCGGATGGCGCACGGGTTTTCACCGGCTGGACGACCGGCCCGCATTGGCTGTTGCCCAGCGTCCGCTAGCTGGTGCGCAGGGTGATGCCGTTTGAGATCGCAATCTCGATGTTTCCTGCTGCTCCCCGCAGTCCATCCAGGGATCAGCCAACCCGCCTAGGCGACAATCAGGCCGAATGCCGCCAGCGCCGCCGCAGCCTGCCGCTGCGAGATCACCGCCTTTTTGAAATACTTCGCGTCCATCACGTTGAGCCCGCTGATATCGGTATCGCGCAGGTCGGCGCCTTCGAAGCGGGTCAGCCGGGTCTGTGCGTTGCGCAGGCTGCCACCGCTGAAAACCGCGTCGCGAAAATCGCAGCCGGAAAGATCGGCATCGGAGAAATCCATGCCCTCCAGTTGCGCCTTGCGAAATGACAGTCCGCGCAGGTCGGCGCTGACCAGCAGGCAATCGCGGAACTCCAGTGCCCAGCCACTCACTTCCTGCAGGTGGGCGCCGGTCAGCTTGCAGTCCTTGAACTGCACCGACGACAGCGTGGCGCGTCGCCAGAAGCTGTTGTTGAGGTCGCAATGATCGAAGCGCGAATCACTGAGCTGGGCTGAGCTGAAATCGCATTGGCTGCCCCGGCACTTCTGCCATCGGCTTTCTTCCAGCGACGCCGCCAGCCAGTTTGCGCGGGTCAGTGAGCATTGGTTGAACTGGAAGCCGTCCATGTCCAAGCGCGAGAAATCGCCTTCGTCCAACGTGCAGGACTCAAACACCGCAGCACGTGGATGCGCCTTGATGATCGCCTGCATGCGTTCGCGGCTGATGGTCTCATCGCGGAATATCGGAGTGCTCATTGCTGCGGGAACCTGCGGTTGCTGATGCTTCATTGTGGGTGACAACTGCGTGTCGATGCAGTCTTGTTGCACCAGAAATTCTGTGTACAGCGCTGTAGCAGCATCATTCGAAGATGAAGAAAGGCGGCGCGATGGCTTTGCGCCAATAGGATTCTTCGGCCATATAGAACTGCTGTGCGTGGGCCTTGGCGAACCACGCCGCCGCGGCAGCCTCATCCTTCTGCAGGCCCTTGCCGCCGCGACCCAATGCCAGCCCGGCGAAGTATTGGCCGTAGACATTGCCTTGTTCGCCGGCGCGCTGGTACCAGCGCAGTGCTTCGGTCTTGTCCTCGGGCATGCCAATGCCTGCTTCGTGCAAGCTACCCAGATCGACCTGGGCCTCGGCATCGCCGCGCGCCGCCCGGCGTTGGATGCGAGCGATGGCGGCGTTGGTGGAGGGCCGGTCAGCAGCAAGGCGCGCGGCCTCGGTCGATGCGCGGGTGGCGCCGCGCAGGGCCTCCAACTTGTACAACTCACGCATGTACACCGCCGAGCGCAGCCGCCAGCGCAGCGCGCCGGCCATGTCACCCTGGCGCTCGTACCAGCGTGCCAGGTCGTCCATGGCATACGGCGAGCCGTGGTAAGCAGCGCTGTGGTACCAGCGGAACGCCTTGCGCGGTGAGGGCTTGAAGCGCACGTCCTGCGGTTTCTGTGGTTCGTCACTGCTGTCCAGACGGCCGCGCTCCAGTAGCGTGCCCAGTTGCTCTTCGGCGCTGGTGCTGCGATGGGTGCGTGGTTGTGTCGCTGCTGCGCGTGCGTACCAGTCCAGAGCGCGTGGGTCGTTCCAGGCCTGGTACATCCTGGCGACGCGCAGGGCCGAATCGAACTGACCATCGGCGGCAGCGGACAGCGCGTCGCGCTCGGTATCGCTGGGTGGGCGGCTGGCCGGCGCCGTCGCGCAACCGAGCAGGGTGAACAGGGTGAACAGGGGCAGGGCGTACAGCAGCAGGCGGGGCGTGGGGCGGGGCATCCGGCAGCTCGTCCAGGCAGGGGGGCGGGGATTATCGCGGAGCGCGCCAGCCCTGCTGCTGAATCGGTTGCCAAAGCAACAGTTGCGCGCCCGCCGAAACAGGGCTACGGTCAGCGCCATGTCCTCGTTCCTGGCCACCGCCGTCAACAATAACAACCGCAATAATCTGCGCGCGAATAATCGTGCGCGGCCACTGCGGGACTGCGACCAGAGCTAGAACAGGCAACACGCTCAGGACACCAGAAAACCCGCATCGGCCGATGCGGGTTTTTTTATGGCCGGGCGGGAACACCGAACGGCTGCAGGTCTACCAGCCGTTGCTTCGAATGTTTGTCCCCACACAACCCAGGAGCTTTCCCATGTGTTCCATCTTCGGCATTTTTGGCCTGCAATCCGGTGACGACCTGCAGGCGCTGCGTCGGCAGGCGCTTGAACAATCCCAGCGCCAACGGCATCGCGGCCCGGACTGGAGCGGCGTTTACGTAGACGACGGGGCGATCCTGGTGCACGAGCGCCTGGCCATCGTCGACCCAGCTGGCGGCTCGCAGCCGCTGCTGTCCGACGACGGTCAACTGGCGCTGGCAGTGAACGGTGAGATCTACAACCACCAGGAGCTGAAGAAGGAACTGACCCAGCCCTACGCCTTCCAGACCGGTTCGGACTGTGAAGTGATCAACGCGCTGTACCGGGAAGACGAACCGGCCTCGTACTTGAACAGGCTCAACGGCATTTTCGCGTTCGCGTTGTGGGACCGCGCCAAACAGCGCGTGATCATCGCCCGCGACCCGATCGGCGTGGTGCCGCTGTACTGGGGCCACGACAAGCAGGGCCGGCTGTGCGTTGCTTCGGAAATGAAGTCGCTGTCCGATACCTGCGCCGATGTTGCGCAGTTTCCGCCTGGCCACTGGTATGACAGCAGCACCGATACGCTGAGCAAGTATTACGAGCGCCCGTGGCGTGACTACGCCGCAGTGGAAGGCGTGGATGTATCGCTGGTTGAGCTGCGCGAGGCGTTCGAGCGTGCCGTGCACCGCCAGCTGATGACCGATGTGCCGTACGGCGTGTTGCTGTCCGGTGGTCTGGATTCGTCCTTGGTCGCTGCCGTTGCCGCACGTTATGCGCGCAACCGCATCGAAGACGGTGGCCAGAGTGAAGCCTGGTGGCCGCGCCTGCATAGTTTTGCGATTGGCCTGAAGGGCTCGCCGGATCTGGCCGCTGCCGAAGTTGCCGCTGCCGCACTGGGCACCGTGCACCACGGTTTCGAGTACACCTTCGAGGAAGGCCTGGACGCGGTGCCGGAAGTGATCCGCCACGTTGAAACCTATGACGTCACCACCATCCGCGCATCGACGCCGATGTTCCTGCTGGCGCGGCGCATCAAGGCAATGGGCGTGAAGATGGTGCTGTCCGGCGAAGGCAGCGACGAGATCTTTGGCGGCTATCTGTACTTCCACAAGGCACCCAACGCGCTGGAGTTCCACGAAGAACTGGTGCGCAAGCTCGACGCACTGAACAACTACGACTGCCTGCGTGCCAACAAGTCGATGATGGCCTGGGGCGTGGAGCCGCGCGTGCCGTTCCTGGACCGCGAGTTCCTGGACGTGGCAATGAAGATGGACGCACGCCACAAGATGATCGACAAGGCCAGCGGCCGCATCGAGAAGGCGGTGCTGCGCGAAGCCTTCGAAGGCTATCTGCCCAAGGAAATCCTGTGGCGGCAGAAGGAGCAGTTCAGTGACGGCGTCGGCTATGGCTGGATCGACGGTCTGAAGGCGCACGCTGAAGCGCAGGTCAGTGACCGCGTGCTGGCAGCGGCCGACAAGCGCTTCCCGCACAACCCGCCGCAGACCAAGGAGGCGTATTACTACCGCCATGTGTTCGAGCAGTTCTTCCCCAGCCATGCGGCGTCGGAGACCGTGCCGGGCGGCAAGTCGATTGCCTGCTCGTCACCGGCGGCGATTGCCTGGGATGCCAGCTTTGCCAGCATGGCCGACCCGTCCGGGCGTGCCGTAGCCGGTGTGCATGAGCAGGCACTGGCCGGCTGAGTGATGGCGCACGGCCCGTAGTGATACGGGCCGTGCGTTTTAAGCTGCCACAGCGCAACCGTGGGCCGTATCATCGCCGGCATACGCAAGGGATGATCATGGACGCAGGAACGCATCGCCCCGGCTCGCGGGTGCATTGGGGCCGGCTCTATCTGGGGTGGGCCGCGCTGCCGCTGTTGGCGGCGCTGCTGTTGGCCCGTTACGTCGGGATGGAGGTGCCGGCGCCGGTGCAGCAGGCCGTCAAGGCCGGCTCGGCGGCACTGCATTCGAGCTCACCCCTGGGTCTGTTCCTGCTGCAGCTGCTGGTATTGCTGCTGGTAGCCAAGGGTACCGGACGGCTGTTGCGCTGGTTCGGCCAGCCGGCAGTGATCGGTGAGATGGCTGCCGGCCTGATGATGGGGCCGCTGCTGTTTGGCAGTGTCTTCCCGCAGCTGCAGACCGCACTTTTCCCGGCCAGCTCACTGGGCCCTCTGGGGCTGATCAGTCAGCTCGGCGTGCTGATGTTCCTGTTGGTCGCCGGCGCAGAACTGGACCTGGGGCGGCTGCAAGGGCGGCGACGCTTTGCCATTGCAGTCAGTCACGCCGGCATTGCGGTGCCGTTCCTGTGTGGTGTGTTGCTGGCGATCTGGCTGTATCCGGCGCACGGCCCTGCAGGTGTGAGCTTCACCTCGTTTGCGCTGTTCATCGGCATCTCACTGAGCATCACCGCTTTCCCTGTGCTGCTGCGCATTCTTGCTGATCGCGGCATGACCCATAGTCCGCTGGGGCAGACGGCGATCGCCTGTGCAGCGCTGGGTGACGCGACGGCCTGGTGCATGCTCGCGTTGATTGTGGCGGCCACACAGGCGGCCGGCTGGGGCGCAGCAGGTTTCAGTCTGGCCTGTGTGACGGTTTTCATCGGGCTGATGTTGGGCGTAGTGCGCCCATGGTTTGCGCGGCAACAGATTGCCGCCGGGCGCGAAGGCGCGTGGTTGCTGGGCATGCTGTTGCTCACCCTGGCCAGTGCCTTGTTGACCGAGTCCTTGGGCATCCACGCGCTGTTCGGTGCGTTTGCCGCCGGTGTTGCCGCCAGCGCCAATGTGCAGCTGCGCGAGCTGATCATCGCCAAGGTCGAGCCATTGGCGGTGACCCTGCTGTTGCCGCTGTTCTTCGCCATGACCGGTTTGCGCCTGCGTGCCGATGCCTTGCAGGTCAGCGATCTCTGGCTGTGTGCGCTGGTGATAGCAGTAGCCAGTATCGGCAAGTTGCTCGGTACGTTTGCCGCCGCGCGTAGTGCGGGCATGCCGGCCCATGATTCGCTGCGCTTGGGCGTGCTGATGAACACCCGCGGCTTGATGGAGCTGATCGTGCTCAATCTTGGTTATGAACTTGGCTTGCTGGGCGACCGCCTGTTCGCGGTACTGGTGATCATGGCCTTGGTCACGACCGCGATGACTGGCCCCTTGCTGAGCTGGAGTGCGCGCGGCAAGGAAAAGGCCGGTTGAGTGTTTTTGTAGAACTATTTCCGTTGCTGTTTTTCCTCCCAATTCAAAAGGATTTCCGATGCGCGCATTGCCGTTGTTGATGCTGGGGTTGTTGAGTAGTCCAATTGTTGCCACAGCGGCCGAGCTGCCGCTGGAACGCCATCAACTGGGCAGCTGGGAGACGGATATCGGCTACACCGGCGTGGTGCGCGATGGCGACACGCTGCATGTTTCGGGTGTGCCATGCCGGGGCGCGGACATGCAGGCAGCAGTGCGTGACTGCTACGGCAAGCTGACGAGAATCCTGCAGCAGTTTGATGCGGACAGCAGCCAGGTGGTGAAGGAAACGGTGTTCACCACCGACATGGATGGCTTGATCAAGGCCATTCCAGAGCGCAAGACGTTCTTTGCCGATGGCAAGTATCCGGCCGCCAGTTGGGTGCAGATCAGCCGCCTGTTCGACGCCGAAGCCAAGCTCGAGGTGGAGTGGACGGTGCGGCTGAAGTAAGCGTGATGCGCAGGCGTAGCCCGGGTAAGCGAAGCGCACCCGGGGCTTTTTGCGCTTGACCAAGCTCAAAAGTTCCGCATCGATGGCAGCAGCGATTCGCTCTTCGTGCGCGGATGTATTGCCTGTTTCCCGGGTGCGCTGCGCTTACCCGGGCTACCGATGACATGCAGCCCCGCCAGTTGTGGGAGCGGCGCAAGCCGCGAAGCCGGAACACCATCAGGTTGCACATGCATCCAGTGTTTCAGTAAATCCAGCTTCGCGGCTTACGCCGCTCCCACAGTCAGATGTCAGATGTCAGCTGGGGCTGCCTGTGTCTGCATGCAGACGTGCGCTGGTTTCTCAGCGCGGACTCAATTTCATGCTGTGTGTCGCCTTGCCTGGCAGGAACGGGGTTGGCCGGCCTTCCACCCAGTCTTCGTGGCCCGCGCCCCAGAATGGCGACAGTGGATGCCCGCTCTGGCCGCCGGGCATATGCACGATGCCATCGGCCTCGTGGCCGGGCGAGACCACCATGCGTTCGGACGCGCCGAATTTGGGCCCGACCACGCGCGGCATGTCGCTGTCACCGGCGAGAGGTTCTGCTGTCATGCAGAGCCAGCGCTTGAACAAGGCTGGCAATGCCGCCGAGATTGGATGGCAGATCGCCGCGGTATTGCGTTCGCCCCAACTGCGTTGCGTCAGATCGGGTCCCTGCGCGGCCAGATCTTTTTCCAGCTGCCGCGCACTGTCAGCCAGCAAGGCATCCCAACTTTCATACGGCGGCGGTAGCAGGTTTGCCGGGCGTTCGCTGAGCATGGGCCACAGCACGCCCTCGAACTGGGCCAGATTGGGCGCGATGTAACGCTCGCCCAGCTGCGCCTTTGCAGGTGCCAGCAGGGCACCTTCCATGTTGTCCATCAGGATGCCGCGAAAACCACGCGCCATCCGGTAGCTGACCGAATCGGTGGAGGCGCGGCCCTGCCATTGGCGGCTGGCCGCTTCCAGGCGCCTGAGCGCGGGGTCTTCGCTGTGCTCGACGGTCTGCCGCAGCAGTTTCCACCAACGCTCCATCAGCAATGCGCGGTCGTCGAGCTGGACGGCCAGCAGGTCACCTTCCTTGAAGCTTTCGTGGGCAAACAGACCGTCGCGGATCTGCTTTGCACGCGCGCCGAAGTCATAGCCGCCGTCGCCGGCCTCGGCCAGCGCGGCGCCGTCCAGCACGCGGCCGTTGGCTGTCCACAGGCGATGATCCGGCGGATCAATCAGTGCCGGTGCCTGGTCGGTGCGGATGGGCCAGGGCGGGCAGCTGGGTTGCGCGGCTGCATCGGCATGGCAGGAGGGATCCCGTGCCGGCCGCGCGCCGATCAGGCGCCAGGCGATGCGTCCGCTGCGGTCGCCGACCAGCAGGTTCTGCGCTGGGACACCGGAGCGATCGGCTACTGCGAAGGCCGTGTCCAGATCGGCTGCCTTGGCCATGTCGGCGAAATCCAGACGCACGGCACCGGCCTGCTGGCCGACCCAGCGCAATGCCAACAGGCGGCCGTCCGGCTCTTCATGCAGAACCGGGCCCCAGGCGCTTTCGCGTACCAACAGCATTTCCGGGCTGGCACCGGCAACAGCAATGGCCTCGTTGAAGGTCCGCAGCGGCGCATCGGCGGGCAGGGTCGTGTAGTCGGCGGTGTCGATATAGCTGTTGGTGAAGGCCCAGGCCACCCGCGTATTGCTGCCGACGATGACCGACGGCAGGCCGGGCAGGGTGAAGCCGGCGACATCGACCTTGCCCTCCGGCGCGGTCGGGTCGGCATAACGCAAGCGTGCGCGGAACCATATGTTCGGCGCGCGCAGGCCCAGGTGCATGTCGTCGGCGATGATGGCGCGGCCGTCTGAGGTTAGTGCGCCTGCGACCGCGAAGTTGTTGCTTCCCGGAAAGGAGTCGGCCGCCGCAGGGGGCCCGCCTACGTCTCTCTCCCGCCCAGCGGGAGAGAGGGGGACCGCTTGCGAAGCAGGCGGTGGAGTGAGGGCGCGCGCGGTGCCGCCATTACGCAGGTCCAACGTTGCCGCGTCCGGCAGCAAGGCATCGCCACGGGGCGCGCCGAACAAGGGCGCATCCCAACTGCTGCCGTCGTGGGAGAGCAGCGCGTACAGCGCCGGCGGCACGACGCTACGGATGCGCGCCATTGCCAGTTCGCGGGTATTGGTCGGGTCCTGCAGGTCGGCATACATCGCCAGCCCGGTCAGCACCGAATCCTCCAGTTCCCAGGGGCGCGGTTGCTGGCGCAGCAGCAGATAGGGCCATGGCCGCACCGGCAAGGCAGCAAGCCCGGCATTGACGCCTTCACGGTAAGCCTCAACGACATCGCGCTTGCCGCCCAAGGCGGCGCCGAGGTTCTGCTGGGTATGGGCGCGCAGGCGATGCACACGCATGCGCCTGTCCGGCGGCAAGGCCTTGGCGCCGAACAGCTCGGACAACTCGCCGGCCGCCGAGCGCCGCATCAGGTCCATTTCGAAGAAGCGCTCCTGCGCATGCACATAGCCCAAGGCACGCGCCATATCGGTCTCGTTGGCGGCCTGGACGGTGAGTACCCCCAGCGCATCGCGCTCGATGCTGACCGGCGCTGACAGGCCCGGCAGGGCCAGTTCCCCGTCCAGCTGTGGCAAGCTGCCGCGCAGCAGTCCCCAGATCACCAGCAGCAGCACCAGCACCAATCCCAATACAACCCAAAGCGAACGCAGCAGCCAACGCAGCACAGGCCTACCCCCGGTAGCGGTTCTGTCGCGATTGTAGACAGCTTGTGAAGCCGAAAGAGAGGGAATCGCAACTGAAAGTGATTCCGATTAGATCATTGGCTTTTCAGATGGGGCACCCTATGCACCATCGAATCATCAGGAGCACCCCCATGCAGGGCAAACCCGAAGTCATTGAATGCCTGAAGGAACTGCTGCGCGGCGAATTGGCCGCGCGCGACCAGTACTTCATCCATTCCCGTCGTTACGAGGATCAGGGCCTGCTGGCGCTGTACGAGCGCATCGGTCACGAGATGGAAGAAGAGACCGAGCACGCCGATGCGCTGCTGCGTCGCATCCTGTTCCTGGGCGGCAATCCGGACATGCGTCCGCACGCCTTCGAGTCGGGCGTGACCGTGATGGAGATGCTGGAAAAGGACCTGCAGGTGGAATACCAGGTGCGCGCGAATCTGGCCGCCGGTGTGAAGCTGTGCGAAGCGCAGGGTGATTACGTCAGCCGCGACATCCTGATCGCGCAGCTGCGTGACACCGAAGAAGACCATGCCTGGTGGCTGGAGAAGCAGCTGGGCCTGATCAAGCGCATTGGCCTGGAGCTGTACCAGACCAGCAAGATGGACGCCAAGGGCACCGCGGCGCATTGACCTGAAGGCGGCGAAAGCCGCCTTGTGGTGCCGACCCATGGTCGGAATCTGTCAGGTCTGTCGGTAATGCCGTTGCTGACCCTGGTTCGGCGTCTGTCAGGTCAATCGGTAATGCCCTTGCCGACCATGGGTCGGCACTACCAGGTCAGCCGGTAATGCCCTTGCCGACCATGGGTCGGCACTACAGGCGCTGCAGCTTGTATACGGCTGTGGATAGCGTGCTTATCCCTTCGGGATTGAAATCCGGCTGCTGGTCGCGGATGTCGCGGCGCTCCAGCAGACTGGCATGCCACGGGGTGGCGAACAGGCGTTGTACTTCGGCCTCTTCCACCGAGAAGGGTGGGCCTTGTTTTTCATCCTGCGGGTATTCCAGGGTGATCAGTACGCCCTGGCAGCCCACCGGCAACTGCGCGTAGAGCGTGTCGCGGTAGTGCTGACGCAGGTGTGGCGGCAAGGCGATCAGCGCGGCGCGGTCATAGACGCCGGCGATGTCCGCCAGCAGGCCAGCATCCAACGCGAAGGCATCGCCGCAGATGATCTCGATTGGCCCGGCGCTGTAGTGCTCGCCATAGTGGCTGCTGTGGCGCTGCGGGGTGATGCCGGCTTCGGCGAAAAACTGCTCGATGGCCATCGGTGACAGCTCGATGCCCAGCACGCGGTGGCCCTGCGCGGCCAGCCAATGCATATCCAGGGTCTTGCCGCATAGCGGCACCAGTACGCGGCTGCCGTGCGCAATTTCCAGCGTGGGCCAGTGCTTCTGCAGCAGCGGCATCACTTCGCTGCGATGAAAACCGATTTGACCGTTCTGCCAACGTTGCAGCCAGAAGTCGGGTTGCATGGGGTTCTCCGAGTGCGATTGCCTGGTGGGCTGTTTGTAGGAGCGGCGTGAGCCGCGAAGCCGAGAACAATGGATCAATGGTGATTCGTGGTGGCTGATGCTGGTTGGATTTCCAGCTTCGCGGCTTACGCAGCTCCTACAACAACGAAAAAAAGAAGGCCGGGCAATGCCCGGCCTTCTTTTGTTACTGGACGTCCAGCCCTTCAACCTTCTGCCAACCACGCGGCAACAAATGCCCGCGCGTCGCCCTTGTCCCCAGATACGTTTCCAGGTCCTTGAACGAGAGGTTCATGGTGCGCTGGCCACTGCGCACCTGCAGGGTGTTGCCCGGGCCTACCGCAACCACCGCCACCACGCGCTCGGTGGAGAGCTTGGCCTTGGGGATCTCGATGATCTTGTTGCCCTTGCCCTTGTCCAGCTCGGGCAGCTCGCTGGCCGGAATGGCCAGCATGTTGCCGGCGCTGGTGACCGCGACGATGCGGTCGGTTTCCGGGTTGGCGACCAGTGAAGGCGTCAGCACTGCCGAACCGGTGGACAGGTTGAGCATCGCCTTGCCGGCTTTGTTGCGACCGGTGAGGTTTTCGAAGCGGGTGACGAAGCCGTAGCCGTGCGTGGAGGCCAACACGAAGCGGGTGTTGTTGTCGCCGCTGGCCACGGTGACGAAACTGCTGCCCGAGGCCGGCGAGAAGCGACCGGTCAGCGGCTCACCATTGCCGCGCGCCGAGGGCAGGGTGTGCACCGGCGTGGAATAGGCGCGGCCTTCGGTATCGAGGAAGGCCACCTGCTGGGTGCTGCGCGTACGCGCCACTGCCAGCAGGCTGTCACCGTCGCGGTAGTTCAGGGTCGAGCCGTCGACATCGTGGCCCTTGGCTGCACGTACCCAGCCCTTCTCCGACAGTACGACCGTCATCGGTTCGCTGGGTACCAGCTCGGTTTCGTCGATGGCCTGGGCGGCACCACGCTGGACCAGCGGCGAGCGGCGCTCGTCGCCGAACTTCTTGGCATCGGCCAGCAGTTCGTCCTTGACCAGCTTCTTCAGCTTGGCGTTGCTCTGCAGGATGGACAGGATCTTGTCGCGTTCCTTGGCCAGCTCATCCTGCTCGCCACGGATCTTCATTTCTTCCAGGCGCGCAAGCTGCTTGAGCTTGGTTTCCAGAATGTACTCGGCCTGGTCTTCGCTCAGCGCGAAGCGCGCGATCAGCGCGGCCTTGGCATCGTCCTCGGTGCGGATGATGCGGATCACTTCATCCAGGTTGAGGAAGGCAACCAGCAAGCCTTCCAACAGGTGCAGGCGACGCTCCACCTTCTGCAGGCGGTGGTTGAGGCGGCGGGTCACCGTGTCCTGACGGAAACGCAGCCACTCGCTGAGCAGCATCTTCAGGTTCTTGACCTGCGGGCGGCCGTCCAGGCCGATGACATTGAGGTTGACGCGGTAGCTGCGCTCAAGGTCGGTGATGGCGAACAGGTGGCCCATCAGCTGTTCGGCATCGACGCGGTTGGAGCGCGGCATCAACACCACGCGCACCGGGTTGGCGTGATCGGATTCGTCGCGGATGTCTTCCAGCCACGGCAGCTTCTTGGCGCGCATCTGCGCGGCAATCTGCTCGATCACCTTGGATGGAGAAACCTGGTGCGGCAGCGCATCGATGACGATGTTGGCGCCTTCCTTCTTGAAGGTGGCGCGTGCACGCACGCTGCCGTTGCCGGTTTCGTAGATATTCCGCAGGTCCGACGGCGAGGTGATGATCTCGGCCGTGGTCGGGTAGTCCGGGCCCTTCACGTGCTCGCACAGCTCGGCGATGCTCGTGTCCGGCTCGTCGATCAGGCGCACCAGTGCGCTGACGATCTCATTGAGATTGTGCGGCGGCACGTCGGTTGCCATGCCCACGGCAATGCCGGTGGTGCCATTGAGCAGCAGGTGCGGCAGGCGCGCCGGCAACCAGGTCGGTTCCTCCAAGGTGCCGTCGAAGTTGGGCGTCCAATCGGTGGTGCCATGGCCCAGCTCGCCCAACAGCATCTCGGCAATCGGGGTCATCTTGGATTCGGTGTAACGCATGGCCGCGAACGACTTGGGGTCGTCGCTGGAGCCGAAGTTGCCCTGGCCCTCGATCAGCGGGTAGCGGAACGAGAACGGTTGCGCCATCAGCACCAGCGCTTCGTAGCAGGCGCTGTCACCGTGCGGGTGGTACTTACCGATCACGTCACCGACGGTACGCGCGGACTTCTTGGGCTTGGATGCAGCACCCAGGCCCAGTTCGCTCATCGAATAGATGATGCGGCGCTGCACGGGCTTGAGCCCGTCACCGATGAACGGCAGGGCGCGGTCCAGCACCACGTACATGGAGTAATCAAGATAGGCGCGTTCGGCGTATTCGCGCAGCGGCTGCTGTTCAAAGCCGTGGAAAGCTTGGCGTGCAGGATCGGTCATTGCGGGTGGTGCTACCTGTGAACGTTGAAGCCGCGGCGTGGCTGCCGGCTTCCAGACCCATCAATTATCCGGATGGCGGCGGCGATGCCAAGCGCGGCGGTGATCCGGGTGATGTCGGTGTCATCGATTATGGACATATGTGTAACGGTGAATTCACTTCTTGATGGAAATATTCCATTGAGAATATTTCCAGGTGGAAATAAAATGCCGCCCCATGACTGAACCCTTTCCCCGGCCGACCAGCTTCGGCCTGCTGCTGCGCCAGGTGGGCGATGGGCTGGTACGCCAGCTCGACGCCACCATGGCCGAAGAAGACCTTGGCATCGGTTTCACCCATTACGTCGGGCTCAAGGTGCTGTCGCAACTGGCGCCATGCACCGCCGCCGAGCTGGGCCAGGCCATCAACCAGGTGCCCAGCGCGGTGACCCGGTTGCTGGACCGGCTGGAGTCGCTTGGCGCCGTGCGCCGTGAGCCGCACGCACAGGACCGGCGGGCGTTGCAGTTGGTGGTTACCGATGACGGCAAGGCCTTGTGGGAACGGCTCAAGGTGCGTGGCGACCGGATCATGGATCTGGCCCTGGGCGACCTTGATGAAGCCGAGCGTGAGCAATTGTTTTCACTATTGACCCGGGTACGGGACGCCCTTTCTCCCCCATGAACACTTCTCCTATGAAATGCACGCGGCTGTTGTTGCCGGGTGCCCTGGTGCTGGCGCTCGCCGCTTGCGCCAGCAGCCGTGGCCTGCAACCGCAGGGCCATCTGCTTGACGCCGACAGCCTGCACGGCGGCCGTGCGCTCGCCAGCGCGCCGCTCAGCGCTGCCGGTTTCCCGGCCGCCGACTGGTGGCGGGCGCTCGGTGACCCACAGCTGGATGCGCTGGTCGCCGAAGGCCTGCGCAGCAGTCCATCGCTGGACGCGGCCGACGCCCGACTGCGTCAGGCGCAGGCACAAGCTGCCGGCGCCAACGCCGAGCGCAAGCCCAGCCTGTCGCTGGCGCCGGGCTATACCGGCCTGACCCTGCCTGAATCGATGGCCGGTGATCTGGGCGGCGATTACATGGGCAGCGTGCAGGCCGTGGCCAACTTCAGTTATGGCGTGGATCTGTGGGGCGGCAAGCGCGCCAACTGGGAAGCAGCCGTGGACAGCGGCCATGCCGCAGCAGTGGATGCGCAGGCCGCGCGCCTGGATCTGTCGGCCGCCATCGTCCAGGCCTATGTGCAGCTGGCCCATGCCGGGCAGCTGCAGCAGGTGGCCAACGACGAACTGACGCGCGCCGAAAAGACATTGGAACTGACCCAGCAGCGTCGCCGCGCCGGCATCGACAGCAACCTGCAGGTGACCCAGGCGCAGGCCCGTCTGCCGCTTGCCCGCCAGCAGCAGCTGGCCGCGCAGCAGCAGATCGATTCGACCCGCAATGCCTTGGCTGCGCTGCTGGGGCAGGGCCCGGACCGCGGCCTGGACATCGCCGTTCCAGGTGAATTGAACCCGCTTGCCCTGCAACTGCCGAGCCTGCTGCCCAGTGAACTGCTGGGCCGGCGCCCGGACATCGTCGCCGCACGCTGGCGGGTGGAAGCGGCCGACAAGCAGATCAAGGTCGCCAAGACCCGGTTCTATCCCAGCCTCAACCTGACCGCATTGGGCGGTGTGGTGTCGAAGAACCTGGACAGCCTGCTGCAGAGCGGTTCCACCTTCGGTCTGCTGGCGCCAGCGCTGAGCCTGCCGATCTTCGACGGCGGCCGCCTGCGTGCCGGCCTGGCCAGCAGCGATGCCGACTACGACCTGGCCGTGGCCAGTTACAACCACACCGTGATCGAGTCACTGCGTGATGTGGCCGACCAGGTCGCCGCGCTGCGCTCGCTGGGCGAGCAGGTGCAGGCCCAGCAACAGGCACAGGCCACCGCGCAGGCCGCCAATGATCTGGCCCAGCAACGCTACCGCGCCGGCATCGGCAACTACCTGGACGTGCTGAGCACGCAGGACCAGTTGCTGCGCAGCCAGCAGCAGCTGAGCAACCTGCAGTCGCAGCGGCTGCTGTCCTCGGTGCGCCTGAGTGTGGCACTGGGCGGGGGCTTCCAGCCCGACGCCACTGCCGAACCTGCCGCCGTTACCGCCCATTCGAATTCCTGAGACACCTCCCCCATGAGCCAGACCTCCTCCCCTGAAGCGGCAGCCGCCGCTCCCAGCCGCCGCGGCAAGCTGCTGCGCGGCCTGTTGTTCGTCATCGTGATCCTGCTGCTGGCATTTGCAGCCTGGTATTACTTCATGGGCCGCTGGGCCGAGGACACCGATGACGCCTATGTCGGCGGCAACCAGGTGCAGATCACCCCGCAGATCACCGGCACGGTTGTGTCCATTGCGGCCGATGACGGCATGAAGGTAGAGCAGGGCCAGTTGCTGGTGCAGCTGGACCCGGCCGACACCGAAGTGGCCATGCAGCAGGCACGCGCCAACCTCGCCAGTACCGTGCGCCAGGTGCGCGGCCTGTACCGCAGCGCAGAAGGCGCGCAGGCGGAGTTGAGCGCACGCCAGATCACCGTCAAGCGGGCCCGCGAAGATTTCGCTCGCCGCCGCGACCTCGCCGCTACTGGTGCCATCTCCAACGAAGAACTGGCGCATGCCCGCGACGAACTGGCCGCTGCCGAAGCCGCTGTGGCTGGTTCGCGCGAAAGCGTTGAGCGCAGCCGCGCGCTGATCGATGACACCGTCATCGCCACCCAGCCGGACGTGCAGGCCGCGGCAGCGCAGCTGCGCCAGGCCTATCTCAACAACGCCCGCGCCGGCATCGTTGCGCCGGTGACCGGTTATGTCGCGCGCCGCTCGGTGCAGGTTGGCCAGCGCGTGCAGCCCGGCGCCGCCTTGATGGCGGTGGTGCCTGCCGAACAGATGTGGGTGGATGCCAACTTCAAGGAAACCCAGCTGCGCCACATGCGCCTGGGCCAGGAAGTGGAACTGCGCTCGGACCTGTACGGCAGTGACGTGACCTACAAGGGCCGCATCACCAATCTCGGCCTGGGCACCGGCTCGGCGTTCTCGCTGCTGCCAGCGCAGAACGCCAGCGGCAACTGGATCAAGATCGTGCAGCGCGTGCCGGTACGCATCACCATCGATGCCAAGCAGTTGGCCGAGCATCCGCTGCGCCTGGGCCTGTCGATGAAGGCCGAGGTCAACCTGCACGACCAGAAGGGCACGGTGCTGCCGGCCGATGCCGTCAAGGGCACGGTGTACGGCACGCAGGTCTATGCCAAGCAGCTGCACGATGCCGATGCGCTGATCCACAGCATCATCCAGGACAACCTGCCGCCGTCCGCGCGCGCCAGCTGAGGTCATCATGTCCGCTCAAGCTCCCACAGCACCGGCCGCACCTGCGGTCAGTGCAGGGCCGGCCAATGTAGCCCTGTGCACGGCTGGCCTGGCGCTGGCCTCGTTCATGCAGGTGCTGGATACCACCATCGCCAACGTCTCGTTGCCGACGATTGCCGGCAACCTCGGCGCCAGTTCGCAGCAGGCGACCTGGGTGATCACCTCGTTTGCCGTCAGTACCGCGATTGCCTTGCCGCTGACCGGCTGGCTGAGCCGCCGCTTCGGTGAAGTGAAACTTTTCATCTGGGCGACGATCGCCTTCTCGATTGCCTCGCTGCTGTGCGGCATCGCCCAGAGCATGGGCATGCTGGTGGTATCGCGCGCGCTGCAGGGTTTCGTGGCCGGGCCGATGTACCCGATCACCCAGTCGCTGCTGGTGTCGATCTATCCACGAGAGAAGCGCGGGCAGGCACTGGCCTTGTTGGCGATGATCACCGTGGTGGCGCCGATTGCCGGCCCGATTCTCGGTGGCTGGATCACCGACAACTACAGCTGGGAATGGATCTTCCTGATCAACGTACCGCTGGGCGTGATTGCCGCGGCGATTGTGGGTGGCCAGCTTCGCCATCGTGTCGAGCAGACCGAGCGGCCGAAGATGGATTACGTTGGCTTGGTGACGCTGGTGATCGGTGTGGGCTGCCTGCAGCTGATGCTGGACCTGGGCAACGAGGAAGACTGGTTCAACTCGACCAAGATCGTGGTGCTGACCTGCATCGCGGTGGTGATGTTGGCGGTGTTCGTGATCTGGGAGCTTACCGACAAGGATCCCATCGTCGATCTGAAGCTGCTGCGGCATCGCAACTTCCGCGCCGGCACGCTGGCGATGATCGTCGGCTACGCCGCGTTCTTCTCGGTGGCGTTGATGATCCCGCAGTGGTTGCAGCGCGACATGGGCTATACCGCGATCTGGGCCGGTCTGGCGACTGCGCCACTGGGCATCCTGCCGATCATGGTGGCGCCGGTGCTGGGCAAGTTCGGTCACAAGGTCGATATGCGGTATCTGGCGACGATTGCGTTCTTCGTGTTGTCGATGACCAGCTTCCTGCGTTCGGGCTTCAACCTGCAGGTCAACTTTGAACACGTGGCTGGCGTGCAGTTGCTGATGGGCGTGGGCTTGGCCTTGTTCTTCATGCCGGTGCTGCAGATTCTGCTGTCCGACCTTGAGGGGCGCGAGATTGCCGCAGGCTCAGGTCTGGCTACCTTCCTGCGGACCTTGGGCGGCAGCTTCGCCGCATCGCTTACCACCTGGCTGTGGGCACGTCGTACCCAGCAGCATCATGCGGACCTGACCGAGCACGTATCGCTGTACGACCCGGGCATGCACGACCAGGTAACTGCGATGGGGCAGGGCGACCTGCAGCATGGCGCGGCGATGCTCAACGAGATGATCAATCACCAGGCCTCGCAGATGGGCTTCAACGACATCTTCCTGCTGCTGGGCTGGGTGTTCCTGCTGATCATAGGCCTGGTGTGGCTGGCCAAGCCGCCGTTCGGTGCGGGTGGTGGTGCAGCGGCGGGAGGCGGGCACTAGCCCCTGGTTTGTAGGAGCGGCGTAAGCCGCGAAGCCCATAACAATAAAATCGCGGGCTGGCCTTTGATCGTATGGATCAGTGGCTTCGCGGCTTACGCCGCTCCTACAATTCAAAGGCAGATCGCGGGCACAAAAAAACCCGCTTTCGCGGGTTGTTTCGTTTGAGTCGTGGTGCCCGGGAGAGGACTCGAACCTCCACGGAGTTGCCCCCGCTAGCACCTGAAGCTAGTGCGTCTACCAATTCCGCCACCTGGGCACTTCAGGCCGCGCAGTTTGAAGAGGATGGCGATCTTTGTCAACGGTTTTTCTCATTCATCTGCGGTGATCCTGTGCGCACCCCTGTACACGTGGGTCCATGTACCATGGAGGCTGATGAAAAACAAAAAGACCACTGGGGCCGACAAGGCCCAAAAGTCCGCCACCGGCAGCAAGCCGGGCAAGGCGCCGGGCAAAGCCCCCAAAGCAAAGTCGGCCAAGCTGCCGCCATGGATGCCGGAAAGTCTTTCCGCACCCGCAAAGCCAGGCGTTGCCAAGCCTGCCAAGGCCGGCCCGGCGCGCTCCGGCCCAGCCAAGCCAGGCAAACGCAAATTCACTGACGACGCCGCGCCGCAGAGTTTCGTGCGCGGTCGTCGCAAGCCGGGTCCGCCGGTTGCTGCCTTCGATGATCCTTATGCGTCGCGCGAAGCCGAGCGCTACGCGCAGCCGATTGCCAGTCGCGAGGCCATCCTGCAGTTGCTTGACCGCTGCGAAGGCCCGCAGAACGCCGACGAAATCGCCGCCCAGCTGGGCCTGACCGAGCCAGATCGTGCCGATGCACTGAGCAAGCGCCTCGGCGCGATGGTGCGTGACGGCCAACTGGTGCAGAACCGCCGTGGTGGCTTCGCTCCGGTCAGCCAGTTGAGCCTGATCCCCGGCGTGGTGATCGCCAACC
Source organism: Stenotrophomonas terrae (assembly GCF_039674165.1). Lineage (GTDB taxonomy): Bacteria > Pseudomonadota > Gammaproteobacteria > Xanthomonadales > Xanthomonadaceae > Stenotrophomonas > Stenotrophomonas terrae_A. Next base: position 39,431 of record NZ_JBDJMY010000037.1, read on the forward strand.
CGGAAGGCTTCGGCTTCCTGCGCCCGGACGAGGGCGGCGACGATCTGTTCCTGTCGCCGTATGAAATGCGCAAGGTGATGCATGGTGACCGTGCATTGGCCAACGTTACCGGCATCGACCGCCGTGGCCGCCGCGAAGGCGCCATCGCCCGCGTGCTGGAACGTGGCGTCAACCGCCTGATCGGGCATTTCAGCGTGGAGGCCGGCATCAGTTATGTGGTGCCGGACGACAAGCGCATCCAGCGCAACATCCAGATCCCGGGCGACGCTACTGGCGGCGCCAAGGACGGGCAGCTGGTGGTCTGCGAGTTGACCCATGCACCGGATTCACGTCGTCCGCCGATCGGCAAGATCATCGCCGTGCTCGGCGACAAGCTGACCCCGTCGCTTGTGGTGGAAACCGCCATCCACGGCCACGAGCTGCCTTACGAATTCCCGCCGGAAGTGCTGGACGAAGCCACTGCCGTGCCGTTGACGGTGGAAGCGTCGATGATCGGCAATCGCGTGGACCTGCGCAGCATGCCGCTGGTCACCATCGACGGTGAGGACGCCAAGGATTTCGATGACGCGGTTTACTGCGAGCCGAACCGTGATGGTTTCCGCCTGGTCGTAGCCATCGCCGACGTCTCCAATTACGTGCGTCCCGGTACGCCGCTGGACGATGAAGCACAGCGCCGCGCAACCTCGGTGTATTTCCCCGGTTTCGTCGTGCCGATGCTGCCGGAGACGCTGTCCAACGGCATCTGCTCGCTGCGGCCGAAGGAAGACCGCATGTGCTTCGTCTGCGACATGCAGATCGGGCGCGATGGCCAGGTCAGCGAGTCCAAGTTCTACGAAGCGGTGATGAACTCGCACGCACGCCTGACCTATACGCAGGTGTGGGCGGCGGTGGGTGAGGACGACGCGGACACCAAGGCCTTCATCGGCCCGCTGATGCCGCAGATCCAGAACCTGCACCAGCTCTACCGCATCCTGTCCAAGGCGCGCGAGCGCCGTGGCGCGATCGAGTTTGAATCCTCGGAAGTGCGCTTCGTGCTGGACAACCGTGGCGAAGTGACCCAGGCCGGCATGATGGTGCGCAACGACGCCCACAAGCTGATCGAGGAATGCATGATCGCCGCCAACGTGGAGGCCGCGCGCTACCTGCTGTCCAAGCATGTGCCGGCGCCGTTCCGCGTGCATGAGCGGCCACCGGAGTCCAAGTTCGCCGACCTGCTGGAATTCCTCAAGGAATTCAAGCTGAGTCTGCCGCCGTGGAGCAAGGTGCAGCCGGGTGATTACACCAAGCTGCTGAAGAAGGTGCGCGAGCGCCCGGACGCAGCACTGCTGGAATCGGTGCTGCTGCGCAGCCAGTCGCTGGCGGTGTATTCGCCGGACAACAACGGCCACTTCGGCTTGGCGTTGGAGGCGTACGCGCACTTCACTTCGCCGATCCGCCGTTACCCGGATCTGCTGGTACACCGTGCCATCAAGTACGCGCTGACCGGCGGCCCGCTCGACAAGTACACCTACACTCCGCGCGAAATGGCGGCGTTGTCGCTGCAGTGCTCCGAGCGTGAGCGCCGTGCCGACGAGGCCGAGCGTGAGGTGGACGAGCGTTTCCGCGCGGCGTGGATGGAAAAGCACGTGGGCAGCCAGTTCGATGGTGTCATCAGTGGCGTCACCAGCTTTGGCCTGTTCGTCGAACTGTACGAGTCCAAGGTCAATGGCCTGGTCCACGTGACCCAGCTGCCGCACGACTATTACCAGTTCGACCCCATCCGCAAGACGCTCAGCGGCGACCGCCGTGGCAGCGAATTCCGGCTTGGCGACCGGGTCCGCATCCTGGTGCTCAAGGCCAGCATGGAAGAGCGCAAGATCGACTTCCGCCTGGTCGAGGACAAGGACGGCAAGGTCGAAGCACCGACCCCGCAGCCCGAACGCGGCAAGCCGGCCAAGCGTACCAAGCAGAAATATTGAGGTCAGGAGTAAGGGAAGAGGAGTGGGAAGTGAGGCAGAGCACCGGCCCTGTTTGGCCGGGACGGTGCGGCTCTGCTGTGTTTCTGCCCCTCTCACTCCTCTTCACTCGCTCCTCGGTAGTACCATTGCCCCCCAGAATTCCCCCATGTGACGCCCATGAGCAAGCAGAACCAATGGATCGTCGGCGTCAATGCCGTTGCTTCGTCGATCGAGAAAGACCCCGAAAACGTCCGCGAGGTCCTGATCGAGGCCGGTGCCAAGAACCCGCGCCTGGTTGAAATCGAGGAAGAAGCCCTGCGCAAGGGCATCGACGTACGCAAGGTCAACGCCCAGGCGTTGGGCGGCGTGGCCGGCCAGGTCCGCCACCAGGGTGTGGTTGCGCGCTATGCCGCGCCCAAACTGTGGGACGAGAACGAGCTGAAGGGCCTGATCGAAGCGGCCGAAGGCAAGGCGCTGGTGCTGGTGCTGGACGAAGTGCAGGACCCGCACAATCTCGGCGCCTGCCTGCGCAGTGCGGCTGCCGCTGGCGTTACCGCCGTTGTGATCCCGAAGGACAAGAGCGCCCCGGTCAACGCGACCGTGCGCAAGGTCAGCGCCGGTGCGGCCGACAGCATTCCGGTGGTGTCGGTCACCAACCTGGTCCGTTGCATCAAGGACATGCAGAAGCTGGGCGTCTGGGTGTACGGCCTGGCCGGTGAATCGGACACCACCATCCACAAGCTCGACCTGCGCGGCAACGTGGCGCTGGTGATGGGCGGCGAAGCTGACGGCATGCGCCGCCTGACCCGCGAGACCTGCGACCAGCTGGTGCGCATCCCGATGCCGGGCGACATTGAGAGCCTCAATGTATCCGTGGCGACGGGTGTGGCATTGTTCGAGGCTGTCCGCCAACGCCTGTAAGGAACACCATGCCCCGCACGCCGCATCGTCTTTTCCTCCGATTGACTGTGGCGCTGGCGGGGCTTTGCGTCCTCAGCGCCGCCGCGCAGGACGCACCGCGCGTACGTGCGCGTGACCTGGGCGTTGCGCCCGGCATCTTCAGCCCCGGCAGCAACAACGCGATTACCGACGTGGCCGGCGTACGCGTCGGCCAGGTCACGTTGAGCGAAGGCAATACGGTACGCACCGGTGTCACCGCGATCCTGCCGCACCCGGGCAATGTCTACCGCTCGCGGGTGCCGGCGGCACTGCACGTGGGCAATGGCTTCGGCAAATTTGTCGGCAGCACCCAGGTAAACGAACTGGGCGAACTGGAAACCCCGATCCTGTTGACCTGCACGCTGTGCGTGTGGAAAGCCGCCGATGCGATGGCCGACTGGATGCTGGCGCAGCCGGACATGCAGCAGGTGCGTTCCTTGAACGTGGTTGTCGGCGAAACCAACGACGGCGGCCTCAATGACATCCGTGCACGCCCGATCACCGCCGCTGCGGTGCGCCAGGCATTGGAAAGTGCGAACAGCGGGCCGGTGCAGGAAGGCAGTGTTGGTGCCGGTACGGGCACCGTGGCATTCGGCTGGAAGGGCGGTATTGGTACCTCATCGCGCAAGCTGCCCGAGAGCCTGGGGGGCTGGACGGTAGGCGTGCTGGTACAGGCCAATTTCGGCGGCGTGCTGCAGGTCGAAGGCGCGCCGGTCGGCCGTGAGCTGGACCGTTACGCGTTCCAGAATGCAGTGGCTGCGCAGGGCAATGTGCGCGGGTTGGCTGATGATCGCGGCGATGGCTCGGTGATCATCGTGGTGGCAACCGATGCGCCGTTGTCGGATCGCAACCTGCGGCGGCTGGCATCGCGCGGGATGATGGGGCTGGGGCGTACCGGCAGTTCGGCATCCAATGGCAGCGGCGACTATGTGCTGGCGTTCTCGACGGCGGAGTCGGTGCGGCGTGGCTTTGATGCCGCACAGTTGCAGACCACCGAGCTGGCGAACGAACAGATGAGCGCGGTGTTCCAGGCCAGTGTGGATGCGGTGGAAGAGTCGGTTTACAACGCCTTGTTCATGGCGACCACGGTGAGTGGCAATGGGCAGACAGTGGAGGCGATTCCGCTGGATAAGGTGCGGGAGGTTTTGCGGCGGCATGGAGTAGAAGCACCGAGGTAGCAGGGTGCTCGGAGTGCTGCAGAACCAAGCGATGCTTGGCGAAATCCCTTCTCCCGCCTGCGGGAGAAGGTGCCCGAAGGGCGGATGAGGGGAGCTTATAAGCTTCCTGGCGTTTCAGCTTTTGCTTCTCCCCTCAGCCCTCTCCCCAACCCCTCTCCCCAACCCCTCTCCCGGAG
>NZ_JBDJMY010000038.1:0-41665 GCF_039674165.1 Stenotrophomonas terrae
GCCATGCTCGGCAACGGGCTCTACCGGCAACGCCCCTGCCGAGCATGGCTCGGCACTACAGTGGCGCTGCGATTATTCCGCTGCCGGCTTCTTGAAAACCGTGCGGCAATCGCGGCGGAATTCTTCGCCCGTGCTGCGCCAGATGAAACTGCGGCACTGGCGATCACCCTCTTCACTGTCCTTCAACTGCACCGCATAGAACGCCTGCAGGAACTCGTCACGACTGACTTGGCCATCGCCATTCCAGTCCATCTGTTCCTTTTCAACGCCCTTGGTGATGGCCACGCCGCTGTACCAGCCCCAGCCCAACCAGGCCAGGGCCAGCAGCACCAGGCCCAGCAGGGCCTTGCGACGCGGGGTGAAACGGCCCTTGAGGATCACGCGATCCGCCGCACGTTGGCACCGAGCCCACTGAGCTTTTCCTCAATGTTTTCGTAGCCACGATCAAGGTGGTAGATGCGGTCGATGCTGGTCTCGTCAGCCGCCACCAGGCCGGCCAGGATCAAGCAGGCCGATGCGCGCAGGTCGGTCGCCATCACCGGTGCACCGCTGAGCTTTTCAACGCCACGGATAATCGCGGTATGGCCTTCGATCTGGATGTCCGCACCCAGCCGCAGCAGCTCGTTGACGTGCATGAAGCGGTTCTCAAAGATGGTTTCCTTGATCACGCCCACACCATCGGCCACGCAGTTCATGGCCATGAACTGTGCCTGCATGTCGGTCGGGAATGCCGGGTGCGGCGCGGTGGTGATGTTCACCGCCTTGGGCCGCTTGCCGTGCATGTCCAGGGTGATGCTGTCCTCGGTGGTGCTGATTTCAGCGCCGGCTTCGGTCAGTTTGTGCAGCACTGCGTCCATCGTGTCCGGGCGCGCATTGCGCACCGTGACGCGACCGCCGCTCATCGCCGCCGCCACCAGGAACGTGCCGGTTTCGATGCGATCCGGCAGCACCGCGTGACGGCCACCGTGCAGGCGCTCGACGCCTTCGATGACCAGACGTGCACTGCCGACGCCTTCGATCTTCGCACCCAGGGCAATCAGGCAATGCGCCAGATCGGCTACTTCCGGCTCCATCGCGGCGTTTTCCAGCACCGTGGTGCCGTCAGCCAGCACAGCGGCCATCAGCACGTTTTCAGTGCCGGTGACGCTGACCATGTCGAAGGTATAGCGGCCGCCCTTCAGGCGCCCATCGACGTGGGCCTTGATGAAGCCGTTCTCGACACTGATTTCCGCACCCAGCGCCTGCAGGCCCTTGATGTGCTGGTCAACCGGACGCGAACCGATGGCGCAACCACCCGGCAGCGACACTTCGGCCTTGCCGAACTTGGCCAGCAACGGGCCCAGCACCAGGATCGAGGCGCGCATGGTCTTGACCAGCTCATACGGTGCGACATGCTGATCAACGGTACGCGGGTCGACCACCACCGCGCTGCCGCGCGACAGCGTGCCCTGGTCGATGGTGACCTTGGCGCCCAGCTCGCCGAGCAGCTTCACGGTGGTGATCACGTCGTGCAGATGCGGCACGTTGGTGATTTCCACCGGCGCATCGGCCAGCAAGGTTGCGCACAGGATCGGCAGGACGGCGTTCTTGGCGCCGGAGATATGAACCTCACCGTTCAGCGCATTGCCGCCGGTGACTACGATTTTCGCCATGGATTTAAGGCCGGTATAAGGAAAAGAGAGTGCGCCGGCTCAGCCGGCTTCACCCGGAGTAATGGTTTTCAGCGCCAAGGCGTGGATTGCCCCGCCCATCAGGTCGCCCAGCGTCGCATACACCATGCGGTGGCGCGCCAACGGCATCTTGCCGGCAAATGCCTCACAGACCACCGTGGCCTCGAAGTGCACCCCGTCGTCGCCCTGCACGTCGGCGCGGGCGCCCGGCAGGCCGGCTTCGATCAGATTTCGGATGGTCTCGGCGTCCAAAGCGCTTTCCTAATAAAATGAACCCCCATTCTACTATCCGAGTGGCATCCGTATGGCTGCTTCCCCGCTTTCCCTGGATACATTGCGCGACGCCGATCTGGTGGCCAGTGGTCACCGTGTGTTCGAGATCGAGCGCGACGAGCTGGACCGGGTGGGTGGCCGCATCGGCGCCGAATTCGCCGCCGCCTGCCGCCTGGTACTGGCCTCGCGCGGCCGCGTGGTCACCACCGGCATGGGCAAATCCGGGCATATCGCGCGCAAGATCGCCGCTACCCTGGCCTCCACCGGCACGCCATCGTTCTATGTGCACCCGGGCGAAGCCGGGCATGGCGATCTGGGCATGATCACCGAAGATGACGTGGTATTGGCGCTGTCCTATTCCGGTGAATCGGACGAGGTGCTGACCCTGCTGCCGGTGTTCAAGCGCCAGGGCAACCCGCTGATTTCCATGACCGGCCGGCCGCAATCGAGCCTGGCAATGGCCGCCGACGTGCATCTGGACGTGAACGTGGACCATGAAGCCTGCCCCTTGGCACTGGCCCCAACCTCCAGCACCACCGCCTCCTTGGCGATGGGCGACGCGCTGGCCGTGGCTCTGCTGGATGCACGCGGCTTCACCGCCGATGATTTTGCCCGCTCGCACCCGGCCGGCAGCCTGGGCCGGCGCCTGCTGCTGCACATCACCGATGTGATGCATTCCGGCGAAGAACTGCCCAGCGTCAGCGACGATGCCAGCCTCAGCGCGGCCTTGATGGAAATGAGCCGCAAGCGGCTGGGCATGACCGCCGTGGTCGACGCCCAGGGCAAGCTGGTGGGCCTGTTCACCGATGGCGATCTGCGCCGCGCCTTGGACACCGATCTGGACGTACGCACCGCCAGCATTGCCCAGGTGATGACCCGCAACCCGCGTACCATCGGCGCCGATCAGCTGGCCGCCGAGGCCGCGCGCCTGCTGGAAACCCACAAGATCAATGGTTTGATCGTGGTCGACGGCGACAACCACCCCGTCGGCGCCCTGAACATTCATGACCTGTTGCGGGCAAAAGTGGTTTAAACCCCGCACAATCAATGGTCTCGGGCCACGGCCCGACCTGCCGCAACGGATACTGCCTACCAATGCCCTACTCGCCGCTCGCGCTTTTCCCCGCCAATCTGCACGCCACTGCCAGCGCCATCCGCCTGGCCTGCTTCGACGTGGATGGCACCCTGACCGACGGCCGGCTGTTCTATGACCACGCCGGCAACGAGAGCAAGGCTTACTACGTGCAGGACGGGCTGGGCCTGAAACTGCTGCAGCAGCATGGCATCCACCCGGTACTGATCACCGCCCGCAACAGCTTGTCGGCGCAGCGCCGCGGCGCGGACCTGGGCATCGATACGCAGATTGCAGTGGGCGACAAGCTGGCCAGCGTGCGCGCCCTGTGCGAGCAGCATGGCATCGGCTTGGACCAGGTCGCCTTCATGGGCGATGACCTGCCCGACCTGGCACCGCTGTGTGCGGTTGGCCTGGCGGTGGCACCGGCCGATGCGCACCCGTGGATCGCCGAGCGCGTGCATTGGCAGACCCGTGCCCAGGGCGGCCGTGGTGCAGCGCGCGAGCTTTGTGACGTATTGCTGGCCGCGCAGGGCAAACTGGACGCGGTTCTGGCGAGGTTTTCCTGATGAGTTGGCGTTCGATTCTTGGTCTCGGCCTGCTGCTGGCGGCACTGCTCAGTGGCTGGTCGGCATGGCGCAACCGCGCCTCCACCGTGCCCACCACGGTGGAGGAAGGCAGTACCGACTTCACCCTGACCAACTTCGAGATCGTCACCCTGGACAAGGAAGGCCACGAATCGGTCACCCTGCGCGCACCGTCAATGGCGCGCAGCCGTGCCGACCAGACCTCGACCATCGACAAGCCCTTGTTCCTGTTACCCGATGCGGCCGGACAGCATTGGGAACTGCGCGCCGATACCGGCTGGGTCAGCCCCAAGGGCGAAGAACTACGCCTGCGCGGCAATGTCGCCGGCGACAGCCCGAAGGACGGCAAGACCCCGCCCACCACCTTCCGTACCGACGCCCTGGATGTGTTGACCGAGCAGGATCTGGCGCGTACGGATGGGCTGGTGACGCTTACCCGCCCGGGCCTGTCGCAGACCGGTGTCGGTTTCCGTGCCAACCTCAAATCCCAGCAGTATTCTCTCCTTTCCCAGGTCAAAACCCGCTATGAACCCAGTGCTGCCCGCTAAGCTCGCGTCGATCACCCTGCTCGCCGTGCTGCTCGCGCCTGCCATGGCGTGGGCCAAATCTTCCGATCGCAATCAAGCGATGACCATCGACTCGACCAACAGTGACTGCAACATGGTCGGCGACAACGGCAAATGCCGTTTCAGCGGCAACGTGGTGATCACCCAGGGCACCCTGGAAATCCATGCCGATACCGCCGATGTCATCCAGAAAAATGGTGAAACCGAGCGCGTCGTGCTGGTCGGCAAGCAGGCGACGCTGAAGCAGCAGATGGATGACAACACCTGGATGAATGCCCGCGCAGACAACCTGGATTACAACGTTGCCACTGAAGTCATCGTACTCACCGGCAACTACAAGGTTGAATCCGAGCGTGGCACCAATGCCGGCCAGCGCATGGTCTACAACACCCGCAGCGGCGCAATGCAGAGCGGTGGCGATGGCACCCGCGTGCGCACCGTGATCCAGCCCAAGACCAAGGCGCCGGCAGCGGCGGGAGAGGCCAAGTAATGCTCGTTGCCCAAGGCCTGCGCAAACGCTACAAGAACCGCGAAGTCGTCAAGGACTTCGGGCTGACCCTGGATGCCGGCGAAGTCGTCGGCGTGCTCGGCCCCAACGGTGCCGGCAAGACCACCTGCTTCTACATGATCGTCGGCCTGGTTGCCGCCGATGCCGGCAGCATCATGCTCGACGGCAAGGACCTCACCAACGAGCCGATGTACGAGCGCGCCAAGCTCGGCGTGGGTTACCTGCCGCAGGAACCGTCGGTGTTCCGCAAGCTCAGCGTGGCCGACAACATCCGTCTGGTGCTGGAACTGCGCGAAGACCTGGACAACGCCAGCCGCGAACGCGAACTGTCCTCGCTGCTGGAAGAACTGCAGATCAGCCACGTTGCCGACCAGGCCGGCGCAAGCCTGTCCGGTGGTGAACGCCGCCGCTGCGAAATCGCCCGTGCACTGGCGGCAAAACCGCGCCTGATCCTGCTCGACGAACCGTTTGCCGGCGTCGACCCGATCTCGGTTGGCGAGATCCAGCGCATCGTGACCCACCTCAAGCAACGCGGCATCGGTGTCTTGATCACCGACCATAATGTGCGCGAAACCTTGGGAATCTGCGACCGGGCGTATATCCTCGCTGAGGGCAGCGTACTGGCGCAGGGGGCACCGGAAGATCTGCTGGCAAATACCGACGTACGCCGTGTTTATCTCGGGGACGCTTTCACCCTCTGAGCCGCAGCGCCACGTCGGGCCCCTTCCCGGACGGATCAGGCATGAAAGCTCGGCTGCAGACATCGATGGGACAAAGCCTGGTCATGACGCCGCAGTTGCGTCAGGCCATCCGCTTGCTGCAGATGTCCAGTACCGAGCTGGAGCTGGAACTGACCGAAGCGGTGGAAACCAATCCACTGCTGGAATGGGCAGAGAACACCGACGGCGGTGATGGCGACGACAGCTCGTCCAGCAGTTCCAGCGACGAAACCCCGATAGATCCCGCGCAAGGCGACATCAACGCCGACGGCGAAGACTGGGATGGCGGCGACGAAGACTGGAGCAGCGCGCGCTCGGGCTCGTTCGACGACGATGACGGCAACAGTGAGCGCGAGCAGGCCGAAGATGGCGACACCCTCGCCGATCACCTGTTGTGGCAGCTGCACCTGACCCACCTGGGCAGCTGCGACCGCGCCATCGGCGTGGCCCTGATTGATGCACTGGACGAAGACGGCTATCTGCGCGAGCCCTTGTCAGCCATCGCCCAGACCCTGCTGCCCGAGATCCATGCCGACGAAGACGAGATCGTGGCGGTACTGCGCCAGATCCAGCGCTTCGATCCGGCCGGCGTTGGCGCCCGCAACCTGGGCGAATGCCTTGCGCTGCAGCTGGACACGCTACCCGCCGACACGCCCGCGCTGGCACTGGCCCGGCGCATTGCCGACGGCCCGCTGGAGCGGCTTCCGCGCGCCGGCATCAACGGTATCGCCCAGGAACTCAAACAGTCCGTAGCCGACGTGGAAGAAGCGGTGCAGCTGCTGCGCTCGCTTGATCCCCGCCCCGGCAAACAACTGGGGCAGATGAGCTCAGACACCTATGTCGTGCCCGACTGCGTGGTCTGGCGCCAACGCGGCATCTGGCGCTGCGCACTGGCCGGGCACGCCGGGCCACGGGTCGTCATCAACCAAAGCTACGAACAACTGATCCGCCGCTGCGGCGATGCCGATGCCAGCTACCTGCGCGCACAGCTGCAGGAAGCGCGTTGGCTGCTGAAGAGCCTGCAGGCCCGTGGCGAAACCCTGCTGCGGGTAGTCAGCAGTCTGCTGCATCACCAGGCCGGCTTTCTGGAATTCGGCGAACAGGCCCTGCGTCCGCTAACGCTGCGTGAAATCGCTGGCGAACTGGAACTGCACGAATCCACCATTTCGCGCGCCATCGCCCGCAAATACGTGCGTACCCCGCGCGGCACCCTGCCGCTGCGTGCGTTCTTTGCCTCCGGCATCGATACCGAAGGCGGTGGTGAGGCCTCCAGCACTGCCATCCAGTCGATGATCCGCAATCTGATCGATGCGGAAAACCCGCGCAAACCGCTTTCTGACGCCAAGCTGGCTGAAATGCTCAAAACCAGTGGCATACCGGTAGCGCGGCGCACCGTTGCGAAGTATCGTGAGGCCATGAACATCTGTGCCTCTCACGAACGCGTCCGCATCGCCTGAAGCATTCGTTGAGCAGCGCAGGGTTCATCTAGGCAACCCCGAACCACAGGAGGAATCCGATGCGTATCGAGACGTATGGCCAGCAAGTTGAAGTCACGCCTGCCCTGAAGGAATACGTGGAAACAAAGCTGGAACGGCTGGGTCGGCACTTCGACCAGCACTGCGAAGTCCGCGTCCAGTTGTCCACCCGCAAGCCTGACTACCTCGTCGTTGCCACGGTGAATCTACCCGGGCGCACCCTGCACGCTGATGCTGCCGAACCTACCATGTACGCAGCCATCGACGTACTGGCCGACAAGCTCGACCGGCTGGTCATAAAGCACAAGGAAAAGCATCTTCCCCACGCATCACATGCTCTGCGCGACAATGGCTGATCTTTATACCCAGCCGTAAGCCAACATGCCGTTGACCGACCTGATGGCGGCCGTGAGTACCCAGGTACTCGCGGTCGCTGATCGAGACAGCACCCTGATTGCTGCCTCCCGCCTGCTTGCCTGCCGCGAGGCCGGCGCTGACAGCCTCTTCCTCAGCCTGCGCGAGCGTGAAAACGTTGGCAGCACGGCCATTGGCCACGGCATCGCCATCCCACATGGGCGCTCGGAGACCTTGCAGGCCCCCCGCGGCGCACTGCTGCGGCTGCAGGAGCCAGTGGATTTCGGCGGCGATGAACCGGTGGATCTGGTCTTCGCGATGGCGGTACCTGCGCATTACACCCACCAACACCTGATGCTGCTGTCGGAGCTGGCGGAGATCTTCTCCGACGCCGACATCCGCCAGGCGCTGCGCGTTGCCCCGGACGCACAGGCCCTCAAACACATCATCACCCACCCGGAACAGGCGCGCAGCGGATGAATACCAGCATCACCGCCCAGGAACTGTTCGACCAGCAGCGCGAAAAGCTCGATCTGCGCTGGGTCGCCGGCCATGCCGGCGCGCAACGTGAACTGGAGGCGGGCAACACCGTCTCGCGGCGGCCCTCACTAGCCGGCTACCTCAACACCATCTATCCCAACAAAGTGCAGATCCTCGGCACCGAGGAGCTGACCTGGCTCGATTCGCTGGATGCGCGGCAGCGCTGGGAAGTGATCGAACGCATCATCCAGGCGCGGCCGCTGGCGCTGGTCATCACCAAAAGCCATGGCTGCCCGGAAGACCTGCGCTCGGCCGCCGACGAATCGCAGACCCCGTTGTGGGTCTCGCCGCGACGCGGCCACGAGCTGCTCAACCACCTCAGCTACCACCTGGCCCGCACGCTGGCGCCGCGGGTCATCCTGCACGGCGTATTCATGGAGATCTACTCCATCGGCGTGCTGATCACCGGCGAAGCCGGTTCCGGCAAGAGCGAGCTGGCACTGGAGCTGCTGTCGCGCGGCCACCGGCTGGTCGCCGATGACGCCCCCGAGTTCACCCAGATCGCCCCGGACGTGCTCGACGGCACCTGCCCGGAGCTGCTGCAGGACCTGCTGGAAGTCCGCGGCCTGGGCGTGCTGAATGTGCGGCAGATGTTTGGTGATACGTCTGTAAAGAAGAACAAGTACCTTCGCCTGATCGTGCACCTGACCAAGCCCATGACCGAACCCAGCAGCTACGGCTATGAACGCCTGACCGGCGATTCGGGCAAGCGTCATGTGCTGGACCTGGACGTGCCGCTGATCACCCTGCCGGTGATGCCCGGGCGCAATCTGGCAGTGCTCACCGAGGCGGCCACCCGTCTGCACATCCTGCGCACCAAGGGCATCGACCCGGCGGCGATGTTCATCGCCCGCCATAGCAACCTGCTGGAGCAACGTAGTCAATGAGTACACAGCCTGCATCGGTACTGATCATCGTCAGCGGCTTGTCCGGCTCGGGCAAATCGGTCGCGTTGAAGACCTTTGAAGACCTGGACTACTACTGCTCGGACAACATCCCGGTAAGCCTGCTGCCCGAGTTCGTGCGCGGCGTGCTTGGCGAACGCGACGAAAACAGCCCCAGACGGCTGGTTGTCGGCATCGATGTACGCGGCCGCAGCGACCTCAGCCAATTGAGCACCTGGCGCAAGACCGCGCTTGATTACGGCATCGACGCGCGCCTGCTGTTCTTCGAAGCCGACGATGACACCTTGCTGGCCCGTTACGCCGATACCCGCCGCCGCCACCCGCTCAGCCATCTGGGCCTGTCGTTACCCGAAGCCATCACCCGCGAACGCGAGTTGACCGCGCCACTGCGCCGCGAAGCCGATGCAGTCATCGACACCACGCGTCTCAACGTCCACCAGCTGCGGCGCCGGGTCATCACCGATTTCGCGCTCAGCCACGAGAACAAGCTGTCGCTGCTGTTCGAATCCTTCGCCTACAAGCGCGGCGTGCCGGCCGAGGCGGATTTCGTCTTCGACGCGCGGGTATTGCCCAATCCGCATTGGGACCCCGAACTGCGCTCGCTGACCGGCCGCGACCGCGAGGTGCGCGAGTACCTGGACGCTCAACCCGACGTGATTCGTTACGTCACCCAGCTGCAGGATCTGCTCGATACCTGGCTGCCCAAGCTGGGCAGCGAAACCCGCAGCTATGTCACCGTCGCCTTCGGCTGCACCGGCGGCAAACATCGCTCGGTCTACCTGGCCGAACGGCTGGCCCGGCATGCCCGCGAGCGCGGTTGGCAGGACGTGGCCACCTTCCACCGCGAGCAGGATTGAAAGCCAATACAGGCGATCGGCAGGCCTGCGCTGAATGGCACACAGAAGACAGTTTTAGACGCTATCGCGGACTTGGCCTGACCTGTTAACGTTCAGGGATGACCTGCGGCATTCTCCTTGTAACTCACACCGGTATCGGCACTTCCTTGCTGGAAGTGGCGACCACCCTGTTGCGGCACCTGCCGCTGAAAACCGAAGCGTTCGAAGTGCCTTTCGACGCCGACCTGGATGCCCTGCTGCCCGCCGCTTCGGCGGCGATGCGCCGGGTTGAAGGCGATGGTGGCGTGTTGATATTGACCGATCTGTACGGCGCCAGCCCCAGCAATCTTGCCGGCCAGCTGGCCCGCCTGGGTACTCCCACGCGGCGTGTATCGGGTTTGAGTCTGGCGATGTTGCTGCGGGTAATGAACTATCCGGAACAGGGATTGGACCAACTGCCCGCCACTGCGGCGGCGGGCGCTCGCAATGGAGTCATCACCGACGATGCTTGAACAAGAACTCATGGTTTCCAACCGGCTGGGCCTGCATGCCCGTGCCACCGCCAAGCTGGTGCAGGTACTGTCCGGCTTCCGCGCCAATGCAACGCTGGTGGCCAAGGGCCGCGAGGTCAACGCCAAAAGCATCATGGGCGTGATGTTGCTGGCCGCCGCCCAGGGCACACCGGTCACGGTGCGGGTCGACGGCGAGGACGAAGCCGCAGCACTGGAGGCGGTAGCCGCCCTGTTCGAGCGTCGTTTCGACGAGGACAACTGATGCGCAACGCCGCGCACGCGGGGGCAGCCAACGTACGGAGCCGGCAGCGGTGAACCGTCTACTGGGCCTGCCCGCTTCCCGTGGCTCGGCGCTGGGCCGTGCCCGTGTGCGCCTGCCACACGTGCAGGATATCGGCGAAAAACGCGTCGCCGCCAACGCGGTGGAACACGAACTCGAACGCCTGCACCGCGCCACCGATGCGGCGCGCCAGGAAATGCGCGAGCTGCGTACCCGCCTGCAGGGCGCCCTGCCCGCGGAAGTGGGCGAGTTCCTCGAGCTGCACGCCATGCTGCTCGACGACCCCGAGCTGCTGGCCGCACTGGATGAGCTGGTGCGCAGCAAGCGCTACAGCGCCAGCCACGCCCTGCGTACCCAGCGCGACCGGCTAGCGCAGGTTTTCGAAGGCATGGAAGACGCCTACCTGAAAAGCCGGATGGACGATCTGGACCATGTGATCGGCCGCATCCAGTCCTTCCTGCATAAACGCACCACCACCATGAAAGGCCTGGCCGGCGAAATCCTGGTCTGCGAGAACGTCGCGCCCTCGGAACTGGCGCAGCTGCAGTCGCAGGGCGTGGTCGGCATCGTCAGCAGCGCCGGCAGCGTGCTTTCGCACAGCGCCATCCTCGCCCGCAGCCTGCATATGCCGCTGGTGGTGGCCGCCAACGCGGTGCTGCAGAAAGTCAGCGATGGCGACGTACTGATCCTGGACGGCGGCAGTGGCGAGATCGTGGTCGATCCCGGCCCCGACGACCTGCGCCAATACCGCCTGCGCCAACGCGAACTGGCGCGCGAGCAACGTGAACTCGGCCGCCTGCGGGCCAAGCCTACCCGCACCCTAGATGGCGCCGAGATCACCCTGCTGGCCAACGCCGAGTCCCATGACGACGTTGCCCAGGCGCATGCACTGGGCGCCCGTGGGCTGGGCCTGTACCGCACCGAATTCCTGTTCATGCAGCGCAACCAGCTGCCTGACGAAGAAGAACAGTTCCACGTCTACCGCGACACCGTGCTGGGCATGAGCGGGCGCCCGGTCACCATCCGTACCCTGGACCTGGGCGCGGACAAGGCCGATCGCACCGGGCTGGTACTGAGCAGCGAGGAAAACCCTGCGCTGGGCCTGCGCGGCGTGCGCCTGTCGCTGGCCCGGCCCAAGGTGTCCGATACCCAGTTGCGCGCCATCCTGCGCGCCTCCGGCTATGGTCCGCTGCGCATCCTGATCCCGATGCTGACTACCCGCGAGGAAATCATGAGCGTGCGCCGGCGGCTGTCGCGGCTGGCTGCGATCCTGCGCAATGACGGCCATGAAGTGGCCGAGAACATTCCCGTCGGGGCGATGATCGAAGTACCGGCGGCAGCCATTGCACTGGAAACCTTCATCGACCAGGTCGACTTCCTGTCGATCGGCACCAATGATCTGGTCCAGTACCTGCTGGCCGCCGACCGCAACAACGACGCGGTGGCCGAGCTGTATTCGCCGCTGCATCCAGCAGTGCTGTGGCTGTTGCGGCAGGTGATCGAAACCGCACAGCGGCACGACACACCGGTGGCGGTATGCGGTGAAATGGCCGGTGACGCGCGCATGACAGCCTTGCTGCTAGCCTTGGGGCTGACCGAGTTCAGTCTGCACCCGGCCACCTTGCTGGAAGTCCGTCGCGCCATCCGCGAGGTGGACCTTGGCGCGCTGCGCCAGCAGGCGCCGCAGTTGTTGGCTGCACGCGACCGCCGTGGTATCGAACGCTGGATCACCACCAACGCCGGCAGTTGAGTCCGGCAACAAAATCCGGCAGCGCCGGTTATATGCAAGCCCGCGCGCCGCACGTGATAATGGCGGGCTAAACACCGCCGATGGCGCTCACCCGCCACGGACTGCGGCCATCACCATACCGGGAGCTGCGCATGGCTGAAGCCGTACGCCACGACAAGACCGCACGCCAGCTGCGCCTGCTTTCCGATGCATTGGACAGCGGCCGCCTGGGGCCGGTGCGCCGCCTGGTCAACACGCTCTCGCCGGCCGAGATCGGCAACCTGCTGGAGTCGTTGCCGCCGGGCAAGCGTGAAGTGGTGTGGGGGCTGGTGGATGCCGAGGACGACGGCGAGGTGCTGGTGCACGTCGGCGAAGACGTGCGCGAAAGCCTGCTGGCGGACATGGACGCGGACGAGATCATCGCCGCGGTCGAAGACCTGGACATCGACGATCTTGCCGATCTGGTCGAGGACCTGCCCGACACCGTCATCGACGAAGTGCTCAAGTCGATGGACCGCGAGAACCGCGAGCGGCTGGAGCAGGTGCTGTCCTACCCGGAAGACACCGCCGGCCGCTTGATGAACCCGGATGTGGTCACCGTGCGCGCCGACGTCAATGTCGATGTGGTGCTGCGCTATCTGCGCCTGCGCGGCGAACTGCCCGACCACACCGATCACCTGTTCGTGGTCAGCCGCCGTCACCAGTACCTGGGCCGTCTGTCGCTGGCCTCGCTGGTCACCCATGAAGACACCACCCCGATCAACCGCCTGATCGACGACGAACAGCCGGCCATCGACGTGGGCGAAAGCGCCGACGAAGTGGCCCGCCAGTTCTCCGATCATGACTGGGTCTCGGCACCGGTGGTGGATGACAACAACATCCTGATCGGCCGCATCACCATCGATGACGTGGTCGACATCATCCGTGGCCAGGCCGAACACCAGGCCCTGGGCGCGGCCGGCCTGGACGAGGACGAGGACCTGTTCAGCCCGGTCTGGCGCGCCATGCGGCGGCGCCTGATGTGGCTGTCGGTCAATCTGTGCACGGCCTTCCTCGCCTCCAGCGTGGTTGGCCACTTCGAAGGCACCATCGACAAGCTGGTGGCGCTGGCGGTGCTGATGCCGATCGTCGCCGGTCTTGGCGGCAACGCCGGCACCCAGGTGCTGGCGCTGATGATCCGCGGCCTGGCACTGGGCCAGGTGGGTGCCTCCAATGCCCGCACCCTGCTGTGGAAGGAGCTGCGCGTAGCCCTGCTCAACGGCATCGTGCTGGGCACGGTGCTGGGCCTGATCGTGCTGGCCTGGTTCCATATGCCGGGGCTGTCGCTGGTGATCGGCGTCGCGCTGACCTTCAACCTGTTGTTTGCCGCATCGGCTGGCGTACTGGTGCCATTGACGCTGAAGCGGCTGGGTTTCGACCCGGCCCTGGCCAGCGGCATCTTCCTGACCGCCGTGACCGACTCGATGGGCTTTTTCACCTTCCTCGGCCTGGCCACACTGGTGCTGCTGCACTGATTGCGGCCGCTACAACCGCAGCCCGGTAAGCGTCAGCGCAGCCGGGGCTTTACGCGAAGAACTCCCGGGTGCGCTCACGCTTACCCGGGCTACACTTCCCCGCTCTTGTTTCAGGCCCTGCCATGACCATCACCGTCAACGATTACTACCAGTCCGGCTGGCGCGAGGACGTGCACAACTGCCCCGCCTGCGAATGGAAGGGCAACTCCCGGCAGATGGAAATGGAACTGCACGATGAGCAGACCGAATACGCCTGCCCCGAATGCGAGTACCCGCTGCTGGTCGTACAACACCCCGACCTTGCCCAGATG
Organism: Stenotrophomonas terrae; assembly: GCF_039674165.1. Taxonomy (GTDB): domain Bacteria; phylum Pseudomonadota; class Gammaproteobacteria; order Xanthomonadales; family Xanthomonadaceae; genus Stenotrophomonas; species Stenotrophomonas terrae_A. The sequence continues at coordinate 13,852 of NZ_JBDJMY010000038.1, forward strand.
CAGGCCGCAGCCGCCGCCGGCAATGAAGAAGCCCAGCAGCAGCTGGCCATTCTGGCAATGGCACCGCGCGGCTAACCGCACGTCACAGGCGAACAGCATCCGCCCGGTAGTGCCGAGCCATGCTCGGCAGGGGCTCCACCAGCAATACCGACCGTCATGTAGGAGCGGCGTAAGCCGCGAAGCTGGCACTCTTGGAAAGGCCCAACAGCCAACCCCTCCCCAGCCCTCCCCTACGCCTTCGGCGCAAGAGAGGGAGACAGGCAACGTCAACTCAACCCAACAGGGTTTCCAGCACGGCCATGCGTACGGCAACGCCGTTGGCAACCTGGCGCAATACCCAGGACTGTGGGCCATCGGCCACTTCGTCGGTCACTTCCACGCCGCGGTTTATCGGGCCCGGGTGCAGCACCGCTGCGTCCTTGGCCGCACGCTGCAGGCGCTCGCCATTGAGGCCGTACTGGGCGTGGTACTGCTCCAACGAAGGCACCAGCCCTTCTTCCATGCGCTCGCGCTGCAGACGCAGCATCATCAGCGCATCAACACCTTCCAGCATCGCGTCGAAATCCTGCCCGACCACGCAGCCCTTCAGGGTTTCATCGTCCGGCAGCAGCGATTGCGGGCCGCATACGCGGATCTCGCCCACGCCCAGCGTGCGCATCGCCTGCAGATCGGTACGGGCCACACGCGAGTGCTTCACGTCGCCCACGATCACCACTTTGAGCTTGGAAAAATCGCTGCCCTTGGCCTGACGCAGGGTCAGCATGTCGAGCAGGCCCTGGGTGGGATGGGCGCTGCGGCCATCGCCGGCATTGATCAGCGCGGTGCCCTCGCCAGCGGCGCCGGCCAGTTCCGCCACGGCACCATCGTCCGGGTGGCGCACGATGAAACCACGCACGCCCATCGCCTCAAGGTTCTTCAGCGTGTCGCAGGCGGTTTCGCCCTTGCGCGCGGAGGAGGTGGATGCATCGAAATTCAGTACATCGGCGCCCAGCCGCTGCGCCGCCAGCTGGAACGAGCTGCGGGTGCGGGTGGAAGGTTCGAAGAACAGCGTGCATACCGCCGTGCCCGCCAGCACCGCGCGCTTGTTGTTGATGCGGCCAACGGCGGCATCGCGGATCTGACCGGCGCGGTCGAGCAGTTGCAGCAGGGTTTCGCGGGGCAACCCATCCAGGGTCAGCAGGTGGCGCAGGCGTCCTTGGGCATCAAGTTGCGAAGCGGTCATGGCGGGGTCTTCGACAGTCAGGAAATAGGGGTGGCTTCGTGTGGCGCGGACAACCAGCGCTCGATGATGACGGCGGCAGCCACGGCATCGAGATTGGCGGCATCGCGGCGGCGCTTGCGGCCTTCGGCACGCTCCACGGCAAAGCGCTGCGCGGCCTCGACCGAGCTGGAACGCTCATCCACCAGCAATACCGGCACCTTGTAGCGCTGCTGCAGCTGCCTGGCAAAGGCATGCGCGCGCTTTCGGTTGGGCTGGTCGTCGCCTTCCAGGGTGAGCGGATCGCCGACGATCATGCCCTGCGGCCGCCATTCCTTGTGCAGGCGATCCAGCGCAGCCCAGTCCGGGCCATTGGCATGTACATCGATCACAGCAAGGGCGCGTGCGCCCACGCCCAGCGAACTGCCGATGGCAACGCCGATGCGGCGTGAGCCAACGTCGAAGCCGAGTACCGTGCTGCTGGTGGAAAGTGCGCTGGGCTCAGGCACGGCCGCTGTACCCGGTGACCAGGAACAGATCCACACCAATCCGCGAGCCGGCAAGCTGCCAGCGCTCGTCCAAAGGGGTTTCGAACAATACGGCGGCATCGGCCGGCACGGTCAGCCAGCTGTTGTCGGCCAGTTCCTGTTCCAGCTGCCCCTGGCTCCAGCCGGCACAGCCGAGAGTGACCAGCGCATTGCGAGGGCCTTCGCCACGGGCCATGGCTTCGAGAATGTCGCGGGAGGTGGTCAGGTACAGGCCGTCGGCCACTTTCAGGCTGGAATCCCATGCGCGGGCATCGTCATGGATGACGAAACCGCGCTCGGTGTTGACCGGGCCGCCATTGAGCACCGGCACGGCGCGCAGGTCGCCATCGTCGGTATCGATTTCCATCTGCGCGAACACGTCGCCCAAGGTGAAATCGGAAGCCTGGTTGACGACGACGCCCATCGCGCCGTTGTCATCGTGCTGGCAGATCAACGCCACGCTACGGGCGAACAGTGGGTCGACCAGCGATGGCAGCGCCACCAGCAGGTGATTGGATAGAGGTGGCGACAACGCAGACATGTGCGCATTCTACCGGCTGCGGCCGCCGGACGCTTCGTAGCGGTGATAATCCGGGTTCCCTTAACGCGGAGATGCCCATGAGCTACTACTGTGATATCGCCCCGGGCCACCCCGTGCATGGGCCCTACCACGAGAACGAGTATGGCTTCCCGCAGCGGGACGAACACGAGCTCTTCGAGCGCCTGCTGCTGGAGATCAACCAGGCCGGTTTGAGCTGGGAAACCATCCTGCGCAAGCGCGAAGGTTTCCGCACTGCGTACAGCGGGTTTGACGTGGATGCGGTGGCCGCCTACGGCGACGCCGATATCGCCCGCCTGATGGCCGACGCCAGCATCATCCGCAACCGTCTCAAGGTGCTGGCCGCGATCCATAACGCGCAGGTGATCCAGGGCCTGCGTGCGTCGCACGGTGGCTTTGCTCAATGGCTGGATGCGCACCATCCGCTGACCAAGGCGGAGTGGGTGAAGTTGTTCAAGAAGACCTTTCGTTTCACCGGTGGCGAGATCACCGGCGAATTCCTGATGAGCCTGGGATACCTGCCGGGCGCGCACCGGGAGGACTGCCCGGTGATGGTGCGGATTGCGGCGATTGGGCCGGCCTGGATGGGGCGTTAGGGGTCTTGTAGTTTGAGGTTTGAGGCGGGGCGAGAGCTGGAGCAACGGCAACTGCACCCCTCCCCGGCCCTCCCCTTCGCTGCGCGAAAGGGAGGGGGGAAGAGCGGCGCCGGCTTTGGCTTTGGCTCTGCTCTGGCCCCTCCCTTTCGCATGGCGAAGGGGAGGGTTCGGGAGGGGTGCCGTTGATCTTGATCTTGATCTCCCCCGCAACCCCAACAAAAAAGCCGCCCCCAAAGGGAGCGGCTCTTCAAACCGGCACGTCCGCCAGAATCAGCGAACCTCGGCAATCTCCACGCCGTCCAGGCCCTGCGACAAGGTCTTGGCGTCGCCGCCCTGCGACAGCTTGATGCGCAGGCGCACTTCGTTCTGCGAATCGGCGTAACGCAAGGCGTCGTCGTAGCTGATCTCGCCGGCCTGGTACAGCTCGAACAGGCTCTGGTCGAAGGTCTTCATGCCCAGCTGCACCGAGTCCTTCATCACTTCCTTGAGCTTGTGCACTTCGCCGTCGCGGATGTAGTCCTGCACCAGCGGTGTGCCCAGCAGGATTTCCATCGCCACACGGCGGCTCTTGCCGTCCGGGCTGGGCACCAGCTGCTGTGCGACCACGCCCTTCAGGTTCAACGACAAGTCCATCAGCAACTGGTTGCGGCGGTCTTCCGGGAAGAAGTTGATGATGCGGTCCATCGCCTGGTTGGCGTTGTTGGCGTGCAGCGTTGCCAGCACCAGGTGGCCGGTTTCGGCGAACGCGACGGCATGGTCCATGCCTTCGCGGGTACGGATTTCGCCGATCATGATCACGTCCGGCGCCTGCCGCAGGGTGTTCTTCAGCGCCGCTTCCCAGCTGTCGGTATCGATCCCCACTTCACGCTGGGTGATGATGCAGCCTTCATGCTTGTGCACGAATTCGATCGGGTCTTCGATGGTGATGATGTGGCCGGTGGAGTTCTGGTTGCGGTAGCCGATCATCGCCGCCAGCGAGGTCGACTTACCGGTACCGGTGGCACCGACAAACAGGATGATGCCGCGCTTGGTCATGGCCAGCGTCTTGATCACCGGCGGCAGGCTCAGCTCTTCGACGGTGGGAATGCGCGTCTCGATACGACGCAGCACCATGCCCACCTGGTTGCGCTGGTAGAAGCAGCTCACACGGAAGCGGCCCACGCCGGACACGCCGATGGCGAAGTTGCATTCGTGGGTTTTTTCGAACTCTTCGCGCTGCGCCGGCGTCATCACGTTGAGCACCATGTCGCGGCTCTGCTGCGCCGTCAGCGGTGTCTGGGTGATCGGCGACAGCTTGCCGTTGACCTTCATCGACGGCGGCATGCCGGCGGTGATGAAAAGATCCGACGCCTTCTGGTGCGCCATCAGCTTGAGGAACGAGGTGAAGTCGATAGTACTCATGGGAAGTTCCCTGTAGGAGCCGGGATCCGGGGCTCAGGAACGGGGCTTGCGCTCCGTTCCTGCCGATATCCCGCCTTGGCCAATATCCAATCTCGAATAAGCTGTGCCGGCATGGCCGGCATTACTCGAACAGACGCTTGTCCTTGGCGTATTCCTTGGCCTGGTTGCGCGTGATCAGGCTGCGCTTGACCAGATCCTGCAGATTCTGATCCAGGGTCTGCATGCCCACCTGCTGGCCGGTCTGGATGGCCGAGTACATCTGCGCCACCTTGTCTTCGCGGATCAGGTTACGGATGGCCGGCGTGGCCACCATGATTTCATGCGAGGCAATACGGCCGCCGCCCACGCGCTTGAGCAGCGCCTGCGAGATGACCGCGCGCAGCGACTCGGACAGCATCGAGCGCACCATCGGCTTTTCACCGGCCGGGAACACGTCGACGATACGGTCGATGGTCTTGGCGGCCGAGCTGGTGTGCAGCGTGCCGAACACCAAGTGGCCGGTTTCGGCCGCGGTCAGTGCCAGGCGGATGGTTTCCAGGTCACGCAATTCGCCGACCAGGATGATGTCCGGGTCTTCACGCAATGCCGAACGCAATGCTTCGTTGAAGCCGTGCGTATCGCGGTGCACTTCGCGCTGGTTGATCAGGCACTTCTGCGAGGTGTGCACGAATTCGATCGGGTCCTCGACGGTGAGGATGTGACCGTATTCGTTCTTGTTGATGTGGTCGATCATCGCCGCCAGCGTGGTCGACTTGCCCGAACCGGTCGGGCCGGTGACCAGGATCAGACCCTGCGGCTGCTCGATCAGCTCACGGAAGATCGGCGGGCACGCCAGGTCTTCCAGCGTCAGCACTTCCGAGGGAATGGTACGGAACACCGCACCGGCGCCGCGGTTCTGGTTGAACGCATTGACACGGAAGCGCGCCAGCGAGGGAATCTCGAACGAGAAATCGACCTCGAGGAACTCTTCGTAGTCACGACGCTGCTTGTCCGACATGATGTCGTACACCAGCGCATGCACTTGTTTGTGGTCCAGCGCCGGGATATTGATGCGGCGGACGTCACCGTCCACGCGGATCATCGGCGGCAGGCCGGCGGAAAGGTGTAAGTCCGAGGCCTTGTTCTTGACCGAGAACGCCAATAGTTCAGCGATATCCATACGCGCTCTGTCCCCTGCGTTGCGAGTATCTGTAAGGTGTTTCCCCTGGCGGGCAGTATAGCCTTCCCACGTAAGAGGTTGATGCTTTGCAAACCGTGTCTTTGGCCACCCTCCGGCAGCAGATCGAGGCGGCTTCCGGCCCCTCCCACCCGGTCCGCCTGCTGGCCGTTTCCAAGCTGCAGCCGGCCACCGCGGTGGCCACCCTTGCCGGGCAAGGACAGCGCGCCTTCGGTGAAAACTATGTGCAGGAAGCTGCGGCCAAGATCGGCGAACTGGCCGCATTGGGGCTTCAATGGCATCTGATCGGCCACCTGCAGTCCAACAAGGCCGAACTGGCCGCACAGGTCTTCGACTGGGTGCAGACGGTGGACCGGGCCAAGCTGGTCGGCGCCCTGGCCCGCCACCGCCCGGCCGCTTTGCCCCCCCTCAACGTGCTGATCCAGGTCAACATCGATGACGAGGACAGCAAGCACGGCTGTTCCCCCGGGCAGATTGCCGGGCTGGCCGGGGCCATCGCCAACGAGCCGCGGCTGTGCCTGCGCGGGCTGATGGCAATCCCCGCACCGTTCCCGGAAGCGAGCAAGCGCCAGGCCGCGTTCGCGCGGATGCAGGTGCTGTTTACCGGCCTGGCCGCGGACTACCCGCAGGTCGATACACTTTCGATGGGCATGAGCAGTGACTTCGCCGAGGCCATCGCCGCCGGCTCGACCATGGTCAGAGTCGGCACCGCGCTGTTCGGCCAGCGCCCTTCCCCTTGATCGCACCGAGATTGGATTGATGACCAGCAACCAGCACGCAGAGCTTCCCGACACCCAGCTCCCCGACACTGATGTCGCCTTCATCGGCGGCGGCAACATGGCCCGCAGCCTGATCGCCGGCCTGCTGCGGCGCGGCATGGCCGCCAGCCGCATCCATGTGGCCGAGCCGGTCGCTGCCCTGCGTGACGCGCTGGCGCAGGACTTCGGCGTGCATACCTACAACGCGGCCGAAGCCGCCGCCGGCCATGCCGGGCTGTGGCTGATGGCGGTCAAGCCGCAGGTGATGCGAACCGTCTGCGAGGCGCTGGCCAGCATTGCTGCCGCCAGGCAGCCGGTGGTCGCCTCGATCGCTGCCGGCATCACCGCCGCGCAGTTGGAGCGCTGGCTGGGCGGCAACCAGGCCATCGTCCGCGCCATGCCCAACACCCCTGCCCTGCTCGGTGCCGGCGTCACCGGCCTGTTTGCCAACCCTCGCGCGTCCGCCGCGCAGCGCGCGCAGACCGAGCAGGTACTGGCCAGCGCCGGCCGCACGGTGTGGATCGAAAGCGAAGCCCTGATGGATGCGGTGACCGCGGTCTCCGGCAGCGGCCCGGCCTATGTATTCCTGCTGGCCGAAGCGATGGAAGCAGCAGCACTGGAACAAGGTTTGCCAGCCGAGGCCGCACGCACGCTGGTGCTGGACACCGTACTAGGCGCCGCCCGCATGCTGACCGAAGCCGGCGAAGCGCCGGCCGAACTGCGCCGCCGCGTGACCTCCCCGGGCGGCACAACGCAGGCGGCCATCGAAACCTTCCAGGCCGGTGGCTTTGAAGCGCTGACAGCGAAAGCCATCGATGCGGCGGCCAAGCGTGGCAAGGAGCTATCTGCAGCGAACGATTGAGCAACAAGGATTCTTTCAATCGCACGTATCGCCAAGCCCCTCTCCCACAAAGGGAGAGGGGTTGGGGAGAGGGACAAGGCGCAGCCTTGCAGCTCTTTTGCACTTGGAACGCAGCCACCAACACAGCCCAAGGACACCAACACCATGCACCGGTTCGCCCTAATGCTGTCCTCCGCCCTCCTACTCACCCTCGCCGCCTGCTCCGCACAACAAGCACCGCAAGCGGCGGTGATCCAACAATCGCAGCCCAGCCACGCCGACCTCGGCAATCTGCGCGTGCACTACAACCTGCTACCAACGCTGGCGATGAATGACGCCGTGGCGCGCAGCTACCAGGTGCAGCGTGAAGCCAACCGCGCACTGCTGGTGATCGCACTACGACACCTTGCACAAGGCGAGGAGCTGCCGGCCGATGGCAAGGTGCAAGCGACCGCCACCGATCTTTCCGGCAAGCGTCAGCAGATTGACTTGCGTGCGGTACGTACCGGTCCTTATACCGATCTGATCGGCGTGCTCGATGCACATCCACGCGATCAGCTGCGCGTGGATCTGCAGGTCAGTGCAGACGCAGGTGCGGGAAACGTGCGTTTCGAGCGGAATTTCTGAATCACGCTGAAACAATAAGCATCGTCCTGTTTGTTGTTTCAACGCTGCATTTGCCTGCGGAAACACCCGCAATAAAGCGCGCATTTCCTTTCCCAATCAACTCGATATGACCGTGCAGTCAACCTCACATTGCAGCCTGCGGTGTTGCTGTGCTGTGTCCATGCACATCGCAAAGTCAAATTGACATGTAAGTGATGCAACCGATACTGGCGGCCTTTCCAATTCCGCGCCCGTCCCAGAAATGTGGCTTGCGTCGGACAAAGTGATGTCCTTGCCCGTCCACAACTCCTCCTCTCCGTTGCTGCAGCTGCAAGGCTGGGGCATGAGCCGTGGCCATCGCACGGTGCTGGCTTCCATCGATCTGAGCATCAACGGTCCCGGCATCGTGGTGCTGATGGGCCCAGGCGGTACCGGCAAGTCGTCATTGCTGCAGGCCCTGTCCGGCCACGTCGCCGCACACGGCGAGCGCTGGGGCACATTGCTGTTCCAGGGCGAGCCACTGGCTAACGCAACCCAGCCACCGGTGCTGGTGCAACAACACGCACGCGAGCTGGGTTTCAGCGTGCTGGAAAACCTCAGCGCTGCACTGCGTCCACACGCGGGCAACAAGCCACAGGCACTGCGCGAAGAAGTCGACGCACGGCTGCAGGCATTGGGAGCGACGGCAATTGCCGCGCGTCTGCAACAGCGGGTGATCGATCTGCCACGCGGGCTGGCCCGGCAAGTCGCCATCCTGCGCGCGGCCTTCAGTGGCAGCGCGCTGCTGTTGATCGATGAGCCGACCAGTGAACTGGAACCGGCCGACGCCGAAGCCGTGCTCAAACTGATCGAGCGTCTGGCTGCCGAGCACACCTGCGTGGTCAGCCTGCACCACCAAGGTCAGGCGCGTCGTCTCGCATCGCGGGTGATCCTGCTGGCAGGCGGCCGCGTGCAGGTCGATGCGCCGGTGGACGCCTTCTTTGCCAACAGCATGCAGCACCCGGTGCTGGCGCAGTTCCTGCGCACCGGCAGCTGCCACGTACCGGCGCCGGATGCGCGTGCCGAAGAACTGGCCGAAGGCGTCGTCGTCCCCGCGCCCAAGCCTGCAGCGCTCATTGCCAATAGCGCAGGCCTGCGCGCCATGCATGCGGCAGAAGCAGCTGCACCGCGCCCGCTGCCGGCACCGGTACGCCTGTCCACCACGCCGTCACGGCGCGGCCCCAACGGTTTCCATTGGCTGGTGCCGGGCAAGCTCGCCGGTTGCCCGATGCCCGGCGTTGTATTCGCCATCGAGCACGATCTGGCCCTGCTGCGCGGCATGGGCGTCACCGTGCTGGTCAACCTGACCGAGCGCGAGATGCCGGCCGAGCGGTTGGCGCCCTACGGCCTGCGCAGCTATCACCTGGGCATCGTCGACCGCGGCGCACCGCCGCTGCTATGGGCCAAGCTACTGCTGGCCAAGATCGAGGTGATGCTGCGCGAAGGCGAAGTGGTTGCCGTGCATTGCCTGGCCGGGCTTGGCCGCACCGGCCTGGTGCTGGCCGCCTGGTTGATCCGCGAAGGGTTGACCGCCGATGAGGCGCTGCGTCGCCTGCGCACCCTGGACCCGGGTTTCGTGCAGTCGCAGGAGCAGGAAGACCTGCTGCATGCGCTGGAAGAAAACCTGCTGATCCGCGCCTGCGATTGACCCCCTTGTGCTGATGCCGGGCCGCAACGCGGCCTGCGGGCATCGCTTTTCCTTTTCCTCCCCCTTCCGCAAGGATCCCCCATGTCCCTGGACAGCACCCTGCAACAATCCGTCGCCTCCATTCCCGAATGCGTGGCCGCCGGCTACGTCGACATCAGCTCCGGCATGCTGCTGTCGGTGCGCACCATTGATTCGCATCCGCGTGAAGTGCTGGACCTGGTGGCTGCCGCCACCGCCGATCTGTACCAAGGCCCGAACATCCGCAGCATCGAGCAGATGTTCCGCCGCGCACGCGGCCTGGAAGATCAGGAAGGCGCGCATTACTTCCAGGAAATCATCGTCAACAGTGAAAACCTGATCCACATCTTCATGCGCGGCAAGCGCTACCCGGATTACGTGATGGTCTTCGTCTGCCGCCGCACCGCCAACCTGGGCATGGCGCTGACCCGCTCGCGCATGGCCATGCCGCTGATCGAAGCAGAAATCTGATTCATCCGGGCCAGGCAAACTGGCCCCGACCGAAAACGCTGCTGGTGTGTCCGCCGGATGCCCAGCAGCTTGCCGGCCTAGCCCACCCGTTGTGGGCCTTCGCCTTGCTCACCGAGCACATCCTGCGGATTCAGCAGGCCGCAGCGCTTGAGTGACAGACAGCCGCAGCCGATGCAATCGCTGAGCTGGTCACGCATGAACTGCAGCACCTTGATGTGCGCATCCAGCTCCTTGCGCCAACGCGCGGACATCCTGGCCCACTCAGCCTTGCTCGGCGCACGCCCTTCCGGCAGTTCCGCCAGCCGCCGCGCCACCGCCTGCAAGGGCATGCCAACCCGCTGCGCAGCCTGGATCACCGCCAGGCGACGCAGCACGTCACTCTGGAAGCGACGCTGGTTGCCCGCCGTGCGCTGGCTCTGGATCAGCCCCTTGCGCTCGTAGAAGTGCAGCGCCGATATCGCAATTCCGCTGCGCTGGGCCACTTCCCCTACACTCAGTTCCCGCGTGGACATCAGTTGACCTCAACCATGGTTGAGGTGTGATGCTGCACGCCCCCCGACAGCAACTCAAGCAGCAAATCCGCATCATGAGTTCATCCAGCAGCACTACATCGGCAGATCAGGCCGCCACCTCGATCCTCGCCCCGCAGTACCGCGCCACCACCATCGGCATGGTCGCGTTGATCTCGCTGATCGCCTTCGAAGCCCTGGCCGTGGCTGCGGCAATGCCCAGCGTGGCACAGGCATTGGACGGCCTGCGCCTGTACGCATTGGCGTTTGGGGGTGCCCTGGCCACCAGCGTGATCGGCATGACGCTGGCCGGCCGCCTGTGCGACCAGCAAGGCCCGGCAAAACCCTTGTGGCTGGGAATGGGCAGCTTCCTGATCGGGCTGGTGCTGGCCGGCCTGGCGCCGCGCATGGACGTGCTGATCGTCGGCCGCCTGTTGCAGGGCATTGGCATCGGTGCCATCTCGGTATCGCTGTACGTGCTGGTGGCGCGCACCTACCCGGAGGTGTTGCGGCCCAAGGTATTTGCCGCATTCTCGGCCGGCTGGGTGGTGCCCTCGCTGATCGGCCCCGGCCTGAGCGGCTTGATCGTGCAGCATGCGAGTTGGCGTTGGGTCTTTCTCAGCGTGCCGGTGCTGGCCCTGCCTGCTGCCTGGCTGCTGTTGCCGGCGCTGCGCAGCACCCACAACAGCATCCGCCGCGACGTCGCGCAGGCGCCCGTGGTGCGCTGGGCAGTCGGTGCCGCGTTGGCCGCGCTGCTGCTGTACGTAGGCGGACAACTGCAGGGTGCGCCGGCATTGTTGGCAATGACAGCGGCCTTGCTGGCGCTGTTGTTCTGCAGCCGCAAGCTGCTGCCGCCCGGCACCTTGTTGTTGCGCCCCGGTTTGCCCAGCGTCATCGCGCTGCGCGGTATCGCCGCCTCGGCATTCTTCGGCTGTGAGGCCTTCCTGCCATTGCTGCTGCAGCGTGAGCGCGACCTGTCGCCGCTGTGGGCCGGTGCCGCACTCAGCCTGGGCGCACTGGGCTGGTTCTCCGGCTCGTGGCTGCAAGGCCATCAGCACTTCGGCTGGAGCCGCCTGCGCATGCTGCAGACCGGAACCTGGCTGATGTTGGCCGGCCTGCTGATCAGCGTGCTTACCCTCTACCCCAGCGTTCCGCTGGCAGTGGCCTTGGCGGGTTGGTCGCTGACCGGGCTGGGCATGGGTCTGATCTATCCCAGCCTGTCGGTGTTGACGCTGTCCTTGTCGGCGCCACACGAACAGGGCAGCAACAGTTCCGCCCTGCAGTTGAGCGAAGGTGTCGCAGTGGCCTCGACGCTGGCGATCTCCGGCTCGCTGTTCGCCGCGATGGTGGGCGGCAATGAAACCACCGGCTACCTGCTGTGCTTCGTGGTGACGCTGCTGTTGGCAGCGCTGGCAACCCAGGTCAGCCGCCGCATCGGCTGAGTGTGCGGGATCACGCCGTTGCGCGATCCCGCTCAATGGCACACGGGCTGCGCATTGCAGCCCGGCATTGGCTCAGTGCGCGCTATCCACGCCGTCCACTTCCAGCAGGTCCTGGCGCAGGATGCGGCGTACTTCCAGCACCGCTTCCGGCGTTTCCTGCACGCTGTGGCCGGACACGATCACCTTCTCCGAGAGCGCACCGTCCAGATGCGCACTCCAGTACGGCACCAGCCCATCGTCGGACTCGGGCGTAGGCACATCGGCTTTGCGCTTGGCGATGATGGAGTGGTACTTCAGGCCCGGCTGGATCGGCAACGCCGAAGACGCCTCGATGAAGGGATCACTGGCCTTGAGGTTCTCGATGCTGTTGGTGATGACCGGTTCCTTGGGCTTCTTGCCATCGGTTTCGCCCGGATCCTGCAAGGCCATGAAGGCATCGCCAAAGGCGCCCAGGATGGTCAGCGGCAGGCGCACCAGCCGGCCGATCAAGCGGCCCAGCCGGTTGCCGGCGGCATCGGTGCCCTTGTGCGGCGAGGCCAGGAAAATCGCCCGCTCCACGTTCGGCTGCGGGGCGAAATGCAGCACCGGCCCGAGCTTGGCCTCTACCCGTGCCAGCCGTTCGCCCTGCAGGTTGTAGCGCTTGCGGGTGTTTTCCCACAGCACATCGCCCGAGTCGCTGAGCATCAACCGTGCGATCACGCCGCCCATGCTGTGGCCGATGAACACCATGTCATGCGACGCCGACGCGGTTCCGCTCGGGTCGAAGTGACGCAGCGTGCCGTTGAAGGCCTTGCTGATGGTGTAGCGGTTCAAGGCGATCGGCGCGTTGGTCGGGTAATAGACCGACCACACCTGATAATGCTCGCGCATTTCCTCATCGCCCATGATCTCGTTGGCCAGGTTCACCCAGGCTTCCGGGCTGCTGGCCAGGCCATGCAGCATGAAGATGATGCGTTTGTTCGGATCGTAGGGCTGCATCAGGTAGATATGCGGCTCGCGGATGCCTTCGCCACGGCCAAACAAGGTGCGCAGTGATTCGGTGGCAAAACCGGACTGGGCAAGCCACAGCCCGTAGGCAGCGGTGAAGTTGGCGGCCAGCGGTACTTCCTGGCCACGCATCTGGATGCTGGACTGGTCCGGCGAATAGGCTTCCAGCTGCACATCGCGTGTTGCCAGCACTTCTTCCAGCGTATTGCCGCTGAAGTTCAGCACCGCGGTCACGTTGATGGCCGGCATCTCGCTGTAGACGGGCAGATCCTGCTTGCGCTCTTCCACTTCAATCGCCTGCGCCAGCGCCGGTGCTTCCATCATCGCCACCAGCTCGGCGCCGAAACCATCGCGGCGGTAGGAACTGCGCAGGCCGGCAAAGCTCACCGAGGATGCCGCCACCAGCTGCTTGGGCACGCCCTGCAGCTTGAGCTCGTCAAACTTCGCGCGGATGGTCCAATCGTCCACCTGCACCGGCCGGTTGATGTCCTCGCCCTCCAGCGCACGCGCACGGGTGCGCTGGAATACCACCGATGCGGCCTGCTCGGTGGCGTAGTTGTAGTAGTCCCGCACCTGGGTAAGCCGGTCTTCCAGAGCACGCTGGGCTGGGCTGCGGCCGCTGAAGAACAGGTAGAGGTAGGAATAGCGCGCGGTTTCCAGCCAGGCATTCAACGCAGCTGGCGGCAACTCGACGGGCTCGTTGCCCTTGGCCTTGGGAGTGAGCGCCAGTGCCTGCTGCATCCACAGCTCGGCCAGTGTGGACAGCCGCTGCTCGGACTGCAGGCCGTCATTGTCCGCCACCGTCTGCCGGCAAGCCGGCATGTCCTTGCTGCAGTCGCTCTCGGTCAGGCCAATCACCGATAACGATTCCTGCGACAAGGCACTGAGCTTGCCCGTGCTCAGGACGTCGCCGCGCTTGAGCATCACATAGTCGGTGTTGCTCACCGCTTTCATCTTCACCATGGCGCAGCCGCTGGACAGCAGCAGCGCCATTACCGCGACCACCGGCAGCAGCCGGCGTATCCATGTCTGCGGGTTGGGGTTCATTGGCTGGTCGTTCCTGAGGCGGGAATGCCCGGCACGCCTGCGCGTATGCGGGAAGAGAAATCTGCCACATCACCCGCTTCACGGGCACGCAGCGTGATACGTCCGGCTTGTTGCAGGCGCGCCAGCGGCACACCGGGGGTCAAGCCACCCACATCTTCGGCATATTCGGCCAGATAGCCCGATGCCAGCAGCCGGTAGTCCAGCGGCAGATTGGGCTGGATGCGGCGCATCAGCTCGAACACCACCGTGGTGCAGTTGCTGGTCAGCGTATTGTAGAAACGCGGCGCCTGTTCCAGCTGCTGCGCGCGGTCCACATAGAAACGCAGCAGCTCGCGCATCTTGTCCGGGCTCAGCCCATGCAGGCGGTACAGATAGACATCCTCGCCACGCACATTGCTGCGCGTCAACACGATGTCGCGCTCGTCCGAGGCTACCAGCACCGATTCGAATTTACGGAAGAAGCCACCCAGCGCCGAGAACGACTCGCCCCGCTCCTTGCGGATCTCCAGCGAGAACACCAGCTGGCGGCCATCGGCAAAGCCGAATGAGACCAGCGTGTGGGCAATGGCCGGCCCCATCCAGTAGGACAGGATCATGTCCACCGACTGTACCTGCGACAGATCGTATTCACGCTTTTCCCAGCGCACGTCGTAGTCGGTTTCGCTGCGCCAATGGAAGTTGCGCACGTTGTCGATGATCAGGCGGTCGCCCTCGATGCGGGCATGCAGCGGCTGCGCCACGTCATCGGCCCAGACCCGGTCCTGCTGCGGGGTGATCGTCGCCCACCAGATCAACATCACCGCGAACAGCACGCCGAACACGGCCAGTGAATGCCAGCGCCGCACCGGCCCGAAGCCGGCACGGATCGCCCAGATGCTGGGCACGCACCACACCAGGATCGCGACCACCTTGGCCACCACGTTGCCGGGGAACTGGTACCACAGCGCGAACCCGCCCCAGATGCCGATGCAAAGGCACAGCAATGCCAACAGGACCCGGCCGACGCCACGCACCACACTACACAGACGCCGCTTCCCTACATTCACCACTTCACTCTCCTGAAAGACCCAACGGCCCCGGTAGCGCGCAACGCGCCCAGCCGGCATCAGCCGCCCAAAATGAATGGGTCGCCAGCGACCCGCGGCAAAGATAGCCTGCCGGGCACGGAAAGCGGAGTGAAACGGGAAAAAAGGTCAACGGGGCGCCTACCTGTTCACCTGTAGGTAGGTCAGCCAACCGATCGATCAGGGGAAACACCGTAGCCAGGGTAAGCGCAGCGCACCCGAGGCTATTGGCGCATGAGCTGAAAGACCACCAGCTCCCAACCTCCCAGGTGCACAGCTCTACCCGGCTACCTTGGTGGCAAAGGCACCGGCAGTTTGTGGGAGCGGCGTCAGCCGCGAAGCTAAGGTTGCCGAAAACCTTGGCCCGCCGTGCCATCTGACTCTGTATCAGCTTCGCGGCTGACGCCGCTCCCACAAGCAACTAGCCGACCGGTAACCCGGGGAAGCGCGGCGCACCCGGGAAGTGGGAATCCAATGAACCTTTCTGCTTGGGGCGAACAGCCCGGGCTACGCCACTGCCCGGTCTACTTTGGCGGCAAGCGCACCGGCAGTTTGTAGGAGCGGCATCAGCCGCGAAGCTAATGTTCCTGAAACCTTCGCCCGCTGCGCCATCTGCCGCTGAGTCAGCTTCGCGGCTGACGCCGCTCCCACAAGCAACCTGTGCCGAACGGCGATCCAGATACCTGATCAAGCCCGCCCGCACCTGCAACTAAGCCGGCTTGCCTTGCTGCTCGGGCGTCTCGGTATGCGCCGCTGCCAGCCACTTGCCGTCCCGTTTCACCCAGGTGGTGCTGTCATAACAGGTCATCTCCTGCGGCATGCCATCAACTTCAAAGCTCTGCCTGACCTTGTACGTAAGAATGGCCACATCATCGATGGGGAAAAAAACCTCCTCATCGGAGAACGAAAACCCCGTCACCCGCGCAGTTCCCTGCTCAGCCATCGCCACATACTCAGCGGGACTGAAATGATGCACACCGTACATCGCGACCATCGATGCCTTGTCGGGCAGCAACGCCGCAGCCTTGGCCGGCTTTTGGTCGACCATGGCCTGCCAGAACGCACGCTCAAGTTCCAATATTTCGGCACGTGTAGCCATGTCACGCTCCGCTTGGGGAAGGTAAATCAGGCTGTCATATCGCGTGTTGGGCATACGTGACACAGACGCTATCCGCCAGCGAACATGAGCCGGACCTGCCGGCTTCAGCTCGATGACTGCGCATCCCGACCACGTGTCAGCACGCTCCAGAACCACGCCGCAGCGCGTTACCCGGTTTACCGGCGCGTTGGATGTAAGCACGGCATGCACATACCTTCTCGCCCTTTATACGCAGTTGCTTACAGGCTGGACTCACACTACGGAGGACAGCTCATGCACAACGAAAACCAGGCTGAACAGCAGGAAAAACTGGTCAAGCTGATCAAGAAGTTCGGCACTGCAATGCTCACCACCCGCGGCGCCGACGGCAGCATGCATTCGCGGCCGATGACGCCACTGGGCGACGAATTCGACGGTGGCTTCTGGTTCGCTACGGAAATCGACAATGCCGCCGTGCTCGACATTCAAACCAATCCTGAGGCGAACGTGGCCTTCATGCATGAGGGCGACAATCACTTCATCTCGGTAACCGGCCACGGCAGCGTCAGTCAGGATCGCGCACAGATTGCACGCCTATGGCCTGCACCAATGAACGCCTTCTTCAAGGGCGGCAAGGACGACCCGCGCGTCTGCCTGATCCGCATCGACGCACAGCACGCCGACTATTGGGACGGCCCCGGAAACCTGCTGACCAAACTGGTGTTCTTTGCCACGGTCGCCACCACCGGCAATCACGAAGCACTCAGCGATACCGGCTCAGTGAATCTCTGAGCAAACGGCGGGCGGCCGCCATGGCTTGGTTGCCGCCCGCTGCGTTGCAGCTGGATTGGCTCGCAGGTGGCGGCAACGAAGGCCGCTTAACGCAGACGTTGCAGGCAGCGAAGCATCGAAAAGGCCCAAGAGCCGCGATGCCAGCCATTCAAATGAACCATCACCGCAATCCGCCAGATATCAAAGGTAGCTCGGGTACGCGCAGCACACCCGGGGCCTTTCGCGCACAGCCTTAGTGAATATTCGGCCCTACGATGCCGCTCTCCAACCAAGCCTCAACCTGCGGCAGCAGCGCCACAACCGAAGCAGCCAGCTGGTCGTACCTGCTTTGCTCGCTACCGAAAGCCTTGAAGCTGAAACCACGGAAATCCCTGTGCTGCTCGATATCGATCAAGCGCTGTCTAAGCAGCGGATCCGTTTCGAACACCCTCTTCGGCACTTCTCCGGAGTCAGGGTCGACCCAAGTCGCCGGAACGCGACTGAACTCCAGGATGAAGCTACCGCCATACGTCCAATACTGGATGGACAGGAAGTCACGTTGATCGCCACTGGATCGAACGAAGTTTGCGACGCCGCCGCCAACGAATCCGAGCCGGCGCATCTCGGGCAGCAGAACCTTCTTGATTGAGGTGGCCATCATTTGGCCGGGAGTTTTCACTTTCTCAAATCCCCGATTTGAAGCAAGTGCCAATAAGACATCAACACAAAGGCATCTGTCACCTCATGCCTGACAAGGGCTCCTGCTTCGCCAACGTTCGACAGTAATGTAGCCCGGGTAAGCGCAGCGCACGCGGGGCCGGGAACGCAACAGAAGGATCACCAGGTCCTTGTTCCCGAGACGCACTGCACTTACAAAGCTCTACGCGGCAGCAGGCCTCGGAAAGCAGAGTAAAAGAAGAAAGTCGGATTGGGGCCCGTTTTGAGCTTGCAGGGCAGATGTACGGCCAAACCAAGGCCCTACCTCGCGATCAGCGCATCGACTCACGTAACTGAGCCTGATCCGGCAGTGGTTTCTCTGCTTCTCACCGGCCTCTTTCAGAACCGCCCCCCCCAATAGGCAGACTACTCCGGGGCGTTAGGCAACGTTGCAATCAAGATAATTGCGGTTCCGAGTGATGACAGAGCGGCCGCTGCCCATTAGTCAGCCTCACTTTTACCGAGGCCACGAACTAAACTTCAGTCCACAACACCAGGGGAACTACAGAATCCATGAAGGAACCGATCACCGAGCGAGATCTGCTCATCATCAGCACCATCTGCACCGGCTTCGGAATCCTGCTGTCGTGGGGCCTGTTCTACCGCTGGGGAAGCGCCCCGCCATCGAAACCCGTCGACCTCTCGGCGTGGGTGCAGGCCATCGGTAGCATCGTGGGCATTCTCTTGGCTATCGCTATTCCCTATTTGCAGCGTCGCTCCGAAGTTCGCGACAGAAAGGAGCGGGACGCCCTCATTGCGCGAAGTTTAGGGACGGTATTGCTTCGGGAGCTGATCAAGTTCGAAGGGAAGATCAAACGAGATCAACGAATCGCCAGTGGTGCGGGCTCTACTGAAATCGTCGATATTGAAACGAACACCATCCCGCGTGAAATATGGGATCGCGTCGAGCGGCTGCACGAACTCGGGCCGGCAGGACACCATGCCCTTTTGGCAATCAATGCCGTGCAACATGCGCAAGAAGAACTGGACGGCGGAAGACTTACTCCAACCGATGGTCGCTCGGACCGATTTAGGGGCCAAATCGGAATCGCGCGAGTTGAATGCGAAACAGCAATTAAAGAACTTCGGCGAACGCTGACCTAGTAGGCGGCAAATCACGCAGCCCTCTGATTCGTCCCAGCCATCTCTCAGAACTCGGTCGATACATGTCTGATTCGCCCGAGACGCAGCAAGCGTTCCAGCCCACCTGCTCCAGGCGACCCTGACTTAGGGGTCAAATGAGCTTCAGCACCGCCCCGCGCCGAGTGCCCTAGGAGGCCAGACAGGCCAGACGGGCGGATTCCTTGCTTGTACCTGCAAAGGAGACGGGGCAGCATGGCAGAGCAGCCTCATTAATAAAACCGGCTTCGCCGCTCAACATGGATGAAACAGGGGGAAATATGCGAGCAGCATTAGCGGCCATCGCAATTTTGTGGAGTGCATCTTGGACAGCAGGTGCGCAGGTGCAAAGGGTAGAAGGCGAGGTGTACTCGTACGTTCGCGCTGATGGTGTTCGCTATTACGCCAGCAACAAGCCGCCAAGTGGCACCGAATTTCGCACCATCAAATATTCTTATTACGAGGGGCCAATGGCCCGCGAGCCGCTGATATTTCGCTGCAAATGGGGTGACGAAGAAGTATTCCTGTCGAAGCCTTTCATTGGATGTGTCGTCGTGGGAACTGCACAACGCCCGCCCGGAACGTTCGGCGGCTATGAATGTCGCGAAGACTGCTCAGGGCACCAAGCTGGCTACGACTGGGCTCTTTCAAGAGGTATCTCTTCGACCGATAGGTGTAGCGGGAGCTCTCAGTCCTTTGTAGAGGGATGTCTAGCAAAAGTGACTGGCTACAAGCCCTAACCCCAAGCCCGCTCGGCGACCTCTCTTTTGGCAACAGAAAACCCCGCCACCGGGTGGTATGGGGCTTCGATGCGCTTACGTCAATCAGAGCGGGGGCGTATATTCAGGAAGTGCGATAGCCCAAAGATCCCTGCTCAAACGCTTAGCGCGCTCAACCAGCAAGAGCATTTGATCCATATCGATATCCTCATCGACCTTTTTGCGATCCCAAATTTTTGAACGAGTTAGGATTGGCGTGTCAGCCACATCGACTGCACTAACAAACTGACCCTCAGGGACATCCTCAGAATAGTCCTGCACAAGCAGTGCTGAGTGAAGGACCGCATTGCGGAACCGGCGAATGATTCCGCTTCCGCCAGAAGGCCGCGACGAAAAATGAGTGCACTCAAGTCCCCCGAAACACATCGACCTGCAAGGTTGAGCAATGTGGCTATCGCAGCCTCGGTCTCACCCATTCGGATCGAGAACCAGCCGATCTGAAGAGCCCACTTAGCCTCAATGTTATCGAAGGTTGCCTTATCCATCGCCATGCGCCCCCTGCCGCTACCCCCGCACCCACGAAAAAACCGGCTTTCGCCGGTCTTGTCTGCGACACTCAAATTTTGATGGTGGGCGGTACAGGGATCGAACCTGTGACCCTTGCCGTGTGAAGGCAATGCTCTACCGCTGAGCTAACCGCCCGTGTTGCGAGCCGCTCATTATAGGGGGCTGAGCGAGGCCGTCAACATCTTTCTTCACATCGATTTACATCGTCTGGGTCGGCTTGTCCGAGGTCGATGTGCCGGCCAGCAGGGTCTCGATCTTGTTGCGGATGGCCTCGCCGTCGGTACCTTCGGCCAGCTGCACGCCGATGCCGGCCTGGCGGTTGCCCTGCGCGCCCAGCGGGGTGACCCAGACCACCTTGCCGGCCACCGGCAGGCGCTCGCTGGAGTCTGGCAGGGTCAGCAGCAGGAACACCTCGTCACCGAGGAAGTAGCGCTTGGGCGTGGGTACGAAGACGCCACCGTTCTTCACGAACGGCATGTAGGCGCCATACAGCGCCGCCTTGTCCTTGACCGCCAGCGAAAGGATGCCCTGGCGGGCGTTCATCGCACTCATCGAATTGTCCCCTTGGATTGCACTTGGTTGGCCGCGCCCCATGCCAGCAGCAGCTCCACCACGGCCAGGTCGGCACGGATGGTGGTGCGCAGCAGATCGCGGGTGCGATTGGCGGCATCAAACCAGGCGGCCAGCTTGTTCAATCGGGCCGGATCGGTCAAGCCGTCGGCTGCTTTCTTCAGTGCCAGGTCGGCGGCATGGCGCAGGCGCAGGTCGGCATTGTCGTCGCCGGTCCAGCGCTGGGCCAGCTCGACGCTGCCCACTTTGCCGGCCAGCAGCTGGTCCAGTTCGCTGGCCACCTGCCGGCGCAGGGCCATGCCCTCGCCTTGCAGCCATTGGTCGGCCATGGCCGGGTGGCCACGAGCGGCGTCCAGCGCTTCACGCGCCACGCCCTCGGTATAGCCGCGCGCCTGCAGCCAGGCCATGGCTTCCTCGCGCGGCGGCATGCGGAATTCCAGGCGCTGGCAGCGGCTGCGAATGGTCTGCGGCAGCCGCGCCGGGTCGGCGCTGAGCAGCCACAGGTAGCGGCCGGGCGACGGTTCTTCCAGCGTCTTCAGCAAGGCATTGCAGGCGGAACGGTTGATGGCGTCGGCCGGATCAACAATCACCACCTGGGCCACGCCGTACTGCGGGGTGAGCGCCAGCTTCTGCGAGATTTCGCGCACCTGGTCGATCACGATCTCGGTGCGCAGCTTGTCGCCGGTCTTGTTGGGGATGAAGGTGGTGAACTGCAGGTCGGGATGGGTGCCGGCCGCAATCAACTGGGCGTTGCGCTGGCGTGCCGCCGCATCCGCGCCGTGGTTGAGTACGTGTGCGGCCAGCCGCATCGCAACCGCGCGCTTGCCCATGCCGGCCGGGCCGCACAGCAGCAAACCATGGCCGAGCCGGCCCGCGTCGAGCGCGGCAACCGTCTGATCATAGGCGCGCTGCTGCCAAGGAGCCAGTGCTTCGCTCATCGGGACATCCTGTACATCATTCGGGTCATGCCGCTCATTGCGCTGCGGCCTCGCTGCGCTTGGCACGCAGCCGCTGCAGGTATTCGGCCACGGCGGTGTTGTGATCGGTATAGGACGCGGAGAACACATGCGCGCCACTGCCATCGCCCACGGCGACGAAATACAGCGCATCACCCGGCGCCGGGTTGGCGGCGGCATGCAGCGCGTCGCGGCCGGGCATGGCGATCGGCGTCGGCGTCAGGCCGGCGCGGGTATAGGTGTTGTACGGCGTATCGGTGGTCAGGTGCACCTTGCGGATATTGCCATCGTAAGCGCTGCCGATGCCGTAGATCACGGTTGGGTCGGTCTGCAGGCGCATGCCCATTTTCAGGCGACGCGCGAACACGCCGGCAATCTGCGGGCGCTCGCTGGCCAGGCCGGTTTCCTTCTCGATGATGGAGGCCAGGATCAGCAGTTCGTAGGGCGTTTTCAGCGGCAGGTCGTCGCTGCGCCCGGCCCAGGCGACGGCCAGTTCCTTTTCCATCGCGGCATGGGCGCGCTTGAGCACGTCCACGTCGCTGTCACCGCGCTGGTAGATATAGGTTTCCGGCAGGAAGCGGCCTTCCGGGTGCTGGTCGGGGAAGCCCAGCTTGGCCATCAGCTCGGTGTCGGCCAGGTTGGTGGTTTCATGTTCCAGCGGCTGCGCACGCGCCAGTGCGGCACGTACCTGGCGGATGTTCCAGCCTTCAACGATGGTGACGCGGTATTGCAGCACCTTGCCTTGACGCATGTTCTGCAGCAGCTGGCGCGGCGTGGGTGCCGGCTCCAGCGCGTATTCGCCGATCTTCAGCTTGCCGGCGGCGTCGAGCTGGCGCGCCAGCAGCTGCCATTGCAGATCGTCGCCTTCATCCACACCGGCAGCGCGCAGCTTGCGCAGCACGCTGGTGAGGGAGTCACCGGAGGCGATGGTGATGCTTGCCACAGACGGGCTCAGCGGCGTATCGGCAAAACTGCCCTGCCGCTGCCACAACCAGGCCGCACCTGCGCCAGCCAATGCCACCAGCAGTACCAACACCGCCAGCACCAGCAGACATCCGCGCTTGGCACCCGCCATGGTCACCCCGTCTTCAAAGAACCGATGCGCAGGATACCGCGCTGGCGGCAACGCCGGCCAAAGCGGTGTTCATCATTGTGGGTCCAGCGCCCGCAACAGCCCGCGCGCCTTGGCCCGGGTTTCATCCAGTTCCTTGTCGGCCACCGAATCCACCACGATGCCGGCTCCCGTACGGAAACTGGCGGTATTGCCCTGCACTTCGGCGGTGCGAATGAGGATGTTCAGGTCCATGTCGCCATCACGGTTCAGCCAGCCGAAGGCGCCGGTATAGGCCCCGCGCGCGGTCTGTTCCAGCTCGGCGATGATTTCCATGCAGCGCACCTTGGGGCAGCCGGTGATGGTGCCGCCCGGGAAGGTGGCCGCGATCACTTCACCCGGAGTGACTTCAGGGCGCAGGCGCGCGCGTACGTTGCTGACGATGTGGTGCACGTGGGCGTAGCTTTCCACGGTCATCAGTTCATCGACCTCGACACTGCCCGGCGCGGCAATGCGGCCCAGGTCATTGCGTTCCAGGTCGATCAACATCACGTGTTCGGCGCGCTCCTTGGGATGGCCGACCAGCTCCTGGATGCGTGCAGCATCGTCGTCGCCCTCGAAACGCGGGCGGGTGCCAGCGATCGGGCGGGTTTGCACCACATCACCGTTCACAGAAACCAGACGCTCCGGCGAGGAGCTGACCACGGCGCGTCCGGCGGCGGTGAACAGGCCGGCGAACGGTGCGGGGTTGGCTTTGCGCAGGCGCGCGTACAACGCTTCCGCTGCGAGCGGCGCGTCGAATTGCGCTTGCCAGCGGCGCGAGAGGTTTACCTGGAAGACGTCGCCGGCATGCAGGTAGTCGATGATCTTATGCACGCCGTCGGTGAAGCGTTCGCCGGCGTCTTCGCTGATGGCGCTTGGGCCATGCCAATGCGGCAAGGGCGGCAGCTGCGCGGCTTCTGTTTGATCGTGCTGGAGCTGGCTGAGCAGATCAGCTGCGTCGTCTTCGGCGATGGCGATGCAGCGGCCACTGTCGCGTTCGCGCAATACCGCTGCCGGGCAGCGCAGTGCGATTGCGGTTGGCAAGCCATCCGTGCGCTGTGGCAGCTGCAGGATGGGTTCGACCTGCTGGGCGAGTTCGTAATCGAGCAGCAAGGCCCAGCCGCCCCGGAACAGGATGTCCGCTTCCATTGGGTTGCGCGGTTGGCGCAAGGCCTGCCAATCGCGGTCGAGTGCGGCGAGGAAATTCCCCTCCACCGGGCTGCCGTCTTCGCGCTGCACGCTGCCGTCAGCATTGAGCAGGAGCTGGCCGCCGTCGGCGATCAACAGCATGTCCCACTGGCCCTGCTTGCCGGCGGCAGTGGATTCGAGCAGGACCGGATAGCGATGCGGTGCGAGCCGATGCAGCGCCAGCAGGTCGATATCGGCGTGCAGGGGGAGGATGTGCATCGTGGGCCCGAAGAAGTCTGGGAGGAGCGCGCTCTTCTCCCACCGGGAGAAGGTGCCCCGTAGGGGCGGATGAGGGTGCGGTTGGCTGATAGGAGCTGGAGGACAGCTGGCTGTTCGCCGATGTTGCGTCCGCCCTACCCTCACCCCAACCCCTCTCCCGGGGGGAGAGGGGCTTGAAGCCTTTAAATCCGCTTGAACACCAGCGTGCCGTTGGTGCCGCCGAAGCCGAAGCCGTTCGACATCACCACGTCCACGTCAGCCTTGCGGGCTACGTTCGGCACGTAGTCCAGATCGCAGCCTTCGCTTGGGTTTTCCAGGTTGATGGTCGGCGGGATGATGCCGGTGTTCAGCGCCATCACCGAGAAGATCGCTTCCACGCCGCCCGCTGCACCCAACAGGTGACCGGTCATCGACTTGGTCGAGCTGACCAGCATCTTGTAGGCGTGCGCGCCGAAGGCGGTCTTCATCGCCATGGTCTCGCCCAGGTCGCCCAGCGGCGTGGAGGTGCCGTGCGCGTTTAGGTAGCCCACCTGTTCCGGGGTGACGCCTGCGTCCTTCATGGCCGCGACCATGCAGCGGGCGGCGCCTTCGCCGTTCTCGCTCGGTGCGGTCATGTGGTACGCGTCGGAGCTTGCGCCGAAGCCGGCCAGCTCGCAGTAGATCTTGGCGCCGCGTGCCTTGGCGTGCTCGTACTCTTCCAGGATCAGGATGCCGGCACCGTCGCCCAGCACGAAGCCGTCACGGCCCTGGTCCCACGGACGCGAGGCCTTGGTCGGCTCGTCGTTGCGGGTGGACATGGCCTTCATCGCGCAGAAGCCGCCCAGTGCGGTCGGCGAGGAGCCACGCTCGGCGCCACCGGCAAC
Source organism: Stenotrophomonas terrae (assembly GCF_039674165.1). GTDB lineage: Bacteria > Pseudomonadota > Gammaproteobacteria > Xanthomonadales > Xanthomonadaceae > Stenotrophomonas > Stenotrophomonas terrae_A. Next base: position 38,600 of record NZ_JBDJMY010000038.1, read on the forward strand.
CATCACGTCGGCATCGCCGTACTGGATCATGCGCATCGCCGTACCGATGGAATGGTTGGACGTGGCACAGGCCGACACCGCCGAGAACGACGGGCCCTTCAGCCCGGCAATGATGCTCAGCTGGCCAGGCAGCATGTTGATGATGGTCTTGGGCACGTAGAACGGCGAGATCTTCTTGCCTTCGTGGAACTCGATGGTCTGCTCTTCGATGCCGAGCAGGCCGCCGATGCCGGCGCCGACGATGGCGCCAATGCGCTCAGCGTTGGCGTCGGTGATTTCCAGGCCCGAGTCGTGCAGCGCCATGAAGGCGGCACCCAGGCCGTAATGGATGAACGGGTCCATCTTCTTGGCATCCTTGCCGCTGACCCGATACTTGCCGAACAAGGGGTTGTCGGCGGTGATGTCGAAATCCCTGACCTCACCTGCAATCTTGGTGGTGAAACGCTCCAGGTAGCTGTCCATGACATTCGTCAGCGGGCCAATGCCCGAGCGGCCATTGATGATGCCTTCCCAGCTGCTGGCCAGATCATTGCCTAGGGGCGACACCATGCCCATGCCGGTAACGACGACGCGACGACTCATTGCGGATTCTCCTGGCCCCGCATGCGGGGGTTTTGAAACTTAAAAGCACAGGGCCGCATCAGCGGCCCCATGGATTTGCAACGCGGCTGACATGCTTGCCGACCGCGCCTTGTCAGACCTGGATCAGGCCTTGACGTGTGCCTTGACGTAGTCGATGGCGGCCTGGACGGTACCGATCTTCTCGGCTTCTTCGTCCGGGATTTCGCACTCGAACTCTTCTTCCAGCGCCATCACCAGCTCAACGGTGTCAAGCGAGTCTGCACCCAGGTCATCGACAAACGATGCGCTGGTGGTGACTTCTTCTTCCTTGACGCCAAGCTGCTCAACAACAATCTTCTTGACGCGTTCTTCGATGGTGCTCATTGGATATCGCTCCAGATGGAGTAGTGGTTCAAAAGACGCCAGCCCCCAAGGCTGGCCGTGGGATAGTGTAGTGGAAACCGTCGCGGCGGTGTTTCTGAACAAAAAAGCCACAACGATCAACCACTTGGGTGCAGTCCCTGCACACCACGCTTACGGCATGTACAAACCGCCGTTCACGTGAAGGGTTTCGCCGGTGATGTAACTGGCCGACGGACCGGCCAGGAACGCCACCGCCTTGGCGATGTCTGCGGGCTCGCCGAGGCGGCCCAGCGCGATCTGGCCGAGCATCGCCGCCTTGGCGTCCTCGGGCAGATCCTTGGTCATGTCCGTGTCGATGAAGCCCGGTGCAACCACATTGACGGTCACGCCGCGGCTGCCGATTTCCTTGGCCAGCGACTTGGAGAACGCAATGATGCCAGCCTTAGCGGCGGCATAGTTGGCCTGGCCGGCATTGCCGGTGACGCCAATGACCGAGGCGATATTGATGATGCGGCCCTTGCGCGCCTTCATCATGCCGCGCATCACCGCCTTGGAGGTGCGGTAGACGCTGGTCAGGTTGGTGTCGAGGATGGCCTGCCAGTCCTCGTCCTTCATGCGCATCAGCAGATTGTCGCGGGTGATGCCGGCGTTGTTGACCAGAATGCTGATGGCACCGAATTCCTTGCTCACGGCGTCGATCAGCGCATCTACCGCGCCCGGCTCGGTCACGTTCAGTGCGCGGCCGTGGCCGCCCAGTGCTGCCAGACGCGTGCCGATGGCGGCTGCGCCGTTGTCGGTGGTGGCGGTGCCGATGACGGTCGCGCCCAGCGCTGCCAGCTCGTCGGCAATGGCGGCACCGATACCACGGCTTGCGCCGGTTACCAGCGCGATTTCACCCTGCAATGGCTTGCTCATTCCTGTTCCTTTTGTGCATGGCACCGCGCACGCGCAGCGCCCATCATGACCGGGCGCAGGCTGCGCCCGCGCCGCAATCGGTTGCTCAGTTTGCCCACTCTTCCAGCGCACCGGCAAAGTCTGCCGGGGTGGCGAGCGGACGCCCTTCGATGTTCTTGTCGATGCGCTTGACCAGGCCGGTCAGCACCTTGCCCGGGCCGCATTCGGCCACGCGGGTGACACCACGGGCGGCCAATGCCTGCACGCAGCCGGTCCACTGCACCGGCTGGTACAGCTGCTGCACCAGCGCCTGGCGGATGGAATCGACGCCGTCATGTACCTGCGCGTCGACGTTCTGCACCACCGGCAACGATGGCTGCTGCCATGCCAGTCCGTTCATCACCGCAGCCAGACGGTTGGCAGCTTCGCGCATCAGCGGCGTGTGCGACGGCACGCTGACAGCGAGCTTCACCGCCTTGCGCACGCCCTTTTCAGCCAACAGCGCCAAGGCGCGGTCCACTGCGGCAGCGTCACCGCCGATCACGATTTGGCCGGGCGAGTTGAAATTGGCCGGCACCACCACCTGGCTGCCTGCAGCCTCGGCGCAGACTTCCAGCACCAGCGCGTCTTCGGCGCCGAGCACGGCCGCCATCGCGCCAACACCGGCCGGGGCGGCGTCCTGCATCAGCTGGCCGCGCAGACGCACCAGGTGCGCGCCGTCGTGCAGCGTAAGAGCGCCTGCAGCGACCAGTGCGGTGTATTCGCCAAGGCTGTGCCCGGCCAATACCGCAGGCTTGGCGCCGCCCTGTGCATTCCACAGGCGCCATACCGCGATGCTGGCGGCCAGCAGCGCCGGCTGGGTGAATTCGGTGCGATTGAGCTGCTCTTCCGGGCCGCCCTGCGACAGCGCCCACAGATCGACGCCCGCGCCTTCAGAGGCCTCGGCAAAGGTCTCACGGATCTGCGGATGCAGTTCAGCCAGTTCGGCCAACATCCCAATGGATTGCGAACCCTGGCCGGGAAATACGAAAGCGAGTCGGGAGTCAGTCACGCGGTCTTCTGCTGCATCAATCGAAGCGGGGAATAATAAGCGCGAAAGCGCCCGCCCGTCTGTACTGGCGCGTATGCACCACACGCAGCCGGTAGTGCCGAGCCATGCTCGGCAAGGGGCCTTACCGCAGAGAGCCTGTAGTGCCGAGCCATGCTCGGCAAGGGGCTTTACCGGGAAGGCCCCCTGCCGAGCATGGC
>NZ_JBDJMY010000039.1:0-41071 GCF_039674165.1 Stenotrophomonas terrae
CCGTTGCTGTTTTGTCACTCAAACAAAAAAAAAAAACATTCGCCCTCCCCAATCGGGGACTTTTTTTTGGACCCACGGGTTGTCCCGAGGATGGCCCGGCACTACCGAAGACGCCTTGTCAGCTGGAGATTGCCAGCCGCTCCTGGCGGTAACGCCATACCGCCACTGCCCACAGCAGCACCGCCAGCAGCACCGAGGCGGCCAGATACACCGCCCACTGCGTGGCCGATGGCATCTCGCCGCGGGTGACCTTCACCAGCATCTGGTTCTGCGACAGGAACGGCACCGCGTACTGCCACAGCTGGGTGTCCTTCAGCGGGTAGGCCATCAAGGCGTAACCCGGCAGCATCGGCAGCAGCATCAACCAGACCATATGGCTCTGTGCCTCCTTCATGCTCTTGGAGCTGGCCGACAGGCAGGTCAGCAAGGCGGTACCAATGAGCACCAGCGGCAGCAGGATCACCAGCAGCTTGCCCATCGCCGCGAAGCTGACATCCAGTGAACGCGCTGCGCCGCCGCCGATGCTGGCACTGATCTTGAACGAGATCAGGATCAGCAACATCGAAGCCAGGCCCAGTACCACCGCCGCCAGCATCTTGCCGCTGACCAAGGCGCCGCGTGCGGCCGGTGTGGCCAGCAAGGGCTCCAGCGATTGCCGCTCACGCTCGCCGGCGGTGGTATCCATCGCCAGGTGCGAGCCGCCGATGAAGGCGAACAGCATCAACACCAGCGGCAATACCACCGACAGGAAGATGCCGCGCTTGGCCTCGGCCGTTGCAAGGTCGCGGGTACCGACATTGACCGGCGCGGCCACCATCGGGTTGACGCCACGCGCCAGCAGACGCAATGCACCCACCGACTGCCCGTAAGCACTCAGCACGCTGCGTACGCGAGCAATCTGCACCTCGCCGGTGCGGCGGGTGGTATCGGCCACGATCTCCACCTTGGCCGGCTTGCCGGCCTGCCAGTCGGCGGCGAAGTTCTCGTCGATCACCAGCGCCAAGTCTTCGCGCTGGCTGCGGATCAGGCTTTCGATGTCGGCCGGTGCTTCGGTGGCATTGATGCCGCGGCTGGCCAGGAACGCGACCAGATTCGGCGCGCGGGCGATGCCCACCACTGGGATGCTCAAGTCTTTTTCCAACTGCGTTTCAGCGCGCAGGTTGGTGAGCTTGTTCATGCCCAGGAACAGCAGCGGGTAAAGCAATGGTGCGGTCAGCAGGGTCAGCAGGAAGGTGCGGCGGTCGCGGGCGAAATCGCGCAGCTCCTTGCGCATCACCGTGAAGATCGCGCGGAAGTATCCGGTCGTGCTCATGCGTGCAGGCCCTCCTCGCTGCCGATCAATTTGACGAACGCGTCTTCCAGGTTGTTTTCGTGGGCCTGCTCGCGCAGTTCCTCCGGCGTGCCCTGTGCAACCACCCTGCCCTGCGCGACGATCACGATGCGGTCACACAGCGCGGCGACCTCCTGCATGATGTGGCTGGAGAAAATCACGCAGCGGCCTTCCTCGCGCAGTTCCTTGAGGAAGCCACGCAGGCCACGGGTGGTCATCACGTCCAGGCCGTTGGTCGGCTCATCGAGAATCACGTTGCGCGGGTCGTGGATCAGCGCGCGGGCAATCGCGGTCTTGGTGCGCTGGCCCTGGCTGAAACCCTCGGTTGCACGGTCGAGGAAATCCTCCATCTGCAGTGCCTTGGCCAGGCGCGCGGTGCGCTCGACGATGGCGGCCGAACTCATGCCATGCAGTTCACCGAAGTAGTCGATGTTCTCGCGCGCGGTCAGGCGCTTGTAGACGCCGCGTGCGTCCGGCAATACGCCGAGGCTGCGGCGCACCGCGTTGGGGTCGACGGCGGCATCGATGCCATCGACCAGCACGCGGCCGCTTTCCGGCGTCATCAGCGTGTACAGCATGCGCAGGGTGGTGGTCTTGCCGGCGCCGTTGGGGCCGAGCAGACCGGTGATCTGGCCGTCGTGGGCAGTGAAGCCCACGTCATCCACGGCAATCACCGGCGTCTTGTCCTTGCCCTTGCCGGGGAAGGTCTTGCGAAGTCGTTCTGCAACGATCATGGAAGCGGATTCCTCAGTGATGCGGTGATGTCACGGTTCCCAGCCATTGAAGCTGGTGAACGGCGGCACGTAGTTGAGTTTTTCCAGACAGGCACCGTCGAGCGCCTTCGGGTCGGTCTTTTCAATGAACTGCGCAAACAGCTTGGGCATGCAGCCGGCACCGATCACGTTGTGGCCCTGGCCACGCAGCACGAACAGGCGCGCGTTATCCAGGTGCTTGACCACTTCCTCGCCGTAGCGTGGCGGGGTCACCGGATCGAACTCGCCTTCCAGCACCAGCGCAGGCACCTTGCCGGCCAGCGGCTTGTGGAAGTCGGCTGGCGCCGTGCCCTTGGGCCAGCTGGCGCACATCGCGCCCATGGCTTCGGCCATCTGATTACCGAGCACGGTGTCGGCATCGGCGCTGTTGGCGACCATGCTTTCGTTGTCCTCGCTGCACACCACCGAGAGCTGCATGCCCATCGCCATGCTGTCCTTCATCTCGCCCTGCAGCATCTGCGTCAGCGCCATCAGATTGTCGTAGCGGCCGCCGTTGGCTTCGTGGATGAGCTTGGGCAGCAACGCACCGGCAGCCGGCATGTAGGCATACATGCGCACCAGCCCGGCTACGGTTTCCGCACGCAGCTCGCCTTCGCGCTGCTCGCCCGTGCCAGCATCGCGGTATTGCACCGTCACCGGCTGCGCACGCAGCTTGGCCAGCAGCACGTCCAGCTCGGCGCGCGGATCGCCCAGCTTGTCCTTGCACGAGGCGGTCTTGGTGCACTGTGCGAACTGCAGCGCCAAGGCGTCATCAAGGTTGCGCGCGAAGATGTTGCCCAGCTGCAGGCTGTTCGGCACCACCGAGTCCAGCACGATGCTGCGCGTGGCCTGCGGATGACGCATGGCGTACTGCTGGGCCACGCGGGTGCCATAGCTGACACCGACCAGATTGATCTGCGCCGCACCGATGGCCTGGCGCACCGCATCCAGATCCGCCACCGCCTCGGTGGTGGTGTAGAAGCGCAGGTCGGCCTTCTTTGCCAGCTCAGCTGCGCAGCTGCGCGCCACTGCCACCATCGAGGCCGTGCTGAAATCCGCATCGTCCGGCGTATCGCAGGCCAGCAGGTTCGACTCGCCGGTGCCGCGCTGGTCGACCAGGATCACGTTGCGGTGCTTGCGCACCTCGGCAAATGCCGCGTCCACCTGCGGGTAGGTGGCAACCGCCGCCTGCCCAGGGCCACCGGCCAGGAAGAACACCGGGTCCGGCTGCAGGTCGCTTTCCTTCTCCGGGGCGACCCAGGCGATGTTCAGTGCAATCTTGCGGCCCTGCGGGTTTGCCCGGTCTTCGGGCACTTCCAGCGTGGTGCACTGCGCTTCCAGGCTGTCGCGGCTGCCACTCGCGCTCAGGCTGCAGGGCTGGAAGTGCAGGCTGCCCAGCGTCTGCGGCTTGCCCGCAGCAACCGCGGCAGCGGCTGCCTGCGGTGCGGCAGGCGCGGGGGTATCGGTGGACCGCACCAGGCGGTAGCCGACGATACCGGCGATCACGGCCAAGGCAAGGATGGTTTGGGTCTTGCGGGACATCATCGGAACAGCCCCTCACGGTTGAAGGAAATTAACGGGTCTACCTGCATCCAGACGCGGGCGCGGCAGCTATGTGACATCAGGAAAGAAAATTTCTTCGATGCGGCTTTCATACAGGCGGGCAATGCGGAACGCCAACGGCAGGCTGGGATCGTATTTGCCCGTCTCCAGCGCATTGACCGTCTGCCGGGATACCTCCAGCTGCTCGGCCAGTTCGCCCTGTGACCAGCCCTTGGCCTCGCGCAGTTCGCGCAATCGGTTATCCATCGCCGGCTCTCAGTTGTAGCGCCGCACGACCACGGCCTTGGCCAGCCCGTAGGCCAGGCAGACCAGCGGGAAAACCCAGATCATCGCCACACCGGAAGGAATGTCGATCACCTTGGCGACCTGCAGGAACCCACCGGTCAGGTAGACCAGCGATACAAAGCCAGTGGCGAAGCTGACCGCCTCCAGCTCGATGCGTTGCTGCAGTTCATCCACATCGCGGATGTAGCGGACCATTGCCCGCAACATCAACACCACCGGCGGCACCGGCAGCAAGGCGACCAGCGCACGCAGCAGCGGTTCGTCCACGCGCTTGAGCAACAGGCTCGATGCCACCAGCAGCACCATGTAACCGGCCATGGCCAGCATCACTTCGCGGGTATAACGCTTGCGCAGCTTGGCCGGGGCGGCGTCGCAGCCATCGGGCATGAAGCGGCGCAGCAGCGCTGCCAATGCCAGGCCCAGGGCGATACCACACAGAATGCCGGCAAACTTCGGCTGCGCGCCCATCGGCTGCCACTGCATCACGACCCAGGCGAGGACTGCGGACACCGCCGCCGCAAGCAGCATGCCCACGGTCCAAGAAGTACGGCTCATCGCCCTGCCCCTTGCGCCCGCATCTGCGGGCCGGCGGCCAGGGTAAGCGACCGGCTGGCGACGGAACCCGTCGCGGTGGAACGGACAAGACAGCTGCAATGACCCATGGCCCAACTCCTGTAAAGCACGCTTGACACATCCTGGGGCCGGCACGGCCGACCTGTCAAGCATCCTTTACAGATGGAAACGACGATTACGCTGCCCCTTGCCCGGGCCAAGCCGGCAAGACCGCATCCACAACGAAGAAAGGCGCGAACGAAGCGTCGCGCCTTTATGCGGATCAAAACCAAACCGGGGCCGGACACGCCGGCTCACCGGGAGAGGCGACTGCAGCGCAGCCGCCAAGGATCACTTGCTGCTGACGTACTTCTCGCGGCGGATCTGCGGCATCGACAGCCCCGCTTGCTTGAGCACTTCCACGCAGGTATCGACCATGTCCGGGTTACCGCAAAGGTAGGCGATATCGCGGGCCGGGTCCGGCGCGATCTCCGCCAGCTGCTGCTGTACATAGCCCTTGCGGACATCCGGGTGCGGGTTTTCAGGCAGTTCCCGCGACAGGCAGGGCATGTAGCGGAAGCCGGGGTTGGCGGCGGCAAAGGCGTAGAAGTCGTCGCTGTAGAGCAGCTCTTCCGGCGTCCGCGCGCCCTGCAGCAGCACCACCTCCACGCCACGCTCGACCATTGCCTCATGCAACTGCGGCAGCATCGAGCGGTAGGGGGTGACGCCGGTGCCGGTGGCGATCAGCAGGTAGCGGGCATTGTGGTCGCCCGGCTGCAGGCAGAACCGGCCAAAGGGACCGCTGCCACTGACGTGGTCGCCCAGGTCCATGCCCTCGAACAAGGCCGTGGCAGCGCCGCCGGGCACGAAACTGACCGCGATTTCCACCGCCTCGCCCGGGCCCAGGGCACGGTCATGGATAGTGGCCAGGGAGTAGCTGCGCTTGGTCGGGGTGCCGTCGGCGTAATCGAAGTGAATCTGAATGAACTGGCCGGGCAGGAAATCCAGCGGCTGGCCGTCATCACGGACGAACTGGTAATGGCCGATGCTCGGCGCCAGCATGTGGCGGCCGACCAGCTTGAGGGGGAATTGGATTGGCACAGGAGGGGAACAGTGTGTAACCGGGCATGGACCACGGGGGCTCCTATAATACCGGCCTGCACTTATCCGACGCCTGTACTCGGCGCGAAGGCCAAAGATTGGACTCCCGTACCCCTGCTCCTCCCGGCACAGCCGCGCTGCGCATCAGCGACCTGCGCAAGACCTACGACAACGGCGTCGAAGCGCTGAAGGGCGTGTCGCTGGAAGTCGCCCCGGGCGACTTTTTCGCCCTGCTCGGCCCCAACGGCGCCGGCAAGTCGACCCTGATCGGCATTGTCTCTTCACTGGTCAACCTCAGCCAAGGCCAGGTGCAGGTGTTCGGCAGCGACCTGGTCGCCGAGCGCAGCGCCACCATGCGGCTGATCGGCCTGGTGCCACAGGAAATCAACTTCAACCTGTTCGAGAAGCCCTTCGACATCCTGGTCAACTACGCCGGCTTCTACGGGATTCCGCGTGCGGAGGCTGAAGTACGCGCCGAGGAAGAGCTCAAGCGTGCGCACCTGTGGGGCAAGGCGCAGATGATGAGCCGCACCCTGTCCGGCGGCATGAAGCGCCGGTTGATGATCGCCCGCGCAATGATGACCCGGCCGCGCCTGCTCATCCTCGATGAGCCCACCGCAGGCGTGGACATCGAGATCCGCCGCGACATGTGGAAGACGCTGCAGGAAATCAACGCCGCCGGCACCACCATCATCCTCACCACCCATTACCTGGAAGAGGCCGAGCAGCTGTGCCGCAACCTGGCCATCATCAACCACGGCCAGATCGTGGAGCAGGGGCCGATGCGCGGCCTGCTGGCCAAGCTCGACGTGGAAGGCTTCCTGTTCGACATCGACGGTGAACTGCCCGCCCAGCTGCCGCATATCGAAGGCGCCACCCTGGTCGCCACCGACGCGCATACGCTGGATATGGACATGCCGCGCGCGATGGACCTGAACCGTGTTTTCGACGCCTTGAATGCCGCCGGCATCCGCGTGCGTTCGATGCGCACCAAGAGCAACCGCCTGGAGGAGCTGTTCGTGCGGCTCACCGGCAACCTGGAGAACAGCGCAGCATGAGTACCCCCGTTCCCGTGACCGACAGCAGCCGCAACTGGGTGGCGCTGGGCACCATCGTTCGTCGCGAGGTCAACCGCATCCTGCGCATCTGGGGCCAGACCCTGGTGCCGCCGGCCATCACCATGACCCTGTACTTCCTGATCTTCGGCGGCCTGATCGGCTCCAAGATCGGGCAGATGGGCGGTTACAGCTACATGCAGTTCATCGTGCCGGGCCTGGTGATGATGAGCGTCATCCAGAACAGCTACGGCAACATCAGCTCCTCGTTCTTCGGCGCCAAGTTCGGCCGGCATATCGAAGAACTGCTGGTCAGCCCGATGCCGAACTGGGTGATCCTCGGCGGCTATGTAGCCGGCGCGGTGCTGCGCGGTTTGATGGTGGGCGTGATCGTGCTGATCATCGCCATGTTCTTCACTCCGGTGCGCATCCCGCACCCGCTGGTGACGCTGACCACGGTGCTGCTAGGCGCGACGATCTTCTCGCTGGCCGGCTTCATCAATGCGGTTTACGCCAAGAAGTTCGATGACGTAGCGATCGTGCCGACCTTCATCCTGACCCCGCTGACCTACCTGGGCGGCGTGTTCTACTCGGTGACCTTGTTGCCGGGCTGGGCGCAGGCGATGACCCATGCCAACCCGATCTTCTACATGGTCAATGCGTTCCGCTACGGCCTGCTCGGCAGCAGCGACGTGCCGTTGTGGGTGTCGTATGCCTTGATGCTGGGTTTTGTTGTAGCGCTGACCACCTTGGCACTCTGGCTGTTGAAGCGCGGCGTAGGCCTGCGCAGCTGAAAGAAGGCGCCGAAAGGCGCCTTTTTTTTTGGCTTTTGTTCTCGCATTTGTGGGAGCGGCATAAGCCGCGAAACTCGTACAACATCAGACCAAGCTGGCTCTTGCATCCAGACTATTGCAAACCCTGTTTTTCCTGGCCGGATGCAATGTCAGCTTCGCGGCTCACGCCGCTCCTACAACACCCCGAGCCCCTATGATGGCTTCACTCCCCACTGTTGATGGATATCCAAGCGATGCGCATCCTGATTCTCGGTGCCGGTGGTACCGGCGGTTACTTTGGTGGTCGGCTGGCCCAGGCCGGCGTCGATGTCACTTTCCTGGTGCGGCCCAACCGCGCTGCACAGCTGGATCGTGATGGCCTGGTAATCCGCAGCCCGCTCGGCGATGCCGCATTTGCGGTCGCCCACGTCACTGCCGACGCCCTGCCGCAACTGGCGAAGGAAAATCCCTTCGATCTGGTCATCCTCAGCTGCAAGGCCTATGACCTGGAGAGCTCCATCGACGCCATCGCAGCGGCAGTCGGCGTCACCACCAGCGTGCTGCCGATTCTCAATGGCCTGCGCCACTACGCTGACCTGGATGCACGCTTTGGACGCGAGCGCGTGCTCGGCGGGCTGTGCTTCATCAGCGCGACCAAGGCCGAGGACGGCGCCGTGCTGCACCTGGACAAGCCGGCCAAGCTGACCTTCGGTGAGCGCGATGGTGCGGCCAACAGCGCGCGTGTGACTGCACTCGCACAAGCCTGCGAACAGACCGGCATCGACCACGTTGCATCGGCCGACATCGCCCAGGAGCAGTGGATCAAATACAGCTTCCTGACCGCGTTGGCGGCTGGCACCTGCCTGATGCGCGCCGATGTCGGCAGCATCGTTGCCAGCGATCACGGCACCGCTTTCATGCAGGCCTTGTACGCCGAATGCCTGGCGGTCGCCGCGCAGGCCGGGCAGCCGATTCCAGCGAAGGCACAGGACATCGCACTGGGCGCCATCACCAAGCCCGGTTCGCCGATCAAGGCTTCAATGCTGCGCGATCTGGAAGCCGGTCAACGCGTGGAGGCCGCGCATATCGTCGGCGACATGCTGGGCCGCGCGCTTGCGGCCGGGCAATCCGCACCGCTGCTGCAGGCCGCGTACTGCCACCTGCAGGCCTACGAAGCGCAACGCGCCGTTTGAAGCCTGCGCCTGCCGTCAGACCGGCGGCAGGCGGAAGAAGGCGCGCGTCGCGGCGGTAGCATTGGCGGCGGTAACGGCCACGTCTTCGCCACGATCACGTGCCAGTTCCTCGACGATATGCGACAGGAACGCCGGCTCGTTGCGGCGATCCTTGGGCAGCGGCCGCATCGTGCGCGGCAGCAGATACGGTGCGTCGGTCTCGATCATCAGGCGCTCGGCCGGGATGTGCTTGACCAGCTCGCGCAGGTGCGCGCCACGGCGTTCGTCGCACAGCCAACCGGTGATGCCGATGTACCAATCGCGGTCCAGGTAATCGAACAACTCGCGGCGTTCGGCGGTGAAGCAATGCACCACTGCCGGGCCCAGCTTGCCGTCGAAGTTCTTCATCATCGCCAGGAAGTCATCGTGCGCATCGCGCTGGTGCAGGAATAGCGGCTTACCGGCAAGGTCAGCGGAAATCTGCAGCTGCCGCTCGAAGGCCTTGCGCTGGGCCGGGCGCGGCGAGAAATCGCGGTTGTAATCCAAGCCACACTCGCCCACCGCCACCACTTCCGGATGCGCCTGCAATGCGCGCATTTCGGCATCGCACTCGTCGGTGTATTCACTGGCGTGATGCGGATGCACGCCGGCGGTGGCGTACAGGAAACCGGGATGGCGCTGCGCCAGTTCCAGGGCCATCGGCGAGTGCTCGCGGCTGGCGCCGGTGATCACCATCTGCGCCACGCCGGCGGCCTTGGCGCGCTCCAGCACCGCGTCCAGGTCGCGATCGAAGGATTCGTGGGTGAGGTTGGCGCCGATGTCGATCAGTTGCATTGAGCTGGAAGTAGGCAGACAGAAAGCGTGATTGTAGAGGTTTGGTCCCAGCCCGGCCCCCAAACCATGAACGAAGCCCGGTAGCCCGGGTAAGCACAGCGCACCCGGGGCAGTTCGCTGAATCGTAGGGGCCGCGCGAAAAGCCCCGGGTGCGCTGCGCTTACCCGGGCTACAGGCTTACCCGGGCTACGCGGCTACCGGGCGCCTGGCGTGCGCGGCTTCTACAATGCGCCGATGGCAACTGCATTCCCCATCACCCCGCTGCTCCCCGACATACTCCAACAGCTGGCCGCGCATTCGCGGCTGGTACTGGAGGCGCCACCCGGCGCCGGCAAAACCACCCAGGTGCCGCTGGCGCTGCTGGAGGCACCGTGGCTGCAGGGCGGCAAAATCCTCATGCTGGAACCACGCCGCGTGGCCGCGCGCAGCGCCGCCACCTTCATGGCCAAGCAGCTGGGCGAACCGGTTGGCGAAACCGTTGGTTACCGCATCCGCTTCGAGAACAAGGTGTCCGCGCGTACCCGCGTGGAAGTGGTCACCGAAGGCATTCTGACCCGCATGCTGCAGGACGACCCGCTACTGGAAGGCGTTGGCGCGCTGCTGTTCGATGAATTCCACGAACGTCACCTGTCGGCGGATCTGGGCCTGGCACTGGCGCTGGACGTGCAGGCACAGCTGCGCGAGGACCTGCGCATCGTGGTGATGTCGGCCACGTTGGATGGCGAGCGGCTGGCGCAGTTTCTGGATGCGCCGCGCCTGTCCAGCGAAGGCCGCAGCTACCCGGTGGAAGTGAGCCATTTCCCGGCGCGGCGCGATGAGGCTCTGGAAGCACAGACCCGGCGCGCGGTGGAGCAGGCGGTGGCCGAGCATCCCGGTGATGTATTGGTATTCCTGCCAGGACAGCGCGAGATTGCACGGGTGCAAGCCGCTTTAAGCCCCTCCCCCTCCGGGGGAGGGGTTGGGGAGAGGGTCGGGGGCGCTGCCCACATCGGCCAACTACAGCAGGCTTCGCCCGCACCCTCATCCGCCGCTGCGCGCCACCTTCTCCCGCAGGGAGAAGGCTATGAGGTGCTCCCCCTCCACGGCGAGCTGCCGATCGAGCAACAAACCCGCGTGCTGCAGCCCGATCCCGACGGCCGTCGCCGCGTGGTGCTGGCTACCAATGTCGCCGAATCCTCGGTCACCCTGCCCGGCGTGCGGGTGGTGATCGATGCCGGCCTGGCGCGCGAGCCGCGTTACGACCCCAACAGCGGTTTCTCGCGCCTGGATGCGGTGAACATCTCGCAGGCCTCGGCCGACCAGCGTGCCGGCCGTGCCGGACGTGTGGCATCGGGCTGGGCGTGGCGGCTGTGGCCGCAATCGCAGCGACTGGAACCACAACGCCGTCCTGAAATGGCGCAGGTGGAACTGGCCGGGCTGGCACTTGAGCTGGCCGCCTGGGGCAGCGACCAGCTGCGCTTCGTCGATCCGCCACCGGCAGGCGCTCTTTCCGCCGCGCGCGAACTGCTGCGTGGGCTCGGCGCCTTGAACGAAGACAACAGCATCACCGCGCTGGGCAAACGCATGCTGGCGATGGGCACGCATCCACGGATGGCGGCGATGCTGCTGTCCGCGCACAATCCGCGCGAACAAGCCCTGGCCGCCGACCTGGCCGCGCTGCTGGAAGCCCGCGATCCACTGCGCCAGGGCGGCGATGCGCTGGCCGCCCGCTGGCGTGCCTTGGCTGCATTCCGCAGTGGCCGCGCGCCGCAGGATGCCAACCGCGGCGGTCTGGCGGCGATCGACGCGGCCGCCAAACAGTGGCGCCGACGCCTGCGCTGCGAGGCGCTGCCCCCGGCCGATAGCGAAGCACACGCGCTAGGCGACCTGCTGGCCCATGCCTTCCCCGACCGTATCGCCACCCAGCACCCTACAGATCCGCAACGCTATCAATTGGCCAACGGCCGCAGCGCGCGCCAGTTCGACAACAGCGACCTGCGCGGCGAACCGTGGCTGGTGATCAGCGAGCTGCGCCACGATCCGCGTGATGCACTGATCCTGCGCGCGGCACCGGTGGACGAGCGGCGCCTGCGCCGCGACTTCCCCGAGCGTTTCAAGACCCAGGACGTGGTGCGCTGGAACAGCAGCAAACGTGCCCTGGAAGCACGCCGCGAAAGCAGCTTTGAGCGCATCGTGCTGGACAGCCGTTCTGCCGGCCAGGTGGATCCTGCACGGGCCGCACGTGCATTGACCGACGCCGTCCGTGAGCTGGGGCTGGACGCCCTGCCGTGGACCGAAAACCTGCAGCAGTTGCGCTGGCGGGTGATGGGGCTGCGGCAATGGATGCCGGAACTGGAACTGCCCGACCTCTCCGATGCCGCCTTGCTGGCCACGCTGGATGACTGGTTGCTGCCGGCCTTCAACGGCAAGACGCGGCTGGATGCGTTGGCCGAGGAAGAGCTGGGGGAAGCGCTGAAATCGGGTCTTGATTGGAGCAAGCGGCAGCTGGTAGACAAGCACGCACCGCTGCGCGTCAGCGTGCCCTCGGGCATGGAGCGGCGCATCGAGTACGCGCTCGACGATGACGGCATCAGCCCGCGTCCGCCGGTGCTGGCGGTGAAGCTGCAGGAACTGTTCGGCCTGGCCGATACGCCGCGTATCGCCGATGGCCGCGTGCCCTTGTTGCTGCACCTGCTGTCACCCGGCGGAAAGCCGCTGCAGGTAACCGGCGACCTGCGCAACTTCTGGCAGAACACGTATGCCGAAGTGCGGAAGGAAATGAAGGGGCGTTACCCCAGGCATCCATGGCCGGACGATCCGTGGAGCGCTACGGCGACGCACAGGGCGAAGCCGCGGGGGACCTGATTGGGGTTTGGCGGGGCTGCGGCACAGGCGGAAGCGAGAGAAAAAACGAGAGCAAAAGCACCCCTCCCCAACCCTCCCCTTGCCTACGGCAAAGGGAGGGGCGGTTCTTGGCAATCTGTCAGCGTGCAGCGCAGCCGCACTGGCCCCCTCCCTTGCGCGTAGCGCAGGGGAGGGTTGGGGAGGGGTCGCCGTTGGTTTTGATCCTGCCTTTGACTCCGATCTAACCTTTGACGGTGATCCTACCGCTCGATGCGAGCCTTGCCGGCCGTGCACCTCCGCGTTGCCGTTGCTTCAGCTTCAGCCACCCACAACCCGTATTTGCGCTTCCCGGCTAACATCCCCTACACGCCCCTCTGGTAAAACTTAGGGTCTGACCTGTAACCACAAGGAGTCCCCCACATGAGCAAGTTCAGCGATATCACCGGACCGGCACTGGAACGCGCCCTGGAACTGGTCAACAACGCCGGCGGCGGCATCAAGCACGGCGGCTCCAGCGCTGCGGAATGGCTGAAGACCGGCGCTGCGATTGGTGCGATGAAAAGTGGTGGCCGCGCCGTTACCCGCGTCGCCAAGCGCAACCCCACCGCTACCGTCGCCGTTGCCGCCGTTGGCCTGGGCCTGTTGGGTTATGCGCTGTACCGCCGCAACAAGCGTGACAACGAGGCCATCGAAGCCAAGTCGCGGCAGATCGCGCAGCGCCGTCGTCATGCGGCCAGCGTGACCGATGAAACCAGCGATATCGGCAGCGACGCCTGAGTCTGGTTTTTTGGGCGGGGTGCTTGAGGTAAGAGCTACCCCTCCCCAGCCCTCCCCTTGCCGCAGGCAAAGGGAGGGAGGAGGTCCTGCAGCTTGCTAGAGACCTAGTTCTGCCAATACGGCTGCGGTGGATTCGCCGATGTCGTCGAGCTGCGGATTGATACGCCCCGGCTCGTTGGCGAATTTGATTGGAATGCCCAGGTGGGTACCGCCCTGCGCATCGGTCCAGACCATCTCACGCGCACGCGTATGCGGATCGTTGAAGGCCTCGGTAAGCGTCTTGACCGGCGCCCAGCACACGTCGATGTCGTGCAGGAACAAGGTCCATTCCACCAGCGTGCGCCGCGAGAAGGTCTCCGCCAGGAATTCCTTTACCGGGTCCTGACCGGGCCCAGGCGGCAGATGGCACAGATGGATCAGATCGGCACGGCCCAATGCGTTGAGCAGGTTCTCGGCAAACTTGTGCTCAGCGCCGCCCAGTGCGATCCAGCGGTCATCGGAACAGCGGTACAGCTTGTACAGCGCATTGCCGCCCCAGCTGCGTTCTTCCTTGATCACCGGGTCGCGGCCAAGCGCGAACGGCGGGCCCAGCACATTCGGCAGCCAGGCCATCAGCGCGTCCTGCATCGACAGATCGATGTAATCGCCTTCGCCGCTGCGTTCGCGGCGGAACAAGGCCATCAGAATTCCGTTGAGCGCCATCAGCGAGCCGGCCATATCGGCCACCGGCATATGCGGCATGGCCGGCGTGCCATCCGGTGCACGGTTGAGGCTGACCACGCCGGTATCGGCCTGCATGGCCAGATCGTGCGCGGGGCGGTTGACCTTGGGGCCGGTCTGGCCGAAGGCACTGATCGCGCAGTACACCAGCCTGGGATTGATGGCCTTGCAGCTGGCGTAGTCGATGCCCAGGCGTTTGGCCACACCGGGGCGGAAGGCTTCCACCACCACGTCGGCCCATTCCACCAGCCTGGCGAATGCCGCCTTGCCTGCCTCACTCTTCAGATCGAGCACGATGCAGCGCTTGCCGCGATGGGTGTTGCGGAACCAGGTGCTGACCCCGGCCTGCTTCAGGCCGACCTCGCGCACCGGTTCGCCGCTGGGCGGCTCGATCTTGATCACCTCCGCGCCGTGATCGGCCATCACCATGGTCAGGTGCGGGCCGGGCAGGAACAGCGAAAGATCCAGTACGCGTACGCCTTCAAGCTTCATCATCAACTCCCGTGCCTCACGCGCCGAGCAGGCGCGCGCGGTCTGCATCGTTGTAACCGAGCTCGCGCAGCAGCGCGTCGGCATCGGCGTTCAGCGGCGGGCAGGCGCTGCCGCTCAGGCGCTGGCCATCGAGCTTGATCGGATTGCGCAGCAGCCGCTGCGTGCCTTGTGCATGTTCGACGTCCTGCAACATGTCGACATCGCGCACATAGGGATTGTCCAGCGCCTGGGCAATATCCAGCACCGGCGCGATCGGAATGCGGCCAGCGAACAGCTGCGTCCAGTGCGCGGTGGGCTGGGTGCCGAGGATAGCGTCGACCAGCACGGTCAGTTCATCGCGCACCTTGCGGCGCTCGGCGAAGTTGGCGAAGCGCGGCTCGGCGGCCCAGGCCGGATTGCCGATACCTTCGACAAAGGTCTGCCAGAACTTCTCCAGCATGCACATCACCATCACCCAGCCATCGGCGGTGCGGTAGACCTGGCACGGCACGGTGGACGGATGCGCGCTGCGCGACAAGCGCTCGGTGCGGTGGCCCTCGTTGAGATACCAGGTGGCCGGGTAGCTGAGCTGGTGCAGGGCCACATCGAAAAGACTGACATCGACATCGCGGCCCTGGCCGGTGCGCATGGCACCGATGATGGCGGCCAGCAGGCCCATCGACATGGTGGTACCGGTCATGAAATCGACCATCGACAGGCCGAAGCGCGCCGGCGGCGCGTCGGGTTCACCGGTCAGCGCCATGAAGCCGGCCTCGGCCTGCATCAGGTAGTCATAGCCCGGCCACGCCGCGCGCTCGTTGTCGCGGCCATAGGCGGACAGATGGGCGCAGACGATCTTCGGGTTGAGTTTGGACAGCGTGGCGTAATCCAGGCCGAGCTTGCCGGGCTGATCACCACGCAGGTTGTTGAGTACGGCATCGGCGCTGGCGACGAGCTTCTCGAAGACTTCGCGGCCTTCGGCGGCCTTCAGGTCCAGGCGCAGCGAGCGCTTGTTGAGGTTGAAGGTCTGGAAGAACAGGCTGTCGCCTTCGCCGAGGAAATACGGGCCGGTGGCGCGCGAGACATCGCCGCCCGGCGGGGATTCGATCTTGATGACCTCGGCGCCGAGATCGGCCAGGTGCATCGAACCATAGGGGCCGGCACCGTACTGTTCGACGGCAAGGATGCGTAGTCCCTGCAGGGGAAGGTCTTTCATGTGTGGCCTTTGGTTTGCAAAAAGCACCGCGGCTGGTTGAGGACCGCGGCGAAGAGATGCTGCTTCCCTTCTCCCTTCGGGAGAAGGTGCCCCGAAGGGGCGGATGAGGGTTGGATCTGCTGCTAGCGCCGGTGCTTTGGCTTTGGCTTTGGCTTTGGCTTTGGCTTTGGCTATTGCTTTGGCTTTGGCTATTGCTTTGGCTTTGGCTTTGGCTTTGGCTATTGCTTTGGCTTTGGCTTTGGCTATTGCTTTGGCTTTGGCTATTGCTTTGGCTTTGGCTTTGGCTTTGGCTATTGCTTTGGCTTTGGCTTTGGCTATTGCTTTGGCTGTTGCTTTTGGCTGTTGCTTTTGGCTTTGGCTTCTAGCTGTTGCTTTGCTTCGTCCCTTCTCCCGCGTGCGGGAGAAGGTGCCCAAAGGGCGGATGAGGGGAGCTTTTAAAGCTTTGGCTCCGCTTGCTAGAAGCTTCCCCTCACCCCAACCCCTCTCCCGCAAGCGGGAGAGGGGCTACTAGGGCTCTGGTCTGCTTGGGCTTTCAGATCTTGTTTCTTGCCACCAGCTGCTTGGCGATGATGATGCGCTGCATTTCGTTGGTGCCTTCGCCAATGCACATCAGCATCGCATCACGGTAGAAGCGCTCGATGTCGTATTCCACCGAGTAGCTGTAACCACCAAAGATGCGCATGCCTTCCTGCGCACAATACGCGCCGGTCTCGGTAGCGAAGTACTTGGCCATGCCCGCTTCCATGTCACAACGCTCGCCCTTGTCATAGGCATTGGCCGCGCTCTCGATCAGCAGCTTGGACGCCTCCACCTTGGCCGCCATCTCGCCCAGCTTCAGCTGGATGGCCTGGTGCTCGGCGATCGGCTTGCCGAAGGTCATGCGCTCCTGCGCATAACGCACCGACAAACGCAGCGCGCCTTCGGCGATACCGCAGCCGCGTGCGGCCACGTTGATGCGGCCAAGTTCCAGGCCACCCACAGCGTGCTGGAAACCCTGCCCTTCCACACCGCCGAGCAGGCAGTCGGCCGGCACCTTGTAGTCCTGGAACACCAGCTCGCAGGTATCAATGGCGCGGTAGCCGGACTTCTTCATCTTCTTGGCAACGATGAAGCCCTCGCCCTTCTCGGCGATGAACATGGTCATGCCCTTGTGGCGCGGCTGCGCCTCCGGGTCGGTCTTGACCAGCAGCAGCACCATGTCGCCGTACATGGAATTGGTGATCCAGGTCTTGGCGCCATTGATGACGTAATGGTCACCCTCGCGCTTGGCAACACTGCGGATCGCCTGCAGGTCGGTGCCGGCGTTGGGCTCGGTCAGGCCCAGCGCGCCACGCAGCTCACCGGTAGCCATGCGCGGCAGGTACTTGCGCTTCTGTTCTTCGGTGCCGCAACGCTCGATGGCCGCGGCCATGATCAGGTGCGAGTTGAAGATGCCGGTCGGCGCCATCCATACCGCCGACACCTTGATCACGATCTTGGCGTAGATGCGCGCCGGCAGGCCGAGGCCACCGTACTCGGGCGAGATGGTGGCACCGAACAGTCCCAGATCCTTCATCTCCTCGACGAGGTGATGCGGGTACTTGTCTTCGAGGTCGTATTCCTGGGCGATCGGTGCAACGGACTTCTCGACCCAATGATCGATCGAATCCAGCAACGCCTGCTCTTCGTCAGGGCCCCACAGCTGTTCCTGTTCCGTGCTCATCATCGTGTCCTCAGTAGTTGACCTTGTCTTCCACCGAGTGACCCTGCTTGGCGATCAGCATGGTCCGGCTGAAGCTGCAGATCAGCTTGCCGTCCTGGTTGAAACCCTCGGTCTGCACGGTGACGATGCCGGCGCCCGGGCGCGACTTGGACTCGCGCTTGTCCAGCACCTTGGACTCGGCCACCAGGGTGTCGCCGACAAACAGCGGGTGGGTCATCTTGATGTCGCTCCAACCCAGGTTGGCCACGGCCTTCTGGCTGACATCGGTGACGCTCATGCCGACCATCAGTGCCACGGTGAACGGCGAGCAGACGATGACCTTGCCGAATTCCGAGGCCTTGGCGTACTCCTTGTCGAAGTGCATCGGATGGGTGTTCATCGTCAGCAGGGTGAACCAGGTGTTGTCGGTCTCGGTGATGGAGCGGCCGGGGCGGTGCTCGTAGATGTCGCCGACATTGAACTCTTCGTAGTAGCGGCCAAAGGTTTCGCGGAAGCGGTTTTCGG
Source organism: Stenotrophomonas terrae (assembly GCF_039674165.1). Classification (GTDB taxonomy): domain Bacteria; phylum Pseudomonadota; class Gammaproteobacteria; order Xanthomonadales; family Xanthomonadaceae; genus Stenotrophomonas; species Stenotrophomonas terrae_A. The sequence continues at coordinate 17,631 of NZ_JBDJMY010000039.1, forward strand.
AGATCTGCTTGACGTTCTGAACCATGACAATGTCCTTTTGGTACGGGTTGGGCTGGCGCTGGGCGCAGCTTGGTCAAAGAGGGGCGTGAATCAGGTGTTCAATGGAGCGGTGAGGTCAGCCGGCGCGCACGCCAAGCGCACCCAGTGCGATGGCGCGTTCGGCGGCGATTTCGATGGGGCGGTCCACCAGCTTGCCGTCGAGCTGGATGGCTTCGCCGCCGCTGGCGGCAAGTGCCGCGACCACGCGTTGGGCACGGTCGTACTCGGCGGCGGTGGGCAGGTAACGGGCCTGGATGGAATCGACCTGGGCCGGATGGATTGCAGCTTTGGCGGTGAAACCAAGATCGATGACGCGGTCGGTTTCGCTGACCAGACCAGCGTCGTCCTTGATGTCCAGGTAGGGCACGTCCATGCAGGCGACGCCGGCTTCGGCGGCAATCGTTGCCAGCTGCACGCGCGGATGGAAGAAGCTCTCCCAGCTGGCGCGGCCACGCAACGCAACGATGTAGTCGAAGCCACCAAACATAAGCGCCTGCAGGCGCGGAATGGCGATGGCCAGCGCGCGCGCATCCAGCAAGCCCTTCGGCGTTTCGATCTGCGCGATGAAGGCGGTGTCGATTGCTGCCAGCGCGGCATCGGCCTGCTGCAGTTCGGCCACGGTTTCGACCTTGGGCAGCATGACGAAGGCCGGCTTCAGGCCCGAAGCGGCGAGCGCCTTCAGATCTGCCTGGCCCAGTTCGGTGGACAGCGGGTTGATGCGCAGGCCGATCTCGCTGCGGCTCTGCGGCAGTTCGGCGAGGAAGGCAAACAGCGAGGCACGCGCGCTTTCCTTGTCGCCCGGGGCAACCGCGTCTTCCAGGTCAATGCAGACCTGGTCGGCACCGGTGGCCACGGCCTTGGAATAACGCTCCGGGCGCGAGCCCGGCACGAACAGCAGGCAGCGGCGCGGGTTGTTCATCGATGCGCTCACGCCGCACCGACCTGGGAAGCGAAGTGTTCAGCGATCTGGCGGCGCGTTGCGTACCAGGTGCCCGGCTTCTGCGCCACGTACTGCAGGAACTTCTCGAACGCGCCGATGCGACCCGGGCGGCCGATGATGCGCAGGTGCAGGCCCAGCGACATCACCTTTGGGCTGTGCTCGCCTTCGGCGTACAAGGTGTCGAAGCTGTCGATGGCGTAGTCCAGCCAGTCCTTGGGCAGGTAGGACGGGGCCACCCACATCTTCATGTCGTTGGTGTCCAGCTGGTACGGCACCACGATCATTGGTTTGTCGCTGCCGTCGACATCGCCCCAGAACGGCGCATCGGCCGAGTAGTCGTCCATGTGGTACAGGAAACCTTCTTCCTGCAGCAGGCGACGGGTTGAAGCGGTGTGCAGGTAACGCGACAGCCAGCCCGCCGGGCGCACGCCGGTGGTCTTTTCGATGCTGTCGGCGGCATCGCGGATGAACTGCCGTTCCTGCTCTTCGTTGAAGCGGAACTGGTGGATCCAGCGGTGGCCGTGCGAGCAGACCTCATGGCGGCTGCCACGCAGGTAATCGGCGATTTCCGGCGCTCGCTCGAGCGATACCGCAGCGGCGGTATAGGTGCTGGTGACGTTGTATTTGTCCAGCAGCGCGGAAACGCGCGCATGGCCTTCGTTGACGCCGTAACGGTAATTGGATTCGTTGCCGTAGTTGCGCACCGGCTTGGACAGGGTCACATGCAGCTCGTCGACCGGCTCGGTGATCTTGTCACCCTGGCCGACGTTGTACTCGGACAGCTCTTCGACATTGACGACCACCGACAAGGCCAGGCGTGCGTTGTTGGGCCACTGGTAGACGGGTTTGGACATGGCAATCTCGTTACGTTTATGGGGTGCGTGGTGGGGACTGCGGTGCTGCTTTGTTCTCATGCCGTGCGTCGCGCGGGCGGGAACGACGCGCTAGAAGTGACGCGGCAATGCTTCAGTGGTTTTCCTCGCCACCAGAGACATTGATCGCCTCACCGGTGATGTAGACCGCGTCGTCCGAGCACAGAAACGCCGTAGCCGCCGCCGTATCCGAAGGCAAACCGGCACGCCCGGCCGGAATGCGCGCACGCATGTCCGCCAGGTATTGCTCCACGCTCTTGCCCTGCTTCTCGGCGAAATATTCGTTCTGCCACGCGCCCAAACCGGTAGTGACATGGTTCGGGCACACCGCATTGACGTTGATGCCATGCGTAGCCAGTTCCAGCGCCGCAACCCGGGTCAGGCCGACCAGGCCGTGCTTGGACGAGCAATACGCCGCTGCATGCGGGAATGCCGACTTGGCGGCCTGCGAAGCGATGTTGACGATGCGCCCGCCGCCTTGGGCAATCATCTGCCGGCCGGCGTGCTTGATGGTCAGGAAGGCGCCGCGCAGGTTCACGCCCAGCACCGCGTCCCATTCCTTGGCATCGATGTCGACCAGCGACTTCATCAGGTAACCGATGCCGGCGTTGTTGACCAGGATGTCGAGGCGGCCGAAGCGTTCCACCGTGGCCTTGACCACCGCTTCCACCTGCGCTTCTTCCAGCACGTCCAGCGCCATGGCCACGCACTCGCCACCGGTGCTGGCGGCCAGCTCGGCGGCCACCTGGGCCAACTCCTCGTCGGTACCGACGGCAGTGACCGGCATCTCCGCGCCACGCACCTGGCCGATGTCGGTCAGCACCACCTTGCAGCCTTCCTGCAGCAGGCGGCGGGCAATGCCCTCGCCCAGCCCGGCGCGGCGACCGGCGCCGGTGATGAGTGCGACCTTGCCCTGCAATTCGGGGAAACGAGCCATGACCAATGTTCCTTGTGCGCTTACAGCGCGCTGGTGAGGATGAACAACGGATTGTCAGCGTATTGCTGGAACTGCGCCGCACCGGCTTGAACCGCCGCATCGGCCATGTCGGCACCAAACGCCGCCATGTCCGGGATACGTATCAGCTCGATGTACGCGTACGGCGAGCTGCCCTCACCAATCAACAGACCGCTGGCCTTGAGTACCTCGAACTTCTCCACCGACGGCAGCGCATTGACCACCGGCAGGTCGCTGGCACGGGCCCAGGCCTCGTATTCCTCGGCGCTGACGCCGGGCTTGAGGTTGAACAGGACGATGACGGTTTGCATGGCTTCCTCCCAGGTAAAAGACTGTGGCACACTTTGTCCGGACAAAGTGTAGGCATGCCATCCGTCCCGGGTCAACGCCAGGGACGAACCCCCACCGGCATATCTACCTGCCGTAACCCACTCTTGAGGTGCTTGATGAAGATGAAGCGTTATTTCCCGTGGTTGATGGCACTGGTGGGGATGTTGGTGCTGCTGGTCTCCAACGGCTTGACCGTGACCGGCCTGACCGCCTTTGACGAATCCCTGCTCAAGGACTTCGGCTGGACCCGCAGCGAGCTCAAACTGCGCGACCTGATCACCCTGGTGCTGGCCGGCTGGATGGCACCGTTCCTGGGCGCGCTGATCGACAAGGTCGGCCCGCGCAAGCTGATCCTGGGCGGCATCGCCCTGCTGGCCGCGCTGTATGCGGCCTATGCGCATATCCATTCGCTGGCCCACCTGTACTGGATCCACGTCGGCTTTGCCGCGGTGCTGGTCGCCGCCGGCCTGAATGTGGCGGTGATCTTCGTCTCGCAATGGTTTGCCACCCATCGCGGCACCGCCATTGGTATTGCCCTGGTCGGCACCAGCCTGGGCGGCATGGTGTTCCCGAAGCTCGGCGTACATCTGATGCAGACCATGGACTGGCGCGCCGCGCTGCTGTGGGAGACCGCCGTTCCGCTGGTCTTCCTGGTGATTGCCTTCCTGCTGGTGCGCAGCCCGCGCCCGGGCGGCATCCAGCCGTGGGGCGCCGACACGCTGGCCGCCAAGGCGGCAGCAGGCAAGCCGGCTGCCGCCTCGCTGCCGGACCTGAGCTACCAGCAGGCCATGCGCACGCGCACCTTCTGGGTGCTGGCGTTCGTGGCGATGACCACCTTCTTCTCGATCATGGCGGTGGCCTCCAACCTGTTCCTGCACATGCGCGACCTCGGCTTTGAACCGGCCACCGCCGGCAACGGCCTGGGCCTGATGTTCGGCCTGGCGATGGTGGGCAAGTTCGTATTCGGTTTCCTTGCCGACGTGCTGCCGCCCAAACGCGTGTTCCTGGTCAACCTGGCCATCATGGCGGTGGGTGCGGTGATCCTGGCAACCCTGCGCGCCGACCTGATCTGGTATTCGCTGGCCCTGTTCGGGCTGGGCTGGGGCGGCCTGTACACGATGATCCAGCTGCTGGCGGTCAATGCCTTCGGCCTGAGCTCGGCCGGCAAGATCCTCGGCACCATCACCCTGCTCGATGCAACCACCGCCGGCCTGGGCATCTGGGTGACGGCCAAGATCTTCGACATCACCAAGAGCTACCACATCGCCTTCAGCCTGATCTGCGTGCTGATCGGGCTGGCCCTGCTGGCCGCAACGCTGGTGCGCGACGAACGTTCGCGCGCCACCCAGGCCTGACCCCAACCACTGCTGCAACGGAGAGACCCCATGCCCGTGATGGAAACGTCCAACCTCACTGCCCGCCAGTACTGGGAGCAGGTCAAGGCCAACCCGAACCGCGCCAAATTCGGTTTCGGCGCACGCCCGGCCATCGTCAACATCGATGTGCAGCGCGCCTATACCGACCTGGCCGCGTTCAAGACCGCGTACGAAACCGACCCGCGCCAGATCGAGCACATCAATGCGCTGTCGGCGCAGGTGCGCGCGCTCGGCCTGCCGGTTGTGTGGACGTATGTGGCCTATCTGGAATCGGGCGAAGACGCCGGCACCTGGGGCACCCGCACCAATACGCCCGACTCGCTGCAGAACATCAAGCATGGCTCCGAGCGCGCCCAGTTCGATCCGCGCGCCGACGTGCAGCCGGGCGACATCGTCATGCACAAGCGCATGGCCAGCCCGTTCTTCGAAACCAACCTGTGGTCGCTGCTGACTTTCCACAAAATCGACACGCTGATCATCACCGGCGGTTCCACCTCCGGCTGCATCCGCGCCTGCGTGATCGACAGCCTGTCGCGCGGCTACCGCAGCATCGTTCCTGAGGAATGCGTGGCCGACAAACACGAGATCCCGCACTTCGCCAACCTCAGCGACATCATGCTCAAGTACGGCGACGTGGAATCGGTTGAGCACGTGGCCGCCCAGCTGCAGGCATTGCGCGCATGAACGGCGCGCCGAAGTCCGACCCGGGCCTGTTCGATTACTGGCCCTACGACGGCCGGCCGAAGATCCAGTGGCCGGGCGGTGCCCGCGTGGCGTTGTGGATCGCGCCCAACATCGAGTTCTACGAGTACGCGCCGCCGGCCAACCCGCAGCGCAAGCCGTGGCCGCGCCCGTTGCCTGATATCCAGGGCTACGGCACCCGCGACTACGGCAACCGCGTCGGCCACCAGCGGATGATGCGGGTGATGGACCAGTACGGCCTGCGTGGCTCGGTGTCGCTGTCCACGGCCATGCTCAAGCACCATCCGGAAGTGATCCAGATGGCCGCCGAGCGCGACTGGGAATTCTTCAGCCACGGCATCTACAACACCCGCTACACCTACGGCATGGACGAGGCGCAGGAGCGGGAGATGATCGAACACTCGATGGAGCTGATTGCCGAGCACACCGGCCAGCACTGCGATGGCTACCTGGCGCCGGCGCTGTCACATTCCGACGCCACCATCGACCTGTTTGCCGAAGCCGGCGGCCTGTATACCTGCGACCTGTTCCATGACGACCAGCCGACGCCGGTGAAGACCCGCTCGGGCAAGCGCTTCGTGTCGGTGCCGTACTCGCTGGAGCTCAACGACACCATCGTTTACGTCACCAACAAGATCGAACCGCGCCGCTACGGGCAGATGATCAAGGACGCCTTCGACCGCCTGTACGCCGAAGGCGAGAACTCCGGCACGGTGATGTGCGTGCCGCTGCATGCCTACCAGGTGAGCCACCCGCACCGGCTGGCGGCGTTCCACGACGCGATGGACTACATCTGCAGCCACGACAAGGTGTGGAAGGCCACCGGCCGCGAGATCGCCCAGCACTACCTGGACAACCACTACGACGACGCGCTGGCCTCGATGGCGGCGATCAGCGCGGAGGACGCGGCATGAGCCTGGATCGCAGCTTCCTGGAATACCCGCATCTGCACTACGGCATGGACCACGACCGCTACAGCTGGTCGATGTTGGCGCAGCGCCCGCCCGTGCGCTGGCCGGACGACAAGCCGCTGGCGGTGTGGATCAACCTGAGCCTGGAGCACTTCCCGCTCAACCCCAAGGGTGAGGGCTTCAAGCCGCACGGCTCGATGGTCATGCCCTACCCGGACCTGCGCCATTACACCCTGCGCGATTACGGCAACCGGGTCGGCGTGTTCCGCGTACTGGACGCGCTGGAAAAGTACGGTCTGCGTGCCAGCACCGCGGTCAACGGCGAGCTGGCCGAACGCTACCCGGCCCTGCTGCGCCGGCTCAAGGCGCGCAGCGCCGAGCTGGTGGCGCATGGCTGGAACATGGACAGCGTGCACTACGGCGGGCTGGACCCGGCGCGCGAAGCTGAATACATCCAGCGCAGTTTGGCCGCGCTGGCCCCGTATTCGGACACCCCCATCCAGGGCTGGTTGTCGCCGGCCCGCTCACAGTCGCAGAACACCCCGGAACTGCTGCAACAGGCTGGCCTGCAATGGTTTGGCGACTGGATCAACGATGAGCTGCCGTACCCGTTCCAGACCGCCAACGGGCCGCTCACCGCCCTGCCGTTGTCACTGGAATTGGAAGATCGCTTCATCGTCGGCGAAAATCTGCATGCCGAGGCCGAGTATGCGGACCAGATGGTCGATGCCTGCGATTTCCTGCTTGAGGAGGCGCAGCGCACCGGACAGGGTCGCCTGCTCGCGCTCAACATCCATCCGTGGGTGATGGGGCAGCCGCACCGCATCAAGCACCTGGAACGCGTGTTCGCCCACCTGGCCGACCGCGCAGGGCTGATCTGGAACGCTGCGCCTTCGCAGATCATCGCCGCCTCACGTTGAGGCGGCGGTTCCAGGCAACCGTCGTCGCCACAAACGCGCCGGCCTTTACCCAAGAGCCCTTGCATGAACACTGAAGCCAACACCGCCCTGCCGCCGCGCGAAGCGATGGAATTTGACGTCGTCATCGTCGGCGCCGGCCCTGCCGGCCTGGCCACCGCCATCCGCCTGCGCCAGCTGGCCGTGGAGAAGGGCCAGGAGCTGTCGGTGTGCGTATTGGAAAAAGGCTCCGAGCCGGGCGCGCACATCCTGTCCGGCGCGATCATGGACCCGCGCGCGCTCAATGAGCTGTTCCCGGATTGGAAGGAACGCGGTGCGCCGCTGAAGCAGGCCGTCACCCGCGACGAGTTCCTGTTCCTGGACGAAACCAAGGCCAAGGCCACCCCGCACGCGCTGCTGCCGGAGTGCTTCCACAACGACGGCAACTACATCGTCAGCCTGGGCGAAGTGAGCCGTTGGCTGGCGCAGCAGGCCGAGGCGATGGAAGTGTCGATCTTCCCGGGCTTTGCCGCCGCCGAAGTGCTGTACGACGAGAACGGCGCGGTGATGGGCGTGGCCACCGGCGACATGGGCATCCACAAGGACGGCACGCCGGGCCCGAACTACGAGCGCGGCATGGAACTGCATGCCAAGTACACGATCTTCGCCGAAGGCTCGCGTGGCCACCTCGGCCGCCAGCTGATCAGCAAGTTCAAGCTCGACGCCGGCAAGGACCCGCAGTCCTACGGCATCGGCATCAAGGAGCTGTGGCAGATCGACCCGGCCAAGCACGAGCCGGGCCTGGTGGTGCACGCCGCTGGCTGGCCGCTGGACAACGACACCTACGGCGGCGCCTTCCTGTACCACGCCGACGGCGGCAAGGTGTCGATCGGCTATGTGGTCGGCCTGGACTACAAGAACCCGTGGCTGAGCCCGTTCGAGGAGTTCCAGCGCTTCAAGACCCACCCGGCCATCCGCAAGCACCTGGAAGGCGGCAAGCGCATTGCTTATGGCGCACGTGCGATCACCGCCGGCGGCATCCTGTCGCTGCCCAAGACGGTGTTCCCCGGCGGCGCGCTGGTCGGCTGCGAAGCCGGCTACCTCAACGTCAGCCGCATCAAGGGCAGCCACGCCGCGATCAAGACCGGCATGCTGGCCGCCGAGGCCGCGTTCGATGCGCTGGCCGCCGGCCGCTCGCGCGATGAGCTGAGCGCCTATCCGGAAGCCTTCGAGAACAGCTGGCTCAAGACCGAGCTGCTGCAGTCCAAGAACTTCAAGCAGTGGTTCAAGAAGGGCCGCACCCTGGCCACGTTGATGACCGGCATCGAGCAGTGGCTGCTGCCCAAGCTGGGCATCCGCAATGCACCGTGGACCATCCACCGGACCAAGGCCGACCACGAGTGCCTGGAGCCGGCTGCCAGCCAGCCCAAGATCGTCTATCCCAAGCCGGACAACGTGCTGACGTTCGATCGCTTGAGCTCGGTGTTCCTGTCCTCGACCAACCACGAGGAAGACCAGCCCAGCCATCTGACGCTGAAGGACGCCAGCATTCCGGTGAAGGTCAACCTGGCCACCTATGCCGGCCCGGAAGCGCGTTACTGCCCGGCCGGCGTATACGAATTCGTCGGTGAAGGCAGCGACACCCGCCTGCAGATCAACGCGCAGAACTGCGTGCACTGCAAGACCTGCGACATCAAGGACCCGACCCAGAACATCGTGTGGGTAACCCCACAGGGCGGCGGCGGTCCGAACTACCCGGCGATGTAAGCATCGCCAACCAACCACAGGAGTTTCGATGAGCATTGTCAGTCCAGGTGCCCGCTTCCGCGCGGCGCTGAAGGAAGAGAGCCCGCTGCAGATCCCGGGCGCCATCAACGCCAACCACGCGTTGCTGGCCAAGCGGGCGGGTTTCCGTGCGGTCTACCTGTCCGGTGGCGGCGTCGCCGCCGGCTCGCTGGGCCTGCCGGACCTGGGCATCAACACCATGGACGACGTGCTCACCGACATCCGCCGCATCACCGACGTCTGCGACCTGCCGCTGCTGTCGGACATCGACACCGGTTTCGGCCCGAGCGCGTTCAACATCGCGCGCACGGTGAAGTCGCTGATCAAGGCCGGTGCGGCGGCCTGCCATATCGAAGACCAGGTTGGCGCCAAGCGTTGCGGCCATCGCCCGAACAAGGAAATCGTGTCGCTGGGCGAGATGGTGGACCGGGTAAAGGCCGCGGCCGATGCCAAGACCGACCCGGATTTCTTCCTGATCGCACGTACCGACGCCATCCAGATGGAAGGTGTGGATGCGGCGATCGAGCGCTCGCTGGCCTGCGTGGAAGCCGGCGCTGACGGCATCTTCGCCGAAGCTTCGTATGACCTTGAAACCTACAAGCGTTTTGTCGACGCGGTGAAGGTGCCGGTGCTGGCCAACCTGACCGAGTTCGGGCAGACGCCATTGTTCTCCACCGAGGAGCTGGGTTCGGTGGGCGTGGCGATGTGCATCTACCCGCTGTCAGCGTTCCGCGCGATGAACAAGGCGGCGGAGAACGTGTACACCGCGATCCGGCGAGATGGCCACCAGCGCAATGTGGTGGAGACCATGCAGACCCGTGAGGAGCTGTATGAGCGGATCGGCTATCACACGTTTGAGCAGAGTCTGGATAAGACGCTTGCTGCGAAGAAGTGAGGGTGTTGGGCTGGGTGCGTTGAGGCTTTAAAGCTTTAAAGCTTGAAAGTCCTGAAGGACAGAGGCTTAAAAGCTGCCCTCACCCCTACCCCTCTCCCGTAAACGGGAGAGGGGATTACTTCGGCTCGGATTTGCATGGGCTGGCATTACTGACTTCGGCGTACTCCGCTAGCTTTTCCCGGAGCCGAAGACCCACACCTTCATCAAAGTATTGAAGCATTCCGGCCCCTGAACGCGACAAGCTCAACCCGCAACAGGTGAGAGGCTTTTGCTTCTGGCTTTTGCTTCTGGCTTTTGCTTCTGGCTTTTGCTTCTGGCTTTTGCTTCTGGCTTTTGCTTCTGGCTTTTGCTTCTGGCTTTTATCGGCAGACCCGAAAATGCATGAAGCCTCCCTTCTCCCGCTTGCGGGAGAAGGTGCCCGAAGGGCGGATGAGGGGGCTTCTGCTTCCGGCTTCTGCTTCCGGCTTCTGCTTCCGGCTTCTGCTTCCGGCTTCTGCTTCCGGCTTCTGCTTCCGGCTTCTGCTTCTGGCTTCTGCTTCTGGCTTTTTTCGACAGACCCGAAAATGCATGAAGTCTCCCTTCTCCCGCTTGCGGGAGAAGGTGCCCGAAGGGCGGATGAGGGGGCTTCTGCTTCTGCCTTTGCTTTCCCCTCCCAACACCCGCCATCATTGCCAGCGCCGTACAACCACGGCCGCCAACGCAATGAGTCAGCAATGTCCCGTCCGCTCTTGATCGCCCTTGTCTGCCTGGCACTCACCGCCTGCGGCCAGCGCGACGCCTTCAACCACAGCGCCAGCGCCGACCCGCACCAGCGCGAACTGCAACGCGCCTTCGCCATCTGCGCCGGCTGCCACGACACCCGCGCCGAGCTCGGCCATCGCGTCGGCCCCAATCTGCACGGCGTGATCGGCCGCAAGGCCGGCACCGCGCCGGGCTACAACTACTCTGCAGCGATGAAAGCCAGCGGCATCGTCTGGGATGCGCAGACATTGGATGCCTTCATCAAATCACCGGCCAAGCAGGTGCCCGGCAGCAAGATGGTCAATGCCACCGCCGACCCGGCACGCCGCCAGGCGGTGATCGAATACCTGTCCTCGCTACCCGACTAAGCCGGGCATCAATCCAGCGTCTGCACGCCACCGCCATTGACGAACAAAGTCTGGCCGCTGACCCAGTTGGATATCGGCGCGGCAAAGTACAGCACCGCACCGGCGATGTCGTCCGCTTCACCCAGGCGTTTGATCGGCGTATGCGACAGCATCCGCTGCTCGATTTCCGGCGTGAGCACGGTCGCCAGCGCATCGGTACGCACCGCACCCGGCCCTACCGCATTGACCCGGATGCCGGCCGGGCCATAGTCATGCGCCAGGTTCGCGGTCATGTGGTTGATCGCCGCCTTGGACGCGGCATACGCGCTGATTGCTGGGCTTTTGTTGATCGAACTCATCGACGACATGTTGATGATCGAACCGTAGCCACCCTTCTCCATGTGCGGCGCGCACAGCTGCGACAAGCGCCAGGCGCTGAACACATTGATCTGGAAGGGCCGCTCGAACTGCTCCAGGTTGATCTTGTACGGACTCTCACGGCCGGCACCACCGCCACCGGCATTGTTCACCAGGATGTGGATGCCACCCAGTTCATTGGCGGTGCGCTCGACCGTGCGCACCAGGTCTTCATCCTTGAGCACATTGCATTCCAGCGCCAGCGCCTTGCCGCCGGCGGCGACGATCTCCGCCGCCACTTTCTCGGCCGCCGCCAGCTTCAGGTCGGCGATGGCCACGGCCGCACCATAGGCGGCCAACATCAGTGAACTTGCGCGGCCTATGCCATTGCCGCCACCGGTGACGATGGCGACTTTTCCACTCAGGTCGAAATGCGCTTGCGGGATCATGGCTGTGTGCTCCGTTCCTGGCGATTCATTCGTCCCGCCACGATACACACAAGCCCGTACAGCAAGGTTAGCGCCCTGTGTTTTTGGTGCCGCGGACGCTGCCTTCAGGCGGCGCCGACGGTCACGTCACTCGCCGATGTTCCTGGCAAGAAAACCTTCCAACGCACGATAGAACGCTGCACTGTTGTCGTCGTTGTAGAACCCATGGCCTTCGCCGGCAACGGCCATCCACTGCGGCGGCCGGCCGGCGGCGACCAGTGCGGCACGCATCGCATTGGCCTGGGCGATCGGCGTACGCTCGTCGCGTTCGCCATGGGCAAGGAATACCGGTATCTGGATGCTCGCGGCCAAGGCCGCAGGCGAGTTGGCGACAAGCTCTGCATCACTGTTGCCGATTGCCCGCCGCAGGTAATTGCGGCCGTAGGCGTAGTCGGCGATATCACCCTTGTTGTACATCATCTTCAGATCGTAAACGCCAGCCAAGCCTACCGCGCAACGGAACCGCGTTGGCTGCCGCGCGGCCAGCATCATTGCCGAGTACGCGCCAAAGCTGGCGCCATAACTGCAGACACGGTTCGTATCCGCCAGGCCAAGTGCCACCGCTTGATCCAGCCCATCAATGATGTCCTGCTGGATGCGCGTTCCCCACTGCAGGTAACCGGAACGCTCAAAGGCATCGCCACGGCCGCCGCTGCCACGGTAGTTGACCTGCACCACCAGGTAGCCGCGATTGGCCAGGAATTGTGCATCGGTATCGTAGAACCAACCGTCGCGCACCCCATGCGGGCCGCCATGCGGCAATACCACGGTTGGCAAGGCGCGGCCTTCGCTGTTGCGTGGCACCGTCAGTATCGCTTCCAGCTCCATGCCGTCGCTGGCCTTGAAGCGCAGCGGGCGCCGCTCAGCCATCAACGCCGCATCTATTCCCTCATTGGCGATCAGCACCTTTTCCAGCTTGTTGCTGGAGCGGCGGAAGATCGACCAACTGCCGGGGTCGCGGTCACTGCCCAGGTGCACCAGCAGGGTCTGCCCGTCGCGGCTGCTGTCGACGAAACTCACTTGCTGTTCCGGCAGCAATCCGGCCAATGCCTGGTGCAGCTGCGCATCAGGCCGGCCAGGATCAAAGTAGCTCAGCACAGGGCGCCCAGCCAGCGGTGCGGCGGCGAACGGAATCGCCGGTGCATGCGTCCATTGCAGGCGGCCGACACTGCTGAACGCATCGCTGGCCAGCACGTCCGGATCTGCACCGGTCAGATCAGTGGAGACAAGCTGGGCCGGCCCATCATTACGCGCAAGCTGCCCGTACACACGCTGGTTGTCGGCCGAGAACGCCAGCGGCGTCCACTTGTACGGCAACTTCATCGGCTGCCATTGGCGGCCGTCCACCGACGCATACAGCAGGTAGTTGTCCTGCTTGTCCGCGCCCCAGGCATAGCGCGCCACGCCGGCACGGTCGATGACGAACTCCAGGTCGGGCACGTTGATGCTGGCGATCAGCTTGAAGGTGGGCCGCTGTGTATCCACCAGGTACAGCATCGATGAGGTGGGATTGCGCTGCAGTTGGCGCATATAGAAGCGGCCATCGTTGCTGTCGGCAATGCCGTCGATAAAGCCGAAACCACGATCCAGGCCGGCAGCGGCGTTCTGCTGTTCATAGCCGTAGATATAACGCTGGTTCTGTCCGTCGAAATCGCTGGCGAGGATCTCGCCCAACGGTATTGGCTTTTCCAGCGAACCCAGTTTGCGGCCCTTGGCCACCACCAGGCGTTTATCGCTCACCCAGCCAAGCTGGAACGGACTCTGGTACCGCGGCAGCCGCAGCACCGCGGTGCGCTGCATGTCGCTCAGCCGCAGTATCTGCACCGCATGGTTGCCCTCACCGAAATCGGTCGCCACCGCCAGGTATTCGCCGCCGGGCGACAGCGTTGGCATCGTGAACGGGCTGGCCTTGGCGAAGGCCTCCACCGGCACCTGCTGTGCGGCTGCCGGCCAGGCCAGACTTGCCAACATCAGCACGGAACAGAACAGCCACTTCCCCGCATTCCCCATGACGCGCTCCCCAACGGTCAGAATTCTGAATCGGAGCCTATGTCATTTCCCGGCCGGCTAGAAGATCCAAACAGTTGCGTCTCCGCTCGCCGACAACTGAGCCCAATGCGCGTCATGTGACCTTGCAGCTTTTCTTCCCGCGCCCATTCTGATATTTGTTTGTCCGGACAAATTGAAGGCACCCGCCATGCGGGCGAAGGACGGGACGTGGCTGCACTGCAGTATCCAATCCTGGTGTTCATGCACCTGCTGCTGTTCGTGCTGTGGCTGGGCGCCGATGTCGGCGTGTTCCTGCTCGGCCAGCACTTCCGTCGTCGCCACGCCTATTCGCTCGAGCAGCGCATCGCACTGCTGAAGCTGCTGGTGGAAGTGGACATGGTGCCGCGCAGTGCATGGGCACTGATGGTGCCAGTCAGCCTGAGCGTGGTGCATGTTGGCGGCTACTGGACGCTGCCGGGCTGGGCGCTGCTGCTGGCCTGGCTGATCGGTGGCTTCTGGTTGTGGCTGGTGTGGGATGCGCATCGCCACGACCAGACCCCGCGTGCGGCACGCGCGCGCCGCATCGAATCGGTACTGCGCTGGCTGCTGGCGCTGTTCTACCTGTGGCTGGGCCTGGCCTCGCTGCTGCAGGGCGCGCCGCTGGCGCCCACCTGGTTGGCCAGCAAGGCGCTGATGTTCGGCGTGATATTCGCTGCCGCCATCATGATCGACGTCAGCTTCAAGCCGGTCGGCGCGCAGCTCGGCGCCCTGCTCAAGCAAGGCAGCAGCGATGCCACCGAACTGCCGCTGCTGCGCACCATGAACCGCACCCGGATCTGGGTGTGGCTGGTCTACCTGATGTTGCTGGCCACCGCCTTCCTCGGCGTGGTCAAGCCTTTCTGACCCCCAACAGGATTTGTCATGCGCTCTTTGTTGATAGTCGTCGCCGCCCTGCTTGCGGTGGGTTGCAGCAAGCCGGCCGAACCGCCCTCGATGGCTGCCACGCCGCCCACCGCTGCAGGCGACGCGGTTGTGTCGGCCGCGCCCGCCGTTGTTGCGGTAGAAGCCACGCCAGCGGCCCCGGCAATCAGCGGTGAACAGGCCTTCGCCATGTGTGCGGCCTGCCACAGCCGCGATGCCGGTGCGCATCAGGGCATGGGGCCCAACCTGCACAACCTGATCGGTCGCAAGGCCGGCAGCAACCCCGGTTTCGACTATTCGCCGGCGTTGAAGGCCAGCGACATCACCTGGGATGCCAAGCAACTTGACGCCTATCTGAGCGCGCCAACGAAGCGGGTACCCGGCACCCGCATGGCCATCGCGGTGCCGGACCCGGCACGTCGACAGGCACTGATCGAGTACCTCTCGGCCCCCTGATTCTCTCTCCGTGGCAGTGCGGCTGCGGACACCGCTGCCGTTGCTGCCCTGCGCAGCAACGAGGAGTGGCATGAAACTTCAGTTCGAACGCTTCACCGTGTTCTGCCGTGATCTGGATGCATCGCTCG
This sequence comes from Stenotrophomonas terrae, assembly GCF_039674165.1. Classification (GTDB taxonomy): domain Bacteria; phylum Pseudomonadota; class Gammaproteobacteria; order Xanthomonadales; family Xanthomonadaceae; genus Stenotrophomonas; species Stenotrophomonas terrae_A. The sequence goes on from NZ_JBDJMY010000039.1 coordinate 32,759, forward strand.
GGTTCTATCGCGATGCACTGGGCCTGGTGGTTGTCGAGGAAAAGACCCTGGAAGGCGCGATGGCAGGCGGCCTGCTGCAACTGCCCGCCTGCCGCATGCGCATCGCCCTGCTGGCGGCCGACGCGGATGCACCGGTCATCGTCGGTCTGTTCGAAATCAGCCAGACACCGCTTGCGGCGCTCAGCCCGCCACTGGGCAAACCAGCGCATGGGCAGAGCGCGCTGGTGCTGTCCACCGATCACTTCGACGCCCTGCACGCCGCGCTCAGCGCCGCCGGCCATCGCTTCCTGACGCCGCCGCTGGCCTACCCCAAGCGCGTGGCCAGCGCGCGGTCGCCGGCCGGCCTGTACCGCGAAATGATCGTCTACGACCCGGACAACGTGCCGGTGAGCATCCTGCAGATCGACCCGCTTCCCGAGGAGACCATGGCATGACCGGCATCGCCCGTTCCATCAGCGGCACCATCCAGTACACCAGCAACCAGAGCCACCGCCAGGGCGCCGAACGCGGCCGCGAGAACTTCCAGCTTGATGTGCACCGCGATGGTTCGCGGGTGCTGGCCGCACATTGCGAGATCGACGATGCACCGCCGGTGGTACGCGACGTCAACCTGCGCGTGGATGCGGACAACCTGCCGCGTGAGTGCTTCGTGCGCATTGCCGTCGGCGGCCAGTTCCGTGGCTCGGGCTGGTTCACCTTCGGCCCGACCGAGGCGCAGTGCGAATCCAACACCACGGTCGAAGGCCGGGTTTCGCAGCGCTTTCCATTGCAGTCACCGCTTCTGGCCTTCGGCAACCACGCCATCATCAACGATGCCTATGCGATGTCCTTGTATGACCTGTCGCAGGGGCCGGGCAAGCAGAGCTTCTTCATGCTGCTGTCCTCGCCAGATCATCGTGGCGCCACCGGGCCGATGATCTTCCCGGTGCAGCTGGCCATCGAGTACGTGGGCGAAGAGGAGATCGAGGTGATCGCCGGCCGCTTCAAGGCCCGCCACTTCCGCATCCTCGATGTCGGCATGCCGGAAGAACACCCCGACTACGATCTGTGGGTGACCGCCGACGAGCACTACATCGTGCTGCGCGCCACCGTCACCGGTTACATGCAGACCGCTTACGAACTGAGCAATTACACCGTGGTGGAGCACTGAGGTGCTGCTGCAGATCCTGCTGGTGGCGCATATCACCGTGCTCGGCTATTGGCTGGGCTCGGAGCTGGTGATCAACAGCACTTACCGCTATGTCTCCTACGGCAGCAACATCCCCTTCGCCGAGCGCAACCGGCTGATGGAGCACGTGATGCACGTGGACCAGCACGTGCGCTATGCGCTGGTGCTGCAGGCAGGCTTGGGCTTCGCGCTGGCCGCGCTGTATGGCCTGATCCCCGGCGCTGAAACCACCGCCAGCATCGCCGGCGTTCTTTGCGTGCTGTGGCTGGCGTTTGTCGAAGCGGTACATCGGCTGCGCCATAGCCGCATCGGTGCCACCCTTGGCGCGATTGACCGCGGCTCGCGCTACGTCTTCATGGCGCTGATGGTGGCGCTGGCCACCGGCCTGCTCGGCGGCAGCTGGGAGATGCCACTGTGGCTGCGCCTGAAGCTGGCGCTGTACGCCGGCGTGATGGCATCGGGCGTCGGCATCCGTCTTGCGCTGATCAGTCATTTCCGGACCTGGAAAGTGATGGCACAGGAAGGCCCGACCGATGCCACCAACGCCATCATTCGCCGCACTTACGTGAAGGCAACTTCGGTGCTGGGCGTGCTGTGGCTGTTCATCGCCGCCATCGTCGTTGTCAGCGTGTTCAAGCCGACATGAGCGTGGATGACAACGCCACGCTGCTGGCTGATCTGCGCGCCATGCTGGGTGAGGACGCCGTGTTGTGCGATGCCGCCACCCTGCAGCTGATGGCCGGTGATCTGTACAGCAGCGGGCCGCTGCCATTGGCGGTGATCCGCCCCTGTGACAGCGCGTCGCTGGCGCAGGCGGTCGCGCGGATCACCGCTGCCGGCCTGTCGGTTGTCCCGCGTGGCGGCGGCCTGAGTTATACCGGCGGCTATCTATGCGAAGACAGCGGTAGCGTGCTGGTCGATCTGTCGGCATTGAATCGCATCGAGCACATCAGCGCAGAAGACATGTATGTGGTGGCACAGGCAGGCGTGAGCTGGAAGCAGCTGTATGACGCACTCACTCCGCTGGGCTTGCGTCTGCCCTACTTCGGTACGTTTTCCGGTGCGGCTGCCAGCGTCGGCGGTGGTCTCAGCCATGGCGCGCTGTTCTTCGGCAGCGCGCGTTACGGTTCCGCCGCCGACAACGTGCTCGGCGTTGAAGTAGTTACCGCCGATGGCACGCTGCTGCGCACCGGGCAATGGGCGTTGAAGGCGGATGCGGAGCCGGTATTCCGCAATTTCGGCCCCGACACGACCGGCTTGTTCATGCACGACGGTGGCGCCTTCGGCATCAAGACCCGCGCTGCATTCCGTTTGATTCCGCTGCCCGCACACAGTGGCTACGCCTCATTTGCTTTCGCTGATTTCGAGGCTGCTGCGCGGGCATTGTCAGCGGTTGCCCGCGCCGGCCTGGCCGAGGAGGCCTATGTGCTCGATGCCGGTGCGGTGGCGGCCAATGCCGAGCGTGACCGCAGCCTGCGCGCTGCATTGCGGGCGCTGCGGCAGGTGCTCGGCAGCGCATCGGGCCTGCGCGGCAAGTGCAGGGCGCTGGCCGGCATGGCGAAGGCCGGGCGCCAGCTGGTTCCCGACAATGCCTTCAGCCTGCACCTGGTGGCGGCGGGCAACTGTGCAGCCGCAGTCGCACATGATCTGGCCTGCGCGCAGGCGCTGGCGCACCAGCACGGCGGCATCGACATCGCTGCGACCGTGCCGCGCATTGCCCGCGCCGATCCCTTCCCCGGCCTCGATGCGGTGCTGGGTGCCAACGGCAGCCGCTGGGCCGCATTGAATGTGAAGGTGGCGCATTCACGCGCACCGGCCTTGATCCACGCACATCAGCAACTGATAGCAGCACACAGCGCGGCCATCGAACGATGCGGTGTGCGGGTGACCTATCTCTGCTCGGCGCTGTGCAACTACAGCTTCAGTTTCGAAGCGGTGTTTCATTGGCAGGACAGCTGGCAGCCATTGCATGCTGCCGCACTGCCACCGGCACGCTTGCAGATGCTCACAGCGGGGCCGGACAACCCGGACGCGCGCGCCCTGGTCGCGCAGTTGCGGCAGCAGACCTGCGCCTTGTTCGCGCAGATGGGCGGTGCATCCAACCAGATTGGCCGCACCTACCCCTTCCTGTCCGAACTGGAGGCGCCGCCTGCGCGCCTGTTGCATGACATCAAGCATTTGCTGGATCCACAGCGGCGCATGAATCCGGGCGTATTGGGGCTCTGAACGCAAGTTGTGGCAGGATCAAGGCCTGACGCATCCATTCGGGGAATCGTCCACATGCCATTTGCTCCACCGGGATTGTCCCGGCCGCTGTTCGCCGTCGCCCTTTACCTGGCCTCGCCGCTGGCCATGGCCATGACCCAGTGCCCGCAGGAATTCGGCGAAAAATCCACCGCGTTCTGGCTGCTGGGCTGGGCGATATTCGCGCTGTTCGTGATCGGCGGCGTGGTCTTGATGCTGTTGATCTTCCGCGCCACCCGCCATGCGCAGCGACGCCCACGCTGGTTGCTGCGCATCGCCAGCATCCCGGCGATGCTGGCGCTGTGGATGCTGGGCTTCGGTATCTTCCTCAGCCAGTTCGTGCTGGTGTGCTGAGGCAGCGCGTCACGCTGCCGGGAACCACCATGGCGATGCGCTGCCGGTATTGATCAGCAAGGCACGCGCACGCACGAAGCGCCGGATCGAGGCGGTGCCCATGCGCGAGCCCCCCATGCCGGACAACTTGAAGCTCTGCTTTTCAGCGGTCTGCACCATGCCGGTCAAACATGCGTCGTTGATCGAGATGCCACCGGCCTGCAGCTGACGCGCAACGCGTTGCGCGCGCTCCGGGCTCTGCGTGAACACCGCTGCGGACAGGCCGAACTCGGTGTTGTTGGCGCGGGCAATGGCCTCGGCCTCGTCGGCCACCACCATCACCGGCAATACGCTGGCAAAGCTTTCATCGGCGACCACGGCCATCTCGTCGGTCACATCGACGAGCACGGTCGGCGGGCACCAGATGCCGCCATGGTCGATCAGCTCGCCACCGGTCAGCGCACGCGCGCCCTTGGCCTTGGCATCGGCCAACTGGCCGCGCACCAGCTCCACCTGCGATGCGGCAATCACCGGGCCGATCTGGCCCTGCTTCGGGTCTGGCCACGCCAGTTCCAGCGCGGCGGTTTCTTTCACCAATGCAGCGATGAAGGCATCGGCCACCGGCGCTTCGACGTAGACGCGCTCGATCGACATGCAGCTCTGGCCGCCGTTGACGAAGCTGCCCCACGCCAGTGCGCGCGCGGCATGGTCGATATTGGCATCGGACAACACCAGCGCCGGGTCCTTGCCGCCCAGTTCCAGCGAGGCCGGAATGAAACGGCGCGCGCAGGCTTCACCCACCTTACGGCCGGTGGCGACCGAACCGGTGAAGCAGATCTGGTCGCTGGCCTCGATCACCGCCTGGCCGGTGGCACCGGCGCCGGTGACCAGCTTGAATACCTCGCCCAGCCCCGCTTCTTCCAGCGCATCGCGCAGCAAGGGCACGAAGCGCGAGGTGACTTCGCTGGGCTTGGCCAAGATGCTGCAACCAGCAGCCAGTGCCGGCACCGCATCGATCAGTGTCAGCATCAGTGGGAAGTTCCATGGGCTGATCACGCCGACCACGGCGTAAGGCACCCAGGTCTGCTGGCTCTGGATGAAGGGGATGGCTTCCTGTTGCGCGGGCTTTTCCAGCAGACAGGCGGCAGCCTGCTGCGCCCAGCGGCGGATCGCACCCACCGTGCCGTCCACTTCAATCTGCGATTCATGCCAGCGGCCGGTATCAGCCAGCAAGGCATCAAGAAAACCGTCGCGGCGCGCCACCAAGGCATCGGCCAGGGCATTCAAATGCGCGCAGCGCTCCTCGATGCTGCGTTCGGCCCAGCCCAGCTGCGCCTGGCGCAGGCGAGCACCCAGCGCGGCGACGTCGGCGGCTGCGGTGATCGGCAGTTCGCCGTCAGATTGGCCGGTGCGCGGGTTGCGCAGTGGCAGCGTTGTGGCTTCAGTCATTGCCCAGAACTCCAGCGCTCAGCAGTGCATCAAGGGTGGCTTTCTGGCGGGCGGCGAAATCCGCCCGCTGCGGAATCTTCAGCGTGTCGCCGTCGAGCAGCGCATTGGGTTTCAACGCGGTGCTGCCGAGGCCGGCAGTGATCGCGGCCTGCGGCAGACGCGACAGGAAATTGCCCATGCCCGGGCGCAGGCGGCGACGGCGCAGCCCGGCGATATCCAGGTCGGCATAGGCCGCCATCGATTCACCGGTGCCGGCGGCCGACAATACGCGGCCCTGGTCGTCGACGATCTTGCTCATGCCATCGGCGCTGCCCAGGGGAATGTCCACGCCACTGATACCCGCCGTATTGGCCGAGACCACATAGGCCATGTTCTCCAGCGCGCGGGCGCGCTTGGCGATGTCCTTCGGGGTCAGTTCCGGGCTGCCGACTTCGCTGGTGGAATGCAGGAACACCTCGGCACCACGCAGGCCCATCGCGCGCGCGATTTCCGGGTAGAGGATTTCTTCGGAGGCGATGCACGACAAGCGCCCGATCGGCGTGCGTGCCACCGGGAACACGCCATCCACGCCATAGACATCCAGGTACTTGTCCCAGACATCGTGCGGGCTCGGCGCGTACAGGGAGATCAGCCGGCGGTAGCGCAGGATCTGGTTGCCGCTGTCGTCCAGGATCACCGAGGACTGGAAGTACAGCCCGGGGAAGTTGGGGTCACGCTCGTAGGCGTTGGAGCACAGGTAAACGCCGTTGTCCTGGGCGATGCGGCCCAGTTGTTCGTACTCGGCGCCGTCCATCGCGAAGCAGCCCTTGGCCGCCCAACCCGGAATGGTGTCGCCCAGCGGATAGCTGGTGGCGAAGTATTCCGGCAGCACCACCAACTTCAGGTCGGCGCCGATGAAGGCCTTGGAGGCGCGGATCTGGCGGCCGACACGTTCGATATTGTCGGCCACGGCGGCAGCCGCGTCTTCCGGCGTGGTGCAGCTGTTGATGGCGCGACAGGTGGTCTGCAGCGCCAACGCACGATAAGCATCGATCATGGAACCTTACCTTCGGTTGCGGTGTCGGGGAGGAGCTGGATCTGCACGCCGTCGGCCAGCAGCACGCGGAACGTGCCGGTACCGGCGCGCAGCGGTTTGATCGCGGCATATTCGGGGCTGTGCCAGAACGCCAGCGCGGCGGCGCGGTCCGGCCAGTGCGAGATCACGGTGCGGGCCGGGGCGTGTTCGCCTTCCAGACTCTGCTGCGCGCCGCCCATCACCAGGTACTGGCCGCCGTAGCGGGCAGCGACGTCCGGGGTTGCGCAGGCGTAGGCGGCAAAGCCCTGCGGGTCGGTGATATGCGCTTCGATGATCAGATAGGCGGACATGGCGGGCTCAGCTGAAGCGCGGGGCGCGTTTTTGCAGGAAGGCGGCAGCGCCTTCGACAAAGTCACTGCTGCTGAAGGCATCGGTGAAGCCCGCATCGGCCTGTGCCAGGGAGATGCTGGCGTCGCCACCCAGGTGGCCGAGCACGGTCTTGATCGCGCGCCGGGCCTGGCCGGAGGTGGCCAGCAACTGCTGTACCTGTGCCTGTTGCAGTACGTCGATGCCCTCCTCGCCCGCCAGCTGGTTGATCAGCCCCCACTCCAGCGCGGTGGCGGCGTCGAGCAGGCGGCCGGTGAGCAGCATTTCGCGGGCGCGGGCCATGCCAACCGTGTTGACCAGCCGGCGACTGTCATCGGCGCTGTAAACTAAGCCGAGCTTGGCTGGGGTGATAGCGAAGCGGCTGCGGCTGCTCGCCAGCCGCAGGTCGCAGGCCAGGGCCAGGCCAAGGCCGCCGCCCACGCAGGCACCGTCGATGACGGCCAGCGTGGTCTGCGGCAGGCGTTGCAGTTTGAGCTGGGTGCGTTGCACCTGGGCGTTGTTGGCGGCAAAGGCGGCCGGAGCGGTGAGCAGCTGACCGAGTTCGTCGATATCGGCGCCGGCACTGAACGCCCCCGGCACGCCCGACACCACCACGATCTGGGCGTCACTGGCGGCAATGGCATCCAGTGCGGTTTCGATCGCGGCCCAGTGGCGGGTGGCCAGGGCGTTGCGCTTGTCGGGTCGTTGGATGTCGATGCGGGCGAGCGCGCCGTCACGGCTCCAGCAAATCACGGCTTCTTCAGTGACCATGGCCTATCCTATTTGTTCTATCGTTATAGCATTAAGCCAAAGGAGGGTGAAGCGAGATGTCCCAAGACACACTGGCCACACTATTGAGTGCCAACGCGCACAAGCTGCTGCGTAACGACTTGCCGACGCCGCTTTACCACCAGATGTTCAGCCTGCTGCGCGACCGCATCCTCAATGGCGAGATCCCGCGCGGCGCACGTATTCCTACCGAATTCGACCTGGCCGACGGCTTTGGCGTGTCGCGCATCACCGCCAAGCGGGCGCTGGACGAGCTGGCCGCTGAGGGCCTGGTGGAGCGCCGTCGCGGCAAGGGCACCCACGTCATCCACCGCTCGCGCCCCAAGCCCATGCACAGCCCGCTGACCGGGCTGCTGGAGAGCCTGGAAGTGCTGGCCGAGCACACCAAGGTGCAGCTGCTGCAGTTCCGCCGTGCGGTACCACCGGAGCCGATCCGGGCCTTGTTCGATACCGGCCCGCGCGATGTGCTGGTGCACGCCATCCGCCTGCGCCTGCGCGGCGACACCCCGTTCGGCTACTACAACAGCTGGACCAATACCGATCACCCGGACTTCAACGAAGCCAAGCTGGCCAACAGCTCACGGCTGAAGCTGTTCCAGGCCGCCGGCATCCAGATCAAGCAGGTGGAGCAGGTTTTGTCGGCGGTCAACGCCGATGCGATTGCCGCCCTGCACCTGAAGGTGGAGCCAGGCACCGCCCTGCTGGCGCTGGAGCGCCGCTCCTATGACGGCGACGGCAACATGGTCGACCTGCTGAGCGTGCAATACCGGCCGGATCAGTTCACCTACCAGATGACGCTGGATGTGGATGCCGGCGGCCACGACTGAAGGCAGGCAGGCCATGTAGTGCCGAGCCATGCTCGGCATGGGGCGATACCCATGTAGTGGGGGGGGGGGGGGGGGGGGGGGGCGAGAAGGCGCGCCGACCGACAGGCACCGGGGGAGCTGAG
>NZ_JBDJMY010000040.1:0-40039 GCF_039674165.1 Stenotrophomonas terrae
CTCCCCAACCACTCTCCCGGGGGGAGAGGGGCTTTAAAAGACCCCCAGCTCCAGCCCTGCTGCTAACAGCCCGCCCAGCTCCCGGCCTTTTGCCAGCTCAGATTCCGGCACTGCTTTCGCCGCCAGAATCGCCTCCGCCGTCTGTGCCTGCGTACACACCAGCAGCGGCTCGGCCACTTCTTTCAAGCGCAAACCCAAAGCCACCCTGCGCAACTGCGCAATCGTCGGTTGACCATCCGAGCCGGCACACACCAGCAGCGCATACGGTTTGCCTTCGCAACGGCCGAGCAGCGGGTAATAACTGCGATCAAAGGAATCCTTCATCGCCCCGCTCATCGAAGCCAATGTCTCCGGCGTGGCAAACACCACCGCATCGGCTCCCAGAACATCATCGGCGTTCGCCTCCGCAGCACGCAGCGCAACCACCTGCACCGCATCACCCGCACTCGCGCGGGCCCCGTTCAACAAAGCCTCCACCATCGCTTCAGTGGCACCGGTAAAGCTGTGCCACACCACCAGCAAACGGCGCGGTGCGGCAGCCATCACTCAGACGTCCAGGCCGATCGGGCAGCTCACACCGGTACCGCCGATGCCGCAGTAGCCACCGGGATTCTTGGCCAGATACTGCTGGTGGTAATCCTCGGCGTAATAGAACGGCGGTGCCGGGAACACGATCTCGGTGGTGATCTCACCAAATCCGGATGCGGTCAGCTGCTGCTGGTAAGCATCACGGCTGGCAAGCGCAGCGTCGTACTGTTCCTGCGTATGGCAGTAGATCGCCGAGCGGTACTGGGTGCCGGTGTCGTTGCCCTGGCGCATGCCCTGGGTGGGATTGTGGTTCTCCCAGAAGGTGCGCAGCACGGTTTCCAGCGTGACCTGTGCAGGGTCAAACACCACCCGTACGACCTCGGTGTGGCCGGTAAGCCCGGAACACGCTTCTTCATACGTCGGGTTCGGGGTGACGCCGCCCTGGTAGCCCACCGCCGTGGTAACCACGCCCGGCAGCTGCCAGAACTTGCGCTCGGCGCCCCAGAAACAGCCCAAGCCCACATCCAGCACCTGCAGGCCGGCGAAGTCGCCCTGCAAGGACTGGCCGTTGACGAAATGCACGTTGTGCAGCGGCAGCGGCGTGTCCCGCCCCGGCAATGCTTCTTCCGGGCGCGGCAGGCGCTGCTTGAATGCACCAATACCCAAAATACCTTGGCCGATTCCCAACATGGTCAGTTCCTCAGGCCGGGAGGAATCCCGGCGCGTCATCGTCATCCAAGATGGGGGCATCAGCGCCCTCGTCCAAGCCCAGCGCGGCCACGATGTCTTCGGCCTCGGCCTTGGCTGAATCCGGCACGCAGACCCGCAGCATGCCGAACAGCGGCAGTTCGCCGCCCGCGCCCAGCAGGGATTCGCCGAATACGAAGGCCGGTATGTCGGCGGCCTCCAGCGCATGCTTGACCAGGTGCGCGTCGAACAGGTTGTTGGTCTGGTAGATCAATTGCATGGGGTTCTCCGTTTACAGCGGCTTGCGCAGCGCATCGGTGGCGGCAAGCTGCTCGCTTTCCTCGGCACCGGTCTGGCGCCATTCACGCACAGCGGGCAGCGCCAGCAGCGCCTGCATATAGCGCGCGGCTTCGCCCTCGACCGCGACGCCATAGCCAGCAAAACGTATCGCTACCGGTGCATACATCGCATCAACGATGCCGAACTGCCCGAACAGGAAGTCCCCGCCTCCACCGTGGTCGCTGCGCAGCGTGTTCCACAAGGCGCAGATCCGCGCGATATCGGCCTGGGCAGCCGCATCCCAGCGGTAGCCATCGGGCTGGCGGCGACTGTTCATCGGCAGTTGGCTGCGCAGCGCGGTGAAACCTGAATGCATTTCCGCCGCCGCAGCCCGGGCCAGCGCGCGTTGTGCCAGGTCGGCCGGCCAGCCACGCCCGCCCAGCCAGCGCTCGTTGGCGTATTCGCAGATGGCCAGCGAATCCCACAGCTGCAGCGGCCCGTCGCGCAGGGCCGGGACCTTGCCGGTGGGCGAATGCAGCCGCACCTGGCTGGCAAAGCCCGGCGTGTCCAGGGCCAGCCGTACTTCGTCGAACGCCACCCCGAAATGCCGCAGCAGCAGCCACGGACGTAGCGACCAGGACGAGTAATTCCTGTTGCCTATCACCAGAACGGGGCGGTTCATCAGGGCGAATCCACGGTCAGCAGACCCCAGCATAGCTCCGTCCCGGCAACCAACGCCCGGCTCGGCTAAACTTGCGGTTTACTTCAATACACTGCGTCCCCCATGTCCGAGAACACGCCTGCTGTCGCTGCCACGCCGGAAAACGCTCCCGAAAAGCGCGATTTCATCCGTCAGATCGTCCGTGAGGACCTGTCCAGCGGCAAGCACACGGCCATCAAGACCCGCTTCCCGCCCGAGCCCAATGGCTACCTGCACATCGGCCATGCCAAGTCGATCTGCCTGAACTTCGGCATCGCCGGCGAGTTCGGCGGTGTCTGCAACCTGCGCTTCGACGACACCAACCCGGCCAAGGAAGACCCGGAATACGTGCAGGCCATCCAGGACGACGTGCGCTGGCTGGGCTTCGAGTGGAACGAGCTGCGTCACGCCTCGGACTACTTCGACGCCTATTACCTGGCCGCGCAGAAGCTGATCCGCGACGGCAAAGCCTATGTCTGCGACCTGTCGGCCGAGGAAGTGCGCGCCTATCGCGGCAGCCTGACCGAACCGGGCCGCCCGTCGCCGTACCGCGAGCGCAGCGTCGAGGAAAACCTGGACCTGTTCGCACGCATGCGCGCCGGTGAGTTCGCCGACGGTGCGCGCACCGTGCGCGCAAAGATCGACATGGCCAGCGGCAACATCAACCTGCGCGATCCGGCGCTGTACCGCATCAAGCACGTCGAGCACCAGAACACCGGCAATGCCTGGCCGATCTACCCGATGTACGACTTCGCGCACGCGCTGGGCGATTCGCTGGAAGGCATCACCCACTCGCTGTGCACGCTGGAATTCGAAGACCACCGCCCGCTGTACGACTGGTGCGTGGACAACGTCGACTACGCCCACGACAACGCGCTGACCCAGCCGCTGGTCGACAAGGGCCTGCCGCGTGAAGCAGCCAAGCCGCGCCAGATCGAGTTCTCGCGCTTGAACATCAATTACACGGTGATGAGCAAGCGCAAGCTGATGGCGCTGGTCACCGAAAACCTGGTCGATGGCTGGGAAGACCCGCGCATGCCGACCCTGCAGGGCCTGCGTCGCCGTGGTTACACGCCGGCTGCCATGCGCCTGTTCGCCGAGCGCGTGGGTATTTCCAAGCAGAACTCGCAGATCGATTTCAGCGTGCTGGAAGGCGCGCTGCGCGAAGACCTGGACAGCGCCGCTGCCCGCCGCATGGCGGTGATCGACCCGATCAAGCTGGTGCTGACCAACCTGCCCGAAGGCCACGAAGAAACCCTCACCTTCAGCAATCACCCGAAGGACGAGAGCTTCGGCACCCGCGAGGTTCCGTTCGCACGTGAGCTGTGGATCGAGCGCGAAGACTTTGCCGAAGTGCCGCCCAAGGGCTGGAAGCGTCTGGTGCCGGGCGGCGAAGTGCGTCTGCGCGGCGCCGGCATTGCCCGCGTTGACGAAGTGGTCAAGAACGACGCCGGCGACGTTGTCGAGCTGCGTGGCTGGCTGGACCCGGAATCGCGCCCGGGCATGGAAGGTGCAAACCGCAAGATCAAGGGCACCATCCATTGGGTCAGCGCCCAGCACGCGGTGGAAGCCGAAGTGCGCCTGTACGACCGCCTGTTCTCGGTGGCCGACCCGGACGATGAGTCCGAAGGCAAGACCTACCGCGACTACCTGAACCCGGAATCGCGCAAGGTCGTCACCGGCTATGTCGAACCGGCTGCCGCTGCCGCCGCGCCGGAGCAGAGCTACCAGTTCGAGCGTACCGGCTACTTCGTCGCCGACCGCCGCGACCACACCCCGGCCAAGCCGGTGTTCAACCGCAGCGTGACCCTGCGCGATACCTGGTCGGCCTGATCAGGACGGGAGGGGTTATCGGCTGACAGCCCGATAACCCCCTGCTCACGGGCTACGCGGCTACCATGGCCGCGTGCCCAGATCAGGATTGACCCATGCTCCGTCTGTCGCTTCTGCTCAGCCTTCTGCTCGCCCTCACCGCCTGTACGGCCCCCGCCGCCACCGCGCCGGTCACCTCGCAGCCGACACCTCCTGCGCCGGTCGCCGAGCAGGCATCCCCCGCCAAACCTGCCGCCACGCCCGTCGTGGTCAACAGCAGCTGCACGGTCGATGCCGATTGCACGGTCAAGAATGTTGGCAACTGTTGTGGCTATTACCCGGCCTGCGTCAACGTCAACAGCGCCACCGACCCAACCGGCGTCCAAGCCAGTTGCCAAGCCAAGGGCATGATGAGTGTCTGCGGATTTGCCGAAATCCAGAGCTGCAGCTGCGTCAAAGGCCAGTGCGCGGCAGCCGGCGAGTCCAATCCGCTGCGCCAGCCGATGACGGAGAACCCTGCACCAGTGCGCTGAGCACGCTCAACGCGATCCGACCGTAACCCGGGTAAGCGCAGCGCACCCGGGACAAGGATCTGGTGCTCTTTCAGACCGTCTGTCACCGGCCCCGGGTGCGCTGCGCTTACCCGGGCTACATGCACTGCGGTTATTGAACTTTCGCGCTAATCAGAGCGCGGCTTGGCCTCGACGCTGCTGCGCCAGGCATCCAGAAACTGGCGGCGCTTGAGCGCATCCAGATACACCAGCAGGCCCGGGCCGAGCTGGATCGGACGCCGATTCTGGCCCGGTTCTCGGTCACTGCCACCGGTGCCGATGATGGGCATCAGCCGCGCTTCGCGCGACAACACCTGCTGGCCGCGCGCCGACAACAGGTAATCGAGAAAACGTTTGGCCTCGACCGGATGCGGGCTGTTGCGGGGTATCACCGCGGTACGCAACACCACCAGCGTGTAATCTTCCGGCTCGACGATGCCCAAGGGTGCGCCGGCATCGATGCGCGCCTGCGCATACGAGCCCAACACGTTGTAGACCAGAGACAACTTGCCGCTGCTGACCTGGTCCAACAACACACCGGTACGTTCTTCGCGCACCACGCCGTTGTCACCCAGGGCGCCGAGCAAGGCACCGGCAATGCTGCCGCGCTGCGCATCCTGCGTGGCCAGCAGATAGCCAACGCTGCTGCGCTCGATGTCATAGGTGCCCACCCGGCCACGCAGCGGCGCACCTTCGGCACGCAGCAGGTCCAGCAGCTGGCGCCGCGTGTGCGGCACTTTGGCGGGCGGCAGCGCACGGGTGTTGTAAACCATCGCCACCGGCTCGTAGCTGATGCCGAAGGCTTCATTGCGCCATTTCGCCCACGCCGGCACCGCCTCGGTCTGCGGCGAGCGATGCGACAGGGCATGGCCATCGTTGACCAGCTTGGTCTGCAGGTCCATGCCGCTGGAAATCAGCAGATCCGGTGCGGTTGCAGTGTTGCGGTCACGCAGGAAGCGCGCGTACAGATCCTGGGTGATGATGTCTTCGTAAACGACTTCGGTGCCCGGATACAGCCGCTGATAGTCGGCGATAACCACCGCGAACACTTCGATATCGGTGGTGCCGTGGATGCGCAGCTGTGCGGTCGCCGTGCCGGTGGCCGGGAAGCGTTGTACATCGCCCGGTGCCGCGCTCACCGCAGTGGCCAATAGAAGCCCGCATAGCAGGATCAAGCAGCGGCTCATGCGGCATGCCTCGGTAGGTAAATGGTGGCGACCAGGCCACCTTGGGGACGATTGCTCAGGTCGATGCGGCCGCCATGACTTTCGACCACGCGTTTGACGATGGCCAACCCCAGGCCAGCACCGCCGGCCGGTGCGTTCTCGCCGCGCCCAAAGCGCTCGAACACGCGCTCGGCATCGGCGGCACTGATACCGGGGCCGTGGTCGGCGATGGTCAATACCGCCTGCGCGTCCTGCACAGTCAAGGCGATCTGCAGCGGACCATCGCCGCCGTATTTCATCGCGTTGTCGATCAGGTTCTTGATCGCCTCGCGCAGCAGCAAGGCATCGCCATTGACCTGTACCGCGCCGGTGGTGATCGCCAGCTGCACACGCGGCGCCGGCCCTGCCTGCGGCAAGGCTTCATGCAGGGCCTGGTGCACGGTTTCGGCAAGATCCAGCGGCACGAAACGCTGCAGATTGGAACGGTGGATGACGCTGGCATCGCTGAGCAACTGGTTGAGCAGGCGGCTCATATGCGTTGCGTTGCGCTCGATCGCGCGCAGGCTGCGCTGCATGTCCTCCGGATCTTCTTCATCCAATGCCAACTGCGCCTGCGCGCGCAGGGCCGCCAGTGGCGTTCGCATCTGATGCGCGGCTTCGGCCATGAATGCACGCAGGGTTTCGTTGCTGCTGGACAGGCGCTCCATGAAACGGTTCAAGGCGGCGACCATCTGGTTCATCTCACGCGGTACGCGCGAATCCAGCGGCTTCAGATCGGACGGCTCGCGCCGCGACAATTCGCGCTCCAGCCGCACCAGCGGGCGGAAGGCGCGGTGTACACCGAAGGCCACCAAGGCCAGCAGCAAGGCCGACAACACGCCGATGGCGATCAGGGCGCGGTTGACCATTTCCTGCGCCAGCGCAGCGCGCGCACGCCGGGTCTGGCCCACCTGCACCTGCACTTCGCCCTGCGCCGAGGCAGCAGCGAAGCTGCGCTTGACCACCACGAAGCGCACTTTCTCTCCGCTGTAATCGGCATCGAACAACTGTGGCTGGCTGCCCTGCCTGCGCGGCGCCTGCGGCAGATCTTCATAGCCGGTGATCGTGCCGCCGTGACTATCTGCCACGCGGTAGAACACCCGGTCCTCCTCCGCCATCGACAACAGGTCCAGGGCGGCATACGGCAGATCCACCTGCCATTGACCATCGACCAGCGCTACCGAATCGGCGATGGACAAGGCCGAAGACAGCAACAGGTGATCGTAGGACCGGTTGGCTGCACGTTGGCCATAGTCGCGGGCAGCGAACAGCAAAGCCACCGCGAACACCGCCAGCAATGCACCCAGGTACAGCATCAAGGTGCGCCGCAACGAACCGGAAGCGTGGATCTCAGCCGTCGCCATCGGCGCCGCCATCGCTGGCTTCCAGCATGTAGCCCACGCCGCGCACGGTGCTGACGCGCAGCGGTGCGGCCACCAGTTTTTTCCGCAGGCGACCGATATAGAGCTCGATGGCATTGGGCCCGGCTTCGTCATCGAAACCGAACAGGCCCTTGCCGATTTCATCCTTGCCGACAACCTGACCGAGCCGCCCGACCAGAATTTCCAGCAAGCGGAATTCGCGGTTCGGCAACTCGATCACCTCGCCGTCCAGACTCACCCGGTGCGCGGCGTTGTCGAACTGGAACCCACCAATCTGCACCACTTCGCTGGCCTGACCACGCCCCCGTCGCAGCAGCACGCGGCAGCGCGCCTCGAACTCGCGGAAATCGAAAGGCTTGCCCAGATAGTCGTCCGCGCCCACATCCAGCGCCTGCACGCGGTCTTCGATGCCATCGCGGGCGGTCAGCATCAGCACCGGCGTGCTGTCGCCACGTTCGCGCATGCCGGCCAGCACCCTCAGGCCATCAAGCTTGGGCAGACCAATATCCAGCACCACCAGGTCAAAGCTCTGGTAACGCAGCACGCTGGCAGCGCCCATGCCGTCGGCCTGCCAGTCAACCGCGTGGCCGTTGCGGCGCATGCGTCGAATGATGGCGTCAGCCAGATCCACGTTGTCTTCAACCAGCAGCAGGCGCATCGCAGGGGAATGTGGGGGAAGGCGCGAATGCTAACGCGGAAGCTGCACGGGCGCAGGCCCGGCGCCTATTGCTGCAGCGCACAAATCACTGACAGGCGGATGACAGCTAGTCCCCTCCAGACTGCGGCCACGCACCAGCAGGTGCTCACGTTTGCCGCGCGTTGGACGCGCACCTGGGAGGGTTTGTGGATTTGAGTGTTTTCCTGAAGCGCAGCAGCACCGCCAGTGTTCTGTTGTGCCTGAGCGCGCCGCTGCTGGCCGCAGATGCCGACGCTGAAGGCCCGGTCACCGCCACGATCGGTGGCCGCCTGCATCTGGATTTCGCCAGTTTCGACAATGATGGCCGTGGCACGCCGAACAAGGACGACACCGAGATCCGTCGCGCCTGGCTGGATGTCTCAGGCAAATTCTTCGTGGTGGATTACAAGCTGGAAGCCGACTTTTCCGGTGACCGCCCCGAAGCCAAGGACGTCTATGTCAGCCGCAGCTTCGGCGATGCCGGCAAGCTGACCGTTGGCCAGTTCAAGCAGTACTACTCGCTGGACGACCGCACCGGCTCCAACTACGGCAGCTTCCTGGAGCGCGGCAATGCCGGCACCACGCTGGCACCGCTGTACCGGTTGGGTGCTTCCTGGCAGGCCAATCCGGGCGACATGACCTGGGCGGCCAGCGTCTACAGTCTGGAAAGCATCGATGCCTGGCAGGTGAAAGGCCGCGCCGCCGGTGGCCGCGTTACCTGGGCACCGAGCCCGGCGGCCGGCGATGTACTCCACCTGGGCGTGTCGCTGGCGCGCGAGGCCTACGACAACCCCGGCGTGAATGGCGTGCCAGCATTGCGCATCCGCCCACGCCCGGCCGGGCACCTTTCTGACGAAAGCCGCCTCACGCTGGTCGACTTCTCGGCCGGTCGCGACACCGACGTCAACAAGTGGTCGCTGGAATACGCGCAGGTGCGCGGCCCGCTGTCATGGCAGGGCGAGTTCAGCGGCGCCACCTTCGATGACGGCGCGCAGCGCGGCGAGGTGATGGCCGCGTACGGCATGCTCAGCTGGTTCGTCACTGGCGAATCGCGCAGCTACGACCGCAAGACCGGCCGCTTCGCCCGCATCAAGGACATCCGCCACAAGCCCGGTGCATTCGAAGTTGCCCTGCGTTATGACCAGATGCGCGGCAACCAGCATCTGGATGGTCAGCCCGACCTGCGCAACGGCAGCACCGAGGCCTGGACCCTGGCCGGCAACTGGTACCTGCGCGACAACCTGCGTTTCATGCTCAACCTGATTGAAAGCCGCAACCGCAATCGCCTTGCCGATACCACGGTGGACCGCACCGGTGCGGTAACCGGCCGCCTGCAGTTCGATTTCTAAGCCCCTCTTTCCCATCCTGTCCTTTCAAGGAGTCTGCAGATGATGCTGACCATCCTCGGCTTCGGCATGGTTCTGACGTTCATGTATCTCATCATGAGCAAACGACTGTCGCCGCTGGTCGCCCTGATCACCGTGCCCATCGTGTTCGCCCTGATCGGCGGCTTTGGTGCCGGCCTCGACGAAATGATGCTGGACGGCATCAAGAAGATCGCGCCCACCGGCGTGATGCTGATGTTCGCCATCCTCTACTTCGGGGTGATGATCGACGCCGGCCTGTTCGACCCGCTGGTGCGCATCATCCTGCGCATCGTCAAGGGCGATCCGCTGAAAATCGTGATGGGCACCGCCGTGCTGGCGATGCTGATCTCGCTCGATGGCGACGGTTCCACTACCTACATGATCACCGTGTCGGCCATGCTGCCGCTGTACCGCCGGCTGGGCATGAACGCGCTGAGCATGACCTGCGTGACCATCCTCGCCGGCGGCGTGATGAACCTCACCCCGTGGGGCGGCCCGACCGCACGTGCGGCCACTGCCCTGCATGTGGACCCGGCCGATGTATTCGTGCCGCTGATTCCGGCGATGGTGCTGGCCTGCATCGGCATCCTCGCGTTGGCCTGGTACCTGGGCATGAAGGAACGCCGTCGCCTGGGCGTGGTCGCCCTGCCGCAGGGCGGCTCATGGATGGACGCCAGCGTCTCCGACGACAGCGATGCGCTGCCGACGGTGGAAGACGCCGAGGACACCAAGCGGCCGAAACTGCTGTGGGTCAACCTTGTGCTGACGCTTATCCTGATGGCAGCCTTGGTTATCGGTCTGCTGCCGATGCCGATCCTGTTCATGGTCGGCTTCGCCATCGCGCTGGTGATCAACTACCCGAACCTGGCCGAGCAGCGCCGCCGCGTGGTCAACCACGCCGGCAATGTGTTGTCGGTGGTATCGCTGATCTTCGCTGCGGGCATCTTCACCGGCATCCTGTCCAACACCGGCATGGTCGAGGCGATGTCGCGCGGCTTCCTGTCGGTGATTCCGGAAGCCTGGGGCCCGTATCTGGCGGTGATCACTGCCGTGGCATCGATGCCCTTCACCTTCTTCATGTCCAACGACGCGTTCTACTTCGGCGTACTGCCGATCCTGTCCGAAGCGGCCGGTCACTACGGCATCACTCCGGTGGAAATGGCACGCGCCTCACTGGCCGGTCAGCCGGTGCATCTGCTGAGCCCGCTGGTGCCATCGACCTATCTGCTGGTTGGCCTGGCCAAGGTGGATTTTGCTGACCACCAGAAGTTCACCCTCAAATGGGCGGTACTGATTTCGCTGATCCTGATGGCCGGCAGCCTGCTGTTCGCCCTGTATCCGCTGGCCGCCTGATCCGTACCTACCTGACGCATTGGAGAGCAACATGACGCTACGTATCGCTTACGTCACCAGTGGCATGGGCAGTGTAGGTACTGCCATCTGCCAGACCCTGGCCCGCGCCGGCCACACCGTGGTGGCCGGTTGCGCACCGGACTCGCCGCGCAAGGCCAACTGGATCCGCGAACAGCGCGAACTCGGCTTTGACTTCATCGTGTCCGAAGGCAATGCCGCTGATTGGAACTCCACCGCCGCTGCTTTCGCAAAAGTGCGCGCGGAAGTGGGCGAAGTGGATGTGCTAGTCAACAACTCCGGCGGCAGCCGCGACATGTTGTTCCGGCAGATGAACTGCGAAGACTGGAACGCGGTGATCGCCTCCAACCTCAACACCTTGTTCAACCTGAGCAAGCAGGTGGTTGATGGAATGACCAACCAGAACTGGGGCCGCATCATCAACATCGGCTCGGTCAGCGCGCAGAAGGGCCAGATCGGCCAGGTGAATTACGCAACAGCCAAGGCCGCGATGCACGGCTTCAGCCGTGCGTTGGCGGCAGAGGTTGCAGCGCGCGGGGTCACCGTCAACACCATCTCGCCGGGCTATATCGCCAGCCAGGCGATCAGCAGCTTCCCACCGGATGTGCTGGATAGGCTTGCAGCGTCGGTTCCCATCCGTCGCCTTGGCAAGCCCGAGGAAGTGGCATCGCTGTGTGCGTGGTTGGCCAGCGACGACGCAGCCTATGTAACCGGCGCCGACTATCCGGTCAACGGTGGCTTGTACATGGGCTGAGCCCATGTTTGCCGCGTGCCACAGCAAACGCCGCGCTTGTCGCGGCGTTTGTTTTTTTAGGCGCAGTGCAGCCGTAGATTGATGACGTCCGTACGCCAGAACGCTCGACCGTGTCGCACTTTCGGCACTGCAAGGTCAGCGCGGTGCTGCACAAGCGCATGGATGCGCCGCTGCGTAAACCAGCTTTAACAATCATCGGACACCCTTGCTGGACCGGCGCACACGCCGGCCTTTCCATGGATCCGGTAGACAATGAACGTCCAACGCCTCAGCTTCGCCATCACCCTCGCCCTGTGCAGCAGCCAGGCCTTCGCCGAAGCAGATGCCAACGCAGAAAGCACTGCCCAGACACTGGACGCCATCTCGGTGATCGGCCAGGGCCAGACCCGGCAGGTGCAACGCATCGGCGAAGTCGACAAGCAGGTGTTGCCGCCGGGCAGCAGCGGCCAGAAGATTCTTGATCGTCTGCCCGGCGTCTCGGTGCAGTCCAATGATGCCTTCGGCGCCAACGAAGAATCGCAGACCATCAGCCTGCGCGGCTTCGACAAGACCCGCCTGGGCTATACGCTCGATGGTATTCCGCTGGGCGACAACAGCTATGGCAACTACAACGGCCTGAGCATTGCACGCGCCCTCATCGCCGAGAACCTGGGCGGTGCCGAGTTGTCGCAGGGCATCGGCTCGCTGGGCGTGGCCTCGACCAGCAACCTGGGCGGGGCAATTCAGTACTTCTCGCAGGACCCATCCAGCGTGTTCGGCGGCCGCGCCAGCGTCACCGTCGGCGATGACAACCAGCGTCGCGGCTATCTGCGCGTGGACACGGGCGACCTGAACGGCTTTGCCGCCTATGTGTCCGGCGTGCATCAGGATGCCGACATGTGGGCAGCACCGCACCAGAACCAGACCACGCGCCAGTTCAACGCCAAGGCGATCTGGAACATCGGCGATCATCGCATCGGCGCCTTCGTCGCCACTTCGCGCGTCAGCCAGGCCAATTACGCCTATCTGTCCAAGAGCATGCTGCAGCGTGGTCTGGGCTACGACTGGAACATCTACGCGCCGGATTGGGACCGTGCGGTAGCGGCGGCGTATTGCGCGCCCGGTACATTCGATGCGGATCGCTGCGCCTTCAGCGGCGGCGTCAACAGCATCGACGACGCCTACTACCAGAGCCGTGCGCTGCGCGATGACAACCTGTATTCGCTCGATGCCAACCTGCATCTCGGTGACGAACTCAACCTGAAGCTGCTGGCCTATCACCACGACAACCGGGGCCAGGGCCATTGGTGGGCACCGGGCCAGGCGTCGCATCCGGGCACCGACAAGATGCTGCCCATTTCCATCCGCAGCACCAACTACACCATCGATCGGCAGGGCCTGACCGCTGCGTTGTCCTGGAACGTCGGCATCCACGAATTGGAAGCCGGGTTGTGGTTCGAGCAGAACGACCACAACGTCGAGCGCAACTTCTACTACATCGACGGCCCCTTCCTAGACGACACCTATCTGAAGAATCCGGATCGTCGCCTGTTCGACCAGGACTTCGACATTCGCACGCGTCAGTTCTACGTGCAGGACCGCATGCGCTTCCTCGATCAGCGCCTGACCGTGGACATCGGCATCAAGAGCCCGAATACGCGCATGCGCGCAACCGCCAAGCCCGGCACCGAGCAGAAATTCGCTTCCGGCACGCTGACCGCCAAGGAGTCGCTGCTGCCGCAGCTCGGCGTCGGCTTCAAGCTCAATGCCAACAATGAGCTGTTTGCCTCGTATGCGGAAAACATCGCCGCCTTCGTCGGTGGTGGCAGCGGCGGCCCGCTGCAGGTTTCGCCCGAGTCCTTTGCCGCAAGCGCGGGTCTGGAGCCGGAGAAGTCCAAGACCTTTGAAGCCGGCTTCCGCACGTTCGGCGACAAGTACCAGGCCTCGCTGGCGGCGTACCACGTGATATTCGACAACCGCCTGCTCTCGCTCAACCCGTGCACCAGCATTGAAGTCGGCACCCGCCCGGAGTGCATCACTCGTTTCATCAACGTCGGCTCGGTGAAAAGCCAGGGTGCGGAACTGACCTTCATCCTCAAACCGGTGGAGGGCCTGCAGTGGTACAACGCGCTGTCCTGGAACAAGACCACCTATGAGGACGATTACACCTCCGGTGGTGCCATCGTTCCGGTGGCCGGCAAGATCACCGTCGACACGCCACAACGCATGGCGTCCAGCGAGCTGAGCTGGAACCGCGATGGCTGGTTTGCCAGCCTGCGCGGCAAGTACACCGGCAAGCGCTACTACACCTATACCAACGACCAGTCGGTGCCCGGGGTGACCACCTTCGATGCCGGCGGCGGCTATAGCTTCGGCCCCGGACTGGGCCTGCAGAACGTCAAGGTGTCCTTGAACGTGACCAACTTGACCAACAAACGCTATGCCGGCCAGCTGAGCTCGTTCGCCCCCACCGACCCCAACGGCACCCGCTATTCGATCCACGCCAGTGCGCCACGGCAGATCTTCATGACCGTGGGTGCGGAGTTTTAAGCCTTTGCCCCCTCCCTTTCGCGCAGCGAAGGGGAGGGTTGGGGAGGGGTGCTTCTCGCGCCGCCCCCTAAAAGTCACAACAAAAGCCCACCCCCTCCCCAGCCCTCCCCTTGGCTCACGCCAAAGGGAGGGGGCCAATCCTTCCCTTGGCTTCGCCAAAGGGGAGGGGCTGAGCGCGGCTCCGGTTGAATTCAGCGTGCGCGGCCAATCCCCACACCTGAACAAGCCCAGCCAGCAAACCCGCCACAGCGCCCCAGTCCGCTAAACTGACCGCCGTTTTTTGTCACAACGCCGGTCATCATCATGCTGCACGCCCAGGTTCACCTCACCCTCCCCGTCTGGATCCACGACGCCGTCGATGCCGACCGCGCCTATACCAGCGATGCGGACAAGGTGGCGTTGGCCATCGAGCTGTCGCGCCTGAACGTTGAACACGCCAGCGGCGGCCCGTTCGGCGCGGTGGTATTCGGCCCGGATCACAAGGTGATCGCCGCCGCCGTCAACCGCGTTGTGCCGCATGCCACCTCGCTGGCGCACGCCGAGAACATGGCCTACATGCTGGCCCAGCAGAAGCTCAACACCCCGCGTTTGAACGCGCTGCTGTCGCCGATCACCCTGGCCACCTCCTCGCAGCCCTGCTGCCAGTGCTACGGTGCCACCGTCTGGGCCGGTATCGACCGCCTGTTGATCGGCGCCAGCGCCGCCGACGTGGAAGAACTCACCCCGTTCGACGAAGGCCCGCTGCCGGCAGACTGGGCCGGTGAGCTGAACAAGCGCGGCATCGAAGTCGTACAAGGCATCAACCGCGACGACGCCCGCGCGGTGCTGCACAGCTACGGCAAGAACGACGGCGCACGCTACTGATTCTCAAAGCCCCTCTTCCTCCGGGAGAGGGGTTGGGGTGAGGGTCCGGCAGGCCGCATGCTGTCTGCTACCAAGCCGTGACTTACCCTCATCCGCCCCTGCGGGGCACCTTTTCCCAGCGGGAGAAGGAAAAGCCCACCCGCTCTACACCAAGGAATTCCATGACCGGCCTGCTCTGCTACTGCCGCCAAGGCTTTGAACCGGAACTGGCCGGCGAACTCAACGAACGTGCAGGTCTGGCCGGCATTGCCGGCTATGCCCGCACCCAGCGCAACGATGGCTACGTGGTGTTTGTCACCGACGAGGCCGAAGCACTGGATCAGCGCCTGCCCTGGCGTGAGCTGATTTTCGCCCGCCAGAAACTGCGGGTATTGGCCGAACTGCCGCAGCTCGATGCCAGCGATCGCATCACCCCGATCATTGCCGCGCTGGAAGGTCAGCAACGCTTTGGCGACCTGTGGGTGGAACACCCCGATTCGGACGCCGGCAAGCCGCTGGCCGGGCTGGCCCGCGCCTTCGGCAATGCCCTGCGCCCCGCCCTGCGCAAGGGCGGCCTGCTCACCGACAAGCCCAACGGCAAGCTGCCGCGCCTGCATGTGGTGTTTGTCGATGGCACGCATGCCTTCGTCTGCGTGGCCGACACCCGCGACAGCGCGCCCTGGCTGCTCGGCATCCCGCGCCTGAAGCTGCTGCCGGATGCGCCGTCGCGCTCGGCCCTGAAGCTGGAAGAAGCCTTCATGACCCTGCTTACGCCGGAAGAGCGTGAAGCCTTGGTGGTGCCGGGCATGCGCGCGGCCGATCTGGGCGCCGCGCCCGGCGGCTGGACGTGGGTATTGACCCGCCAGCACCTGCGTGTCAGCAGCATCGACAACGGCCCGCTGCGCCAGCACGTGCTGGATACCGGCCTGGTCGAGCACCTGCGTGCCGATGGTTTCCATTGGCAGCCGGAAGCGCCCTTGGACTGGATGGTCTGCGACATGGTCGAACAGCCCCGCCGCGTTGCCGAACGCATGGGCACCTGGCTGCGCGAAGGCTGGTGCAAGCACGCCATCTTCAATCTGAAATTGCCGATGAAGAAGCGCTGGGATGAAACCCGCCTGTGCCTGGACCTGTTCGCCGACAAAGCCGGCAAGCCGCTGACCATCCGCGCCAAGCAGCTGTATCACGATCGTGAGGAAATCACGGTGTTTGTGACGCCGCGAGCCAAGGGCTTTTGATCAAGCCCCTCTCCTGCGAAGCGGGAGAGGGGTTGGGGTGAGGGCAGCTTCTGCTTCTGCTTTTACTTGTGCTTCAAGCCTTTCGTTGTTCTCCGCTTTCCACGACAACAGCAAAGCCAAAGCGCCCTCATCCGCCCTGCGGGCACCTTCTCCCGCTTGCGGGAGAAGGGAAAAAAGAAAGCCAGAGCCAAAGCGACAGCCAGAGCCAAAGCGACAGCCAGAGCCAAAGCGACAGCCAGAGCCAAAGCGACAGCCAGAGCCAGAGCCAGAGCCAGAGCTAAAGCCAAAGCAACAGCAACAGCAACAGAAACAACAGCCAAAGCAACAACCAGAACCAAAAGCCCCAGCAGCAGCAAAAGCCGCAGCAGCGCATAAAGACAGCAAGCCGCTCCCATGGTTGCCCAAGCAACCACACTCCGCTCCACCCCAACCCTCTGGCACACTCCCGCTTCCACCCGCACGGAGACCGCCGCCATCGCCCGCCAGATCCCCCTTGCCCGCATCGCCGCCGCCGCGCTCTTCGCCCTGAGCAGCACCGCAATCGCTGCTGACACCTACATCGCCCGCGACCACGTCGGCGACGGCATCTTCACCAGCGGCATCGAAGGCCCGGCCACCGGTCCGGACGGCGCACTTTACGTCGTCAACTTCGGCAAGGACGGCACCATCGGTCGCGTCGATGCAGACGGCAAGGCAACATTGTTCCTCACCCTGCCCGAAGGCAGCATCGGCAACGGCATTCGCTTTGGCAGTGATGGCGCGATGTATATCGCCGACTACCCACGCCACAACATCCTGCGCGTCGCGCCGGGCAGCACCGCCGTCAGCGTATTCGCGCACCTTCCAAACGCACACCAGCCCAACGACATCGCGCTGGCTCCGGACGGCACGCTCTACGCCAGCGATCCGAACTGGGCCAAACCGGACGAGGGCCAGCTGTGGCGCATTGACCGCGAAGGCAAGGTTCAACTGCTTGAATCGGGAATGGGCACCACCAACGGCATCGAGGTCAGCCCCGACGGCAAGCGCCTGTACGTCAACGAAAGTGTGCAACGCAATGTCTGGGTCTATGACCTCACCGACGACGGCAGCCTCGCCAACAAGCGCCTGCTGATCCGTTTCGATGATCACGGCATGGATGGCATGCGCTGCGATGCGGACGGCAATCTCTATATCGCCCGCTACGATGCCGGGGTAATCGCGGTCGTATCTCCCGACGGCAGGAAAATCCGTGAGGTTCCGCTCAAGGGCCGCAAGCCCAGCAACGTCGCCTTCGGCGGGAGCGATGGCCGCCAGGTCTTCGTCACCCTGCAGGACCGGGGCGCGGTGGAAACCTTCCAGGCGGATCGCCCTGGGCGTGAATACGGCCTGCGGCCATCAGCCAAACCCTGATTCTGGCCAGTCTCAGCTGCTGCAATCCATATCAGGCATGCTGTAGGTCATGGGAGGAACGCAATGCACAGCATCGAACTGAAAGACCCGGCCAGCTTTGGCACCGAGTTCCTGCGGCTGACCCTGATGCAGGGTTTCCAGTCGCTGACCAAGCGTGACCTGGAACTACTGATCTTCGTGTTGATCGAACGCGATGGCGCAATCAATCGCAGCGACTCCAACGCCGCAGTTGCGCTGCAGCTGCGGGTCACGCCGGCCAAGGTCAAGGGCCTGCGCCGCGATGGCTATGCGCGTTGGCGTGCGCTGGTTCCCGAGGAAGGCGAAGCCGCTCTGCAGCGCATCGTCGCTGCGGTGCTGACCGAAGCCAATCTGCGCTCCGGCGCAAAGCACGTCAGCGAGCGCAGCCGCAAGGAAGGCTTCCTCGCCATCCGCATCGAGCACCCGGACGATGCGCAGCAGTTCGAGCAGGCGATCCTCGATGTCGGCGCCATTCCGGTATACGAGCGCAACCGTGAAGTGGTTGCGGTGCGCTTCGATACCTTGCTCAAGATCGCCGAACGCTGGAACTACCTGCAGCCCGATCCGCAGGCCACGCTGGATGCTCTGAAAAAAATGGCGCCGGCCTCGGAGGAAGTCGCCGACCTGTTGAAGAAGGATGTCACCCAGCTGCGCTGGGATGACCTGCGGCGCGCACTCAACAGCCTGGGCGCGAAAGCCATCAGCTCCACCGCCGAAGGCGGGCTGAAGGGCTTGCTGAAACTGGTCTTCCCTTTCATTCCCGGCTGAAATTGGCCTGTTCAGGCCTGGCGCACTACCATCGCAGGCACCTCGCTGCAGCGGGGTCCGCTTCCGTCATTGATGAGTCGTGCCATGTCCACGCTACGTTTCACCCTGCCCCTGGCTTTTGCCTGCATGCTGCCCGCCACTGCCATCGCTCAGGCCGTGCAACGCCCTGCGCCTGCGGTCAGCATTCCATTGAACGAAACGCCTGTGCACGTGCGCGAACAGGCGCTGTCCACTGGCAAGGTCACCCATTCCACGCAGATCCTGATGCCTACCGACCAGGCCCAGGTCACCGTGCGATCGATCCAGCCAGACAGCGTGATCGGCAATTACCGTATTGATTTCGCAGCCATGGACGTGGATGGCGATGGCTTCATCAGCCGCGACGAAGCGCAGGCCAATCCGGCCTTGGCTGATGAGTTCAACGCATTGGATACAGCACGTCGCGGCAAACTGTCGCGCGAGCAGTTGGCCGGTTGGTTGCGCTGACGCAGGTTGTAGGAGCGGCGTAAGCCGCGAAGCCGACAATGCATCCAAACCGTGTAGAGCCGAGCCATGCTCGGCTGAAGCCTTACCGGCAAAGCCCCTGCCGAGCATGGCTCGGCACTACAGGATCGCGTTGTTCCGGACGCGGCCGAATTACAGGCCTGAAGCGCGCTTCCAGAACATCGACATCAGCGGCGGCATTTTCCCCGCCAAACCCAATAGCGGGCCACGTGCCAGGGTCAGGTGCATCTCGTCATTGGAGAACACCTTGTTGATCGCATCGAAGCTGTAAGCGGCCACCGTATTTTCGCTACGGCGCGTGCGTGCCCAACGCTGCAGCCGATGCGATGCGCCCCAGTCCTGGCGGCGCTGCCGGGCTGCATGCACCAGATCACGCAGGCCCGCCACATCACGCAAACCCAGGTTCACGCCTTGCCCGGCCAGCGGATGCACCACATGCGCGGCATCGCCCAGGGTCAATACGCGCCCGGCGACATACGCCGTGGCCAGCTGCCGGCGCAGCGGGAATGCCGCCCGCGCCGAAACCAGACGCATCTCCCCTAGTCGGCCGGCAAAGGCATTGGTCAGCTCACGGTTGAAGCTGTCCTCATCCAGCGCCAGCACGCGCTCGGCCTCTGCATCCGGCAAGGTCCAGACAATGGAGCTGCGGTTGCGAGCAAACGGCAGCACCGCCAGCGGACCGGTGGCAAGGAAACGCTGCCAGGCGGTGTCTTCATTCGGCAAGGCGCTGTCCACATAGGCCACCACACCGCGCTGACCATAGTCATGGCGGCTGACATCCAGACCGGCCAAGGTACGCAGCGTGGATTCTCCACCATCGGCGGCAATCGCGATTGATGCCTCCACGCGGCGGCCATCATCCAGGCGCAGACGCACGCCTTCTGCATCCTGCTCCATCGCCTCCACCCGCGCCGGGCAGTACAGCTGTACCCCTGCCGCCGGCAAGGCCGCCCATAGACGGTCGACCAGCAGGCCGTTCTCGACGATCCAGCCCAGCTCGCGGCGACCGAGCGTATCGGCATCAAAGGTCAGATCACCGCCGCCAGCAGCATCCCAAACCCGCATGCGCCGATAAGCGTGCGCGCGGGCCTGGTCCACCTGTTTCCACACACCCAAGGTATCCAGCAACGCCGCGTTGTCCGCAGCAAAGGCGAACACCCGCAGGTCCGGCTTGAGCGGCGACCACGGTGGCGGCTCGCGGCCTTCCACCATCGCCACCTGCAGACCCTCCTGCGCCAACGCCAGCGCGCAGGCTGCACCCACCACGCCGCCACCGACGATTACCGCATCCCATTGTCCGCGTCGGCTCATCGCGCTTCGCTCCTGCACAATTCGGGCACCTGACCACGGAAGCCCATCGCTCCGCCGACCAAGAAGGACTGCAGCCCCGGGGCCTGCGCCGCAGCGACAAGCCCCAGGCTGCGCAGCGGCCGTATCAATGGCGTGGCATTGCTGGTCAAACGCGCAAGTCCATCGGAGAACGCCAGCGTCTGCTCGCGGTCCGGGCCGCGCCGTGTCACATAGGCCTGCAGCAGTAGATCGCTGCCCGCATCCTGTGCGCCATCTTCAATCAATTCGGCCAGGGTCAGCGCATCACGCAGGCCCAGGTTGAAGCCCTGCGCACCCAGCGGATGGATGGTCTGCGCCGCGTTGCCCAGCAGCAGCGCGCGCTCGCCCACCAGCTTCTGCGCCAGCACCTGGATCAGCGGGTAGGCGCTGCGCGGGCCGCTTTCCAGCAGCCGCCCGGCGCGCCAACCCACGGCGGCCTGCAGCCGCGCCAGCCACGCGGCATCGTCCAGCGCCATCACCGCATCAGCCTCATCGCGGGCCACGCCGTGCACTACGCCGTAATGGCGGTCGCCGCGCGGCAGCAGCGCGGTGGGGCCGGTATCGGTGAAGCGCTCATAGGCACTGCCGTCCGGTGCCTTGGCCGCGCGTACCCGGGCCACGAACAGGGTCTGCTCGTAGTCGTGTTCGCTGACATCGATGCCCAAGGCCTTCCGAACCGCGCTGCGGGTGCCATCAGCGCCAACCACCAGCCGCGCATGCAGGCGCTGTTCGCCGGCCTCGTCGGCAAGGATCAGCTCGCGACGGCCATCGCTGCTCGCACCCAGGCCGACGAAGCGGGCCGGGCGGTAGCGGGTCAGGTGCTGCAGCTCGGCCAGCCGGGCTTCCAGCGCCTCGCCGAAGTCCCGCGCCACCACTACCTGACCGAAGGCCTCACGGCCGTAATCGCTGGCCTGCATCACCACCCGGCCGAAATCACCGGCACGGCTGACATGGATGCGGCGGATCGGTCCGCCCGGGTTGGCCAGTTTCTGCATCACCCCCAACGCGGTCAGGGCATTGACGGTGGCGGCGGCAAAGCTGAGGTTGCGTTGGTCGAATACCGCCGGCATCACCCCGCCCGGAGTCGCCTCTACCAGGCCTACATCCAGCCCCAGCCGGTCCAGTGCGATGGCCAGACTGGCACCGACCAGTCCGCCGCCGACGATCACTACGTCATGGTTCTTGCTCATGGGCCAATGATACGGGGGATCACCCCTGCGATTGCGCGGGCCCATGCCGCAGCGCAACCGCAGGTTCACCCCCACTGCGGCTAGAATGGCGGCCTGATTATCGGAAACCGCCACCCATGACCGCCAACGTCCAACGCGCCTTCATCCTGTCCCTGCTCGTGCTGCTGATGGCTGGCACCCGCATCAACCACTTCGCACCGGTCCCGGATGCATCGTGGGCGGTGTTCTTCATTGGCGGTTTCTACCTGCGCAACTGGACCCGCTGGGCGTTCCCACTGTTGATGGGCCTGGCCGTGGTGGTCGACTGGGCGGTGATTTCCAGCCAGGGCATGAGCTTCTGGCAGCATTACTGCGTCTCGGCCGCCTACTGGATGCTGATCCCGGCTTATTTCGCGATGTGGGCCGGCGGCATGCTGCTGCGTCGTTACTACCGCAGCGCCAGCCTCAAGTCGCTGGGCCTGCTGGCCGCCACCGTGATTGGTTCGGTCGCCCTGTGCCACCTGATCGCCCAAGGCAGCTTCTACTGGATCAGCGCCTCGGTCGCCGAGCCGAGCTTCGCCGGCTGGGCCAAGAACTACAGCGACTGGTTGCTGCCGTACATGCAGAGCGCCGCCATTTACATCGGTGCCGCCGCGCTGGTACAGGTTGCCGTTGAAGCCACCAACAAGCAGTCGGCCGCTGGCCGTATTGCCCACTAAGGGCGCGCCGAGCAATGGGTAACCGCCTCTCCAAGATCTACACCCGCACCGGCGACGATGGCAGCACCGGCCTGGGCGATGGCAGCCGTACCGGCAAGGATTCGCTGCGGGTCAACGCCTATGGCACCGTCGATGAGGCCAACTCGGCCATCGGCGTGCTGCTGGCCGTGCACCTGCCGCAGGACATCCGCGACCTGCTGACCACCATCCAGCACCAGCTGTTCGACCTCGGCGGCGAGCTGTGCATCCCCGGCCACGCCGCCATCCATGGCGCCGATATCGACGCGCTGGAGCAGCACCTGGACCGCTACAACGACGACCTGCCGCCGCTGAAGGATTTCATCCTGCCAGCCGGCGGTGAAGGTGCCGCGCGCTGCCACCTGGCCCGCACCATCGTGCGCCGGGCCGAGCGTGAAACCGTGGCGCTGGCCCGGGTGGAGGACATCCGGGCCGAGGCGGTGCGCTATCTGAACCGCCTGTCCGACCTGCTGTTCGTGCTTTCACGCGTGCTTGCCCGGGCCGATGGCCAGGGCGAGGTGCTTTGGAACCACGAACGCCGTCACGGCTGATCCCTCCCTCCTACACGACGCCGCGTCCTGCGCGGCGTCGCCGGTTACAGTGCGGCCATGCTGGTATTCACCCACCCCGCCTGCCTTGAACACGATCCCGGTATCGACCACCCCGAGTCGCCGGAGCGCCTGCACGCCGTCATTTCGGCCCTGCGTGAGGAGTTTCCGGATCAGCTGGAATGGCGCAACGCGCCGGCGGCCAAGCTCGGCGAACTGGCGCGGGTCCACACCCGCGAGCTGATCGACGCCATGCTGCAGGTGCAGACCGCCGCCCTGCGGCGCATCGACCTGGACACCTTCACATCGCCCGGCTCGGCCAGCGCCGCCCTGCATGCCGCCGGGGCCGGCGTGGCAGCGGTGGATGCGGTGATGCTGGAAGAGGGCAACCCACGCGTGTTCTGCGCGGTCCGCCCGCCCGGTCACCACGCCACCGCCGACACTGCGATGGGCTTCTGCCTGTTCAACAACATCGCCGTGGCCGCCGCCTACGCCCGTGACAAATATGGGCTGGAGCGGGTGGCCATCGTCGATTTCGACGTCCACCACGGCAATGGCACCCAGGCCATCTTCGAAACCGACCCGAAAATCGCCTACTACAGCAGCCACCAGTCCGGCCTGTTCCCGTTCTCAGGCAGCATGCGCGAGCGCGGGGTCGGCAATATCTGCAACATCCTGCTGCCGCCGGGCAGCGGCGGCTTCCGCTTCCGCAACACCTGGGCCGACGAGATGCTGCCGCAGATCGAGGCCTTCCGGCCGCAGCTGCTGTTCATTTCAGCCGGTTTCGACGCCCATATGCGCGACCCGCAGGCCGACCTGATGGTCGAAACCGAGGATTTCGGCTGGCTGACCGCCGAGCTGGTCCTGCTGGCCCAGCGCCATTGCAGCGGCCGTGTGGTGTCCATGCTGGAGGGCGGCTACGACCTGCAGGCCCTGCGCGAATGCAGTGTCGCGCATGTCCAGGAACTGCTCGCAAGCCGTTGATGGATGAACCCTGCCCGGCCCGTCCGGCAGGCTTTCATTGCCCCCATGCAGGCGATGCGGCAAGCTAGCGGCCGTTTTCCCCCGAATGCGAACCGCGTGCGCCGAGCTCTCCGCCTGCTTCCCCTGCCCTTGGGCATTGCCATCTGCCTGCCCGCCTGGGCCGACGAGAAGCCGGTGAACTGGGGCCTATGCCCAGCCACCGACACGATCCCAGCGTTCGATGGCGCTCCGCCGGCAGACCCTGCCGCCGCGGCCAACCGCGAGCAGTTGCCGACATCCATCGACGGCAACGAGCTCACCGGCACAAGCACGGCCCCGCAATACCAGGGCAATGTGCTGCTCAAGCGCGGCGACCAGTTCATGGGCGCGGACAACATGCGCATGGACATCGAAAGCGGCAATTACATCGCCGAAGGCAATGTCCGTTATTCGGATTCCTCGATTCGGATGGTGGCCGAACGCGCCGAGGGCAATCAAGACACGGATTCGCACAAGATCAGTGACATCCGCTACCAGCTGGTTTCCCGGCGCGGCAACGGCTCGGCCGACTCGGTGGACCTGCAGGGTTCGACCGGGCAGATGCACCACTCCAGCTACACCACCTGCGATCCCTCGCAGCCGATCTGGAAGCTGGTAGCGCCGCAGATCGACGTCGACAACGACGAAGGCTTCGGTACCGCGCGCAACGCAGTGCTGCGCATCGGCAAGGTGCCGGTGCTGTATGCGCCCTACTTCAAGTTCCCGATCGACGACCGCCGCATGACCGGCCTGCTCTATCCCAAGCTGAGCATGTCCGGGCGCAACGGGTTCGACTACGCGCAGCCGATCTACTTCAATCTGGCGCCGAACTACGACGACACCCTGACCCCGCGCTACATGAGCAAGCGCGGGCTGATGCTCAACAACGAGTTCCGCTATCTGTATTCCGGCGGCCGTGGCCAGCTCGACACCAGTTACCTGCCAAACGACTCACTGCGCGACCGTGATCGCAGCAGCCTGTCGTTCTACGGCTACCACAACATCGACAAGCACTGGCAGGCGCGGGCCAACCTGGCCTGGGTCAGCGACGAACGTTACGTCGAGGACTTCGCCAACCGCCTCAACGGCATCACCGCCTCCAACATGCAGAGCACCGCTGGCCTGTATGGCACCGGCCGCACCTGGACCGCCGGCATCATGGCCGACGAATGGCAGCTGACCGATTACACCTTGACCGAGCAATCCCTGCCTTACAGCCGCCAACCGCGCCTGTTCGCCACCTGGGACGATTCCTTCGGCCGCTGGTTTGAAGCCGGCGTGTATGCCGAAGCGGTGCGCTTCACCCACGATGACATCCGTCACAAGATGCTGGATGCCGATGGCGAATACATCCGCACCGGCGATGTCACCAGGATGTACGGCGGTTCGCGCCTGGATATCAAGCCCTACGTCTCGATGCCGCTGGGCGGCGGGGCCTGGTACATCACCCCGACCCTGGCCTGGCGTTACACCGCCTATGACCTGGAGCGTGGGCTGGCCGATGACATCCGCGCCCAGCAGTTGCGGGCCGCCGGCATCGACCCGGCCACCGCCACCCCGGAGCAGCTGCGCGGCAATACCTCGCCTACGCGCAGCATGCCCATCGCCAGCCTCGACATGGGTCTGTTCTTCGACCGTGAGACCACGCTCGGGGGCAAGTCCTACCTGCACACGCTGGAACCGCGCCTGTTCTACCTGAACACGCCGTACCGCGACCAGTCGGACCTGCCGCTGTTCGACACCCGCGCCTTCACCTTCAGCTGGGGCCAGCTGTTCCGCGACTCGCGCTTCACCGGCGCCGACCGCCAGAACGATGCCAACCAGCTGACCACGGCGCTGACCACGCGCCTGATCCGGCAGGCCGATGGCCGCGAAAAGCTGTCGGCCAGCATTGGCCAGATCACCTATTTCGAAGACTCCCGGGTCACCGTCAACCCGGGCGACCCGGTGGTGAGCGAAAGCAAGTCCGCCTGGGTGGCCGACCTCAACTGGGCGCTGACCGACCGCT
This sequence comes from Stenotrophomonas terrae, assembly GCF_039674165.1. Classification (GTDB taxonomy): domain Bacteria; phylum Pseudomonadota; class Gammaproteobacteria; order Xanthomonadales; family Xanthomonadaceae; genus Stenotrophomonas; species Stenotrophomonas terrae_A. The sequence continues at coordinate 25,398 of NZ_JBDJMY010000040.1, forward strand.
GGACCCTCGGTTCCACCTACCAGTGGAATCCCAAGTTCCGCAAGGAAGACCTGGCCAGCGTGCGTGCACGCTACCTGCTGCCCGACGACGGCGTGATCAACCTGAGCTACCGCTACCGCGGCAATCCCACCGACGGCACCGACCAGCTCAAGCAGGCGGACTTCTCCTTCCTGTACCCGATCAACCCGCGCTGGAGCATCGTCGGCCGCTACTACTACTCCATGCTCGACCACAAGCCGCTGGAAATCATCGGTGGCGTGCAGTGGGACAGCTGCTGCCTGGCTGTGCGTGCACTGGCCCGCCGTTACGTCAAAAACCGCGAAGGTGACCTCAACAATTCGTTCCAGATCGAGTTCGTGCTCAAGGGCCTGAGCTCGGTTGGACAGGACACGGACCGCACCTTGCGCCGTGCTATTCTCGGCTACAACCGAGACGACCTCTACCTCGTTCCGCCGAGCAACATCGAAGCGAACGACGACGACTACGATCCCAACCAGATTCCATGACCAAGACCCTTCCTGCAGTCCTCGCCACCTTGTTGGCGTTCTCCGGCGTTGCCGCCCCGGCTGTTGCACAGCAGACGCAACCGCTGGATCGCATCGCCGCCATCGTTGACGAGGGCGTGATCCTGCAGAGCGAACTGCAGCGTGCGGTCGCCAATATCAAGAGCCAGTACGCCGGCCGCGAAGCCCAGCTGCCGCCCGACTCGGTGCTGGAGCGCCAGGTGCTGGAGCGTCTGGTCCTGGTCAAGCTGCAGGTGGCACGCGCCGACGGCAGCGGCATCCGCGTCAGCGACGAGGAACTGAACCACGCCATCAGCAGCATTGCCCAGCAGAACGGCACCAGTGTGGATGGCCTGCGCCAGCGCCTGGCCCAGGACGGGATCGGTTTCCCCGACTTCCGCAACTCCGTCCGCGAGGAAATCATCACCCAGCGCCTGCGCCAGAGCTTTGCGCAGAGCCGCATCAGCGTCAGCGAAGGTGAAGTGGATGCCGCGCTGGCCCAGCAGAATGCCGGCGGCGCCCAGTTCCATCTGGCGCACATCCTGATCGCACTGCCCGAAGGTGCCAGCGCCGAGCAGATCGCCACCGGCCAGAGCAAGGTCGACGGCGTCAAGGGCCTGCTGGACAAGGGTGAGCTGGACTTCTCCGCTGCTGCCGTCCGCTACTCGGACAGCCCCAACGCGCTGGAAGGCGGCGACCTGGGCTGGCGGAGTGCCGACGAAATCCCCAACGCGTTCGCCAACCAGATCAAGACCATGAAGGCCGGCGACGTGCTCGGTCCGATCCGCGGCCCGAGCGGCTTCCAGCTGCTCAAGCTGGTGGAAGTGCGTGACGGCGATGCCGGCGGCGATGGCCAGAAGGTCACCGAATACCACGCCCGCCACATCCTGGTGCGCGTCACCGACCAGGTGGATGATGCCGCCGCCAAGGCCAAGATCGAGACCCTGCGCGCCCGCATCAACGGCGGCGCCGATTTCCAGACCGTGGCCAAGGAGTCCTCGGACGACACCAACAGCCGTGGCCAGGGCGGTGATCTGGGCTGGTTCCCGGCCGACGCGTTTGGTCCGGAGTTCGGCAAGCAGGTTGAAGGCCTGGCCGACAACGGCGTGGGCACCCCGTTCCGCACCGACGCCGGCTGGCACATCGTGCAGCGCGTGGGTTCGCGCCAGACCGACGTCAGCGACAACAACAAGCGCGCGCAGATCCGTGAACAGATCGGCCGCCGCAAGCTGGACGACGAGTACAACCGTTTCCTGCAGGAACTGCGTGGCGAAGCCTACGTCAGCTTCCGCAGCGGTGACCGTGCCGAAGGCACAGCCGACTCGGCGACCACGCCGGCCGAACCGGCCAAGCCCTGATCCATGGCTGCCCAGCTCGCTCTGGTTCCGGGCGAGCCCTCCGGGATCGGCCCGGAACTTTGCATTCGTCTTGCCCAACAGCCGCGCAGTGACTGCCGGCTGTTGGCGTTTGCGGACCCGGATACTTTGCGGGCCGCCGCCAGTGCGCTGAAGCTGCCGCTGCAGCTGCTGCCGGAGCACGCACACGCCCGCCACCCCGGCGACCTGCGCCTGCGTGAAGTCCGCAATGCCAGCCCCTCGCAGTTCGGCCAGGCCGACCCACGCAATGCGCGCGCGGTGATCGATGCCCTGCTCGGCGCCGGTCAAGCCTGCCTGGACGGCAGCCTTGATGGCGTGGTCACCGGCCCGGTGCACAAGGCGGTGATCAACCAGGGCGGTATCGCCTATAGCGGCACCACCGAGCTGCTGGCCAACCAGGCCGGCGTCGAAGTGGTGATGATGCTGGCCAATGACATCGTGCGCGTGGCCCTGGCCACTACCCACCTGCCGCTACGCGACGTCGCCGACGCCATCACCGCCGACAGCCTGCGCAAGGTCGTCAGCACCACCGATGCGGCCCTGCGCCGCGATTTCGGCCTGGCGCAGCCTCGCATCGCCGTGCTCGGGCTCAACCCGCATGCCGGCGAAGATGGCCATCTGGGCCGCGAAGAGCTGGACCTGATCATTCCGCTGCTCGAGCAGTTGCGCGGTGAAGGCCTGAACCTGATCGGCCCGTTGCCCGCCGATACCGCCTTCCTGCCGGCCAAGCTGGCCGGTTTCGATGCGGTGCTGGCGATGTACCACGACCAGGGCCTGCCGGTGCTCAAGTACAGCGGTTTCGAGCAGGCCACCAATATCACCTTGGGCCTGCCCTACCCGCGTGTCGCGGTGGACCATGGCACCGCCCTGGACCTCGCCGGCAAGGGCGTGGCCGACCCCTCCAGCCTGTTTGCGGCGACAGCTTTATGCGCGCAGCTGGCTGCACAACGTAAAATCAGCACATGAATTCAGATCATTCCCCGCGCACCGGCTTCACCGCCCCGGCGAAAAAGCAGCTCGGCCAGCACTTTCTGGCCGACAAGTACTACGTCGAGAAGATCGTACTGGCGGTTGACCCGAAGGGCGACGACCGTCTGGTCGAGATCGGCCCGGGCCAGGGCGCCATCACCTTCCCGCTGCTGCGCCGCCATCCCAGGCTGACCGTCATCGAGTTCGATCGCGACCTGATCGCGCCGCTGACCGAAGCCGCCGCACCGCTGGGCGAGCTGACCATCGTCCACAGCGATGTGCTGCGGGTGAACTTCACCGAGCTGGCAGCCGGCGGCACCATCCGTCTGGTCGGCAATCTGCCTTACAACATCTCCTCGCCGATCCTGTTCCACGCACTGGACCACGCCGCCGCGATCTCGGACATGACCTTCATGCTGCAGAAGGAAGTGGTCGACCGCATGGCCGCCGGCCCCGGCAGCAAGGTTTACGGCCGCCTGAGCGTGATGCTGCAGGCATTCTGCGAGGTACGCGCCTTGTTCGTGGTGCCGCCGGGCGCGTTCCGGCCGCCGCCGAAGGTGGATTCTGCCGTGGTGCGGCTGATTCCGCGTGATCCGGCCAGCGTCGGCATCAATGACCGCAAGCGCTTTGCCGACGTGGTCAGGGCTGCCTTCGGCCAGCGCCGCAAAACCCTGCGCAACGCCCTCAACGGGGTCATCGATCAGGCCCAGTTCGAAGCTGCCGGCGTGCGCAGTGATGCCCGCGCCGAACAGCTGGAAGTTGCCGATTTCATCAGGCTTGCCAACCTGCCGCACGAATAAGCGCTGCATACACGCAAACCGATCACCTGCTTTTGCTTACACTCCTCCCATGGAAGACACCCGCCACTACGCGATCGAGATCGAGGTCTCGCCTCGTTTCATCGACGACCAGTCGGCCCCTGAAGACGGCCGTTTTGCGTTCGCCTACACGATCCGCATCCACAACCGCGGCACCATGCCGGCCCGGCTGATCAGCCGCCATTGGCGCATCACCGACGGCGAAGGCCGGGTCGAGCACGTGGATGGCGACGGCGTGGTCGGCGAACAGCCACGGCTGCGCCCCGGCGAAGAGTTCCGTTACACCTCCGGGGTGATGCTCGGCACCGATCGCGGCACCATGCAAGGCCACTACGACATGATCGCCGACGACGGCACCGAGTTTGCCGCGCCGATCGCGCCGTTCGTACTCGCCATTCCAAGGACGCTGCACTGATGGCGACCTGGGCAATCGGCGACCTGCAGGGCTGCTACGACGTCACCCAGCGGCTGCTGGAGAAAATCAACTTCGACCCGGCGGCGGACAAACTGTGGTTTGCCGGCGACCTGGTCAATCGTGGCGGGCAATCGCTGGAGACGCTGCGGCTGGTGCATTCCCTGCGCGAGCACAGCGTCACCGTGCTCGGCAACCATGACCTGTCGCTGCTGGCCATCGGTGCCCGCAGCGAAGAGGAACAGCGCAAGGTCAACCCGGACCTGCAGCGCATCGTGCTGGCCGAGGACCGCGACGTACTGCTGGACTGGCTGCGCCTGCAGAAGCTGGTGCACGTGGACCGCGACCTGGGCTGGATGATGTTCCATGCCGGGCTCGCCCCGAAGTGGACCGTGGCGCTGGCCGAGAAGCACGCCCGCGAGGTCGAGCAGCAGCTGCATGGCAATGGCTACCGCAAGCTGTTCCGCAACATGTATGGCGACAAGCCGGCCTGGTCGCCGGGCCTGAGTGGCTATGACCGCTCGCGCGCCATCATCAACATCTTCACCCGCATGCGTTACTGCACCCCGAGTGGGCGTATCGGCATGGAAGACAAGGGCACGCCCGGTACCCAGCCGCAGGGCATGTACCCGTGGTTTGAAGTACCGGGGCGGGTCGAACGCGAGTTGAAGATGGTCTGCGGCCATTGGTCGGCGCTGGGCCTGACCATCACCCAGGGCGTGCACGCCATCGATACCGGTGCGGTCTGGGGTGGCAAGCTGACCGCACTGCAGTTGGACAGTGAAGACCTGCGCGTGGTGCAGGTTCCGGGCCGCGATGTACCGGCACCGGTGCCAGGCCAGCATCCGCCGCGCAAGCCGCGCGTGGAGCCCAAGGTCGTCGAGACCAAGCCCGAAGCCAAACCAGAACCACGCAATGAAACACCCCGCCCCGAGCGCAGCGGCGAACATCGCCGTCGCCCGCGCCGGCATCGCCCGCGCGGCAAGAGCGGCAACGGCGGCAATGGCGGCAATGGCAACCCTGCGCCGCCCAGCGGCAACGGACCGGCTGCGTGAGGCGCTGGCCATCAGCGCTGACGCTGATGGTCATCGCACTGTTGGCTGCCTGCCGCCCGCAAAGCGAAGGCAGCGCCGCAAGTCCGCAGACACCCCAACCGATTGAGCAAACCGCGCCGCTCGCATCGCCACCATTGGTGGCCGCTGCGCGTGCGCAGGTCGGGGTGACTACCCGCTACGACCCGGCCTATTTCTCCCTGCCCTATCCCAAGGGCGATCCGCCGCCTGATCGCGGCGTCTGCACCGATGTGGTGATCCGCGCTTTGCGCACACAAGGCGTTGATCTGCAGCAGCGCGTCCACGACGACATGCGCGCGAACTTCGGCGCCTACCCGCAGCTATGGGGTTTATCGCGACCGGACCGGAATATCGACCACCGCCGCGTGCCCAACCAGATGCGCTGGTTCCAGCGCCAGGGCTGGGAGCTGCCGATCAGCGCACTGGCCGATGACTATGCGCCCGGCGACATCGTGGCGTGGAAGCTCAACGGCAACGGCCTGCTGCACGTGGGTATCGTTTCGGACCGGCGACTGGAAGACGGCACGCCGCTGGTGCTGCACAACATCGCGCAAGGGACGCAGGAGCAGGATCTGTTGTTCCGGCACAGCATCATCGGGCATTACCGGATGCCGGGGTGATGGGCTCTCGTGCGAGGCTCTGAAAGCCAAGCGCAAAGCGCTACCCCTCCCCAACCCTCCCCTTGGCTACGCCAAAGGGAGGGAGCTGACCTCGCCGGCTGTGCACCATCCCGCGCGAAGACAAGGCTGTTACCCCCTCCCTTTGGCGCAGCCAAGGGGAGGGTTGGGGAGGGGTAGCTTCAAGCTCCAGCTTGAAACCAGCTCAGCGCCGCCCGTAATGCACGAACCGGAACGAAAATGCATGCCGCTCATCGGCTGCATGCACCTGGCTGTCCAGCTCACGCCACAGCGCCGGGTCAACCTCCGGAAAATGCGTATCGGCCACCACCTCGGTATCCACCAAGGTCAGGTACAGATCGGTAGCCTGATCCATCAGCAGGCGATAGATCTCACCACCACCAATCACGCATAACTCTTCGGCACCCTCGCCCGTCGCAATCGCACGCGCCTCGTCCACCGAAGCCACCGCCTGCATGCCGGCAAACGGTACCTGCCCGCTGCGGGTCAACACCAGGTTGGTCCGCCCCGGCAACGCACGTCCCAGCGACTGCGCCGTCTTGCGCCCCATCAGGATCGGCTTGCCGAGCGTCAGCGCCTTGAAGTGCTTGAAATCATCGGGCAGGTGCCACGGCATCGCATTGTCATGGCCAATGCCGTGATTGCGATCCAACGCAGCAATCATCGACAGCTTCATCACACCGCCACCGGCGCCTTGATGGCCGGATGCGGGTCGTAGCCGTCGATGCGGATGTCATCGAACTGAAAGCCGAACAGATCGGTCACATCCGGGTTCAACCACAGCTTGGGCAGCGCGCGCGGCGTGCGTGACAGCTGCTCGCGCGCCTGTTCGTAGTGGTTGGAATAGATATGCGCATCGCCCAGCGTGTGCACGAAATCGCCCACGCCCAAACCCGTGGCCTGCGCCACCATATGCGTCAGCAACGCGTAGCTGGCGATGTTGAACGGCACGCCGAGGAAGATGTCGCCGCTGCGCTGGTACAGCTGGCAGCTGAGCTTGCCGTCGACCACGTAGAACTGGAACAGGTTGTGGCAGGGCATCAGCGCCATCTGCGACAGCTCGCCCACATTCCAGGCGCTGACCACCAGCCGCCGCGAATCCGGATTGCGCTTGATCTCTTCCACCAGCCACTGCATCTGGTCGATCTCACGGCCATCGGCGGTGGCCCAGCTGCGCCATTGCTTGCCGTAGACCGGGCCGAGGTCGCCATTGGCATCGGCCCACTCGTCCCAGATGTTGACCTTGTTGTCCTTGAGGTAGGCGATATTGGTATCGCCCTTCAGGAACCACAGCAGCTCGTGGATGATCGAGCGCAGGTGCAGCTTCTTGGTGGTGACCAGCGGGAAGCCCTGGTTGAGGTCGAAGCGCATCTGCCAACCGAACACGCTGCGCGTGCCGGTGCCGGTGCGGTCGGACTTCTCGGTACCGTGCTCCATCACATGCTGCAGCAGATCCAGATATTGCTTCATGCCTTCTTCTCTTCCAGTGGGAGCACCGGCTGCAACACCGGCGCGCGGCGAGACATTGCCAGCAACACCAAGCCCAGCACGATCAACGGCAGGCTCAGGATCTGGCCACGGGTCAACCAATCAAACGCTACATACACGCCGTTGTCGGGCATGCGCACAAATTCGACCAGGAAGCGGAAGCTGCCATACAGCAGCGCGAACATGCCGGACACCGCATATCGCGGGCGCGGCTTCAGCGAGTAGAACCACAGCACCAGGAACATCACCAGGCCTTCCAGCAGTGCTTCATACAGCTGCGAAGGATGGCGCGCGTACTGGGTGAGCAGGCCAGCGGCGTAATCCTGCTGGATCTGTACGGCCGACAGCAGCTGCTCCATCGCCGGCAAACCGGCCGGGATGTCCTTCAGCGGCGAATGCGGGAACACCACGCCCCAAGCGGCATTGGTGAACTTGCCGTACAGCTCGCCACCAATGAAGTTGCCCAAACGGCCGAAGCCCAGGCCCAGCGGTACCAGCGGCGCAACGAAGTCGATGGTGTCGAAGAAATGCAGCTTGTGCTTGCGCGTCCACCACCAGCCAGCGATCAATACGCCGAGCAGGCCACCGTGGAAACTCATGCCGCCTTCCCAGACCCGCAGCAGGATCAGCGGATTGGCGAGGAAGTCGGCGGTTGCGTAGAACAGCATGTAGCCGATACGCCCGCCCAGCACCACGCCGAGCATCGCGTAGAACAGCAGGTCGGAGAAGCCGTTCATGTCCACGCCCGGCAGGCGCCCGGCAAGGATGCGGCTGCGGCCCAGCCACCAGGCGGCGGCAAAACCGAGCAGGTACATGATGCCGTACCAGTGCACATCGATCGGCCCCAGCGAGAAAGCGATGGGATCTATGTCATGTAGAAAGAGCATGCGGGCACTGTCAGGCGAACCAGCCCCTATTCTCGGGGTAGCAGCCCTTGCCACTCAACCCATGATTCAGCCGAAGACCTGCGGGCGGTCAGGCAACTCGTTGCGCTGACGCCCCGCCGGATCAGGCGGAAAGTGTGCTCCCAGCAGCTGCGAGACCTCATCCACCGCCGCCAACACCGCCGCCTCCTGGCTGTTTCCGTTCAGCTGCTGACGCAGGTGGTCGCAGATCAGTTGCCATTGCGCGGCATCCACCCGTGCCTGCAGGCCACGGTCGGCCACGATCTCGATGGCATGGTCGGCCAGCAACAGGTAGATCAGCACGCCGTTGTTGGCCTCGGTATCCCAGGTGCGCAACAAGGCGAATGCATGTTCGGCCCGGGCACGCGCGGTGGTGCCCTTCCACAGCAAGGCCAACGGCAGATCGGATTCCACCGCGAACATCACCTGCCCGCCGTGCAGGCGCTCACCTTCGGCAATGGCATGGGCGATCCGGTCCAGGCTGGCTTCCGGGAATGCGGCATGCGCGGAGGGAGCAAAGAAATGTCGTAACCAGCGCATCACCAGCTCCCCGAGGCGCCACCGCCTCCCGAACGTCCACCACCACCGCCCCAACCACCGCCTCCGCCGAAGCCGCCTCCGCCACCAAAGCCACCGCTACCACCGAAGCCGCCTCCGCCGCCCCAGCCACCGCCGCTGGCAAAACCACCGCTGGAGCCTTTGCCCAGCGACAACAGGAAGGCAACCAGCGCGGCAATACCACCGCCAACCACCGACAGCAGCAGCCAACCGGCAGCGCCGGCAATCAGCCCGGAGACCACGCCACGTATCGGCCGCGGCAGCTTGGCCAACAGCATGCGCATGAAGGTGGAAGCAAACACACCGATCATGATCGCGAAGAAGAAGATCGAATCACCACTCCCGCCGCCACCATCGCGGTTGCTGCTGACCGGCGTCGGCAGCTCCTCGCCATCGATGATCTTGACCAGCACCGCGCTGGCGGCGGTGATGCCGCCGGCGTAGTCGTTCTGGCGGAAATGCGGCACCAGGTATTCCTGGATCACCCGGTTGGCAATGGCATCGGGGATGGCACCTTCCAGTCCGTAGCCGGGTTCGATCCGCACCCGCCGGTCATCCTTGGCCACCAGCAGCAACACGCCATCATCCACGCCCTTGCGGCCTATCGCCCACTGGTCGAAGACGCGGGTGCTGTACTGGGCGATGTCCTCGGGCTGGGTGGTCGGCACGATCAGCACCTGCAGCTGCGCACCCTTGCGCTGCTGCAGGGCCAGGGCCTGCTGCTCCAGCGCCTGCTTCTGCGCCGCATCGAGGGTGCCGGTGGTATCGACCACGGGCGAATCCAGCGGCGGGATCGGCGCCAGTTGCTGGGCCTGCAACGCACCCGCCCAGCCCAGGCCGAGCAGGCATAGCAACAGGCCAAAGCGCTGCAGCATCGCGCTCATCGCGCGCGGCTCACTGTGCCGGTGCGGGCTGCGGCGGCGTCTGCTGCGGCGCGGCCGGCTGGGTACCGAAGCTCACGGTCGGCGGCTGGGCGATCTGCGCCTCGTTGTCGACGGTGAAGTTGGGCTTGGCCGCATAGCCGAACATCTTGGCGGTGATCACCTGCGGGAACGAGCGGATGTAGGTGTTGTAGTCCTGCACCAGCTGGATATAGCGGCCACGCGCCACGGTGATGCGGTTCTCGGTGCCTTCCAGCTGCGCCTGCAGGTCACGGAAGTTCTGGTCCGACTTCAGCGTAGGGTAGTTCTCGCTGACCACCAACAGCCGCGACAGCGCGCTGCCCAGCTCGCCCTGCGCCTGCTGGAACTGCTTGAGCGAATCGGCATCGTCGGCATTGACCTGGATCTGCCCGACCTTGGAACGGGCATTGGTGACCTCGGTCAGCACCTGCCGTTCCTGCTGGGCATAGCCCTGCACGGTATTGACCAGGTTGGGAATCAGGTCGGCACGGCGCTTGTACTGGTTGACCACCTCGGACCAGCCGGCCTTGACCGCCTCGTCCTTCTGCTGGATGGCGTTGTAGCCACAGCCGGAAATGGAAATCACCGCGATGACAAGCAACATCAGGCGAAGGTACTGGCGCATGGGTCGGACCCTGGATGGCGGGAGTGCCGAGCATGCCACGTTGCCTGTTCAAGGTATGCAAAGACTGGGGCCGGCAGCGCCCCCGGGCTCCCGGTTGTGGGAGCGGCGTAAGCCGCGAAGCTGACCATGCTCGGCCCGCTGGCAATTGTGGCAACCGGCGATGTGCCAGCTTCGCGGCTGACGCCGCTCCTGCAAAACCACCCGCTTCGCGGCTTATGCCGCTCCCACAAAAAAAAGACAAAGGGCCGGCATAGCCGGCCCTTTGGGTCCTGTCATCGGCCGACGCTGCCGGCCAATCAAGCGCTTACCAGTTGTCCGAGCCCGGCACGTGGTGAGCCTTGGCGTTGCGGCGCATCAGCAGGTTCAGCCATTCCACCAGGATCGAGAAACCCATCGCCGCATAGATGTAGGGCTTGGGCACGTGCACGTCCAGACCATCCAGCACCAGCACCGCGCCCACCATCAGGATGAAGGCCAGCGCCAGCAGCTTCACGGTCGGGTTGGCATCGATGAAACGCCCCAGCGGGTTGGCCGCAAGCAGCATCACCGCTACCGACAACAACACCGCGCAGACCATCACCGGGACATGCGAGGCAATGCCAACGGCAGTGATCACCGAGTCCAGCGAGAACACGATGTCGATCACCGCGATCTGCGCGATCACCATGCCGAACGATGACGCCACCTTGGTCGTGGTGGGGTCTTCATCTTCGCCACCGGTAACCAGCTCGCGGATTTCCTTGATGCCCTTGTACAGCAGGAACAAGCCACCCACGATCAGCACCAGGTCACGGATTGAAATGCCCATGCCGGCCACGTTGAAGAGGTTTTTCTCCATGTGCGCCAGGTAGGCCAGCGAGATCAGCAGCATGATGCGGGTGATACAGGCCACCGCGATGCCGACCCTACGCGCCACCGGGCGCTTTTCCTCGGGCAGGCGGCCAACCGCGATGGAGATGAAGACCAGGTTGTCGATACCGAGCACGATTTCCAGCGCGCTGAGCATGAACAGGGTGACCCACACGTTCGGGTCGGCAAGAAACTCAAAAGACATGCGATCAATCCTTCAATAAAGCCATTACGTCAGTGCCACCCGGCGGCTGACTTGTCAAAAAAAGCGCGGCAGCAGAATCAGGCCCCAGCACAGCAACACGTTCATCATCAGCACGAACACCGCCGCCGAGCCCATGTCCTTGGCGCGTCCGGCCAGCACGTGGTACTCCGGGCCATAGCGTTCGATCACCGCCTCGATGGCCGAATTGGCCAGCTCCATGGCGATCACCAGCAGCATCGAGCCGATCAGCAGTACCTGTTCCACCGGGCCGTGGCCCAGCCACAGCGCCAGCGGTGCCAGTACGACGAACAGGCAGACTTCCAGCCGGAACGAGGATTCATGCAGCCATGCCGCGCACAGGCCCTGCCAGGACCACTTGGCGGCTTTGAAGATGCGCGCGGGGCCGCGCGGCATATGCCCGGTCTGGTCAGCCATGCCACACCTTGCCAGCTGCCCGATCACGGCCGAACGACAGCTTGGAGCCTGAATAAGCCCTCATGGAATGACACCGGTAGCGTGAGATTAGCCGCCAATTTTGCCACATCTGGCTTTTGCTTTCCGCCGCCCCGCCCCGCCATGGCCTCAGCGATAGTGCACGGTGGCCGTGGTGCCCTGCCCTTCGACGCTGTCCAGCGCAATCCGCCAGCCGCAGCGGTCACACAGCCGGCGCACGATTGGCAGGCCCAGGCCCACCCCCTGCTGGCGGCCGTCGTCGACCCGGTAGAAGGGTTCGAAGATGCGCGCCAGCGTCTCGTGGCTCATGCCGATGCCGGTATCGCGGACCACCACCTGCTCGGGCGTCACCCGCACTTCCACCTCGCCGGCGTCGGTATACAGGCAGGCGTTGCGCAGCAGGTTGGCCACCACCACATGCATGACCCGCGGCGGCGCCATCAGCATCGGGTTGCCTTCGACCAGCACCCGCAGCTGCACCGGCTTGCCCTGCAGCAGTTCCTCTACGTTGGCGGCTTCGTAGCGCACCACCTCGCCGACATCGAACAGCTCCGACTGCGGCTCGACATCCACTTCGCGCGCCAGCAACAGGAAGGCGTCGATCACCGCCTCCATGTCGCGCCCCGCCCGCTGGATACGCTGCAGGCTGCGCTGCAGCCGCGGGGTCAGGCCGGAATCGGCCAGGGCCATGTCACTGGCCATGCGGATCACAGTCAGCGGGGTGCGCAGTTCGTGACTGGCGTCGCGGGTGAAATTGCGCTCGCGGGCAACGTGATCGGTGACCTTGCCGGCCATGCGATGCAGGGCCAGCGCGAGTTGCCGGGTCTCGCCCTGCACTTCGGGCGGCAGGCGCTCAGGCGCCAGCTCGGCGGCGTCGGGATGGCGCGGGTCCCAAAGCGACACCCTGCGCGCCAGCCAACTGACCGGCGCCACCAGCCGCCAGGAAGCGCGATAGGTCAGCCAGGACACCGCATGGATGGCCAGCAAGATCAGCAGGACGCCGAACCAGAACACCACCCGATGTGCCGGTGAACGCTGGAACACCAGGTAAAGGCGTTCCCCTGCCTGCTGGTCCACCAGCACCAATTCATCGGAAGACGGCAGCTCATGGAAGCCCGGTGCCAGCGCGCGCAGCGGCTCGGGCACCGCCGCTGGAGCTGGTGCCGCCGCCGGTGCCTGCCCGGCAGGCTGCAGATAGCCACGGATGTTGTGGGTATTGGGCGGGGCCAGGTCCGGGACCAGGGCGCGCTGCTGCCAGTAGTACTCCGCCTCCTTGTGCAGGAGGGCATTGAGCAGGCCGTACTTGAGCACCAGCGCCATCAGATAGCCGCCCAGCAGCACAGCCAGACTCGCCAGCAGCGCCTGCACGATGAATGCCTTCCTGATCTTGCGCGGTAAACCGTACGGCATGCGCCCCCCTCGAAGCCCGCGTGATTATAGGGACTGAACCGGCGCTGCCGCAGTAATACCTGGCATGAAAAAACCGCCGCGACTCATGTTCTGCGGCGGTTTTTCCACATCCAGCCACCCCTCACGCGGCTGCCGATCAGCCCATTGACTGGCCGATGTCGGCAATGCGGTAGCCCGCGCTCTGCACGGTGTGCAGCAAGGGTCGGTCAAACGGCTTGTCGATGATCTTGCGCAGGTTGTACAGATGGCTGCGCAACGTGTCCGAGTCCGGCAAGCCGTTGCCCCAGATCTCGCGTTCGATCTCCTGCCGGGTCACCACCCGTGGCGATTCGCGCATCAGGATGGTCAACAAGCGCAGGCCAATCGGCGAGAGCTGCAGTTCGCTGCCGGCGCGGGTGGCGCGCATGCTGACCGGGTCCAGCACCAGATCGGCCACTTTCAGCACCTCGGCGCCTACCTGGCGGCGCTCACGCCGGATCAACGCACGCAGCCTGGCCTCAAGCTCCTGGATCGCGAACGGTTTGGTCAGGTAGTCATCGGCGCCGTAACCCAGACCGGTGAGCTTGTCGTCCAGGGTGTCACGCGCGGTGAGCATCAGCACCGGGGTGGACTTGCGGGCTTCGTTGCGCAGGCGCCGGCACACTTCGATGCCGTCCAGTCGCGGCAGCATCAAGTCCAGCACCACAACGTCGTAACTGTTCTCGGCGGCGAGCCGGTAGCCATCAAGGCCATCGGCTGCGTAATCCACCTCGAACCCCTTGCCTTCCAGATATTCGCCAATCATCTCGGAAATGTTGCGGTTGTCCTCGACGACCAGTACCAATCCGGACGATTCCTTTGTCTGTCGCATGGAGCCTCCTTAGTCTTCAGCTTTGTGAAAGATGCCGCACTGCTGGTGGATTCCGTGTGAAGACGCGTATCAGCCATGAAAGTGGTTGCGCCTGTAACTTATTGGCCTGGCTGACAGTTCTGCTACGCCCAGGCCTATGCTAACGGCCCGCATCGATGAAACTGGATATGGTCGCCCCGTCCTTTACCGCCTATCTGTACCCGGTACTGCTGCTGGTTGCCAGCAACGTGTTCATGACCGTGGCCTGGTATGGCCACCTGAAGTTCAAGACCGCGCCGCTGATGACAGTGATCCTGATCAGCTGGGGCATCGCTTTCTTCGAGTACTGCCTGCAGGTGCCTGGCAACCGCATGGGCAGCGCGGTGTACTCGGCGCCGCAGCTCAAGGGCGTGCAGGAAGTGATTACCCTGGTGGTGTTCGCAGTGTTTTCTGCCACCTATCTGGGGCAACCACTGAAGTGGAACCACTGGGCAGCGTTCGCGCTGATCCTGCTGGCCGCCCTGCTGATGTTCAAGGAATAAAGCAGGCCATGTGGGAGCGGGGGGGGGCGCCCGCCGCGCACAAAACAAATAGGGGCGGTGGGGGGGGGCCGCAACGAGATAAGCGGC
>NZ_JBDJMY010000041.1:0-39379 GCF_039674165.1 Stenotrophomonas terrae
GTAAACCCTCAGCCGAGCATGGCTCGGCTCTACCGTGGGGATTCCGGCATTGCCAGCTTCGCGGCTTACGCCGCTCCTACAAACAGAGCGGAGCGGCCTTGTAGTGTCGAGCCATGCTCGGCAGGGGCGTCACCGGTAAACCCTCAGCCGAGCATGGCTCGGCTCTACCGTGGGGATTCCGGCATTGCCAGCTTCGCGGCTTACGCCGCTCCTACAAACAAGACCGAGCGGGCTCAGTCTTCCAACATTTCCATCCACGTCGCCTCGGCCTGCTCCAGCTGCTGCGCCAGCACTTCGCGCTCACTGCCGAGCTTGGCCATCTTGGCCGCGTCCGCGTAATTGCCCGAATCGGCCAACTGCGCATCCACCTCCGCCAGCGACGCACCCAGCTGTTCAACCTTCTTCTCGGCCGCCTCCAGCTTGTGCGGGTTGACCGGCTTCTTGTTCGACGCCGGCTTGGCCGGAGCCACCTGCGCAACCGGTGCAGCAGCTGCCGGCTTTTCCTGGCGGTCGCTTTTGGTGCGTGCACCCTGCGCGCTGGCGCGGGTACGCAGCCATTGCGCGTATTCGTCCAGGTCGCCGGCAAACGGCTCGACCACGCCATCGGCCACGCGCCAGAACGTATCGCAGACCAGACCGATCAGATGTCGGTCATGCGAGACCATCACGATCGCGCCCTCGAACAGCGACAGCGCTTCGGCCAGGGCCTCACGCATCTCAAGATCAAGGTGGTTGGTCGGTTCGTCGAGCAGCAGCACGTTCGGCTGCTGCCAGGCGATCAGCGCCAGCGCCAGACGCGCACGCTCGCCACCGGAGAAACCATCCACGGTCTCGAACGCGCGGTCACCGGGGAAATTCCACTTGCCAAGGAAATCGCGGAACGACTGGTTCACGCCGTCCGGTGCGATCTCACGGAAGTGATCCATCGGCGTCATGCCGGCATGCAGCGACTCCACCGTGTGCTGGGCGAAGTAACCAATCTGCAGGTCCGGGTGGGCCATGCGGTCACCGGCCAGCAGCGGCAGGTCGCCGACCAGCGATTTCACCAGCGTGGTCTTACCGGCGCCGTTCGGGCCGAGCAGACCAACACGCTGGCCGGCTTCCAGGCCGAAGCCGACGTTGTCCAAAATCACCGCATCCGGTCCGTAACCGGCGGTCACGTCGTTGAGGCGGATCAGCGAGAACGGCAGCTTGGCCGGCGGCGAGAACTCGATGCGGAACTCGCGCTCGGCGCGCACCGCTTCGGTGCCGGCCATCTTGGCCAGGCGCTTCATCCGGCTCTGCGCCTGGGTGGCCTTGCTGGCCTGCGCCTTGAAGCGGTCGATGAAGCTCTGCAGATGCGCGCGCTCGGCCTGTTCCTTTTCATGCGTGATCTGCTGCTGGCGCAGGTGCTCGGCACGCTGGCGCTCGAAGTCGGTGTAACCACCGACATACAGCTTGGCGGTACCGCTATGCAGATGCAGGGTGTGGGTGGCGACGTTGTCGAGGAACTCGCGGTCATGCGAGATCAGCAGCAGCGTGCCCGGGTATTTCAGCAGCCACTGTTCCAGCCAGTACACCGCGTCCAGATCCAAGTGGTTGGTCGGTTCGTCGAGCAGCAGCAGGTCGCTGGGCATCATCAGCGCGCGGGCAAGGTTCAAGCGCGCACGCCAGCCACCGGAGAACGCCGCAACCGGGCGCTCATGGGTGTCAGCGGGGAAGCCCAGGCCGTGCAGCAGCTTGCCGGCACGCGCTTCGGCGTCATAGGCATTGAGCTCGGCCATCTTCTGGTGGGCGTTGGCAACGGCCTCCCAGTCCTCGCGCGCGGCGGCGGCAGCTTCTTCCTGCAGCACGGCGGCGACCACGTCGTCACCACCGAGCACATAGTCGATGGCGCGGTCGGCCAGCGCAGGGGTTTCCTGGGCTACATCGGCGATGCGGATCTTGCCGGGCAGCGACACGTCGCCCTTGTCGGCTTCCAGTTCACCGCGCACCGCAGCAAACAGGCTGGATTTACCTGCGCCATTACGGCCCACCACGCCCACGCGATAGCCGGCATGCAGGGTGAGGTCTACGTTGGACAACAGCAGGCGCTCGCCCCGGCGGAGGGCGAAATTACGAAGGGAAATCATGAATAGGTCCGTTATAACGAAAAGGAATGTGCATGTGAGCAGCATTCCTGCGACGCAATTCTAACGGTAACCAATACTTGACTCACCTCCTGATATCGCACGCGCCTGAACGGCGTTGTCTGACAGGAAGCAAGTACCTGTATTGCCAAATCGCCTTGTTGAATTGAAAAAAGCTTTCGAAAGCAACAATTTAGCCTAACCATCCGGTTTGACACGAGGTAAAAATTCCATTAATTCGTAATGGCGTACCGCAACAGCGGCGACCCCCAAAGCGCCAGCGATGCCGCCACTCAATACCGGAGCTGCAACCTGATGAACCGCAAGTCCAGCACCCTCGCCGTCGCAATTGCCCTCGTCCTTGGCGCCCCGGCGCTCCCCGCCCTGGCCCAGTCCAGCGCCAATACCCTGGATACAGTGATCGTTACCGGCACCCGCGTGGCCGACCGCACCGTGGCCGAATCGCAGTCGCCGATCGACATCATCACCCCCGAAATCCTGCAATCCACCGGCACCTCCGAGCTGGCCACCGCGCTGTCGCGCGCCCTGCCCTCGCTGAATTTCCCGCGCCCGGCCTTGACCGATGGCACCAGCGGCATCCGCCCGGCACAGCTGCGCGGTCTGTCCCCGGACCAGGTGCTGGTGCTGGTCAATGGCAAGCGCCGCCATACCTCGGCCATGATCAACGTCAACGGCAGCATCGGCCGTGGCGCTTCGGCCGTGGACATCAACGCCATTCCGATCGCCGCCATCGAGCGCGTGGAAGTGCTGCGTGACGGCGCCTCGGCCCAGTACGGCTCCGACGCCATCGCCGGCGTGATCAACATCGTGCTCAAGGGCAGCGGCAAGGGCGGCAGCCTGGCCGTGGATTACGGCCAGTACTCGGCCGGCGACGGCAACAAGTACCAGCTCTCCGGCGACACCGGCGTCAGCTTCGCCGACGGCCGCGGCAGCCTGCACCTGGCCGGCCAGGTCAGCCAGCAGGACGAAAGCAACCGCGCCGGCCCCTACCAGGGCACCGCACCGAATACCGGCAACTTCCCGGATATCGGCGAGAAGACCTTTGTGGTCGGCGACCCGCGCGTGGATGCTACCGCTGCCTCGGCCAATGCCAGCTTCAATTTCAGCGACAACATCAGCGGCTACGCCAACGCCCTGCTGAGCAACCGCGACATCACCTCGTTCGCGTTCTACCGCTCGCCCAACCACAGCGGCCAGAGCGCCCTGCTGGCCCAGCTCTACCCGAACGGCTACGTGCCGCAGATCAACCAGTACTCCAAGGACCGCTCCGTGGTTGCCGGCGTAAAGGGCAACACCGAAAGCGGCTGGACCTGGGACGTCAGCGTCAACCATGGTGAAAACACCCTGGATTTCCACACCCGCAACAGCCTCAACTACAGCCTGGGCGCAACCAGCCCGACCTCGTTCTACGACGGCACGCTGAAGTACCAGCAGGACATCTTCAACGCCGACTTCACCAAGGCGCTGGACTGGGGCCTGGCCTACCCGGTCACGCTGTCCTTCGGCGGTGAATACCGCCGCGAGAAGTGGGAGCAGACTGCCGGTGAACTGAATTCCTACACCGGCAGCGGTGCGCAGGGCTTCGGCGGCTTCACCCCGATCAATGAAGTGCACAAGGACCGTGACAACTATGCGGTGTATGCAGGCCTTGAAGCCGACCTTACCGACAAGTTCTCCGCCGGCCTGACCGGCCGCTACGAAGACTATTCGGACTTCGGCGACAAGTTCTCCGGCAAGCTGTCGGCACGCTATGCCTTCACCGACAAGGTCGCGCTGCGTGCCACCGCTTCCAGCGGTTTCCGTGCACCGTCGCTGGCGCAGCAGAGCTACCAGGCGGTTACCAGCTCCATCACTGATGGCGTGTTCTATGAAAAGGGCACCTTCCCGACCACCAGCGCCGCTGCCCAGGCCCTGGGTGCGGCACCGCTGAAGGCCGAGTCGTCCACCTCCTACAGTGTTGGCCTGGTGCTGCAGCCGGTGGACCGCCTGTACGTCACCGTCGATGCCTACCAGATCGACATCGACGACCGCATCGTGCTGTCCTCCAACATCAACACCACCCCGGCCGCTGCCGCGCTGCTGTCCGGCCTGGGCCTGCAGCAGGTCACCCAGTTCGCCTACTTCACCAACGGTCTGGACACCCGCACCCGTGGCGTGGACTTCGTTTCCAGCTACACCATCCCGTTCAGCGCCAGCAGCCTGGAACTGACCGCGGCCTACAGCTACAACGAAACCGAAGTGAAGAAGTTCAGCGCCTCGCCGGCGGTGTTCTCGGCACTGGGCATCACCCAGTCGCTGATCGGCCGCGATGAAATCGGCCGCATCGAGGACAGCTTCCCCAGCGACAAGGGCATCCTCAGCGGCACCTGGCGTTCGGACCGTTGGGAGCTGGGCCTGTCGGCCACCCGTTATGGCAGCTTCACCGTGCGCAACTCGGCCAGTGCCAGCCGCGACCAGACCTACGATGCCAAGTGGATCGTCGACGCTTCGGCCAGCTTCAAGCCCAGCGAAAACTGGAAGCTCACCGTCGGCGCCGACAACGTGCTGGACGAATACCCGGACCGTGTCGAGAACGCGCTGAACTCCACCTACGGGATGATGCCGTACAGCAACTACTCGCCGTTCGGCTTCAACGGCGCCTACGTCTACGGCCGCATCAGCTACACCTGGTAAGCCCGGTTTGATGTCGTGAAAGGAAGATGCCCCGGGAAACCGGGGCATTTTCTTCTTTCATCTCTGGGGTCTAAAACGACAACCGCCCCCGGCCCCGCGCAAAGAACCCCGGGTGCGCTGCGCTTACCCACGCTACGGTGCTGTCCGGCGAAACCACCAACATGTAGTGCCGAGCCATGCTCGGCAGAGGCTTTCCCGATAGCCCCCAACCCAGCATGGCTCAACGCTACCAAAGGCCTCGAGCGAAGGCCCCCGGGTGCGCTGCGCTTACCCGGGCTACGGCACGGGACATATTTTGATCTGTGGCGGCAGACGCTGGACTACGACAAGGTCAAGCAACGCTGGGGGACGGAACCGAGAACCAGTTCAGCGGCGGGCGAAGCGGCCTGAGCCTGCTTCCGGACGCTGGCCGATCCGCTCCCACACCCGCTGCGGCGCCACCGGGCAGGCGTGCAGATACGCACTGTTCCGGAGAAATATCATATTTTTCCGGCATTTCCGCGCTGGTACACCGGTAGCACCTTTAGAATCGAGGCCTCCCCCACCCGACCCAGCGAGCCCTGATGCACCATGACACCGCCCTGATCAACATGATTGCCATTGGTTTGGGCCTGGCCTTCGTGCTTGGTGCCCTGGCCAACAAGCTGCGGCTGTCACCGCTGGTTGGCTATCTTGTGGCTGGTGTCATCGTGGGGCCGTTCACGCCGGGCTTTGTCGCCGACCAGGCGCTGGCCAACCAGCTGGCCGAGATCGGGGTGATGCTGCTGATGTTCGGCGTCGGCCTGCACTTCTCGTTGAAGGACCTGATGGCGGTCAAGGCCATCGCCATTCCCGGTGCCATCGGCCAGATCCTGGTAGCCACCCTGCTCGGCTGGGGCGTGGCCACGCTGATGGGCTGGCCGGTATTGCATGGCGTGATCTTCGGCTTCTCGCTGGCCACCGCGTCCACCGTGGTGCTGCTGCGGGCGATGGAAGAGCGCCGCCTGCTGGAAACCACGCGCGGCAAGATCGCGGTGGGCTGGTTGATCGTCGAGGACCTGGCCTGTGTGCTGGCGCTGGTGATGATGCCGGTGATCGCCGAGGTGTTCGGCCCGGATGCAACCGGCAAGGAACTGTCGATCAGCGGGCTGCTGGCCTCGATCGGTTGGACTTTCGTGCAGCTCGGCCTGTTCGTGGCGGTGATGCTGGTGGTCGGCCGGCGGGTGATTCCGTGGGTGCTTGAACGCGTTGCCAGCACCGGTTCGCGCGAACTGTTCACCCTGTGCGTGCTGGCGATTGCGCTGGGCGTGGCGTTTGGTGCGGCCGAGTTGTTCGGCGTGTCGTTCGCGCTGGGCGCATTCTTCGCCGGCATGATGCTCAACGAATCCGAGCTCAGCCACAAGGCGGCACACGATTCGCTGCCGCTGCGCGATGCGTTCGCGGTGCTGTTCTTCGTTTCGGTGGGCATGTTGTTCAACCCCATGATCATCGTCGAGCACCCCTGGCAGGTGCTGGCGACGGTGATGATCATCATGTTCGGCAAGTCGGCTGCGGCCTTCTTCATCGTGCGCGCGTTCGGCCATTCCAAGAGCACCGCACTGACCATTTCCGCCTCGCTAGCGCAGATCGGCGAGTTCGCCTTCATCATTGCCGGGCTGGGCGTGGCGCTGAAGATCCTGCCGCCGACCGGGCAGTCGCTGGTACTGGCCGGCGCGCTGGTGTCGATCATGCTCAACCCTGTAGTGTTCGGCCTGCTTGACCGTTGGCAGGCACGCCACAAGGAAATCGCGCCGGTGCCGGAAGTGCCGGATATCCCGCCGGGCCCGTCGCTGGACCTGCAGGACCACGCCATCGTGGTCGGCTATGGCCGCGTCGGCAGCGAACTGGCGCAGGTATTGCGCGACCGCGGCGTGCCGGTGATGGTGATCGACGACAACCGCGAACACGTGGAGCGCGCGCACGCGGCTGGCATTCCCGGCATACGCGGCAGCGCCGCCTCGGACAAGGTGCTGGCCGAAGCCCACCCCGAGCGCGCCACCATCGCCGTGCTGGCCATCCCGCAACCGCTGGAATCCGGCGAAGTGCTGGCCAAACTGCGCGCCATCAACCCCAACCTGACCCTGCTCGCGCGCGCCCACAGCGATGCCGAAGTGAAGCATCTGCTGGCCCACGGTGCCGATGGCACCGTGATGGCCGAGCGCGAGCTGGCGTATTCGCTGGCGGAGATGATCATGTCCACCCCGCCCTACCGCAGCCTGCGCCCGGGCATGCCTCAGCCGGCGGCCAGCGGCACGTAGATATCGGCACGCAGGATGGCCTCGGGCACGTCCTCGGGGTCGTCCAGGAAGTGATAGTGCAGCGGCGCATCGCGCAAGGCGTGGCCGCTGCCGGGCAACCAGTCGCGCAAGAGCTGATCGGTAGCATCCTCCAGCAACGCGTAGCTGCCGACATGACGCAGCCGCGCCATGCGCCCGCCGCCCAGCACCTGCCGCTGCAGTGATGCCGGCAGTGCCGGCAGATCCGCGCTGAAGGCCAGCGCGCAATCGAACTGCAGTTCTTCGGTGGGCAGCTCGCGGTGATCGCCCTGCGGCATGCCGATCAACTGCTGCAGTTGTTCGATCAGCCCCTGCTCGGCCGCCCAGCCAAACAGCTCGCCGAACACCGCGTCCAGATCATCGAAGGCCCCCTGCGCCCGCAGCGCCACCACTTCGAACGGTTCCAGGGTGATGACTTCCACGCTCAACGGCGCTGTTTGCTCGGCCAAGGGCAGCGGCCGTGACAGCTGCTCGATACTGTTCGCCATGCGCTGCGGATCCATCCGCAATTCGCTGGCGCTGGCATCGACGGTATCGCGCAGCACCCGCGCCAGTGCCTGCGGCGTGTCGTAACCGGCCAGCAAGGCGATCTCGGTGACACTGGCATCACTGTGCGCCAGGCGCTGCAAGGCCTTGACCACACGCAACCGCTGCACGGTACGGCCGATGGTCTCGCCGGTCAGCGCGCGATATACGCGATGGAAATGGAACGGCGAGTAATGCGCGATGGCGGCCAGCGCATCCAGGTCGGGCAAGGACCCGCCGGCATCGATGCTTTGCTGCAGGCAGCTGATGACCCGGTCCAGGCGTGGCAACTGCGCGACATTGGCTTTCATTGCGGCATCTCCATGGGAAGTGAGGTTATTACAGCGCTCGCGCTCAACGCTGGCGTTTCCGATCTTGCGCAGCCGCAGCCGCAGCACCGGGCAGGCGCGCCAGATAGTCCTGCAGCAACACAATGGCCTGGCGCACCTTGGCCGGCTGGGTCTGCCGGTGCGGGGTGACCGCCCACACCGGCAGCGCCGGCACTTCCCACTCCGGCAACAGCCGCTGCAGACTGCCCGCCTCCAGCAACGGGGCGGCATCCAGACTGGTCAGCACGGCCACGCCCAATCCCGCCTCGCACAGGCGCAGCACCGCCGGTTGATTCTGGCTGGCGATACGCGGATGCGCAGGCACCAGATGTTCCTGGCCGCTGTCATGGTGGCGCCAGACCAGGCCCGGCACCTGCGGCATGCCCAGCCATTCGGCGGCCGGCACCTGCAAGGGATCGCCGGGCACATCATGCTGCTGCAGCCATGCCGACGCAGCGCACGGCCAGCGTTGCAGGCTGCCCAGGCGCTGCGCCATCCAGTCACTGTCCGGCAGCTGGCCGAAGCGCAGCGCCAGATCGATGCGCGCCTGCAGCAGGTCGGTCCAGCCATCGTCAAAGAACAGATGCAGCCGCAGTTGCGGGTTGTCCTGCAGCCAGCCGCCCAGGGCCGGGCCGATATGCGCCGCCATGCCCAGGGGCGCAGACAGGCGCAGCTCCCCGCTGGGCGCGTGCCGGGCGGCCGACAGTTCAGCCTCTGCCTCGCCGGCGGCATCGAGCAAGCGCGCACAGGCCGCGTAATAGCGGCTGCCGACGTCGGTCAGCGCCAGCCGCCGGGTCGAACGATGCAGCAGCGCAACCCCGGCATCCTGTTCCAGCGCGCGCAGCTGTTGGCTCACCGCCGAGGTACTCATGCCCATCGCCCGCGCTGCCGCACTCATGGAGCCGTGCTGCACCACCTGGGCAAACAAGGCCATCCGTTTGACGCTGTCCATGGCTTACCTCCGTGCGGCCATTGTGAAGCACAGCTTCAAGGTGATTGTGATTTTTTGCGACTGCCGCCAGCCCCTCGATCGGCGGACACTGGGCTCATTCCCCACCCCAAGGACGTTCCCATGAAAGTTGCCCTGATTGGCGCCACCGGCTTTGTCGGCAAGGCCCTGCTCGAAGAACTGCTGGCCCGTGGCCACGACGTGACTGCGCTGGTGCGTGACCCGGCCAAGCTGGAAACCCGCCCGCAGCTGCAGGTGGTCAAGGCCGATGTACTCAATGCCGATGAGGTGCGCGCGGCTGTTGCCGGTGCCGACACGGTGATCAGCGCCTACAACGCCGGCTGGGCCAACCCGGATCTGTACAACGAATTCATGCGCGGCAGCCGCGCGATCGTGGCCGGCACCAAGGCGGCAGGTGTGAAGCGCTACATCGTGATTGGCGGCGCCGGCAGCCTGTATGCGCCGGACGGCACCCAGATCGTGGATTCACCCAGCTTCCCGGCAGCGATCTATCCCGGCGCCAGTGCTGCGCGTGATGCGCTGACCGAGCTGCGCAATGAGACTTCGCTGGCCTGGACCCAGCTGAGCCCGCCGGTGGCCTTCCATCCGGGCAGCCCCACCGAGCGCACCGGCAAGTACCGTGTTGGCAGCGATACCCCCCTGAGCACCGGCGACGGCCCGGGCACGATCAGTGCCGCCGATCTGGCGCTGGCGGTGGTGGATGAGCTGGAAGCCCCGCAGCATATCGGCAAGCGGTTTACGGTTGCTTGGTGAGTTCCATGCGCTAGGAGCTGCCCTCACCCCAACCCCTCTCCCGCACGCGGGAGAGGGGCTAGTGCACAACGAGTGCAAGCGATGCGAGCCCCTCTCCCTTTTACGGGAGAGGGGTTGGGGTGAGGGGAAGCTTCTAGCAAGCAGACCCCGCTCTTGATCTGCTTCTGCAACTCTTGATCCAACCCTCAAGCCCCAGCCAACGCCTGCGCCAGATCCGCCAGCAAGTCATCGATATGCTCGATACCCACCGACAGGCGCACGGTGTCCAGGCTCACTCCCGCCTTCTCCAACTCGGCCTCGTCCAACTGCCGATGCGTGGTGGAAGCAGGATGCGTAGCCAGTGACTTCGCATCACCCAGGTTCACCAAGCGCGTGAACAACTGCAGCGCATCCAGGAAGCGCGCACCAGCTTCGCGACCACCCGGCAGACCAAAGGTCAACACACCCGAACCGTGCCCACGCAGATACTTCTGCACCAACGCGTGTTCCGGATGGTCAGGCAATGCGGCGTAGTTCACCCAGGCGACTTTCGCGTGCTTCTGCAGGAACTGCGCCACCGCAAGCGTATTGCTGTTGATGCGATCCATGCGCAGCGCCAGCGTCTCGATGCCCTGCAGAATCTGGAACGCATTGAACGGTGAAATCGCCGCGCCCATGTTGCGCAGCGGTACCACCCGCGCACGACCAATGAAGGCCGCCGGGCCAAGTGCTTCGGTATAGACCACGCCGTGGTAACTGACGTCCGGCGTATTGAGGCGCGGGAAGCGCTCTTTGTGCTCGGCCCACGGGAAACGACCGGAATCGACAATGGCACCGCCCAGGCTGGTGCCATGGCCGCCGAGATACTTGGTCAGCGAATGCACAACGATATCGGCGCCAAAATCAAATGAGCGCTGCAGGTAAGGCGTGGCCACGGTGTTGTCGACGATCACCGGCACGCCATGCGCATGCGCGATCTTGGCGATCGCTTCAATATCGGTGATGTTGCCGCGCGGGTTGCCGATGGATTCGACGAAGACCGCCTTGGTGCGCTCGTCGATCAAAGCGGCAAATGCCTGCGGATCGCGGTAGTCGGCAAAGCGGGTCTGGATGCCGAACTGCGGCAGCGTATGCGCGAACAGATTGTAGGTGCCGCCATACAGCGCGCTTGAGGCAAGGATGTTGTCGCCGGCCTCGGCAATGGTCTGGATGGCGTAGGTGATCGCGGCCTGGCCGGAGGCCAGCGCCAGCGCGCCAATGCCGCCTTCCAGCGCAGCGATGCGCTTTTCCAGCACATCGGTGGTGGGATTCATGATGCGGGTATAGATGTTGCCCTGCACCTTGAGGTCGAACAGATCGGCACCGTGCTGGGTGTCGTCGAAGGCGTAGGCAACGGTCTGGTAGATCGGCACCGCAACCGCGCGGGTGGTGGGATCGGGCGAATAGCCGCCGTGCACGGCGATGGTTTCAGGCTTCCACTGCGGGTTGGTCATCGGAGCGCTCGGTAAGGAGTGAGCGCTGACGATAGCCGAGGATGGATGGCAGCCGGTGGACGGTTGCAGGGGTTACTTGTGAGGGGATGGCATCTTCTGATGCTTTTTCAGCTTGAAGCTTCCCCTCACCCCAACCCCGCTCCGCGCCCCGGCCCTTGCGCTGACGCAAGGTCGTTCAAGGAGCAGCGAACCTGTGGTTCGCAAACTGCTCCTTTCACCCCGCAAGCGGGAGAGGGGCTAGTGCACTAGTCGCCGACACGATCCGAGCCCCTCTCCCGCATGCGGGAGAGGGGTTGGGGTGAGGGCAGCTTTCCGCTGGTAGAGCCTCTGCCGAGCATGGCTCGGCACTACGCTCTCAGCCCTTGCCAAACTGCAGCTGCCCGCCACCACCGGCTTCCACCTTGATGGTGTCGCCGCTGACGAACTCGCCGGACAGGATCTTCTGCGCCAGCGGGTTTTCCAGCTGGGCCTGGATTGCACGCTTCAACGGACGCGCGCCATACACCGGATCGAAGCCGACATTGCTGAGCAGGTCGAACGCCGAATCCGATACATCCAGGCGCAGGCCACGCTCGCCAAGCCGCTTCTCCAGACCACGCATCTGGATGCGTGCGATCTGCTTGATCTGCTGCTTGTCCAGCGGGTGGAACACGACGATGTCGTCCAGGCGGTTGATGAACTCAGGACGGAAGTGCGCCTGCACCACGCCCATCACCGCCGCCTTCATCTGCGTATAGGCTTCCGGGCTGTCGTCGCCGCTCATGTCCTGGATCTGGTGCGAGCCCAGGTTCGAGGTCATCACGATGACGGTGTTGCGGAAGTCCACGGTGCGGCCTTGGCCGTCGGTCAGACGACCATCGTCCAGCACCTGCAGCAGGATGTTGAACACATCCGGATGCGCCTTCTCCACTTCGTCCAGCAGGATCACGCTGTACGGGCGGCGACGCACCGCCTCGGTCAAATAGCCACCTTCTTCGTAGCCCACGTAGCCCGGGGGCGCACCGATCAGGCGCGACACGCTGTGCTTCTCCATGAACTCACTCATGTCGATGCGCACCATCGCGTCGGGCGAGTCGAACAGGAAGTCGGCCAGCGCCTTGGTCAGCTCGGTCTTGCCCACGCCGGTCGGGCCGAGGAACAGGAACGAGCCACTCGGGCGATTCGGGTCCGACAGGCCAGCGCGCGAACGCCGCACCGCATCGGAGACCACGCGGATCGCTTCCTCCTGCCCAACCACGCGGTTGTGCAGCATGTCTTCCATGCGCAGCAGCTTGTCGCGCTCGCCTTCAAGCATCTTGCTGACCGGGATACCAGTCCAGCGCGAGACGACCTCGGCGATTTCCTCGTCGGTCACCTTGTCCTGCACCAGCCGGAAGTCCTTGCGGTCCACTTCCTGCGCGGCAGCCAGCTGCTTCTCAAGATTCGGCAACAGGCCGTACTGGATCTCGCTCATCTTGGCGAAATCCTGGCGACGCTGTGCGGCTTCCAGATCCAGCTTGGCCTTCTCGACCTGCTCCTTGATCTTGGTCGCGCCCTGCAGCGCAGCCTTTTCCGATTTCCATATTTCGTTGAGGTCGGAGAACTCACGCTCCAGCGTGTCGATGTCGGCTTCCAGATCGGCCAGGCGCTTGCGCGAGGCGTCGTCCTTCTCCTTCTTCAGCATTTCGCGCTGGATCTTGAGCTGGATCAGACGACGTTCCAGACGATCAAGCTCTTCCGGCTTGGAGTCGATCTCCATGCGGATGCGCGAGGCGGCCTCGTCCATCAGGTCGATGGCCTTGTCCGGCAACTGGCGATCAGTGATGTAGCGGTTCGATAGCGTCGCTGCGGCAACCACGGCCGGGTCGGTGATCTCCACGCCGTGGTGCACTGCGTAGCGTTCCTTCAGGCCACGCAGGATGGCGATGGTGTCCTCGACCGTCGGCTCACCAACAAACACCTTCTGGAAGCGGCGCTCCAGCGCGGCGTCCTTCTCGATGTACTGGCGGTATTCGTCCAGCGTGGTGGCGCCGATGCAATGCAGCTCGCCACGCGCAAGCGCAGGCTTGAGCATATTGCCCGCATCCATCGCGCCTTCGCCCTTGCCGGCGCCGACCATGGTGTGCAGTTCGTCGATGAACAGGATGATCTGGCCTTCGTTCTTGGACAGGTCATTGAGCACGGCCTTCAGCCGCTCTTCGAACTCGCCGCGGAACTTGGCACCAGCAATCAACGCGCCCATGTCCAGCGAGAGCACGCGCTTGCCGCGCAGGCCCTCGGGCACTTCGTCGTTGATGATGCGCTGGGCCAGGCCTTCGACAATCGCGGTCTTGCCCACGCCGGGTTCACCGATCAGCACCGGATTGTTCTTGGTACGGCGCTGCAGTACCTGGATGGTGCGGCGGATTTCCTCGTCGCGGCCAATCACCGGGTCGAGCTTGCCGCTTTCGGCACGCGCGGTCAGGTCGATGGTGTACTTTTCCAGCGCCTGGCGCTGCTCTTCGGCGTTTTCGCTTTGCACGCTTTCTCCGCCGCGCAGCTTGTCGATGGCGGCCTTCATTTTGGTTTTATCGGCACCGGCAGCGCGCAGGGCCATGCCGGCCGGGCCGGCATCGTCCACCGCCGCCAGCAGGAACCACTCGCTGGCGATGAACTGGTCGTTGTGCTGCTGGGCCAGCTTGTCGGTGTTGTTGAGCAGGCGATTGAGATCGTTGCCCAGCGACAGGCTACCGGCCTGGCCGGACACCTTGGGCAACGCATCCAGCGCTTCGGTCAACCGCTCGCGCAGCACCGGCACGTTGACGCCGGCCTGGGCCAGCAAGGGCCGGCTGCTGCCACCGGGCTGATCGAGCAGCGCGCTGAGCACATGCACCGGCTCGATGATGTTGTTATCACGGCCAACCGCCAGCGACTGGGCATCTGCCAAGGCTTTCTGGAAATTGGAGGTGAGCTTATCCATCCGCATGGGTCTTCTTCCTCAAAGTTGGGAGGCCAGCATCGCTGGCGATACTGATTCAGATGCGGTTGCAACGGTGTGATTCAAGGGTAAAAGGCTTACTTGTTCAGCTGCAATCGCAATCCAGGGCCAATATCGCCAGCCGCCGTGCCCGCGTCCTTGATCCAACGCAAGCGACCGCTGTTCTCAGCCGTGGGTGATGGCAGCCCGCAATGCCCGCAGCTGCTGCTTTACCGCCTGCTGCTGCGCCGCGTCCATGCGCAGCAGGGCCTTCTGCCCGACCGACAGCGATTGCAGGGCCGGGTCGACGAAGCGATAACGGCCCTTGCCATCCGGCTCCAACGCCAGCGGCCGGGCCGGCTCGGGGGTCTGCAGCAGGTGGTCGATCACCGCCACCAATCTGTCGTTGAAATGGCCGTCGGGATGGCCGATGTCGCGATACGCCTGCTGCAGCAACGGATAGAAACGGGTGTAGGCCGCCGCGACGGCGCCCGCATCGGCATGCGTAAACGCATCCACGAATGGGGCATAGCGCGCGGCATTGGCGGCGGCAAGCTGCTCGCCGCCGGCACTGCCCTGCTCCACCAGCAGCGTGCCCGGCAGTGGCCGCAGCGCCATCGCCGAACCCGGCAAGCTGGGCTGGGTGAGGTTGTCCACGTGCACCACCGCGCGCTGGATCAGATGCTCACGCAGCAGCAGCGCCAGGGTTTGTGCGGGGAACAATCCGCTCAAGGCCTGCCAGCTGGCCTCGTCGCTGTCGGCCAACGCCGGCAAGGCCGGATCGGCGGCCGCGGCCAGCGGATACTTCGCCGCGGCGGCCTGCTCGGCCACCGCTGGCGGCTGGATGGCCGGCGCCGGGACGGCGTCTGCCCGCGCTGCTGCTGCCGGCGTGGACTGACGCAGCTGCGCCACCTCATCTCCGAACAACCACCAACCCGCGCCGCCAACCGCGACGACACCAACTACCACCCAGGGCCACACTGCTTTGCGCTTCTGCATCACTTGCACCTTTATTGCATGTGATGGTGTGACCCCGGCAATCCCGGCAGGTTCCCCTGCCAGTTCAAGCTCGCTAAAGCCGGGCCCGCTACAGCAGGGCCCGGTGCATCAACGTTGTTTCTGCAGCGACATCAGGCCGATCACCACCGCCAGCACCGCATAGGCAGCCGTCACCTGCAGGGTGATGGCCTGGCGCAGGCCTTCCAGCTGCCATGGCAGGTAGATACCGCCACGCGGATCGGTGGAGTGGATCACGCCAAACACGCTCAGCACCGCAGCCACGAACAGCAGACCCACCGCCACACCGGGGCGGCGCTCGATCAAGGCCACCAAGGCCGCAGCCCACAACATCGCGGTGATGATGAAACCATTGCCCAGCAGTTGCAGCGTGGCCACATCCGACAGGCCATGGCCGTCGACAGCGGCGTACAGTGCCGCCGCTGCGTCCGGCGCCACCCAGGTGCCGAACTTGATGTTGATCAGGTAGGCAATGGCCGGCAGGAAGGCCAGTGCCACCGCAATGGCGTGCTCGCGTTTGGTCTGTTGGAAGGCCTGCACGGTGATGTCCAGGCCGACAAAGACGATGATAGGCGCCAGCACTGCCACCGGCAGCCACTGCACCAGCCCGGCAACCACGCCAAGCATGCCGCCGATGCCGATGAACAGGCCGGTCAGCAGCGTGTAACCGGTGCGTGCACCCAGCCGCTTGTAAGCCGGCTGGCCGATATACGGCGTGGTCTGTGCAACGCCGCCGCAGACGCCAGCCACCAGCGTGGCGATGGCCTCGACCAGCAAGATGTCGCGGGTGCGGTAGTCGTCACCAGCAGCGCGCGCGCTTTCCGCCACGTTGATGCCGCCGACGATCATCAGCAGGCCGAACGGCAGCAGCAACGACAGATACGGCACCGTCAGCGGCAGCCCCTGCACAAAGCCCAGCGATGGCAGCGGCAGCGCCACCGCGAAGGAAATCGTCGGTGGCCATTGGAAGCCGGTCAAGGCGCCTGCTGCGCCCAATCCGTAATACAGCGCCACGCCCACCAGCAGCGCGAACAGCACGCCCGGCAAGCGCAGCGGCACCACGCCGCGTGCGACCAGTACGTACAGCAGCACGCCCAGCGTGACCAGACCGACCAGGGGCTGGCGCATGCTTTCGATCAGCGGCAGGAAGCCCAGCAGAGTCAGCGCCGCGCCGCCGATGGAACCCAGCAGCGCCGCACGTGGCACGTGGCGGGTGACCGCATCGCCGACGAAGGACAGCACCAGCTTGAGCAGGCCCATCACCACCAGCGAGGCCATACCCAGCTTCCAGGTGGCCATCGCCGCTGCCTGCGGGTCCATGCCCAGCTGCTTGAAGCCGACGAAGGCCGGGCCCAATACCAGCAGCGCCATGCCGATGCTGGTCGGTGCATCCAGGCCCAGCGGCATCGCGGTGACATCATCGCGGCCGGTACGTGCGGCCAAGCGCCGCGCCATCACCGTATACATCAGGTTGCCGATCAGCACGCCAAAAGCGGTACCGGGGAACATGCGCCCAAACACCACCTCGGCCGGGAACTGGAAGATGCCGATCAAGGCCATCGCGATGAAGCCCAGGATCGACAGGTTGTCGACCACCAGACCGAAGAAGCCATTGAGATCGCCGGCAACGAACCAGCGCGGTTGTGAGGGTGAAGCGGAAGAATTCATGGGGGATATCGTCAGGAAAGCGGAGCGATGGTAACGCTGGTACAGAACTTTCAGTTGGAACAGATCATTCGCTTGTTGGCAGCTTCACCCAGCCCAGCACCGGGCCACGGCGGGGATTGCGGTAGCGCAGCTGCAGCCAGCCGTCGGCTTCGTCCAGCAGCTCGACGCGGTCGCCCTTGAGCAGGTAACGCTTGGTCGAGGTGTCGCCGGCCTTGCTGTACAGCGGTAGCTTGTCCGGCACTACCGATGCGCTGCGCCCTTGCAGCGGTGCGTTGCTCGTGGGTGGATCGAATGCATTCCAGATAGCGGTTTCGAGCCGCTTGCCTGCCGCATCCCATGCACTCCACACCGTCAGTATCTCAGCATCATCCACCGCTCCCAGCGCCAACACCTGCGCCAGAGCTTCCGTGTCGATGAAGGCATTGCGCATGGAGCGATACAGGTAGAGCTGACTGCCCTGGTAGCGGTAGATGTCGGTGTACCACATCGGCCCGCTTCGGCAACTGCTGCTGAGCGTGCGTGTGGCAGGGTCGGGGGTTAGCGACCATAAACCATCGCAACTGATCTCCGAACCGCCAGGTGCTGCCAGTGCGCGAAACTGGCCACTGGCAGGTTCGTACAGATACACCGTGACCAATTCGTTGACCTGACCCAGCGTCGCGCTGGTATCCAGATCCTGGTAGCCGTCAAAGTTGTAGTCGGCATGACCCAGGCGCGTGCCGGCGCCTTCTTCATCGGTGGACGCAGGCAGCACCTGGCGGGATTTCGCGCGACTGCTGCTTACCTCTATGTTGCCATCGCCCAGCAACCGCGCATCCGCGGTCACGCCAGGGGCGACCTCGAAGCTTATCTGGCTGTCATCGGCCGCCCATAGCGGCGCTGCCGACAGCGCCAAACCGAGCATCAGCAAGCCATGAGCGGCACTTCGCAGGCGGGACCTTGGTTTCATCTGCATCATCGGGGCAGTCATCTGCATTCGGAGGCTGCCCGCAGGCTAGCCGATCCCGCGCTGCTCAGAACGATACCTCCACCGGCTGCCGCGACCACAGCACCGACTGGTGTTTGGTGGCCTGCTTCCAGGCCAGGCGGATGGCTTCGATGTCGTTGCGGCGCTGCGGGCTGTCCTCATGCAGGATCACCAGCACCTTGGTGCGCAGCCGGTTCGGCTCGGGCGCGCCACGGAACAGCCACTGGCCATAGGCGTCGAACACGGTCAGGCCATCGGGAAAGCGCGGGGTCACTTCCTTGTCGAGGAAGGCGCGCCACTGCGTCTCGCTGATCACCTCGGTCTGCTCACGTGCCGACGGACCGCTCTCCTCGCCCACCCCGAAATACAGCTCGCTGCGCACCCAGCCACCGGCTTCAGACGGGCGCGCGGCGTCGCCGTGCAGCTGCGCACTGGGCGCCGGCTCGGCGGCAGGCGGGGCGGCGTGGGCGCTGCCGGCAACAGCCAACAGCAGGGGCAACAGGACAGCGTGCAACTTCATGGAAAACCTCCGGGCAGAGACGACACGGTGGCATCCAAGGCACCGCAGGGGATATCGCGTTTGGTTATCAGCCGATTGCCAGCAGGACTTGCGCCGGCAGCGGTGTTAACGCGAAGATAATATATCGCTTCATCCGGATGGATGTAAGTGCAACTTCCTCCCCCCCTATCTGTTCCGGAGCTTCCATGTCCCGCCCCACCTCGGCCCCGCTCGGCCTGGCCATCGCGCTGGCGCTGTCTTCCCCCGCCTTTGCCCAGGACGCCCCGCAGGCGACCAACCTGGACACGGTGATCGTCACCGGTACCCGCGCCGTCGACCGCACCGTGCTGGAATCCACCGCACCGGTGGACGTGCTCAGCGCCGAGGACATCCGCAAGGCCGGCGTGGTCAACGGTGAGCTGGGCAGCGCGCTGCAGGCCTTGCTGCCCTCGTTCAACTTCCCGCGCCAGTCCAACTCCGGTGGCGCCGACCACGTGCGCGCCGCGCAGCTGCGCGGCCTGTCGCCGGACCAGGTGCTGGTGCTGATCAACGGCAAGCGCCGTCACAACAGCGCGCTGGTCAATACCGACAGCAAGATCGGCAAGGGCACCACGCCGGTCGACTTCAATGCCATCCCGGTCAGCGCGATCAAGCGCATCGAAGTGCTGCGTGACGGCGCCGGTGCGCTGTATGGCTCCGACGCGGTAGCTGGCGTGATCAACGTGATCCTCGACGACGCGCCGGAAGGCGGCGCCATAGAGGCCAGCTTTGGCGCACACCACACCGACCTCAAGCCGATCGACCGCACCCTCACCGATGGCCAGACCAGCTACTTCAGCGCCAAGGTTGGCACCGCGCTGACCGATGACGGTGGTTTCCTGCGCGTCGGCCTGGAACTGAAGAACCGCGAGGCCACCAACCGCGCCGGCTTCGACCAGATCCCGCCGTGGGAGGCGCAGACCGCCGACAATCTGGCCTTGGCCGGCAAGCGCAATTACTCGCTGGGCGATGGCGCCAGCAAGGACCTCAATGCCTGGTTCAACGCCGAGCTTCCGTTCGGCGCGACGTCCAAGGCCTATGCCTTCGGCACCTACAACCAGCGCGATACCGAAGGCGCCAACTATTTCCGCTACCCCGATGGCGAGGCCAACTGGAAGGAGTTGTATCCGAACGGTTACCGGCCCATTTCCGAGGGTGAAAACCTGGACGTGCAGTTGGTTGGCGGCGCGCGCGGGCAATGGGGCGAATGGAACTACGACGCCAGCCTCGACCACGGCCGCAATGAGTTCACTTACCGCCTGCGCGACTCGCTCAATGCCTCGCTGGGCCCGGCCAGCCCTACCCGCTTCAAGACCGGTGATTTCAGCTTCGCCCAGACCGTGGCCAATCTCGACGTCGGCCGCATCTTCGTGCGCGCCAACGACAGCCACAGCCTGGGTTTCGGCATTGAAGGCCGCCACGAGCGCTACGAAACCGGCGCCGGCGACCCGGCCAGCTACGCCGCCGGCCCCTATACCGACCGCCCGACCGGCTCGCAGGCCGGCGGTGGTTTGACCCCGCGGGACGAAGCCGATCTGTCGCGCGATGTGATCAGCGCCTACACCAGCCTGTCTTCGACTTTCGGCGAGAAATTCTCCACCGATATCGCCGCTCGCTACGAGCACTACGAAGATTTCGGCGGCGAGCTGACCGGCAAGATCGGCGCGCGCTACGCATTCGCCCCGGCATTCGCACTGCGCGGCTCGATCTCCAACAACTTCCACGCACCATCGCTGAGCCAGATCGGTTACGAATCCACCTCGACCGGTTACACCGCTGGCGGCCAGCTGGTGCAGGGCCGCCTGTTGTCGGTCAACAATCCAATCGCGCGTGCCCTCGGCGCAACCGACCTGAAGCCGGAAAAGTCGATCAACTACAGCCTGGGCTTCACCAGCCAGATCGGCAGCCATTTCGACCTGTCGCTGGACCTGTTCCAGATCGATATCGATGACCGCATCGCCTTGTCGGAGAGCATCACCGGCGACGCGCTGACCGACTTCGTGCAGCAGCAGTTCGGCGTCAGCGGTTTGCAGAGCGCGCACTACTTCGTCAACGCCGCCGACACCCGCACCCGTGGCGCCGAGTTTGTCGGCAACTGGCGGCAGTCGCTGGGCGATGGCGAACTGCTGCTGACCGGCACCTGGAGCTATGCCAAGACCGAGCTGAAGAATGTGCTGACAACCCCGGCGCAGCTGCTGGCATTGGACCCGGACTACGTGCTGTTCGGCGTGGAAGAAAGCAATACGCTGACCGATGCGGCACCGCGCACCCGCGCGCAGTTCGCCGCCAGCTGGGCCAATGACAGCTGGTCATTGAGCAGCCGGCTCAGCCGCCACGGCAGCGCCAAGCGCGTGTTCGATTTCGGTGACGGCTATGTGCCCACCCAGACCTACCAGGCCGAATGGCAGCTGGATGCGGAAGTCGAATACCACATCACCCCGCAGTGGAGTGTTGCCGTCGGAGGCCAGAACCTGACCGACAACTACCCGGACAAATCGAACGAGGACATCTACTACTTCGGCAACCTGCCCTACGACGTGCTGTCGCCGATTGGCAGCAATGGCGCGTACTGGTATGGGCGGGTGCGGTTTACGTTCTGATTTTCGGGGCGTTTTTCGGGAGGATTGCTTGCTTAAAGCCTCCCCTCACCCCAACCCCTCTCCCGCAAGCGGGAGAGGGGCTAATTCACTACGAGCGCAAGCGATGCGAGCCCCTCTCCCGCTTGCGGGGTGAAAGGAGCAGTTTGCGAACCACAGGTTCGCTGCTCCTTGAACGACCTTGCGTCAGCGCAAGGGCCGGGGCGCGGAGCGGGGGTTGGGGTGAGGGCAAGCTTCTAGCTAAAGGACCCCAAAAACCCGAATTCATCCAGCTTTAACAGCGCAAGGCGCTCCTTACGCCTGCCGGCTCATTCCAGCCCGGTTCATCCCTTGCGGAGGCGTATATGTTCGAGTCGTTGATTCGCGAAGCGGCCACCCGCTTTCATCTCGGCGACAATGCTGGGCGCCTGGTGCGTCAGCTTGTCGATGTCATTTTCGACCCTGCCACCGGCGGCTTCGCCGGCCTGCAAAAACGTTTTGCCGATGCCGGACTCGACAACCTGTTCTCTTCATGGATAGGCAGCACGCCCGGTGACAATGTCCTGCAACCGGATCAATTCAGTGCCGGCTTCGGCCAGAACCTCGCCGGCGGTATTGCCAGCAAACTCGGCATACCCGCAGCAGCGGTCAATATGGCGGGCGCGTGGCTGCTGCCCAAGATCATCGGGCAACTGACGCCTGGCGGCCGCATCCCCACCACCCGCCCTGCCGATTACGAACGTTGGTTCGGCACCACCACCCCCACCGCCGGATACAGCGGCGGCAGCACGGTGCCGGCCAAGGCCTCGGGCGGTTTCTGGAAATGGCTGATCCCGCTGATCCTGCTGCTTGCCGCATTCCTGCTGTTCCGCAGCTGCAAGAAGGAAGAAGCGGTCGCGCCGGCGCCAATGCAACCGGCTACCACCATGCAACCGGCAGCACCGGTAGCCCAGGCCAATCCGCGCTTCGGCTTCGAGAACGTGGACGGCAAGGTCACTGTCAGTGGCCAGGTCGCCACCGAGGCCGACAAGACCCGTTTGTGGGATGCGCTGAAAGCCAACTTCGGCGAAGGCAATCTGTCCGGCAACATCAATGTTGATGCAGCAACCCTGCCGGCGGGCTGGATGGACAAGCTGATCGCCGCGCTGCCGGAGTTGAAGGCCAAGGGCCTGAAGTTCGGCTTCGATGGCGACAAGCTCAGCGTCGACACCAGCGGCATGTCCGAAGCGGATCGTTTCAGCGTCAGCGACAAACTGCGCAGCCTCTTTGGTGGTTTTGAAATCAGCGGCCTGTGGGATCGCGCGGCAGCGGCATTGTCAGGACTCAAGGCCGGCTTCAGCGGCGATGACCTGGTCAAGGCACTGAACCTGATGAACATCTACTTCGACACAGGCTCGGCCACCATCACCCGCGACAGCATGGAAACACTGACCAGCGCCGCCAACGCGATCAAGCAGGCACCTGCAGGAACAAAGATCGAAGTGGGCGGGCATACCGACAATACCGGCGATGCCGCTGCCAACGTGACCTTGAGCCAGCAGCGCGCTGATGCTGTGGTCGCCAAGCTTTCGGAACTGGGGGTTGCTGCGGATGTGCTCACCGGCAAGGGCTATGGCCAGGAAAAGCCGCGTGCCAGCAATGACACCGACGAAGGTCGTGCGCAGAACCGCCGGATTGAGTTCTCGGTTAGCAAGTGATGTTCGCGTGGGTGGGTTTGCTTGCTTTCAGAGCGCCCTCACCCCAACCCCTCTCCCGTAAACGGGAGAGGGGCTCACATTGCTTGCGCTCGTAGTGCACTAGCCCCTCTCCCGTTGCGGGGGGAGAGGGAGCGCTTGCGAGCCATCGGTTCGCGCTCGCTCGAGCGCCCTTGCGCCAGCGCAAGGGCCGGGGCGCGGAGCGGGGGTTGGGGTGAGGGCAGCTCTGAAGCAAGTAAACCCAAAAGCACCTGCACCCAAACGCTTCACCCCAAATGACCTTCCTCTAACAACCCCTGCGGCATAGTGGCCGCATGCTTGATGACCTACAGCGACCGCCACCTCCGGCGCTGACAGCTGACGACGCACTGTTCCTCGACGTTGATGGCACGCTGCTCGCCTTTGCCGATCACCCGGAAAAGGTAGCGCCCGATTCGTCCCTGCGCACGCTGCTGGCCAGCGTGCAGCAGCATCTTGATGGTGCGTTGGCGCTGCTCAGCGGCCGCCCTGTCAGCCAACTGCAGACCATGTTTGCACCGTTGCGCCTGCCCATGGCGGGCTTGCACGGTGCGCAGCTGCTGGCCACAGCCGATGCGCAGCCTGCCGAATCCGACACCGCCGCATGGCTGCATGCACTGCATCAGCGCGCGATGCACTTAGCGCGTGCGCACCCTGGCGTGTTGATCGAAAACAAGGATCAGGCGCTGGCCCTGCACTGGCGCAATGCACCGCAAGCCGGCGATGCCGTCATCGCATTTGCCCAGGCTCAGTTGCCGCAGCTTTCCGGCGTACGCCTGCAACCAGGAAATCATGTCATCGAATTTGTCGGCAGCGGCCACGACAAGGGCCGCGCCCTGCAAGCCTTTATGCAGCACGAGCCATTCAAGGGCCGTCGCCCACTGTTCGTCGGCGACGACCTCACCGATGAGCACGGTTTTGCTGCCGCCCAGCAACTCGGCGGCATCGGCGTGCTGGTGGGCCAGCGCGAGAGCAGCCAGGCCCGCTGCGCCCTGCGCGACATCAGCGCCGTACATGCTTGGCTGCGTGCAGCCATTACCTGACCCATCCGGAGGACGCAGCGGCGCCAGTGGCGTTCGCGCAAAAGGAGAACGCAATGCAAGACGCCACCCTCGACCTTGGCGTAGTTGGCAACGGCAGTTTTGGTGCACTTATCGACAAACAGGCACGTGTGGTCTGGAGCTGCCTGCCCAGCTTCGATGGCGACCCGGCCTTCTGTGCCCTGCTCAACCCCAACCAGCAACCCGGAGGGGACTTCGGCATCGAGCTGGAGGATTTCCTCGACAGCGAACAGTCCTACCTGACCAATACCGCCATCCTGCGTACGGTGCTGCGTGACACGCATGGCGGTGCAGTGGAGATCATCGATTTCGCCCCGCGTTGGCGCCAGAACGGGCGTTTCTATCGGCCGGTCAGCCTGATCCGCCAGGTCACGCCGCTATCGGGCAATCCACGCATCGTGGTGCGCGCACGACCACTGGCCGAATGGGGTGCGCGGCAACCGGAAACCACCTGGGGCAGCAACCACATTCGTTGGCTGTTGCCGGATCTGGTCCTGCGCCTGACCACCGACGTACCGGTGCGCTTTGTCCGCGACGCCCTGCCCTTCGTGCTGAATCATCGCGTGCATCTGGTGCTGGGCGTGGACGAATCGCTCAACCGTTCGCTCAATGGCTATGTGCAGGAAGCCATGCAGCGCACCCGCGACTACTGGCGCGAATGGGTGCGCTATCTGTCGGTACCGCTGGAGTGGCAGGACGCGGTGATCCGCAGCGCCATCACCCTGAAGCTGTGCCAGTACGAAGACAGCGGCGCCATCATCGCGGCAATGACCACCTCCATTCCGGAGGCGCCGGGCAGCAGCCGCAACTGGGACTACCGCTATTGCTGGCTGCGCGATGCCGCCTTCGTGGTGCGCGCGCTCAACCGGCTCGGAGCTACCCGCACGATGGAGCAGTTCCTGGGCTACATCTTCAACCTGGCCACCCACGATGGCAGCCTGCAACCGCTGTACGGCATTGGTTTCGAGGCCAAGCTGGATGAGGACGAAGTCGCCACCCTGTCCGGCTACCGTGGCATGGGCCCGGTGCGGCGCGGCAACCTGGCCTGGGTGCAGCGCCAGCACGATGTCTATGGCAGCGTGGTGCTGGCCTCCACCCAGCTGTTCTTCGACCAGCGCCTGCAGGACCCGGGCGACGCGCATACCTTCGCGCGGCTGGAACCGCTGGGCGAACAGGCTTTCGCCCTGCATGACGTACCCGATGCCGGGCTGTGGGAGTTCCGTGGCCGCACGGAGGTGCACACCTATACCAGTGCGATGTGCTGGGCTGCCTGCGATCGGCTGTCCAAGATCGCAACCCGTTTGAAACTCGATGGCCGGGCCATCTACTGGCGCGAGCGCGCCAACCAGATCCACGCGCGGATCATGCACGAATCCTGGAGCGAAAAACTCGGCCACTTCACCGACACCTTCGGCGGGCACCGGCTCGATGCCTCGTTGTTGCTGCTGGCCGATATCGGCCTGATCGACGCCAACGATGCGCGCTTCATCGCCACGGTCGAGGCCATCGGCCGCGACCTGAAACACGGCAATGCGCTGTACCGCTATGTCGCCCCGGATGACTTCGGCACACCGGAGACCAGTTTCACCATATGCACCTTCTGGTACATCGATGCATTGGCCGCGATCGGGCGCATGGATGAAGCGCGCGAGATGTTCGAAATCCTGCTCCAGCAGCGCAACCATCTGGGCCTGTTGTCCGAGGACCTGACCTTCGACGGGCAAGCCTGGGGCAACTTCCCGCAGACCTACTCGCATGTGGGGCTGGTGATTGCCGCGATGCGCCTGTCGCGCAGCTGGCAGGAGGCATCGTGAGCCGATTGGTTGTGGTGTCCAACCGCGTTGCATTGCCCGGCGAAACCCGCGCCGGCGGGTTGGCAACCGGCTTGCTGGCAGCGCTGAGCGAGCGCGGCGGGCTGTGGTTCGGCTGGAGCGGGCGCAGCGTCAGCGGCGACAGTGGCGCGCTGCACGAAGCGCAGGACGGGCCCATCCGATACCTGACCATGGACCTGTCCAAGACCGACCTGGACAACTACTACAACGGTTTCGCCAACCGTGCACTGTGGCCGCTGCTGCATTTCCGCCTGGACCTGGTCGACTACGACCGGCGCAAGCGCGAGGGCTATTGGAAGGTCAACAGCCTGTTCGCCGACACGCTGGCACCGTTGCTGCGCGACGACGACACTGTCTGGATCCATGACTATCACCTGATCCCGCTGGCGGCCTTGTTGCGCGAACGCGGCGTCGGCTGCCGGATTGGTTTCTTCCTGCACGTGCCGGTGCCTTCGGCTGACCTGATGCAGGCATTGCCCGACCACCGTGCATTGTTCTCAGCGCTGTATTCCTACGATCTGCTGGGCTTCCAGACCCGGCGCGATGTGGACCGCTTCCAGTCCTACGTGCGCTTGTTTGGGGGCGGTCAACTCATAGACGGCGACTGGATCCGCACACCGGATGGCCGCCGCGTGCGTACCTCCGCCTTCCCGATCGGCATCGATACCGAACACATCGCCCGCCAGGCCCGCAGCGCGGCAAGCAACAAGGCCGTGCGTGACCTGCGGCAAAGCCTGCAGCACCGCAAGCTGGCCATCGGCGTGGACCGCCTGGATTATTCCAAGGGGCTGCCCGAGCGCTTCCATGGTTTCGAGCGCTACCTGCAGCGGTATCCGCGCGAAAAAGGCGAGATGACCTTCCTGCAGATCGCGCCGGTATCGCGTGGCAGTGTCAACGAGTACCGCAAGCTGCGCGGCGAACTGGAACGACTGGCCGGGCATATCAACGGCGGCCATGCGGAGGCGGATTGGACACCGCTGCGTTACGTCAACCAGAACTATGCGCACAGCACGCTGACCGGGTTCTACCGGCAGGCAGCAGTGGGGCTGGTGACACCGCTGCGCGACGGCATGAACCTGGTGGCCAAGGAATACATTGCCGCGCAGGATCCGGAGAACCCGGGCATGTTGGTGTTGTCGCTGCTGGCCGGCGCGGCCGACGAATTGAAGCAGGCGCTGCTGGTCAATCCGCATGACCTGGATGGCGTGGCCGATGCGATCGCAACGGCGGCCAACATGCCGCGCGCGGAACGCATCGAGCGTTGGCAGGTGATGATGGAGCACCTGCGTGCACACGATATCCATCGCTGGCGGCGGGATTATCTGTTGGCGTTGGAGGGGGCTTAGGCCTGGAGCAAAGGCAAGAGCTTGCCCTCACCCCAACCCCTCTCCCGCAGGCGGGAGAGGGGCTAGTGCACTACGAGCGCGAGCAATTCGAGCCCCTCTCCCGTTTACGGGAGAGGGGTTGGGGTGAGGGGAGGCTTCTAACAAGCAAACCCCAAGCAAACCCCAAGCAAACCCCAAACCAAAGCACTCAGTCCAAAAACCGCCCGCGCTGCTCCGCCGTCGGCAGAAAACAGCTGTCATGCCGCCCAAACCAGCGGTACCGGTTCCGCGCCAACCAGCGGTATGCAGGGTCCCGCAGCGCCGCCGGCAACACCCGCGCAAGCCCAGCCAAGCGCCATACCCCGCCCAACCCGGTCACCACCCGCAGGATCGCATCCGTGTCGGTATAGGCCACACCCTCGGCAACCAACAGAAACGACAGCGGGTCATCCGGGTCCAGCCCATGCGCAGCCAACAGCGCGCGCCCCTGCCCGCCCTGCATCGCCGCAAACCGGTAGCGCCCTTGGCGATCAAAGCGCAGCAGGAAATGTACCCAGCGGCTGCACAGTGCGCAGACGCCATCAAACACGATCACCGCCGGCTCAGCCATGCGACGGCTCCGGCAGCAGCCAGCCTTCGTAACGGATAAGCCGCCCGATCAACGGCATCGACACGTCCACCAGAAATTCATAACGCCCGCCATGCTCGCGCTCCCGGCAGTGCACCTGCGCAAACCAGCGTGCCGGCAGCGGCAACACCCCGAACGCCCAGGCGCGCTCGGCCCGCCACAGAATCTGACCGCCCTCTTCGCGCAGACCAAAGCGGAAACGCAGCGCGCCCAGTTGCTCGAACAGGCGGCCCTCGCGCTGCCATAGCCGCGAGGCCATGCGCGCAGGGCCAAACTGCCGGTTCCAACGCTCCCCGCCGGCGTCGATCACGAACTCCACCGTCACCGGTACCGCCGAGGTCGGCGGCAAGCGCGCCAGCCAGGCGCAGGGGCCAACCAGCCAATGACTGCCGCGCAGCACCTCGCCCTGCCCGCTCCAACGCTGATGCGCGGGAATGGAATGCAGGGCCCGTACCTGTGGCGGCAGCTGCTCGAACGCAGGGCCGAGCACCTGCGCGAACAGCGGCGTGTTCACGGCGCCATCCACACCAGCGTGGCGATGCGCCCGCTGCGGCGATCACGCCGGTGCGAGAACCAGCGCTGCGGATCGGCCATGGTGCACAGCTCGCCGCCGTGAATGGCCGCAGACTGCATGCCAGCTGCCATCAGCCGCTGCCGGGCCAGCCCGGGCAGATCCACCTTCCAGTGACCGGGCCGGGTAGCGACGAAATGCTGCTCAGCGGCGCTGGAATGCGCCAGGAAGGCCTCGCGCACGTCCACGCCGACCTCGTACAGGGCCGGCCCGGCCGCAGGGCCTATCCACGCTACCAGCGCCTCAGCGGGTGTGTGCATGGCGGCCAGGGTGTTTTCCAGCATGCCGCGCGCCAAACCACCCCAGCCGGCATGGGCTGCGGCCACTTCACTGCCATCACGGGCGGCGAACACCACCGGCAGGCAGTCGGCGGTGAGGATGGCCAGCACCACCCCTGGCACCGAGGTCACCGCCGCATCGGCGGTCGGTTCGGCTTCCAATCCTTGGGCCTGCGGCGGCGCATCGAAGCGTACGACGTCGCTGCTGTGCACCTGGCGCAGCCAGTGCGCGGCCGAGGGCAGCTTTGCCAATTGCTGCAGTTCATCGCGATTGCGCTGCACCTGGGCCGGATCGTCGCCATCGGCGGCGGTCCGGTTGCCCAGGTTGAAACTGTCAAACGGGGGCTGCGAGCCGCCGGCGCCGTAGCGCGTGGTGGTGAAGGCCTGCACCCCTGCGGGGGCAGGCCAGTCGGCCAGCCACAACGGACCCGCCTGCGCCATTACCAGCGGCCTCGTTCGCGCTCGGCAAAGGCCTTGGAGTCCTCACGCAGCGCTTTGATCAGCGCCTGCAGATCGGCCGGCACCGGTGCGGTATTGCTGATGGTCTCGCCGGTGATCGGGTGCTGGAACTCCAGCGTCTCGGCGTGCAGGGCCTGGCGCTTGAAGCCGCGCAGCTTCGCGACCAGCTCATCGGTAGCGCCCTTGGGCAGCTTCAACGAACCGCCGTACAGCGGGTCGCCGACGATGGCGTGCTTCAGGTGCGCCATGTGCACGCGGATCTGGTGGGTGCGGCCGGTTTCCAGACGGCATTCCAGCGCGGTGTGGGCGCGGAAACGCTCGCGCAGGCGGTAATGCGTGACCGCTTCCTTGCCGTCCTCGCGCACGCCCATTTTCAGGCGGTCGCGCGCATGGCGGTCAATCGGGGCGTCAGCC
Organism: Stenotrophomonas terrae; assembly: GCF_039674165.1. Classification (GTDB taxonomy): domain Bacteria; phylum Pseudomonadota; class Gammaproteobacteria; order Xanthomonadales; family Xanthomonadaceae; genus Stenotrophomonas; species Stenotrophomonas terrae_A. The sequence goes on from NZ_JBDJMY010000041.1 coordinate 29,127, forward strand.
GTGCCACCGGCGACCAGCGCGCCTACCACCACCGCCAGGTACTGGCGGTGCACCTCACGTGCGGACAGCTGCTCGACCAGCGCGGTCTGCGCCTGCACGGTACGGGCCACCACCATCACCCCGCTGGTGTCCTTGTCCAGGCGGTGGACCACGCCGGCGCGCGGCACCTTGGCGATCTGGGGGTCACGGAACAACAGCGCGTTGAGCAGGGTGCCGGTCGGATTGCCTGCGCCCGGGTGGACCACCAGGCCGGCCGGCTTGTCGATCACGAACACGTGTTCGTCCTCGTACAGCACGGACAGGGGGATGTCCTCCGGCAAGGCGTGGACTTCGACCTCCAGCACCGCATTCAGGGTGGCGATCTCGCCACCGCGGACCGGGTCGCGGGGCCGTACCAGCTCGCCATCGAGCAGAACTGCGCCGGATTTGATCCATTCGGTGAGGCGCGAACGGGAGAATTCGGGGAACAATTCGGCCACGACCGCATCGAAGCGACGACCGGCGGCGGAATCGGGAACCTGCGCGTGGCGCGGGCTGGAAGAGGTGTTCTCGGACATGGGCAAAGACCGGCTAAAGACGAAATTATGGGGTCCAAACGACAACAGTCAGTCGCAGGACAGGCCACTAGGCTATCATCGCCCCTTCGTATTCCTGCCGCGTCCTGCCCTGAACCCATGATCCGACGCTCCTCGCTGCTGTCCGCGCCCGTCCGCCTCACCGCCCTGCTGCTGGTTTTGGTCTTCGTCGCCACTGGCTGCCACCGCGGCGCCAAGAAGGACGCCGACGAAGGCGCGCCGGTCGAACAATTGTTCGAAAAGAGCCACAAGCTGATGGAGGGCGGCAACTGGTCCGGCGCCGAAAACAGCTTCAAACGCCTGATTGCGCAGTATCCGTACGGTCCGTACACCGAGCAGGCGATGATCGAAAGCGCCTACGCCCAGTACAAGGCCGGCAAGAACGATGACGCCGTGTCGAGCATCGACCGCTTCATCCGCACCTACCCGACCCACCGCAACATCGCGTATCTGTACTACCTGCGCGGTCTTGCCAACGGCAACCGCGATACGGTTTTCCTGCGCCGCGTATGGTCCCTGGACCCGAGCCGCCGCGACCTGTCGACCCCGCGCCAGGCCTATGCCGATTTCAACATCGTCACCGAGCGCTACCCGAACAGCCGCTACGCCGCCGATGCGCGCCAGCGAATGGTCGAACTGCGCGACATCTTCGCCCAGCACGAGCTGGACGACGCCCTGTACTACGCCCGCCGCGGCGCCTGGGTGTCCGTGGTTGGCCGCGCCAACTACCTGCTTGAGACCTACCCGCAGAGCGCCTTCCAGTACGACGCGGTAGCGCTGCTGGGCGAGGCCTACACCCACCTGGGCAACAAGACCCTGGCCGACGACGCCCGTCGCGTGCTTCAGCTGAACCAGCCGGAACACCCGTGGCTGGCCGGCAACTGGCCGAAGTACCCGTGGATGATCCGCAAGCTCAACCCGTTCGCTGGTGAGCGTTCGGTGGCCACTGGCCAGAGCAACGCCACGATGAACCGCGGCAAGTAAGCCGTTGCGACATTGCTGGTGATTGGAAAGGGGCCTTTGGGCCCCTTTCTTGTTTCTGGCTTTGGGCTTTGGGCTTTGGGCTTTGGGCTTTGGCTTTGGCTTTGGCTTTGGCTTTGGCTCTGGCTCTGGCTGTGGCTGTGGCTATGGCTGTGGTATTCCCTTCTCCCGCCTGCGGGGGAAGGTGCCCGAAGGGCGGATGGGGGGAGCTTTGGGCTTTGGGCTTTGGGCTCTTGGCTTTGGAACTTCGGCAATACTTGCCTCAGTTCACCATCCCACTTCCATCCTGCCCTCACCCCAACCCCTCTCCCGCGTGCGGGAGAGGGGCTCGCATTGTTTGCTCTCGCAGTGCTCCAGCCCCTTCGCGCGCAGGGTGAATGGTGCAGAACGACAGAGGAGCCTTGCGGCCCCTCTGTCTGCACCACATCCACCCGCAGCTCAGCTGCGGTAGCCGTTGGTGATCGGATAGCGCCGCTCGCGGCCAAAAGCGCGTCGCGACACCTTGGGGCCTGGCGCGGCCTGGTGGCGCTTCCATTCACTGATGCGCACCAGCTTCAGCACCCGGTCAACCACTTCCGGCGCGTAACCGGCACCGACGATATCTTCGCGCGACTGCTCCTGGTCGATATAGCGGTACAGGATGCCGTCCAGCACATCGTAGGCAGGCAGCGAGTCCTGGTCGGTCTGGTTGTCACGCAGTTCGGCCGAAGGCGCCCGCGTGATCACCGCCGGCGGGATCACCGGCGCGCCGCCCACCGTATTGCGCCACTTGGACAAGCCATAGACCTCCGTCTTGTACAGGTCCTTCAACGGCGCATAGCCACCGCACATGTCGCCGTAGATGGTGGCGTAGCCCACCGCATACTCGCTCTTGTTGCCGGTGGTCAACAGCAGGCCGCCGAACTTGTTGCTCAGCGCCATCAGGATCACGCCACGGCTGCGCGACTGCAGGTTCTCCTCGGTGACATCAGCCGCCTGGCCTTCGAACATCGCCGACAGCGACTGCATCAAGCCCTGGAAGGCAGGCTCGATCGGCACCGTTTCCAGCTTCACGCCCAGCGCGCGGCACTGTTCCACCGCCAGGTCGTTGGACAGATCGGCGGTATAGCGCGAGGGCATGCTGACCGCGGTGACGTTATCCGCGCCCAGCGCATCCACCGCCATCGCCAATACCAGTGCCGAATCGATACCACCGGACAGCCCCAGCCATACCTTGCTGAAGCCGTTCTTGCGGCAATAGTCCTGGATACCGCGCGTCACCGCGCGCCAGGCCAGCGCATCCATGCTCTCATCGCCATCGTCGATCCAATGCAGCGGCATGAAGCTGCGCGCGGCGACGTTGTACTCGACCACCAGCATTTCTTCGCTGAAGGCGACTGCGGCCGGGTGCACCGTCCCGTCACCATCGGCCACCACCGACGCGCCGTCGAACACCACCGCATCCTGGCCACCCACGGTATTGACGTAGGCGATGGCCACCCCGGTATCGCGGCTGCGCTCTGCCAGCAGCGCATCGCGCTGGGCGTGCTTGCCACGCTCGTACGGTGATGCGTTTGGCACCAGCACCAACTCGGCGCCGGCCTTGGCGGTTGCCGCCAGGGGTTCCGGGAACCACAGGTCCTCACAGATCACCAGGCCCAGCTGCACGCCGTTGACCTCGAAGACGCAATTGCCGCCGTCCGGGTCCACATCGAAGTAGCGACGCTCATCGAACACCGCGTAGTTGGGCAGCTCGCGCTTGCGGTAGGTGTGGGCGATTGCGCCCTCACGCAGCACGCTGGCCGCGTTGTAAACCACCGCGCCAGCACTTTGCGGCCAACCGACCACGGCAACGATGCCCTGCGCTTCGGCTGCAACCCGCGCCAGCGCCTGCTCGCAGCTGCGCAGGAAGCCCGGCCGCATCAGCAGGTCTTCCGGCGGATAGCCGCTGATGGCCAGTTCCGGAAACAGCACCACCTCGGCACCGTATTCGTCACGCGCCTCGTGCATCAGCTCGATGATGCGGCTGGCGTTGCCGTCCACGTCCCCGACCGGGAAATCGAACTGGGCCAGGGCGATGCGTAGCGATTGGGACATATCAACAACCTTCTGCTTGGCCCCGCACCCTGCGGGGGCTTGGTGTTGCCAACGCCGCGCGCAGGATGCTTTCGCAGACCGCGGCAGTGTGGCTCAGGGCTTCATTATTCCAGAAGCGCAGCACACGGTAGCCGTTGCGGTGCAGGAAGGCGTCACGGCGCGGGTCATTGGGGTCGGTGGCGTGCTGGCTGCCGTCCAGTTCGATCACCAGTTTGTGCGCCAGACAGGCGAAATCCACGACATAGGGGCCGATGGGGTGTTGGCGGCGGAACTTGAAGCCGACCAGGTGGCGGCTGCGGAGGAAGTACCAGATGCGCCGCTCGGCATCTGTCATGCGCCGGCGCAGGGCACGGGCGCTATTGGTTTTACTGCCTTTGCGCATGGACGTCTCCTTGTGGGGAGACGATTGCCTGGGAGGGCAATGGCTGGAATCGGGGAAACAAGGCTTTCGGTTGGGAAGATTCCCGCCTCTTCATGCGATCTGGGCCGGAGGCTGGGAAGCCAAAGCAGAAGCTTGCCCTCACCCCTACCCCTCTCCCGCAAGCGGGAGAGGGGACAGCAACGGCTAGAACCGAGAACACAGCCACAGCTAAAGCCAAAGCCAAAGCCAAAACCACAGCCCCAGCCCCAGCCCCAGCCCCAGCCCCAGCCAAAGCCAAAGCCACAGCCAAAGCCAACACCAAAACCAGAGCAAAGATTCAAAGCCCGAGCAAAGGGCGGAGTTCCGCTTTTGGCTCGGACTCGGACTCGGACTCGGACTCGTGCTCGGGATCGGGATCGGGATCGGGATCGGGATCGGGATGGGGATCGGGCTGTGGCTTTGGCTTTGGCTTTGGCTTTGGCTTTGGCTTTGGCTTTGGCTGTGGCTGTGGCTTTGGCTGTGGCTGTGGCTGTGGCTTTGGCTGTGGCTTTGGCTGTGGCTTTGGCTTTGGCTTTGGCTTTGGCTATGGCTTTGGCTGTGGCTTTGGCTGTGGCTGTGGCTTTGGCTTTGGCTTTGGCTGTCCCCTCTCCCGCCCGCGGGAGAGGGGTAGGGGTGAGGGCAAGCTCTTGCCCTTGCTCTTGCCCCGCCCTCCCCCAACCCCAAAAACAAGAAAGGCCACCCGAAGGTGGCCTCTCTCAAATCACTGAAGCGCAGTCTTACTTGACCAGCTTCGCGATAGCAGCGCCCAGGTCGCCCGGCGAACGGACGGTGACAACGCCAGCAGCTTCCATCGCTGCGAACTTGCCCTCAGCCGTGCCCTTGCCGCCCGATGCAATCGCACCAGCGTGGCCCATGCGCTTGCCGGCCGGAGCCGACGCACCAGCGATGAAGCCGACAACCGGCTTCTTCACGAACTGCTTGATGTACTCGGCACCGGCTTCTTCAGCGTCGCCGCCGATTTCGCCAACCATGATGATGCCTTCGGTCTGCGGGTCTTCGTTGAACAGCTTCAAGCAGTCAACGAAGTTCAGGCCGTTGATCGGGTCGCCGCCGATACCGATGCAGGTCGACTGGCCCAGGCCGACTTCCGTGGTCTGCTTGACCGCTTCATAGGTCAGGGTGCCCGAACGCGACACGATGCCGATCTTGCCCGGCATGTGGATGTGGCCCGGCATGATGCCGATCTTGCACTCGCCCGGAGTGATGACGCCCGGGCAGTTCGGCCCGATCAGCACGGTGTCCGGATGCGAACGGGTCAGCACGTTCTTGACGCGCAGCATGTCCAGCACCGGAATGCCTTCGGTGATGCAGACGATGACCTTGATGCCGGCAGCTGCGGCTTCCAGGATCGCGTCAGCCGCGTACGGCGGCGGCACGTAGATGACCGATGCGTCAGCATGGGTGCTCTCGACGGCCTCGGCCACGGTGTTGAACACCGGCAGGTCGATGTGGGTGGTACCACCCTTGCCCGGGGTCACGCCGCCAACAACCTTGGTGCCGTACTCAACCATCTGAGTGGCGTGGAAGGTGCCCTGCTGGCCGGTAAAGCCCTGCACGATCACCTTGGTGTTCTTGTTAATCAAAACAGACATTGGATTTCCTTCGGTGACGGATCAGGCGGCGTTCTTGACAGCTTCAACGATCTTCTTGGCGCCGTCGTTGATGTTGTCAGCCGGGATGATGGCCATGCCGCTGTCACGCAGCAGCTGCTTGCCTTCTTCCACGTTGGTGCCTTCCAGGCGCACCACGACCGGAACCTTGACGCCCACTTCCTTCACGGCAGCAATGATGCCTTCGGCAATCATGTCGCAGCGGACGATGCCGCCGAAGATGTTGACGAAGATGCCTTCGACCTTGTCCGAGGACAGGATCAGCTTGAACGCTTCGATCACGCGCTGCTTGTTGGCACCGCCGCCCACGTCCAGGAAGTTCGCCGGCTCGCCGCCGTTGAGCTTGATGACGTCCATGGTGGCCATGGCCAGGCCTGCGCCGTTGACCATGCAGCCGATGTTGCCGTCCATGGTGACGTAGTTGATGTCCAGCTCCGAAGCGATCACTTCGGTCGGGTCTTCCTGGGTCTTGTCGCGCATGGCAACCAGAGCCTTCTGACGGAACGCGGCGTTGTCGTCGCTGTCGAACTTGCCGTCCAGCGCGTACAGGTTGCCGTCGTCCAGGATGGCCAGCGGGTTGATTTCAACCAGCGCCAGGTCCTTTTCGTTGAACAGGCGGTACAGGTTCACCATGATGTTGGCGAACTGGCCAGCCTGCTTGGCGGTCAGGCCCAGCTTGAAGCCGAAATCACGGCCGTGGTAACCCTGCACGCCTTCAACGAAGTCGACGTTGAGCGAGTGGATCAGCTCGGGGGTTTCAGCAGCAACCTGCTCGATCTCCACGCCGCCTTCCGAAGAAGCGATGTAGGTGATGGTCTTGGTGCCACGGTCAACCAGCACCGACAGGTACAGCTCCTTGACGATCTCACCGGCGGTGGTCACCAGCACCAGGTTGACCGGCAGCTCGACGCCGGCAGTCTGGTAGGTAGCCATCTTGGTGCCGAGCATCTTGGCCGCAGCGGCCTTGACGTCGTCGGTGGTCTTGCAGAACTTGACGCCGCCAGCCTTGCCGCGGCCGCCAGCGTGGATCTGAGCCTTGACCATCCAGGGGCCCTGGCCCAGCGACTGGGCAGCAGCTACAGCCTCGTCCGGGGTCGCAGCGACCTTGCCGGCCGGGACCGGGATGCCGTATTCGGCAAGCAGTTGTTTTGACTGGTACTCGTGAAAATTCATGCGTCACCGTGGGAATAGGAACGACCGCACGCAACCACAGGGCCGAAACTGGCCAACTTGCAGGGCGGGCGGGCCCAATATTGTCGCCGACGGCGGCCCGGCACGCAAAGAAGTCTGTACAAATCGCCAAGAACGGCACGTCTTTGCCTGTTAATTCAGCTACTTGCCGATGATTGCCGGGCAGGTCGCCAAGCCCCCCGCCCGGTGGCCGGCGCACCTATACTGGCGTGATTACGCTTGGATAGGAGATCCGGCTTGGCCCCCAGTCCGTCGATCATCGACCGCATCGAATCCATCCCAACGCGCGAGCTGTACTTTTTTGCGTTGTACCGGGTGCTGGTCGCTGCACTGCTCAGCGCGCTGGTATTCGGGCCATTGACCTCGATGGTGGGCGAGGCGCACCAACCGCTGCTGGCGCAGACAGTCTCCATCGCCTACCTGCTGGTGTCGGCAGCCCTGCTGCTCTGGGGCCGCAACGCACGCTGGCTGCAGCGCATCGTGTTTGGCAGTGTGGTGATCGACATCATCGCCGCCACCCTGCTCAGCCACGCCCTGCCCGGCGCCAGCGCTGGCATCTCGATGTCGCTGCTGTTCAACATCGCGGCAGCCGGCCTGCTGCTGCCCTTGTCGCCCGCGCTGCTGCTTGCGTTGCTGGCCTGCGCGGCCAGCATTGCCGAATATATCTGGCAGATGCTGGAAGGCAGCCAGAACACCCGCACCCTGGCCGAGCTGGCAATGTTCGTGACCAGCTACCTGGCGCTGACCTTCATTGCCTACCAGATCGGCAGCCGCACCCGCCGCACCCAGCAGCTGGCCGACCAGCGCGGCGTGGAAGTAGCCAACCTGTTCGAAGTGAACGAGCTGATCATCCGCCGCATGCGCACCGGCGTGCTGGTAGTGGACACCAATGGCCGCATCACCCTGGCCAATGAAGCGGCCACCGCCCTGCTCGGCGACATGGAAGGCGCTCTGGCCATCGACCGGGTCGCGCTCAGCATCGCCTCGCCCGAGCTGGCGCGACGCCTGCAACGCTGGCGCAATGGCTGGCACGAAGACGAACCGCCGCTGCAGCTCGCCCCCGAGCAGGCCGAAGTACTGCCACGCTTTGCCCGCCTGCTGGCCGACAGCGACATGTCGCTGATCTTCCTGGATGACACCACGGTGGTCTCGCGCCGGGCCGAATCGCTGACGCTGTCCACCCTGGGCCGGTTCTCGGCGAGCCTGGCCCATGAGATCCGCAACCCGCTGGCGGCGATCAACTACGCCACCCAGTTGCTGGAGGAATCGGAGGACCTGGGTGAGGCCGACCGGCGTCTGCTGCAGATCATCCACCAGCAATGCCAACGTACCAACGGCATCGTCGAAAGCGTGCTGGCGCTGGCCCGGCGCGAACGTGCGAACCCGGAGAACCTCGACCTGGTCGCCTTCGTACGGCGTTTCGTGCTCGAATACCGGCAGACCCTTTCACTGGAAAACGACAGCCTGGAAGCGGTGATCCGCGAGCCGTCGGTGGTGGCCATGATGGACCCGCGGCATCTGCACCAGGTGCTGACGGCGCTGGTCCACAACGCCCTCAAATATGGGCGCATCGCCGAGGAGCCAGCGCGGATCCGCCTGCGTGTCGCCTCGGCCGGGCGCAACGCGGTGATCGACGTGATGGACCGCGGCCCCGGCATTCCCGATGCCATCGCCAGCCAGCTGTTCCGGCCGTTCTACACCACCTCCGAGCACGGCACCGGGCTGGGCCTGTATATCGCCCGCGAACTTTGCAGGGCCAACCAGGCCCAGCTGGACTACGTGTCCATTCCCGCTGGCGGCGCCTGCTTCCGGCTGACCCTGAGCACCCCTAAAACCGCGTTTACCCGCAGTGAGCGCCAATGATCCATTTTTCGATGCAATCGTTTGTAGACATGCCTCTACCTCGGCTATCGTTCCATTCATGAACGCAACACACAGCGCCCTGATCGTCGACGACGAACGCGACATCCGCGAATTATTGGTCCTCACCCTCGGCCGGATGGGCCTGCGGATCAGCACCGCCGCCAACCTCGCCGAGGCCCGGGAACTGCTCGCAAGCAACCATTTCGACCTGTGCCTGACCGACATGCGCCTGCCCGACGGCAATGGCATCGAGCTGGTGACCGAGATCACCCGCGACCATCCTGCTACACCGGTGGCGATGATCACCGCCTTTGGCAGCATGGACCTGGCGGTGGAGGCCCTGAAGGCCGGCGCCTTCGACTTTGTCAGCAAGCCGGTGGACATCAATGTGCTTCGCGGCCTGGTCCGCCATGCCATCGAGCTGAACAACGAAGCCCGGCCCAGCACCCCGCCACCGCCGGAAAACGCGACCCGCCTGCTCGGCAGCTCGCCGGCCATGGACGAATTGCGCGCAACCATCGGCAAGGTCGCGCGCAGCCAGGCCCCGGTTTACATCCTGGGCGAGTCCGGCGTCGGCAAGGAGTTGGTTGCCCGCACCATCCACGACCAGGGCGCGCGCGCGGCCGGGCCGTTCATTCCGGTCAACTGCGGTGCCATCCCCGGCGAATTGATGGAAAGCGAGTTCTTCGGCCATCGCAAGGGCAGCTTCACCGGCGCCCATGCCGACAAACCCGGCCTGTTCCAGGCTGCAAACGGGGGCACCCTGTTTCTGGATGAAGTGGCCGAACTGCCGCTGCAGATGCAGGTCAAGCTGCTGCGCGCCATCCAGGAAAAATCGGTCCGCCCGGTGGGCGCGGCCACGGAAGTCACCGTCGATGTGCGCATCCTCTCGGCCACCCACAAAGACCTGGGCACGCTGGTGCAGGACGGGCGATTCCGCCATGACCTGTACTACCGCATCAATGTGATCGAACTACGGGTACCGCCGCTGCGGGAACGCCGCAGCGACCTGCCGCAACTGGCCGGCACCATCCTGCAGCGGTTGGCGCAATCGCAAGGCCAGAAGCCCCCGCATCTGGCCGCCTCGGCATTGGAAGCGCTGGATGCCTATTCTTTTCCCGGCAACGTCCGCGAACTGGAAAACATCCTCGAGCGCTCGCTGGCCCTGGCCGATGGCGACCGCATCGACGCCAGCGACCTGCGCCTGCCGCAGCCGCAGAGCGCGGTGCAACGTACTGCTGTCGACGGCACTGCGGCAGCCGCCGTTACCGTCGTCCAGGAAGCCGTTGTAGACATCGACCCGACCAACGCCGCCCTGCCCTCCTACATCGAGCAGATGGAGCGCACGGTCATCCAGAAGGCGCTGGAAGAGAATCGCTGGAACAAGACCAAGACCGCCGCCCAGCTGGGCATCACCTTCCGTGCGCTGCGCTACAAGCTGAAAAAGCTGGGCATGGAGTAAGGCGGCCCCCAGCACCAAGGTAGAGCCGAGCCATGCTGCGCGGGGGGTGTTACGGGCAAGCCTCAGCCGAGCCG
>NZ_JBDJMY010000042.1:0-39260 GCF_039674165.1 Stenotrophomonas terrae
TTGTTGGGCCGTGGTTGGCGCGGCCGCGGCTTTCCGGTTATTGCCACCCCCGAGATGGGCTCGCCACTACAAACAGCAAGGGCGCCCTTACGGGCGCCCTTGCTACACAACCTGCAGCAACCGCCTCAGTTACGCGACTGCAGCTTCGACAGCAGGCGCAGGAACTCCAGGTACAGCCACACCAGGGTGACCATCAGGCCGAAGGCGCCGTACCACTCCATGTACTTCGGTGCGCCGGCCTCAACGCCGCTTTCGATGAAATCGAAATCCAGCACCAGGTTCAGCGCGGCGATCACCACCACGAACAGGCTGAAGCCGATGCCGATCAGGCCTGAGCCGTGGATATACGGGATCTGGATATTGAAAAAGCCCAGCACGATCGTTGCCAGGTACACCAGCGCAATGCCGCCGGTCGCCGCAACCACGCCGAGCTTGAAGTTCTCGGTAGCCTTGATCAGGCCGCTGCGGTAGGCAAACAGCAGTGCGAACAGCGTGCCGAAGGTCAGCAGTACCGCTTGGAACACGATGCCGTTGAAGCGTGCTTCATAAATTGCCGAGATCGAGCCCAGGAACAGGCCCTCGGCCAGTGCATACAAAGGCGCGCTGACCGGTGCCCAGGTCTTCTTGAAGATGGTCACCATCGACAGGATGAAACCAACGATCAGTCCGCCCCACAGGTAGATCTTGCCCGCCGGCAACATCTCGCCGCTGTCGCTGAGCGTGCCATTCCACGCAAATGCCGCGGTCAATACCGCCAGCAGCAACAGGAAGCCTGTCTTGTTGACAGTGCCGTTGATGGTCATTGCATCGGCGCTGCGTGAGACCACGCCGCCAGTGCCAAGGTCGAGGAAGGTTGATTCGGAAAGGGCAGGGTTGCCGCTGCGCATGCAAAGCTCCGTTGCTGTGAAGTGGGCCGAAAGTGCTCACAGCATACCCGTATCAAATAAAGTGAAATTTACCGTTGACAGATACCGCGTTAATTCCCACAATAGCCGACCTTTCCGGGGCATTGGAAGGATTCACCGCCGGGGTATAGCGCAGTCTGGTAGCGCGCCTGCTTTGGGAGCAGGATGTCGGGGGTTCGAATCCCTCTACCCCGACCATCCGACGCACCAAGCGCGTGTTGGAGTGCGACAATCCGGTCAGAGCGCCCGTAGCTCAACTGGATAGAGCACCGGCCTTCTAAGCCGGCGGTTACAGGTTCGATTCCTGTCGGGCGCACCATCAGGTGCAAGCGGTAGGTTAAGTAAGGTTTCAGTGGTGGCTGTAGCTCAGTCGGTTAGAGTACCGGATTGTGATTCCGGTGGTCGGGGGTTCGAATCCCCTCAGCCACCCCACTGTTTCAAAGCATCGGAGTAAAATCCGGGCTTGCAAAAAGAGTCAGGTTGCGGCAATATTCGCCTCCTGATTTTCAGGGCTGTTAGCTCAGTTGGTAGAGCAGTTGACTCTTAATCAATAGGTCCAAGGTTCGAATCCTTGACAGCCCACCAAATCAAGAAAGCCGTTGGAGCAATCCAGCGGCTTTCTCTTTTTATGTAAGCCCGGTGTTTTGGGCGGGTGCATGAAACGCTCTTGTAGTGTAAGATTCACCTCGAAGTTTCAGGGCTGTTAGCTCAGTTGGTAGAGCAGTTGACTCTTAATCAATAGGTCCAAGGTTCGAATCCTTGACAGCCCACCAAATCAAAAAGCCGCTGGAGAAATCTGGCGGCTTTTTTCTTAGCCGGGGTGGCGTGTGCGCCCGGCCATTGTCGAAGATGCGCGCAGGCGGGGCTGGCTTCCGCTTTGCTGGTGCTCCTGCAACAATGGCGCGCTGAGTCAGTATTGCGAAAGTGGCGGAATTGGTAGACGCCCTGGATTTAGGTTCCAGTGCCGCAAGGCGTGGGGGTTCGAGTCCCCCCTTTCGCACCAGTCGACGGTGTTTTTGCCCGCTTCGGCGCATTTCAAGCAACCTGTATGGGTCCGCCCGCTGGCGGCCACGGGCGATATCGGCCAAACTAAAGGGCTGCGGTGCATAACCGCGCCCTACAACCGTTTCATCCATCACATCGAACCGGGGCGTTGCCGCCGGTGGCAGGAGTCAACATGCAAGCTTCGATCGAATCCACCGGCAATCTGGAACGCCGCCTGAGCTTCTCGCTGCCGGAAGAACGCCTGCAGGGGCATATCAGCGGCCGTCTGGGCGAAATCGCGCGCACCGCGCGCATCAAGGGTTTCCGCCCGGGCAAGGTGCCTGCCAAGGTGATCGAGCAGCGTTTTGGCCCGCAGGTGCGCGCCGAGGCGCTGGACGGCCTGCTGCGTGAAACCTTCGATGCAGCCCTGCGCCAGCACGAGCTGCGCATTGCCGGCAACCCGCGCATCGACAAGGCCGGCGAAGGCGAGTTCGACTTCGTTGCCACCGTCGAGCTGATCCCGGACTTCGGCGACGTCGATGTCACCAAGCTGACCATCGTGCGTCACACCGCCGAGATCAGCGATGCCGACATCGACCAGATGATCGAGAACCTGCGCGCCCAGCGCCGCACCTGGAAGCCGGTTGCACGCGGCGCCCAGGAAGGCGACCTGGTCGGCCTGGAAACCTGGTCGCAGGCTGGCGAGGAGCGTCTGCCGGCTGAGGGCGTCGAGAAGGGCACCATCATCATCGGCCAGGGCATGATGTTCGAACAGATCGAAAAGGGTCTGGTCGGGCTGGCCAAGGGCGAAGAGAAGACCCTGGACGTCGAGTTCCCGGCTGACTGGCGCGTGCCGGCGCTGGCGGGCAAGACCGTGCAGGTCACCGTCAAGGTCACCGAAGTGTCCGAGCAGGACATGCCGGAAGTGGACACCGCATTCATCAAGAGCTTCGGCGTGAAGAACGGCGACGTGGAACAGTTCCGCGCCGACATCCGTTCCAACCTGGAGCGCGAGCTCAAGGGCGCGCTGATGAACCGCCTGCGTCGCGAAGTGGGTGAGCAGCTGATTGCCGCCTATTCCTCGGTCGAGCTGCCGCCGCGTCTGGTCGAGAACGAAGCCCGCTCGATGCTGGCCCAGCAGATCGACGCCATCCGCCGCCAGGGCGGCAACCCGGGCGATGTGCCGGCCGATGCCCACGAAGGCTTCAAGGACGCCGCTTCCAAGCGCGTGCTGGTCGGCCTGCTGGTCGGCGAAGTGGCCCGCAAGAACGAGCTGCGCCTGGACCCCAAGCGCCTGAACGAAACCATGCGCCTGATCGCTTCGACCTACGAAGAGCCGGAGCAGGTCATTGAGATGTACCGCAATGATCCCCAGCTTATGGCTGGCCTGCAGAACCGCGTGATGGAAGAGCAGGTCATCGACTGGATCGCCGAGCGTGCCCAGCACACCGAGCAGGCCTTGACGTTCCAGGAAGCCATCCGCCAGTAATCTGGTGGTGTTCCATCCCCGCGCCTGGCGCGGGGAGTTCCCTCCCAAAATAGGTGCCTCACGTAATGGACAACCGAACCAAAGCTCTGAACATGGTTCCGATGGTGGTCGAACAGACCAGCCGCGGCGAGCGCGCCTACGATATCTATTCGCGCCTGCTCAAAGAGCGCCTGATTTTCTTGGTCGGTCCGATCGACGACCATATGGCGAACGTTGTGGTCGCGCAGCTGCTGTTCCTTGAATCGGAAAACCCGGAGAAGGAAATCAGCATCTACATCAACTCGCCCGGTGGCGTGGTCACCGCCGGCATGGCGATCTACGACACCATGCAGTACATCAAGCCGGACGTGAGCACCACCTGCATCGGCCAGGCCGCCTCGATGGGCGCCCTGCTGCTGGCTGCCGGTGCCGCGGGCAAGCGTTTTGCGCTGCCCAATTCGCGCGTCATGATCCACCAGCCGCTCGGCGGCTACCAGGGTCAGGCCACGGATATCGACATCCACGCCCGTGAAATCCTCACCCTGCGTTCGCGCCTGAACGAGGTGCTGGCCAAGCACACCGGCCAGGACCTGGAGACCATCGCGCGCGACACCGAGCGTGACAACTTCAAGAGCGCGGCCGAGGCTGCGGCCTATGGTTTGGTGGATCAGGTGCTGGAGCGCCGTCCGGAAGAGAGTATTCAGGCTTCCTGAGGCGTTGAACGGCCAGTAAAAGCGGCCTATTTTGCAGGGTCGGAACCGGACTGATGTCCCTCCGGCCCTGTGCTATTCTCGAATTTGAACCCCCTGTTCAGAGGGGGACGCAACTGGGTAAGCGAAGCATGAGCGAAGACCGGCAAGGTCGTACCGGGGACAGCAGTGGCAAGATTCTGTACTGCTCGTTCTGCGGCAAGAGTCAGCACGAAGTTCGTAAGCTGATCGCGGGCCCGAGCGTGTTCATCTGTGATGAATGCGTGGAGCTGTGCAACGACATCATCCGTGAGGAACTTGAGGAAAAGGCGCAGTCGGCGCGCAGTTCGCTGCCCAAGCCGCGCGAGATCCTCGAGGTGCTCGACCAGTACGTGATTGGCCAGAACCGCGCCAAGCGCACGCTGGCGGTGGCGGTGTACAACCACTACAAGCGCATCGAGAGCCGTCAGAAGAGCGACGACGTCGAGCTGTCCAAATCCAACATCCTGCTGGTCGGCCCGACCGGTTCGGGCAAGACGCTGCTGGCTGAAACGCTGGCGCGCCTGCTCAACGTACCGTTCACCATGGCCGATGCGACCACGCTGACCGAAGCCGGTTACGTGGGCGAGGATGTGGAAAACATCATCCAGAAGCTGCTGCAGAAGTGCGACTACGACGTCGAGAAGGCACAACAGGGCATCGTCTACATCGATGAAATCGACAAGATCTCGCGCAAGAGCGAGAACCCGTCGATCACCCGTGACGTGTCCGGCGAAGGCGTGCAGCAGGCACTGTTGAAGCTGATCGAAGGCACGGTTGCCAGCGTTCCGCCGCAGGGTGGCCGCAAGCACCCGCAGCAGGAATTCCTGCAGGTCGACACCAAGAACATCCTGTTCATCTGTGGCGGCGCGTTTGCCGGCCTGGACAAGGTGATCCAGAACCGCGCCTCCGACACCAGCAGCATTGGTTTCGGGGCCAAGGTGAAGAGCGCCGAGCGCAAGCAGGAAATCGGCAAGGTACTGGCTGAAGTCGAGCCGGAAGACCTGATCAAGTTCGGCCTGATTCCGGAATTCGTTGGCCGCCTGCCGGTGGTCGCGACGCTGGAAGAACTGGACGAGCCGGCCCTGATCCAGATCCTGACCGAGCCCAAGAACGCCATCACCAAACAGTTCAAGAAACTGTTCGAGATGGAGAACGTGGAGCTGGAGTTCCGCCCCGATGCGCTGTCGGCCATCGCCAAGAAGGCGCTCAAGCGCAAGACCGGCGCCCGTGGCCTGCGTACCATCGTCGAGTCGGTACTGCTGGACACCATGTACGAGTTGCCCTCGCAGGAAAACGTCAGCAAGGTAGTGGTGGACGAGTCGGTCATCGAGAACAAATCCGAGCCGTATATCGTCTACCAGACCCCGCCGGAACCGGCCAAGGCCGCCTCTGGCGACTGAACCGGGGCATAGCGATGTGAATAGGCATTTTGCTATTCACGTTCAGCTTCCAGAAGCTCTTGCAACACCTCGCCGATGGCCCCATAACGGGGCCATCGGCTTTTTTATTTAGCCTCCACCGAATCTCGGAGCCCCCATGGCCCAGTCCCAACTCGAAGTTCTCGACCTGCCGGTCCTGCCGCTGCGCGACGTGGTGGTGTTTCCGCACATGGTCATCCCTCTGTTCGTGGGCCGTGACAAGTCCATGCAGGCGCTGGAGCGCGCGATGGAGGCCGACAAGCGCATCCTGTTGCTTGCCCAGAAGTCGGCCGAAACCGACGACCCGGCGGCGGCCGACCTGTACACGGTCGGCACCCTGGCGCAGGTGCTGCAGCTGCTGAAACTGCCCGACGGCACCATCAAGGTGCTGGTCGAAGGCCTGTCGCGCGTTGCCGTGGACAAGGTCTACGAGCAGGACGGCTCGCTGCAGGGCCACGGCATCGAAATCGAATCGGACGAATCGCGCGAGCCGCGTGAGATCGAGGCCATCGCCCGTTCGCTGATGTCCTTGTTCGAGCAGTACGTCAAAACCAACCGCAAGCTGCCGCCGGAGCTGTTGCAGACCCTGGCCGGCATCGAGGAACCCACGCGCCTGGCCGATACCATCGCCGCGCACATCGGCGTGCGCCTGGCCGACAAGCAGAAGCTGCTGGAAACGTTGCAGGTCGGTGACCGGCTGGAAATGCTGGTCGGCCTGGTCGATGGTGAAATCGACGTGCAGCAGCTGGAAAAGCGCATCCGCGGCCGGGTCAAGTCGCAGATGGAAAAGAGCCAGCGCGAGTACTACCTCAACGAGCAGATGAAGGCCATCCAGAAAGAACTGGGTGACCTGGATGAAGCGCCGGGTGAGATGGAAGAACTGGCGCGCAAGATCGCCGAAGCCGGCATGCCCAAGCCGGTAGAAACCAAGGCCAAGAACGAGCTCAACAAGCTCAAGCAGATGTCGCCGATGTCGGCTGAAGCCGCGGTGGTGCGCAACTATCTGGAATGGCTGCTGGGCGTGCCGTGGAAGAAGCGCACCAAGGTCCGCAAGGACCTCAAGGTCGCCCAGGACACGCTGGACGCCGACCATTACGGCCTGGACAAGGTCAAGGACCGCATCCTTGAATACCTTGCCGTGCAGTCGCGGGTGAAGCAGATGAAGGGTCCGATCCTGTGCCTGGTCGGTCCGCCGGGTGTGGGCAAGACCTCCCTGGGCCAGTCCATCGCCAAGGCCACCAACCGCAAGTTCGTGCGCATGTCGCTGGGCGGCGTGCGCGACGAGGCCGAGATCCGTGGCCATCGCCGTACCTATGTTGGTTCCATGCCGGGCCGCATCGTGCAGAACCTCAACAAGGTCGGCAGCAAGAACCCGCTGTTCGTACTGGATGAAATCGACAAGATGTCGATGGATTTCCGTGGCGACCCGTCCTCGGCGCTGCTTGAGGTGCTGGACCCGGAACAGAACAACGCTTTCAACGATCACTACCTCGAAGTCGATCTGGACCTGAGCGAAGTGATGTTCGTGGCTACCTCCAATTCGCTGAACATTCCCGGCCCGCTGCTGGACCGCATGGAAGTGATCCGCATCCCGGGTTACACCGAGGATGAGAAGCTCAACATCGCCATGCGCTATCTGTTGAGCAAGCAGCTCAAGGCCAATGGCCTGAAGGTTGAGGAGCTGGCCATCGAGGAAGACGCCATCCGCGACATCGTGCGTTATTACACGCGCGAATCCGGTGTGCGCAACCTTGAGCGCGAGATCGCCAAGATCTGCCGCAAGGTAGTCAAGGAAATCGCCCTGGCCGGCCCGCAGCCGGTGAAGAAGGCTGCGAAGAAGTCGGCCAAGAAGCCGAAGGCGCTGATGGTGGTGGACGCGAGCAACCTGGATAAATACCTGGGCGTGCGCCGCTTCGATTTCGGTCGTGCCGAGGAAGAAAACGAGATCGGCCTGGTCACCGGCCTGGCCTGGACCGAAGTCGGCGGCGAACTGCTGCAGATCGAGTCGACCCTGATCCCGGGCAAGGGTGCGGTCACCCTGACCGGCCAGCTCGGCAACGTGATGAAGGAGTCGGCCACCGCAGCCCTGTCGGTCGTGCGTGCGCGTGCCGAAGCCCTCGGCATCGACGTCGACTTCCTGCAGAAGCACGACGTGCATCTGCACGTGCCCGATGGTGCCACCCCGAAGGACGGCCCCAGTGCCGGTATCGCGATGGTCACCTCGCTGGTATCGACCTTGACCAAGGTGCCGGTGAAGGCCGAAGTGGCGATGACCGGCGAGATCACCCTGCGCGGGCGCGTCACCGCCATTGGTGGCCTGAAGGAGAAGCTGCTGGCCGCGCTGCGCGGTGGTATCCGCACCGTCATCATTCCTGACGAGAACCGCAAGGATCTGGCGGATATTCCGGCCAACGTCACCCGCGACCTGACCATCGTGCCGGTGAAGTGGATCGACGAAGTGCTGGATATCGCCCTGGCGACACCGCTGGCGCCGAAGAAAGCAGGTAAAAGTGCGCAGCGTGTCGCAGTTCGCGGCAAGTCGAAGGCAGCTCCCACGGCCCGCGTCAAGCATTGAAGTGTGAACGTAAAACCCCCTGAAACCCGCGTCATTAAAGGCTTTTCAGCTTGCGCGGGTAGGGGGGGCGCTGGTATAAAAGTGCGACTCACGCAGCAGCAGGTATTTGCTGGCGTGTTTGCAGGTTCTTCGGCAGTCGTGCGTCTTGGGGACGTACGGGTGCCACTCAATAATTCCGCGGATTACCGCAAAGGGAGTTTTACAGAATGAACAAGACCGAATTGATTGACGGCGTTGCCGGTGCTGCTGACCTGTCCAAGGCTGAAGCTGGCCGTGCGGTTGATGCCGTCATCGCCGAGATCACCAAGGCCCTGAAGAAGGGTGAGGCCGTGACTCTGGTGGGCTTCGGTACGTTCCAGGTTCGCGAGCGCGCTGCACGCACCGGCCGCAACCCGAAGACCGGCGAAGAGATCAAAATCGCTGCTGCAAAAAATCCTGCCTTCAAGGCTGGTAAAGCTCTGAAAGACGCTGTAAACTAAGCGGCTCAGCTGGGGTGCTTAGCTCAGCGGTAGAGCGTCTCCCTTACACGGAGAGGGTCGGGGGTTCGAAACCCTCAGCACCCACCAAGTTAAGCATCGCGGTAACAGTTTGAAAGTGTGGAGCGGTAGTTCAGTTGGTTAGAATGCTGGCCTGTCACGCCGGAGGTCGCGGGTTCGAGTCCCGTCCGCTCCGCCAGTTTCAAATTGGCCCCTGAGCAATCGGGGGCCTTGTTTTCTCAAACTCCTCAAGAGGGAGAGAAAACTAAAAAATTAAATGTGGAGCGGTAGTTCAGTTGGTTAGAATGCTGGCCTGTCACGCCGGAGGTCGCGGGTTCGAGTCCCGTCCGCTCCGCCATTTAATCAAGTCGCTTTTCGGAGCGCGCGCCCCGGGTAACCGGTGGTGGTCGAGTCAAATGTGGAGCGGTAGTTCAGTTGGTTAGAATGCTGGCCTGTCACGCCGGAGGTCGCGGGTTCGAGTCCCGTCCGCTCCGCCAGTTGTCTCAAAGCCCTCGGCGCAAGCCGGGGGCTTTTTTTTTGCCTCGCCGTTGGGGGCGGCCGAGTTGGGCGCAGGGCAGGAAGCGGGTTAAACTGCCCGGCTCGCCACTCAGGCCTCGATTTGCCCATGCTGCAGAAACTTCGCGACAAGACCTCAGGCTGGATCGTTACGGTGATCATGGGCCTGTTGATGATCCCGTTCCTGTTTGTGATCGACAACAGCTACCTCGGTGGCGTCGGCGCACAGAACGTTGCCAAGGTGTCGGCACCGCCGTCCTGGTGGAATTCGGCACCGTCGTGGTGGCCGATGTCATTCCTGTGGAAGCACCACGAAGTCAGCGTCGAAGACTTCCGTGCCCGCTTCGAGCAGGCGCGCATGCAGGCGCGCGAACAGCAGGGCGACAACTTCGACCCGCGCGAGTTTGAAACCACCGAGAACAAGCGCGCCGTGCTCGATCAGCTGATCGACGAGCAGGTTGTGCGCCTGGCCGCCGAAGACGCGCATATCGTTATCGGTGACAAGGCCGTGCGCGATTACATCGCCTCGATCCCTGCGTTCCAGAAGGACGGCAAGTTCGACCCGGACCAGTACCGCCTGGCGCTGGCGCAGAGCATGCCGCCGCGTACGCCGGCCATGTTCGAGCAGCTGGTGCGCAGCAGCCTGCAGCAATCGATCATTCCCTCCGCACTGGCCGAGTCGGGCTTCGTGACCAAGGGTGAGAGCGAGCGTCTGTTGAAGCTGCTGGGCGAGACCCGCGATGTGGAGTTCGCGCTGTTGCCGGAAGTTGCCGCCGATACCGCAGCGGTCAGCGATGCCGAGATTGACCAGTGGTACAAGGCGCACCCGAAGGATTTCCGCCAGCCGGAAAGCGCCACCATTGAATACGTCGAGATCAATGCCGCCAACATGCCGGCAGTAGCTGCGGCCGATGAGGCCACCCTGCGTCAGCGCTATGAAGACGAGAAGATGCGCTTTGTCAGCGCCGATCAGCGTCTGGCTTCGCACATCCTGATTCCCACCGGCAGCGATGAAAAAGCCGCCGAGGCCAAGGCCAACAAGCTGGCGGCCGAAGCCAAGCAGCCGGGCGCTGACTTTGCCGCATTGGCCAAGGCCAACTCGGAAGATCCCGGTTCCAAGGACGCCGGTGGTGACCTGGGCTGGGTTGAGCGTGGCGTGATGGTCAAGCCGTTCGAAGATGCGCTGTTCGCGATGAAGGCCGGTGATGTGGTTGGCCCGGTCAAGACCGAGTTCGGCTACCACGTGCTGAAGCTGCGCGAGATCAAGGGTGGCGAAGGCCGTCCGTTCGAGGAAGTGCGTGACCAGCTTGCCGCCGAGCAGTTGCAGGCCGACAGCGAGAAGGCGTTCAACGAGCTGAGCGGCCGTCTGGTTGATCTGGTGTACAAGAACCCGACCGAGCTGGGTTCGGCCGCCAAGGAAGTGGGCCTGCCGGTGCAGACCCTGGGTCCGTTCAACCGCGGCACTGCCAGCGGTATTGCGGCCAATCCGGCGGTACTGAAGGCCGTGTTCTCTGACGCGTTGAAGGAAGACGGCACGGTCAGTGACCCGATCGAGCTGGGCACGAACCACAACGTGATGATCCGCGTTACCGAGCACACCCCGGAGCAGGCGATCCCGCTGGCGCAGGCGCGTGAGCAGGTGATTGCAGCGGTGCGTGCGCACCGGACCGAAGAGGCCTCGAAGAAGGCAGCTGACGCGCTGCTGGCAAAGTTGAGCGGTGGCCAGACGCTGCAGGCGCTGGCGGCTTCCGAGCAGCTGCAGTTGCTGCCGATGCCGGGCCTGCCGCGCAACGCACCGATGCCGACCGCTGAAGCCAACCGTGCGGTATTCACCGCGGCCGCACCGGCGGGCGACAAGCCCAGCTATGGCAAGGTCGAGATGGAGCCGGGCCGTTATGCGGTGTTTGCGGTGACCAAGGTGACCCCGGGCAACCCGGCGGAAGTGCCGGAAGCGCAGCAGAAGATGCTGAAGGACCAGCTGAGCCAGATTGATGGCGCTGCCGCAGCCAAGGCGTATGTCGATGGCATGCGCAAGCGCTTCAAGGTGCAGGTCGAAGAATCGCAGCTCTGATCAACGAGCTGGAATGAAAGCAAAAAGCCCGGCCAACAGCCGGGCTTTTTGCGTCTTGTAGTGCCGAGCCATGCTCGGCAAGGGGCGTTACCGGCAAACCCAACCGATAGCCGTGGGAGCGGCGTAAGCCGCGAAGCCAGCGATCCATTCGATTGCGGGCATACGGGTGATTTCATTGCCCCCAGCTTCGCGGCTGACGCCGCTCCCACAGGCGCGGTCTTTGGTAGTGCCGAGCCATGCTCGGCAGGGGCATTACCGGCAAACCCAATCGATAGCTGTGGGAGCGGCGTAAGCCGCGAAGCTAACGATCCGTCCGATTGCAGGCATACAGGTGATTTCATTGCCCCCAGCTTCGCGGCTGACGCCGCTCCTACAACGGGGCTACCGGTAATGCCTCTGCCGAGCATGGCTCGGCACTACATGAAACGCAGAAGCCCGGCCATTGGCTGGGCTTCTGGTCTGCGTGCGGTAGCGGTATTTGCTGCGAAACCGGTCATCCATCTGATCGAGCGGATTGCGGCAATTCGATGGCCCCCAGCTTCGCGGCTTATGCCGCTCCCACAACAGGTCTATCGGTAGTGCCTCTGCCGAGCATGGCTCGGCACTACATGAAACGCAGAAGCCCGGCCATTGGCCGGGCTTCTGGTTTGCTTGCGGTAGGGGCATTTGCTGAGAAGCCGACCATCCTTATGATTGCGGACATACAGGTGATTTCATCGCCGCCAGCTTCGCGGCTAGTGCCGCTCCCACAGGCGCGGTCTTTGGTAGTGCAGAGCCATGCGCGGCAGGGGCATTACCGGCAAACCCAACCGATAGCCGTGTGAGCGGCGTCAGCCGCGAAGCCAACGATCCATCCGATTACAGGCATACAGGCAATTTCATTGCCCCCAGCTTCGCGGCTTATGCCGCTCCCACAACGGAGCTATCGGTAATGCTTCTGCCGAGCATGGCTCGGCACTACATGACATGGCTCGGCACTACATGAAACGCAGAAGCCCGGCCATTGGCCGGGCTTCTGGTTTGCGTGCGGTAGCGGCATTTGCTGCGAAACCGGTCATCCATCTGATCGAGCGGATTGCGGCAATTCGATGGCCTCCAGCTTCGCGGCTTACGCCGCTCCTGCAGCCGTTACCGGGCTTAGCGCCCTTCCTCGTAACGCAGCACCATGCCCGGCTTCAGTACGGCACTGGCATCGAGGTTGTTGGATGACAACAGGGTCTTGACCGAGATGCCGTAACGGCGGGCGATGGTCCAGGCGGACTCACCACTGCGCACGGTATGACGGCGACCATTACTGCCTGCGCTAGCCGAGGCTACGGTGCGCGAGGCGGTGGTCGGGCGGCGTGCAGCCGCTGCGGGCGCTGCGCTGGCAGGTGCGGCATCGCGGGTGGCCACCAGCACGCTGTCGCTGTTGTCGCCCTCCACGCTGCCAATGGCGGCGGCCGGTGCCAGTACCCGGGTGCCGGAGCGCGAACTGGTCAGGGCCGGGTTGAGCCGGGCGATGCGGGCCGGGTCCAAAGCGTTCTGCGTAGACCAGGCGGCCAGGGAGGTGTTGGCTGGCAGCGTGTGGCCCTTCAGGATCGGCACCTGCCGGTCCAGTGAGGCCATCAGATCGGGTTCGTGCTCAGCCTGCTCCAGCACGCAGGCCAGCGCATGCAGCTTCTCGACGTAGGCATAGGTGATCGGCGACAGACCCGGCAGCTCGGATGCAGTGGCGTTCTGGGCATTCATGCCGCCACGACGCAGCGATTGCAGGATGCGGTACTCGCCGGCGTTGTAGGCCATCACCGCCAACTGCCAGTCGCCGGCAAACATGCCGTGCAGGGTTTTCAGGTAGCGCACCGCCGCGCGGGTGGAATCCACCGCCGATAGACGGCCGTCATAGCCCTTTTCCATCGGTACGCGGTGGTTGCGCGCGGTGGTGGCGATGAACTGCCACAGCCCGGCCGGCCCGCTGGCGTTGCGGGCGCCTGGGCGGTAGCCGCTTTCGACGAACGGAATCAGGGCGAACTCGGTCGGCAGGTTGGCCGCGCGCAGTTCATCGACGACATAGCCAAACAGCGGCAGCGCGTCGTCCTCGACATTGCCCAGCCGCGACGGGGCGTGCGAGAACTGCTTGCGCCAGCGTGCGCTGGTGGCTTCGGCGTCGCACTGCGGTGCGGCCAGCCCCTCACGGAAGTTGGCGAAGATCTCGCGCCCGTTGCGGGTGGTGGCGGCCGGCAGCGAGGCCGGGTCCAGCGGTAGTGCGGTCAGCGCGGCGACGTTCTGGGTCATGCCGGCGCTGATCGGAAGGCCCTGGGCGGCCAGCGTGCCGCTGCCCGTGCCCAACAACATCCCCAGCGCCAACGGCAGACAGAGCCGCCTCATGCGGTAAAACCGTCTTTCCACCGCCGCAATTCGGCGAAGACTTCCACTTCATCAGTGGGTGCGCGACCAAGCCGCGCCGCGATCGCTGCGACGATGGCGATATCGGTGGTACGCAGAAATGGATTGCATTGGAGTTCACTGGCCAATACGGCCGGAACGGTAGGACGAGAACTGCTGCGCATGTCCGAGGCTTCCTGTTGGCGGCGTTGCAATGCCGCGTTGGTGGGGTCGACATGCCGCGCAAACACGGCATTGGCCAGCGTGTATTCGTGCCCGCAGCAGACCAGTGTCTGCGGGGGCAGGGCGGCCATTCGCTGTAGCGAGGCCAACATCTGGGCCGGCGTACCTTCAAACATGCGTCCACAGCCCAAGCTGAACAGCGTGTCGCCACAGAACAAATGGTCGTGGCCGTAGTAGGCAATATGGCTGCGGGTGTGACCGGGAACTTCCATCACGGTGAAGCCGAAGCCGGACAATTCTACCGTGTCGCCTTCGCTGACTCGTTCACAATCCAAAGCAATGCGTTCATCGTGCGGCGCCAGCACCCGCAGCCGCGGCCAGCGCTGGCGCAGCTCCGCCACCCCGCCGATATGATCGTCGTGGTGGTGGGTGAGCAGGACGGCAGCGGGCTGCATGCCTTGCGCGGCGGCTTCCAATACCGGCCCGGCTAAGCCTGGGTCGACGAAAATCGTGCGCTCATCGGGCGTTTGCAACGCCCAGATGTAGTTGTCCTGGAATGCGGGCAGGGCGATCAGTCGCATAGAATTGGAAAATGCCTGCCGCCCCGTGCCGCCGTCAAGCTGCAGTCTCGCCCTGGTTTGAGAAAGCCGGGGCGCAGGCGATGCGGGAATGGGAGCAGCGGCTGCTGTCTGAACAGATGCGCGGATTTCCGTCGCCACCGTGGCTGTGGCTGGCCCCCAACGCCTCCTGGCTGCCGGAGCTGGTGCCACAGGGGCGGGGGCTGCGCCTGCACCGCCACCCGCAGGCACCTGGCTGGGCAGGGGACATGCGCTGTGCCTTGCCGTTGCCGCTGCCAAGCGAATCGGTCAAGGCCATCGTCATCGAACACCCGGCGGCCGAAGAGCTGGAGCCACTGTTGTCCGAATGCGCGCGGGTGTTGATGCCCGGTGGGCGGATCTGGATGACCGTACTCAACCGCTGCAGCCCGTACCGCGCGCACTGGCAATGGCAGGGCGCGCGGCCACCATCGGTGGCAGGTTGCAGGACACTATTGCAGCGGCAAGGCATACGATGTCGCTCGCTGCGGCACTATGGCCCGCTGTGGACGCAGACGGGCACTACCCCGGGCACGGCTCTGCCGGCCCTGCGCGCGTTGTGCGTGCTGGAAGCTGAAAAACGCACCGAGGCTTTCATCGGCCCGATCAAGGCCAGTCGCGTCAGTTGGCGCGGCCCGGTGGCGACCTGAATTCAACGGAACACTATGAAGTCAATTGAAGTACATACCGACGGCGCCTGCCTCGGCAATCCCGGGCCCGGCGGCTGGGGCGCCTTGTTGCGCTACAAGGGCCATGAGCGCGAACTGTCCGGTGGCGAAGGCCACACCACCAACAACCGGATGGAGTTGATGGCTGCGATCATGGGCCTGGAAACACTCAGCGAGCCCTGCAACATCACCTTGTTCACCGATTCGCAGTACGTGCGCCAGGGCATCACCGAGTGGATGCCGAGTTGGGTGCGGCGCAACTGGAAGACCGCTGGCGGTGATCAGGTCAAGAACCGCGACCTGTGGGAGCGCCTGCATGAAGCCACGCAACGCCATCAGATCGACTGGCGCTGGGTAAAGGGCCATTCCGGTGACCCGGACAACGAACGCGTGGACCAGCTGGCCCGCGATGCTGCAATCCGCGTGCGCGCTGGCGCCGCGAGCAACTGAGGTAAGCAATGCGCCAGATCGTCCTTGATACCGAAACCACCGGCCTGGAATGGAAGAAGGGCAACCGTGTGGTTGAAATCGGCTGTGTGGAGCTGCTTGAGCGGCGCCCCAGCGGCAATAATTTCCACCGTTACCTGAAGCCGGATTGTGATTTTGAATCCGGCGCGGCGGAAGTCACCGGCCTGAGCCTGGACTTCCTCGCCGACAAGCCGCGCTTCGAAGAAGTGGTGGATGAGTTCCTCGCCTATGTGGATGGCGCCGAGCTGATCATCCACAACGCCGCGTTCGACATGGGCTTCCTCGAAAACGAGATGAGCCTGGCCGGCAAGGGCCGCCTGGCCAGCCGGGTGACGGTGACCGATACCCTGGCGATGGCGCGCGAGCGTTACCCGGGCCAGCGCAACTCGCTGGACGCGCTGTGCCGGCGCCTGGGTGTGGACAACGCCCATCGCACGCTGCATGGCGGCCTGCTCGATGCGCAGATCCTAGCCGACGTCTATATCGCGCTGACCTCGGGCCAGGAAGAGATCGGCTTTGGTCAGCCGGAAACCGAGTCAGGCAATGCCGGCGGCGTCGCTCAGGCGTTCGATGCCTCGGTGCTGCTGCCACGGCCGCGTGTGCTGGTTACCGCATCCGAACAGGAGGCGCACGAAGCGCGCCTGGCCAGGCTGCGCAAGAAGGCCGGTCACGCCTGGTGGGATGGTGAACCGGTGCCGGCAGCGAGCGAACCGGCCTGAGTCGCGCCGGCCCGGTTTGGGCTGTCGAAGTAAAGCCGTTGGTCCGCCGCCTTAGTGGCAGCGGACCAAGATGGCGGTGACGTTGTCCGAGCCGCCGCCATCCAGCGCGGCGGCAACCAGTGCATCCACGCATTCCTGCGCGCTGCAGTCGCCATGGGCGAGCGCCTGGCTGAGGCCCGCATCGTCCACTTCCTCGGTGAGGCCGTCACTGCAGATCAGCAGCTGCATGCCCGGGCGCAGTTCGCCGGTCATGGTGGCGACGTTGAGGTGGGCCGGGTCGGTCACGCCCAGCGCCTGGGTCACCACGTTGCGGTGCGGATGGGCGCGTGCCTGCTCGGCTGTGAGCGTGCCCTGCGCGATCAGTTCCTGCACATAGCTGTGGTCCTGGCTGAGCTGGGCCAGCTTGCCGTCGCGCCACAGATAGGCACGGCTATCGCCTACCCAGGCCACTTCAAAACGATTGCCCTGCACACGCGCGGCCACCACGGTGGTGCCCATCGGCAGGCTGTCATTGCGGCGGCGCGAGGTGCGGATGATTTCTTCGTCGGCAGTACGGATGGCTTGAACCAGGGCAGCGCCGTTGCGGACTTCGCGGACGATGGTTTCGCGCGCCAGCGCGCTGGCAACCTCGCCGCAGGCGTGGCCGCCCATGCCATCGGCTATCAGCCACAGCCCCAGCTCGCCGTCACCGTAGTAGGTGTCTTCATTGAGCTGGCGGCGCAGGCCGACATGGCTGAGGTGTCCAAATTCGATCATGAGTGCCCGAGCGGCTATGTTTCAACGGTGAAGGTCGCTGCATCATCGCGTTCATGGAGGTGTACGGCAAGCGCTCGCGGACACCGATTTGCGATGCCGGATGCAGCAAGCGAATCATCGATGGCGCCTTTTTGTTAAAAAGCGCTTGTCGGCGCGGCCGATGCCCTTTATTATTCGCAGCCCGGTTCGCCGGGGACCATCTGGAGAGGTGGCAGAGCGGTTGAATGTACCTGACTCGAAATCAGGCAGGCGTTAATAGCGCCTCGGGGGTTCGAATCCCCCCCTCTCCGCCAGATACTGGAAAAAGCCACCTTCGGGTGGCTTTTTCTTTTTGCACTCTTGGTTGGCTTGGTTCCGCAGCAGAGCAGCGGGCTGTGAGGCATCAACGGCTACACTGTGCGCCTGATCCAATCGGTAAGCCCCATGTCAGAAATTCTCGTCCCCGTGTCCTTCGGTGAGTTGCTGGACAAGATCTCCATCCTGCAGATCAAGTCCGAGCGCATGAGCGATGCGGCAAAGCTGGTCAACGTGCGCAACGAGCTGAGCGCGCTCGACAGCACCTGGGCGGCGCATCCGGCAGCAGCGCAGGACATCAGCGCCCTGCGCACGGAGCTGAAGGCGGTCAACGAGCGCCTGTGGGACATCGAGGACGACATCCGCCTGAAGGAGAAGGCGCAGGCCTTCGACGATTCTTTCGTGCAGCTGGCGCGCAGCGTCTACATCCAGAACGATGAGCGCGCGCGCATCAAGAAGGCCATCAACCTGGCACTGGGTTCCAGCTACGTGGAAGAGAAGTCGTACCAGGATTACCGCGCCGGCTGAATCTGTTTTGTGGGAGCGGCGTAAGCCGCGAAGCTCGTGGATCAGCAGATGACAGGAATGCCGGGCGCGTCAGCACAGCCCGCTTCGCAGCTGACGCAGCTCCTACAAGCAAAGCCTGAATCCGCTTTGTAGGAGCGGCGTAAGCCGCGAAGCTCGTGGAACAGCAGATGGCAGGAATGCCTGGCGCTGCAGCATGGCAAGCTTCGCGGCTTACGCCGCTACTACAAGATTACGCCGCTGCCACAAAAATGTGGTTCCCGCGGCTGCTCAGCTTTGATGATCCGCGCGATAGCGCTCGAACGCGCCAATCGCATCATCGACGGTGATCAGCGACATCACCTCGTCGAACTCGATCTTGGTGCCCCATTTCAGCGCGCTGGCCGGCTTGTGCAGGTAGCGGCGGGCAGCGTCGTCGTAACGGTCCACGCAATAGCGGCGGTCGGAATAGGGGCCGCTGCGCGCCGGGTTGCTGGCCGCGTGCAGGCCCAGCACCTTGGTGCCTACCGCGTTGGCGATATGCATCGGCCCCGAATCGGGGGTCACCAGCAGTGAGGCGCGCGCCAGCAGGGCTGGCAATTGCTTGAGCGTGTCCTTGCCCACCAGGTCCAGTGCCGGGTGCTTCATCGCCGCGAGGATGGCATCGCTGGTGCTGCGCTCCAGCTCGCTGCGGCCGCCGCACAGCACGACCCGCCAGCCCTGGCTTGCCGCATGGTCGGCCAGCGCGGCGTGGCGCTCGGCATACCAGTTGCGGCGCTGGTGGCTGGAGCAGGGCGAGATCATCAGCACCGGGCGGCCGTCTTCGTCCCATTGCGCGCGCGCCCACTCGTGCGCTTCCGCTGGCGTTGCCAGGTCCCAGCTGACGGTGGTCTGCTTCAGCCCCAGCGGCTCGCAGAAGCTGCCAATGGCGTCGAGCACGTGGATGCCCGGTCGGTCGGGGATGCGCTCATTGATGAACAAACCATGCAGGTCCTTGGAACGCGACTTGTCATAGCCGATGCGGCGCTTGGCCGGAATGAAGGCTGACAGCAGGTTGGCGCGCGCGGCTACCTGCATCTGCAGCAGCGCCTCGAAGCGACCGGCTGGAAATTCGCGACGCAGCGCACGCATTCCCGCCAAACCGCTGTTTTTGTCGTAGATATGGAAGCTGACCCCGGGCAGGCCATCGAGCAGTTTGTGACCGGCCTTGTCGATCACCCAATGCAGCGGCGTGCCCGGAAAACCCTGCTGCAGCGTGCGTACCAGCGGAACCACATGGGTCACATCGCCCAATGCCGAGAGGCGTAAGAGACACAGTGGGGAGGACGATGCAGGCATGTGTTGTTAGACTCGCTGATGATGGTCGCATTTGACGCCACTGAAGCGCTGACGCCCTGCCGCGATGGTCGTGGCTATGGCGCCATTCTGTTCGACCGCGAACGCCTGCGGCAAGCCGATCCCGGCTTGTTCGCGCCTGCGCAATGGGGCAGCAAGGCGCATCCGGTCGGCGATGGTGGCCGTGGCGGGGCCTGGTTCATCGACGCACCGTTCGGCCGCAGCGTGCTGCGCCAGTACCTGCGCGGTGGCGTCGCCGCCAAATTCAGCCGCAGCAGCTACCTGTGGCGCGGTGCCAACCGCACGCGCAGTTTTGCCGAATTCCGGCTGATGCGGGAGTTGATTGCGCAGAAGCTGCCGGTGCCGCGCCCGTATGCGGCGTTCTACATGCGGCAAGGCCTGCGCTATGAGGCGGCAATCCTGATGGAGCGGCTGGAAGACGTGCGCTCGCTGGCCGATCACGCGCAGGTCACCGGCCGTGCCGCGCCCTGGGAAGAGGCCGGGCGGATGATCGCCCGTTTCCACCGGGCCGGCCTGGACCATGCCGATCTGAACGCCCACAACATTCTGTTTGATGATGCCGGCCGTGGCTGGCTGATCGATTTCGACCGCGGTGTGTTGCGCATTCCAGCTACCCGCTGGCGCGAGCGTAACCTCAAGCGCCTGCTGCGCTCGCTGCTGAAGCTGCGCGGCGCGCGCAGCCGCGAGGACGTCGAGCAGGACTATGCGCGGCTGCGCCGCGCCTATGATCTGGCCTGGAACCGGGGCGTGTGAGATGAGTTGGGCGTTGCGTTTTCTGGGTGTCGGCAATGCGTCGGCGGTGGAGCTGGGTTCGCCGATGTCGGTGATCGAGCATGGCGGCCTGCCGTGGCTGACCATCGATTGCGGCGGCGAAGGCCTGACTGCCTATCGCAGGCATTACGGCGCGATGCCTGATGCCGTGTTCGTCACCCATATCCATCTGGACCACGTGGCCGGCTTCGAGCGCCTGTTCGTGGATGCCTTCTTCAACCCACTGCGACGCGGCAAGGTGCGGCTGTATGTGCCGGCACCGCTGGTCCCGCTGCTGCACAAGCGGGTAGGGGACTACCCGAACGTGCTCGCCGAAGGTGGCGCCAACTTCTGGGATGCCTTCCAACTGATCGTGGTGGGCGATGCGTTCTGGCATGAAGGCTTGCGCCTGGAAGTATTCCCGGTACGCCACCACTGGCCGGAGACCGCCTACGGCCTGCGCCTGCAGGGCGCGCTGGTATGGAGCGGCGACACCCGCCCGATCCCTGAGATGCTGGCGCGCTTTGCCGGCGACAACGAACTGATCGCCCACGACTGCGGCCTGCACGGCAATCCGTCGCACACCGGTGTGGATGACCTGGAGCGCGAATACGACGCCGCCACGCAGGCGCGGATGATGCTCTACCACTACGCCAGCAGCGCCGACGGCGAAGCACTGCGCGCCCGCGGACACCGCGTGGCCATGCCGGGCGAGCGCGTGGTACTGGCTGAGCCGACGGCGCCGCGTGCGGAGCCGTTTGAGGGGTGAGGGTCAAGTTGCAGCTGTCGCGGCTGTAAAAGCCGCGCAGTTGCACGACGCGTCAGCCGCTCAATAGAAACGATATCCGAGCCCCTCTCCCGCTAGCGGGAGAGGGGTTGGGGTGAGGGCAAGGCCGGAGCCAGTCCAGATCAGCTTCACCCGCACCGTCCGCAGCAGCGTAGCTTGGGTAAGTGCAGTGCACCCGGGACGCACGTCGGACAGGTCGCAACTCAAAATGAGCCAAGCCAACGGCGGCAATCAGTCGATCGCTCGGCAAGTGCGCCGTTCGGATCCCCGGGTGCGCTGCGCTTACCCGGGCTACAACGCGCACAAGCAACGCCGCTGCTCAAGCAGCGTCATTTTCCAGGGCCCAAAAAGGTGGCGACCCCGCCGGCTTACCTCGGCGCCCGCGTCGATCGATACCGTTGCTGCCTTCCGGCCCTGGCGGGATTTTCGACCTAGCGTCGCGAGGGGCCGACGGGGCCACCATAGAGACGATCAGGCCGCGCGATGCGCGGCCATTCACGATACGAGAGGCCGGGGCGATGGGATCATCAGCCGCCGATGCTTCATGGATCGGACACAAACTGGAGCAGGTCCTGATCGTGTGCGGCGATTGTAACGTATGCATGCACCAGCCGACCAGACTTCCGGCTTGAACCCCGTGTAACCCGCTGCCGCCGTTTGGCGGCCCACAACGTCCGGCTTGGATAGAATGCCCGCCCAACGGAGGACGACCTCCGCCCATCACGGGACTTCACCCAGGACGGCCTGGCTTCTCTAGGAGGCTGTATGGCTTGGATCTATCTCGTGATTGCAGGTGCGCTGGAAATTGTGTGGGCGCTGGCAATGAAGCAATCCCACGGTTTCACCAAGCTGGTTCCCAGCATTGTGACCATCGTCGGCATGATCGCCAGCTTCTGGTTGCTGGCGTTGGCAATGCGCACCTTGCCGCTGGGTACCGCCTATACCATCTGGACCGGCATTGGCGCGGTAGGCGCGTTCATCATCGGCATCGTGTTTCTTGGCGAGCAGATCAGCGCGATGCGCATTGGTGCGGCGGTGCTGATCGTCAGCGGCCTGGTGCTGATGAAGCTGTCCAGCAGCTGACAGCAGCATCAGTGCTCGCGCAGCACCAGCGTCATTTCGACCGCATCCAGACCCGGGCCGTGGCCATCCACCACGACCCGGGTCGTGGCGAAGCCGAGCTGGGCATAGAAAGCCTGCGTGTGCTGGCTGGTGCTGAGCTCAATGCGTTTCACGTTCGGGTTCTGCCTGGCCTGCTGTAAACGCGCCAGGCTCAATTGCTTGCCGAATCCCTGCCGCTGCAGGCTGCGTTCGACCATGCCCCAGCAAAAAACGGCGATGCCATCGGCCCGCATCGCCAAGCCGCCACAAGCGACGACTCGGTCTTCGTGCTCGATCTGCTGATAGTCGCAACCCTGCGCATCGCGCTGTAGAAACTGCGCGAAGTCAGTGCGTTCGGCTAGCGTGAAGTACTCGGGCACATTGCTGTCGAACAGCGACAGGCAGGCGTCGGCGTCAGCGGGTTGGTAAGGGCGGATCAGCATGGGCTGCAATGTGTTTTTGTTTTGGCGTTAGCCCCTCTCCCCCTTGCGGGAGAGGGGTTGGGGAGAGGGGGCGCGAAGCGTGCTTTTTTCCACCGAGCACAGCGATAAAAGGCAAAGATCAAATCAACGCGACATCGAGTAAGGCAACTTCGCCGAATCCGAAGCCCACAACTTGTTCGGCTCAGCCTGTATCGTAAACCGCAGCTCTCCACCAGCAACAATCTCTTGGTGTGTCACATACGCCCGGTCCAACGGCTTGCCATTGAGGCTCACCGAACCAACATACGTATGCGCAGCATCCAGTCCCGTAGCCACAATGCTGAAGCGCTTCCCATCAGGCAGATTCAAGGTCGCCTGCGGCAGGAACGGCCGACCAATGATGTACTGGTTGCTACCCGGCGTAACCGGATAGAAACCCAATGCAGTAAACACATACCAAGCCGACATCTGCCCAAGATCATCATTGCCGGCCAAGCCATCCGGGCGCGCGGCGTACTGCGTATCCATGATCTGCTTCAAGCGTGCCTGCGTACGCCACGGCTGCCCCGCATGCGCATACAGATAGGCGACGTGATGGCTGGGTTCGTTGCCATGCGCATACCAACCAATCAGGCCGGTGATGTCTTCCATGTGCGCGAAGATCGACGGGTCAACCTTGGCTTCAAACACATCGTCCAATCGCTGCAGCAGCTTGTCGCTGCCGCCATGCGCCGCCGCCAATCCAGCGACATCCTGCGGCACATACCATGAATACTGCCAGGCATTGCCTTCAGTGAAGTCCGTGCCGTAACCGCTGGCGCTGGGATCAAACGGCTCGCGGAAATTACCATCGCGCTTGCGCGCACGCATGAAGCCGGTGCCCGGATCGAAGGCATGCTTCCAGTTGGCCGCACGCTTGTTGAACTCGTTCGCCACTTCGGTCTTGCCCATGTCCTTGGCCACCTGCGCGATGGTCCAGTCGTCATAGGCATATTCCAGCGTCTTGCTGGCCGCTTCGCCTTCCTCGTCTATCGGCACATAGCCAAGCTCGCGGTACTGCGCGATGCCGTCATATGGGCCGTAATTGGCGCTGGCGACCATCGCCTGCAGGGCCTCTTCGGTGTCGTAGCCGCGGATGCCCTTCATATAGGCATCGGCGATCACCGGCACCGCGTGGTAGCCGATCATGCACCATGTCTCCAGTCCGTGGAACGACCACACCGGCAGCACGCCGTAAGGGCTTTCGCGGCGTGAGGCCAGCAGTGAATTGACGAAGTCATTGGTGCGCTGTGGCGGCTGCACCAGCGTGGCCAACGGGTGCAGGGCGCGATAGGTATCCCACAACGAGAAGGTCGAATAGTTGGTCCAGCCCTTGGCCTGGTGCACCGCGTTGTCCGGCCCGCGATAACGACCATCGCTGTCCATGAACAAGGTCGGCCCAAGCAGCGTGTGATACAGCGCGGTGTAGAAACGGGTGCGTTCATCCGCGCTGCCCTGCGCCTCGACCGCCCCCAACGCCTCGCTCCACTGCTGCTTGGCTGCGGCGCGCATTCCATCGAAATCCCAGCCCGGCGCTTCCGCATCCAGATTGGCAATCGCGCCTTCCTCGCTGACTGGCGAAATCGCCACCTTCACCAGCAAAGGCTTGCCAGCTTCCGGCGCGACATCAAAGGCTGCAACCAATTGCCGGCCTTCAATCTGCGCGCGCTGCGTCGGGTCCTTTTCACCCGGAGGCGGGAAGCCCTTGTAGGCGACATCCTGCTCGGTGTCGTGCAGCTGATGGCCGCTGAGCGGCTGCGAAAAACGCATCGCGAAATACAGCTGCCGGCCCGGCGCCCAACCGCGCGTCTCGCGGAAGCCGGTGACCGTGCCATCTGGGCGCACCCGCACCCGCGACCACAGAATCTTGCCCGGGTAGTCGTACATGCTGGTTCGCAGATCCAGCACCACATGCGCCGGCTTGCCGGCCGGGAAGCTGTAGCGGTGCATGCCGACGCGCGCGCTGGCGGTGAGCTCGGCGCGCACCTTGTAGTCGTCCAATGTCACCGCGTAATAGCCCGGCTGCGCGGTCTCGCTGGCATGGCTGAAGCGAGAGGTATAGCCGCTCAGGGGCTGATCTGGATTGCCGCGCTCCAGCTTCAACTCGCCGGTAGTCGGCATCAGCAGCAGATCACCCAGATCGGAGTGGCCGGTGCCGGAGAAGTGCGTATGCGAGAAGCCGACTATCGTGCTGTCGTCATAGCGATAGCCGGCCGCCCAGCCATAGCCGTTCTTGCGCGACTGGATGCGGGTATCGGGCGAGAGCTGGACCATGCCATACGGGACAGTCGCACCCGGATAGGTGTGGCCCTCGCCGCCAGTGCCGATGAAAGGGTTCACGGCGGAGTAGGCGGCCTCGTTGGCGGCGGGCGAGGCCGCCATTGCCGAAGACGGCGCCAGAGAAGAGGTTGCTACGGTTGCTGCAAGTACCAACAGGGTCGCGCCAAACTGCTTCATCCCGCACCTTTTGGATCGGTCTAATATTGGAAACCTAGCATGTCCAAGCGGCCTCTGACCGGCCATGGGTCCTGTCTGGATCTGAGGGATGGCGCTGCAACTCCAGCTGCGACTGGGGATTTCCCGATGGCTGGTTGGTGCGTGAACCTGATCCTGTAGCGGGTTTGCTGTGGCGGAAGTGTGGATCTACAATGTATCTACATCTGTGGAGGCATCATGCACGCCAAAATTCAGCGTTGGGGCAATAGCGCAGCCGTGCGCCTGCCTGCGTCCATTCTCAAAGCCATGGATCTGGGCAGCGGTGACACGCTCGAGATTGGCGTCGAAGACGGCACGTTGATCTTGACTCCGGTCCGGGCACGGCCGCGCTACCAGTTATCGGAGTTGCTGGCACAGTGTGATTTGAACGCCCCGCAGGACGAAGAACTGGCTGCCTGGAACAGCAGCAAGCCCGTGGGTAACGAAGCGTGGTGAGTCGTCCCCGATTTGATCGTGGCGACATCGTTCGAGTCCAGCTCAATCCCAGCGCCGGCCAGGAAATGCAGGGCGACATGCGTCCGGCGCTTGTCCTGAGTCCTGCGGCATTCAACGGCACAGGTCTGGCGATCGTTGCCCCCATCACGCAAGGCGGAATGGTGGGGCGAAATGCGGGCTTCGCGGTGTCGTTGTCAGCCACGGGCACCGAGACGCAGGGTGTGGTCCTGGTCAATCACCTGCGCAGCATGGATTTGAGTGCGCGCGGCGCACGAAAGGTGGAGCGAGCGCCTGTTGGCGTGGTTGATGAGGCGCTAGCTAAAGTCGCTACATTCCTGGGTGAGTCGCCGTAGTGCGCTTGCGGGTTTGATGCTTTTTGTTGAAGCGCGGCTATCTGAGAAGCGGGACGTAATCCGGTTCGGCGGCTAAATGAAAAAGCCGCCCACAAGGGGCGGCTTTTTCATTTATCTGGCGGAGAGAGGGGGATTGATTCGGTGCTGCGCACCTTCACCCTTCGGGCGGCTGCGCCGTCCCACCGGCTGCGTCGGCGGTCGAACCCGTTGGGGCTCTCGTCCCCCATGCTTTCCCCCGAATAAAAGAAAAGGCCACCCAATGGGCGGCCTTTTCTTTTTTATCTGGCGGAGAGAGGGGGATTCGAACCCCCGAAGCGCGGTTTAGACGCTTACACACTTTCCAGGCGTGCTCCTTCAACCACTCGGACACCTCTCCGGATCCTGCCGCGCTAATGCCTCGGCAGGGGCGTGGATTCTATAGGGACTGGCGGCCGTTCACAAGCGCCCCCTGAGCGGGTGCTGGTGGATGGGCCGGCCATGGCACAATGGGGCTTCAGATGAAGACGGTTGCCTGATGTCCTATCTCGTCCTTGCCCGCAAGTGGCGTCCGAAGCGTTTTGCCGAGTTGGTGGGCCAGGAACACGTGGTCCGCGCGCTCAGCAATGCGCTCGACAGTGGCCGCGTCCACCACGCCTTTCTGTTCACCGGCACCCGGGGTGTCGGCAAGACCACCATTGCCCGCATCTTCGCCAAATCGCTGAACTGCGAGAACGGCACCAGTGCTGACCCCTGCGGTCAGTGCCGGGCCTGCCTGGATATCGACGCCGGCCGCTACATCGACCTGCTGGAAATCGATGCCGCGTCCAATACCGGCGTGGATGACGTGCGTGAGGTGATCGAGAACGCCCAGTACATGCCCTCGCGCGGGCAGTACAAGGTCTACCTGATCGACGAAGTGCACATGCTTTCCAAGGCGGCGTTCAATGCGCTGCTGAAGACGCTGGAAGAGCCGCCGGAACACGTGAAGTTCCTGCTGGCCACCACCGATCCGCAGAAGCTGCCGGTCACGGTGCTCAGCCGCTGCCTGCAGTTCAACCTGAAGCGGTTGGATGAGGAGCAGATCCGCGGGCAGATGACCCGGATCATGACCGCCGAGCAGATTGAATTCGACGACAGCGCCATCGTGCAGCTGGCGCGTGCGGCCGATGGCTCGCTGCGTGACGGCTTGTCGCTGTTGGACCAGTCCATTGCCTATGCCGGCGGCGCGCTGCGCGACGACGTGGTGCGCACCATGCTGGGCACGGTCGATCGTACTCAGGTCAGTGCCATGCTGGATGCCCTGGCCGATGGCGAAGGCGCGCGGCTGCTGCAGGTGGTTGCCGGGTTGGCGGAGTTCTCGCCGGACTGGAGTGGCGTGCTGGATGCGCTGGCCGAAGGCCTGCATCGTATCCAGGTGCAGCAGCTGGTGCCGGGTGCTTCGGTGCCGGGCGAAGGCATCGATGCTGTGGCCTTTGCGCAGCGCCTGCGCCCGGAAGTGGTGCAGCTCTGGTATCAGATGGCCCTGGGTGGCCGTCGCGATCTGCATCTGGCGCCCAGTCCGCGCGCGGGTTTTGAAATGGCCGTGCTGCGCATGCTTGCGTTCCGCCCGGCGGGCGCGGTACCGGCAATGCCGGAAGGTGGCGCTCCGGGTGCTGGCGCAGGTATGGGCGGTAGCAGCCAGGCCACGCCGGCCGCTGCGGGTTCACAAGCGCAGGCAGCCAAGCCGGTTGAAGCACAGGCCGTACCGGCTGCAGCAGCGCCGGTGCAGCCAGCCCCCGAATCCAAACCCGAACCGATGCCCGCACCGGCACCAGTCGCACCGCTGCAAGCCGCGCCTGAGCCAGTGGTGGAAACCGCTGCGATCACACCAGAGCCTGTGCCGACGCCGGTGGCAGCACCGGTCCCGCCGCAAGCCGCCAAGCCGGTAGCAGCTGACGAAGATCTGCCGCCGTGGGCGGTCGAAGCCGCGGAAGCGAATGCGCGTGACGAGGCGATGGCCGCCGAAATGGCGATGCCGGAACCGTCGCCGCCAGCGCCCGAAATGCCCAAACCCGCGCCGGTAGCCGCAGCGCAGCCGGTTCAGCCGGCCGCGCCGGCACGTCCCAGCGGTATCGCCATCGAACCGGTGGCACCTGCACAGGGCGGGCGCGCCTTGAACGATGCCGAGCAATGGTTGGATCTGGTTGCCGACAGCAGCCTGACCGGGCCTTCGCGCGAGCTGGCGGCCAATGCGGCCTTCGTCAGTTTCCAGCACGGTGTGCTGCGGCTGGCCTTGTTGCCGGGCTTTGAGTACCTGCAGTCTGAGCGCGCCTTGAATGCCTTGGCGCAGGCGCTCTCGCAGGCCTTGGGCAGCACGCCTAAGATCCTCATTGAAACCGGCAACGTCCAGGCCGAAACCTTGCACGAACGCGCTGATCGCCAGCGCGGCGAACAGCAAACAGCGGCCGAAGCCGTGTTCATGGCCGACCCCCAGGTGCAACAGCTGTTACAGCAGGGTGCACGGGTCGTGGCCGATTCCATCCGTCCCTTCAAAGAGTAAACAGCATGCGCGGCAATATCGCCCAAATGATGCAGCAGGCCCAGAAAATGCAGGAAAACCTGCAGAAGGCCCAGGAAGAAATCGCCAAGTTGGAAGTCACCGGCAGCGCCGGCGGCGGCATGGTCAGCGTGACCCTGAGCGGCACCAAGGAGTGCCGCAAGGTGCGTATTGATCCGTCGGTGCTGAGCGATCCGGAAATGGCCGAAGACCTGATCGCAGCCGCGTTCAACGATGCTGCCAACAAGATCGACGCCGAATCGCAGAGTCGCATGGGCTCGGCCACGGCCGGCATGAAGCTGCCGCCGGGCATGAAGCTGCCGTTCTGATGTGGCCGGCGCCGGCTCGCCCGGCGCATGCACGTCCCCGCGCCGCGAAGCCTCCGGGCTTCGCGCGCTTGTTTTAGCGATACGCCTGCTGTGATGAGACCGTTGTGATGAGCCTGCCGCTGCTGGAACAACTGATCGAAGCCTTCCGGGTGCTGCCAGGTGTTGGCCAGAAGACGGCCCAGCGCATGGCCTACCACGTGCTTGAACGCGCCCGCGATGGCGGCCAGCGTCTGTCGGACGTGCTGGCCGAAGCCATCGAGAAGATCGGCCATTGCAAGCAATGCCGCGATTTCAGCGAAACCGAGCTGTGCCCGGTCTGCGCCAGCAGCAGCCGCGAGCGGCAGATGCTGTGTGTGATCGAATCACCGGCCGATCGGCTGGCGATTGAACATGCCACCAGCTATCGCGGCGTGTACTACGTGCTGCAGGGGCGCTTGTCGCCGCTGGATGGCATCGGCCCGCGCGAACTGGGCCTGGATCAGCTTGAAACGCGCTTGGCGCAGGGCGAAGTCACCGAGCTGATCATCGCCACCAACTCCACGGTTGAAGGCGAGGCCACCGCGCATTACCTGGCGCAGCTGGCACGTCGCAACAAGGTGCGCCCCAGCCGTCTGGCGCAGGGCCTGCCGCTGGGCGGCGAGCTGGAATATGTGGACCGCGGCACCTTGTCGCATGCTTTCGGCAGCCGTAGCGAAGTCGGCGAATAAGCCACGCTGGGGTTGTAAGCTGTAGGACGTTTACTGCAGCGAGCCTTTCCATGACCGACACCATTTTCGGCAAGATCATCCGCCGCGAAATTCCCGCCGCCATCGTCTACGAAGACGAGGACGTGCTGGGCTTCAAGGACATTGCCCCGCAGGCGCCTGTGCATGTGCTTTTCATCCCGAAGAACGAGGTCATCCCGACTCTGGATGATCTGCAGCCGACGCAGGCGCACCTGATCGGCAAGCTGGCTTTGGCGGCGGCCGCTTATGCGCGCCAGGAAGGGTTTGCCGAGAATGGCTACCGCATCGTGATGAACTGCCGCGAAGATGCCGGCCAGACCGTATTCCACATCCATCTGCACCTGCTTGCCGGCGCGCCGCTGGGGCATTTTGGCGCGTGATTTGATGCCGTTGTGTTGATTGTGGGAGCGGCGTAAGTCGCGAAACTGACAACAACAAAACAACGGCCGATTGCTTTGGCTCAGCTGCGTAGTTGTTGATTGCGGGATGCAGTTCGCGGGAGGGCCTGTGGCTTCTCGCGGCGGAAGGTCTTTAGCTTCGCGGCTTACGCCGCTCCCACAAAAAAGGGGGCGTGGCGGGCTGCGCTCCCTCCCTTTGCCGCAGGCAAGGGGAGGGTTGGGGAGGGGTTGGCTGTGCTTTGTTGTGTTTGATGGATCTGTGGCTTCGCGGCTTACGCCGCTCCTACAAAAGAGCCAAGAACAGAAGAGCCAAGAACAAAAAAGCCAAGAACAAAAAAGCCAAGAACAAAAAAGCCAAGAACAAAAAAGCCAAGAACAAAAAAGTGAAGAACAAAAGAGCCAAACAAAAACGCCGCCCCTTGGGGCGGCGTTTTCAGTTTGTTACCACCAACCGCGGTAACCCCAGCCCCAGCCGGGGCCCCAACCCGGGCCCCAGGGGCCGTAGGGGTAGGCGGGTACCACTTCAACTTCGCGCTGCACCGGCCACAGGTACACCACGTCGGCGGCAACCTTGGGCAGCGGGTAATCGTATTCGCCGATCTTGGTGGTCTGGTAACCATCGATGCGGCCGATGAAGGTCACATCGCGGCCCGGCTCGAACACCGCCGGATCATAGAAGCCGGCGCGGCAGGCCAGGAAACGGCCGTCGCTGGCATCGGACGAGGTGGTGCTCGGACGGCCGCTGCCATTGAGCGGGCGGGCGATCATCTGGAAGCAGGTTTCGCCCTGGCCGGGGATGGTTTCAATGATGCGGCCACCCCAGCGCACCGGTGCGCCAGTCTGCTTCTGCGCCACCGCGTCACGCGGCGAAACGGGGGTGAACTGTCCCTGCAGCGGCTTGGGGGCCGTGGCACAGGCAGCCAGCACCAGGCTGGCGGCGGCAACGAGGAGGATGCGGGTCTTCATGTTCGTACTCCGGGTTTCGGGCGGTGCCTGTGCAGGTCCGCCAATAATGAAACGACATCCGATCGGACGCCAGCGTAGCGCGCTTGAGTGAAACGCTGGCTGAGTGCCAACAGGTTGCTGCCGGGGCGGGCGCGGTCCACCCGCGCGGCCCAGTCGCTGGCGGTTTCCGACGGCTCGCGGCCCAGGCCAAGGCGCTGGTAACGCCGGCCCAGCCCGTGCCAGGCGCGCAGCAAGGGGTCGCGCTGGCGCTCGCCGCGCGCCAGCAGCCAGGCCATCAGGCCCAGCGCCAGCACGGCGAAACCGGCAAACAAGGCAACCAGCTGCGAGGGGTTCAACTGCTTGATGCCGATGGCGCTGAGCAGGTGCTGCTGACGCTCGGCGTTGAAGGACAGCACGGCGGTGTTCCAGCCGCGGCGCAGATAGTCGCTGTACTGCAGCAGGCTGCTCCAACGCCCGGCCAAGCCCATGCCATCGGCGCCGGCATCGTTGTCGCCGACGCGATCTTCCAATGTGTCGTAGATGCGTTCCGGGGCCACGGCGGCGGTGGGGTCTACCCGTACCCAGCCGCGCTGCGGCAGCCAGACTTCGGCCCAGGCATGTGCGTCCAGGCGCCGCACCACCCAGTAGTTGCCGAAGCGGTTGCGCACGCCGCCGGCGTAGCCGGTGACCACGCGTGCGGGAATGCCCGCGCCGCGCATCAGGACCACGAACGCCGCGCTGAAATGTTCGCAATAACCGGCCTTCTGGTCGAACAGGAATTCATCGACCGAATGGCGGCCGGCCAGCGGCGTTGCCAAGGTGTAGGCGAAGTCGCGGTGGATCCATTCCAGACTGCGCTGTACCAGCGCCGCCGGGTCGTTGCCGGCTTCGCCGCGCCATTGCCGCGCCAGCGCAAGGGTGCGTGGATTGAAGCCCTCCGGCAGCTGCAGGGCCTGTTGGCGCAGGCGTTGTGGCAGCTCGCTCTGGAAGGCTTCTGCAGCACTTGATTGCATGCGCCAACGGCTCAGCGTGGTCAGCAATTGTGGTGCGCTGAGGCTGTAATCGGCATCCAGATAGCTGCCGCTGGGGGCTTGCAGTGGCAGGTCCAGGGCGACCAGTTCGCGGCGGTCGGTGGGCTCGTACTCAATCTGGTAATCCCAGCGCCCGGCGGCCGAACGCACGGCCGGCGGTTGCCCGTATTGCTGGCTTTCCAGGCGGGTCCAGCGGCGGCCGTCGAAACGGGTCAGCACCGGGCCACGCCAATAGCGCTGGTTCTGCGCCGGCACCGGGCCGAAGAACTCCACGCGCAGCGCCGGGCTGTCATCGGCCATCAGGTCGATCCAGCCGCCGGGCTGCATGCTGCCGGACAGGCCCGGGCGTGCGGCGGCACGTTCCGGCGTGCCCCACAGCGGCGTGGGCAGGCGCGGCACCAGCCAGAACGCCGACAACGCCAACGGCAGGGCAAGCAGCATCAGCCGGCCGACGGTGCGCAGCTGGGCGCGTGCGGGCAGGTGGGCGATGCCGACTTCTTCATCGGCCAGCCGCTGCAGGGCAAGCAGGGCGGTGACCACGGCGGCCGCGGACATCAGCAGGGTGCTCGGGCCCTGGTCGAGCAGGAAGGCGGCGAACGGGGCAAACAGGCCGAAGCCGATCAGGCTGCGTGCGTCACGTAGATTGCGCAGTTCGCTGGATTTGATCGCCAGCATCGCGGCGAGCAGGGCGCAGCCGGTATCGCGGCCGGGCCGGATGCCCATCTGCCAATAGATGCAGGCCAGCATGATGCCGACCAGCAGCAGCCGCAGTGGCAGCGGCATGGCATGGCGCCACGACCACAGCGCCACCAGCAGCGTGGTGACGGCGAACACCACTGCCAGCGTGACGGGCAACTGCAGCAACAGCGGCAGCAGGCACAGCACGGTGACCAGGTTGATCCAGGCGCGGGTGCCTGCGCTCAGGGCGGGAGAGGGGATCTTCATGCGGCCGGAAGCAGCGCCAGTGCGCGTAGGCAAAGGTGGCGGTGGGCATCACCGTTGGCCGGCCCCAACGGCGGCATGCCGGGCAGGCGCAGTTGGTAGCTGCGGCCTTCGCGTTCGGCCTCGTCGACCCAGCGGGCCAGGCGCGAGATGCGGCGCTCATGCGGCAGGGCGCGCAGTTGCTGCCAGTCCAGCACCAGCTCGGCACCGTAGGGGCGCTCGTATTCGCGCACCAGCAGTTCGTCGCGGCGCGCGGAGTGCTTCCAGGCGATGCTGCGGCGCGAGTCGCCGCTGCGGTACGGACGCATCTGCTGCAGTTCCTCGCCCTGCGGATGCACGCGGGTGCGGGTGGAAGCGCTGCCTGCGTCCGGCAATGGCGGCGCGTTGGGTTCGGGGCTGGGATAGACCAGCAGGGCGGTATCCGGCCAGAA
Source organism: Stenotrophomonas terrae (assembly GCF_039674165.1). GTDB lineage: Bacteria > Pseudomonadota > Gammaproteobacteria > Xanthomonadales > Xanthomonadaceae > Stenotrophomonas > Stenotrophomonas terrae_A. Next base: position 32,752 of record NZ_JBDJMY010000042.1, read on the forward strand.
CCAGGCCCAGGCGCGGACCAGGCCCAGCGGCTGGGTGGTAGCCACGCGGATGCGGGGCAGATCCAGCCAGCCGCGTTGTTGGGTAGGCAGCCACAGATCGGCCTCGGCCTGGCTGTCCTGCTCCAGATTGAGGTGGGTACGGGCCTGCGCACAGTCCAGCTGCAGGGCGCGGCGCGGGCGGCGGTCGCTGCGTGCAAGCGCCAGCCGCAGGCGGATGGGGTTGCCGGCGGCGACCGGATCGGCCGACAAAGCCTGCAGGCGCAGGCCGGATAGCTGCAGATGGGCCTGCAGCGTGCTGGCCAGTGCCGTGGCTGCCAGTACCAGTGCCAGCAACAAGGCCGGGTTGTTGTTGTAGTTCAGTGCGCCTAGCAGCATCACTGCAAGCAAGGCGGCCAGGAACAGGCCAAAGCCGGTAGGCAGCACGTAGATGCGGCGCCGGTCCAGTTGCACCGGCAGGTCTTCCGGCTGCCGTGGCCGTGCCAGCAACTGCAGTGCCTGCAGGCGCTGCCGCAACGCTGCACGCACCTCAATCCACCTGCACGCTGTGCAGGATGGCGCGTGCCAGTGCCGGGCCCGAAGAAGCTTCGGCCTCGCCGACCAGGCGATGCCCGGCCACGGCGATGAACAAGGCCTGCACGTCTTCGGGAATGACATGGCGGCGGCCAAGCAGCAGTGCATGCGCCTTGGCAGCACGGAGCAAGGCGATGCCGGCGCGCGGCGACAGGCCAACACGCACGCCGGGGTGTTGGCGGCTGCGGGTGATCAAGGCCTGCACGTAATCAATCAGTGCATCGCTGGCGTGCACCTGGCCCACCGCTTCGCGCAGGCTGCGCAGGTCCTGCTCGGAGAGGCACGGGGTGACGCGGGCGATGAGGTCGCGACGGTCTTCACCAGCCAGCAGGGCGCGCTCGGCCTCGGCGTTGGGATAGCCCAGGGTCAGGCGCAGCAGGAAGCGGTCCAGCTGCGAGTCCGGCAGGGGGAAGGTGCCGGACATGTCCACCGGGTTCTGGGTGGCAATCACAAAGAACGGGTCCGGCAAGCTGTGGGTGACGCCATCCAGTGTCACCTGCTGCTCGGCCATCGCTTCGAGCAATGCGCTCTGTGTACGCGGCGGTGCGCGGTTGATCTCGTCAGCCAGCAGCAGGTTGCAGAACACCGGGCCCGGGTGGAACTGGAAGCTGCGGCTATGAGCTTCGTAAACCGAGATGCCGAGCACATCGGCGGGCAGCAGATCCGAGGTGAACTGCACGCGCTGGAACTGCAGGCCGAGGCTGGACGCCATGGCATGGGCCAGGGTGGTCTTGCCCAGGCCGGGCAGGTCTTCGATCAGCAGATGTCCGCTGGACAGCAGCGCGACAAAGGCCATCCGCACTTCCTGCGCTTTGCCCAGCAGTAGGGAATTGACCTGCTGTTGCGCCGCCGATAGGGACTGTAGTGTTACTTCGGTTAGCATTCCGGGCGGCGCCACGGTCATGGTCGTCTCGATATTTGGGCTGAAGGAAGTGTACGTGGCAATCAGGGGTGAACAACGCGCATACGTGACCTTCCTTGTGTTGTGGGTATTGGTCACCACCGCCAAGGTGCTGCTGGCATCGCAGCTTCCGTTGTTCGTGGATGAAGCGTTCTACTGGCAGGAAGGCCAGCATCTGGCCATGGCCTATTCGGATCTGCCCGGGCTCACCGCGTGGCTTACGCGGCTGGGCGTCGAGGTTGCCGGAGACCATCGCCTGGGCGTGCGCTTGCCGTTCCTGTTGATGGGCGCGGCATTGCCGTGGATGGTTGCCAGCATCTGCACACGCTGGTTTGGTGCACGCATGGGCTGGCGCGCCGGTTCGTTGGCCTTGTTGATGCCGTTGTCGGCAACGCTGGGCATCCTGGCGGTGCCGGACGTGCCGATGGCGATTGCGGCCCTGCTGTGCCTGGATGCCGGTGCGCGCCTGCTGCGCGGCGTGGGTGCGGGCGGTGCGTTGTTGCTGGCCTGTGGCTTGCTGATGGGCGCGTTGAGCCACTACCGCTTTATCGGCGTGATCGCGGTGGGCTTCATCACACTGCTGGTGTTGCCGGAAGGCCGCAAAATGCTGCGCGATCCGCGTGTGTGGATTGCTCTGTCAGTCGGCGTCGCGGCCTGGGTGCCGCTGCTGGCCTGGAACCTGGACAACCAGGATGCCGGCCTCAAATTCCAGCTGGTCGAACGTCACCCCTGGGCCTTCCAGTGGCAGGGTGTGTTGTTCCTGGTGATCCAGCCGTTGCTGGTGACGCCGCTGTTGTTTGCGGCGATGGCGGTGGTTGCCGGCAAGGGCTTGCGGCATGCGCAGGGCGGCTTCCATCATCTGCAATGGCGTTACTTCGCGCTGGTCGGTGCCACCTCGACCTTGCTGATCTTCCTGCTTGGCTTCTTCACCGATGTGGAGCGGGTCAGCTTCCATTGGCCACTGCCGGGCTATCTGGCATTGCTGGTCTGCGTGCCGGCGCTGCTCAGCCACTGGTCGCGTCGCTGGCGGCGCGCGCTGTGGGCGACGACCTCGTTGGGGCTGCTGCTGGCCATGAGTTATTACCTGTTGGCAGCCTCGCCCGCACTACGTGAGCACATGGCGGGCAGCAAGTACTACCCGCGGAATTTCGCCGGCTGGCAGCAACTGGCCGAAGGCGTGCGCGATGAGCTCTCGCAGATGCCGGAAGACAACGAGTTGCTGGCCGGCAGTTTCAAGGTGGGCGCGGAGCTGGGCTTCCGCCTCAATGATCCGAACATCAAGGTGCTGCCGCACGCGCTCAATGATAGGCACGGGCGTACCGCACAGCTGGCGCTGTGGAAGCTGATCAGCGATGGCAGCCGCTCCACGCCGGTGTTGTTGGTGTTGTCGCCGGGGGATCAGCGCTACCGCGATCTATTGGCGCATTACCACAAGGTCTGTGAGCTGGTGGGGCCGCTGCCGCCACCACGGGTGGTTTCGCTCGATCATGGATTCCAGCGCTTTCTGCTGTTCCGGTTGCCGGCGGAAAAACAGCCCGGGCCCTGCGTGACGCCGGCCATGGCGTGGGTGGAAACGCCGTTGGCAGGTCAGGCAGTGGATGGCGCGCTGGAAGTGACTGGCTGGGCCTTCAAGGACGGCGTGGGTCTTTCGCGGGTTGAGCTGCTGCTGGACGGCCGCAGCGCGGGCGACGCACGCTACGGGCGCGCCTTCGACGTGCGCCCGTTCTGGAAGATTTCCAACGACCCGCAGCATCCCAATACCGGCTTTGATGCGCGCCTGGATACGTCCGGCCTGAAGCCTGGCACCCATTGGCTGGGGCTGCGTCTGCATGGCAACGACGGCAGCGTGGAAACCTGGGCCGAACAGCCGTTCGAGATCAAATAAGGCTGGCCCGCGCCTGCATGTTGATGTGCGGGCGTGGGTTCCCGGTGCAGCCGCCGCAGGCTAGGGCAGCCGATAGCCGGCTTGCTGCAGCAGCACGGTAGCCCGGGTAAGCGAAGCGCACCCGGGGCTGTTGGCGGCAAACCTGGGTTGACGTTAGATCCTGGCTCCCGGGTGCGCTGCGCTTACCCGGGCTACTGGAAGCCGCCGGCTCTAGGGCAGTTGATAGCCGGCCAGTCGCAACAGGCGCGCGGTCTGGATCAATGGCAGGCCGATCAGGGCGGTAGGGTCGCTGTTCTCGATGGCCTCGAACAAGGTGATACCCAGCCCTTCGCATTTGAAGCTGCCAGCGCAATCCAGTGGCTGCTCGGCGTCGATATAGCGCTCGATTTCGGCGCTCTGCAGCGTGCGGAAGCGCACGCGGGTCAGATCGCTGGCCTGGTGGCGCGTAGTGCCGTCGCTTACGCAGACGGCGGTGTGGAACAGCACCTCGTGGCCGGACATCGCTGCCAGCTGCCTGCAGGCCGCCTCACGGGTGCCAGGTTTACCCAGCGGCTGCCCGTTCAGCTCTGCGACCTGATCCGAGCCAATGGCCCAGCTGCCGGGGTGCTGGCGGGCGATGACTTCAGCTTTGGCGGCGGCCAGGCGCTGCGCGAGCTGGGCCGGCAGGTCGCCGGGAAGCGGGGTTTCGTCCACCTCCGGGGCGGCCGAACTGAACGAAATCCTGAGCCGGTTAAGCAATTCAGCGCGATATCGTGATGTGGAGGCGAGAATCAGGGGCTTCATGTGTAAAAATACGCGGCTCGGGACGGCCAGTCTGCTGCGCCGCCACCGGTCTGACAATGTTTCCGTCGCTTTGGGTTTGACAGCGGCGTGGCTACTCCTTAACATTCTGCAGCTTATGTCCGCGAACGTACCCGAATTGCTGGATGCTTGGCGGATGGTCATAGCGCGCAGGCGCTTTGACGGCCAGGTGCCTTTGTCCGAATTGACCCGCTTGCAGGGTCTGGTTGCCGATACTGAAGGCCAGTGCACGTATTCACTGGAATTCGATCGAGACAACATCCTGCAGGTGTCGTACGTCGATCTGACCATCGATACCGAGCTGCCCTTGATCTGTCAGCGCACCATGCAGCGTTTCCTGCTGCCGGTGTCGATCAGGCAGCGCTTGGGCTTGATCAAGGACGAAGAAGAAGAATCTGCGCTTCCAGAGGAATACGAAGCGATGCTGGTGCCGGAAGACGGCAACCTGCGTCCGCTGGATCTTGTGGAAGACGAGTTGGTGTTGGCGGTGCCGGTGGTAGCGCTGGCGCCAGGAAGCGAGGCAGTCGAACAGGACTTCACCGCGACCGAAGAAGAATTGAGCAAGGCCAATCCCTTTGCGGCATTGGCAGCGCTGAAGAAATAATTGCGGCCGGTAATCGTCGGCGGCTGCGGCGAAAGCGAGTAGTGCTGGACGCTGGCGTCCTGTGCAATTAAACGACGAAGCAAACGAAACCGAGTTTGGAGCAATCCCATGGCTGTGCAGAAATCCCGTGTTACCCCGTCCCGCCGCGGCATGCGTCGTGCCCACGACGCCCTGAGCGCAAAGCAGCTGTCCACCGATCCGACCACCGGTGAAGTGCATCTGCGTCACCACATCACTGCTGACGGTTTCTACCGTGGCAAGAAGGTGATCACGACCAAGTCGACCCTGGTCGCTGAAGAAGATTGATTTGTGACGGCTACCGCCACCTGAGTGTGGCGGTTGTTGCGCCGATTCTTCCGGAGCCGCCTGCGGGCGGCTTCGCGCAATAGGAAACAGCATGAGCAAGCGGATCTACTCGAGGATCGCGGGCACTGGTAGTTATTTGCCCGAGAAAGTGTTGACCAACGATGATCTGACCAAGATTGTCGAGACGACCAACGAGTGGATTGAGTCGCGCACGGGTATCCGTGAGCGGCACATCGCTGCCGAAGGCGAAACCACCAGTGACCTGGGCTACCACGCCGCCATGCGCGCGCTGGAAGCTGCCGGTATTGAGGCCTCGCAGCTGGACATGATCATCGTGGGTACCACCACGCCGGATCTTATTTTCCCGTCTACCGCTTGCTTGATCCAGGCCCGCCTTGGTGCGGCAGGTTCGGCGGCGTTTGACGTCAATGCGGCGTGTTCGGGCTTCCTTTTTGCCCTGAGCGTGGCCGACAAATTCATTCGCAGCGGTGATGCCAAGCACGTCCTGGTGATCGGCGCGGAAACCCTGACCCGTATCGTCGACTGGACTGACCGCACCACCTGCGTGTTGTTCGGCGATGGCGCGGGCGCCGTCGTGCTCAAGGCCGACGAAGACACCGGCATTCTCAGCACCCATCTGCATGCCGACGGCAGCAAGAAGGAGCTGCTGTGGGATCCGGTTGGTGTATCGGTCGGCTTCGACAAGCCAGGCCACATCGTCATGAAGGGCAACGACGTGTTCAAGTACGCCGTCAAGGCGCTGGACTCGGTTGTTGATGAAACCCTGCAGGCCAATGGGCTGGACAAGTCCGACCTGGATTGGCTGATCCCGCACCAGGCCAATCTGCGCATCATCGAAGCCACGGCCAAGCGCCTGGACATGCCGATGGACCGCGTGGTGGTGACGGTGGACAAGCACGGCAATACCTCGTCCGGCTCGGTGCCGCTGGCACTGGACGCAGCGATCCGTTCGGGTCGTGTCGAGCGCGGCCAGCTGTTGCTGCTGGAAGCCTTCGGCGGCGGTTTCACCTGGGGCTCGGCGCTGCTGCGCTACTAAGCGCCTCCCTGATTGAGATAAAAAAACGGGCAGCCAATGGCTGCCCGTTTTGTTTAGGGCACCTGTAGTGCCGAGCCATGCTCGGCAGAGGCTTCACCAGCCAACCCATCAGCCCCAAGCTTCTTGTAGGAGCGGCGTAAGCCGCGAAGCCACAACTGCATGACGCAGCCAAAAGCCAACCCCTCCCCAGCCCTCCCCTTCGCTACGCGAAAGGGAGGGGGCGATGTAGTGCCGAGCCATGCTCGGCAGAGGCTTCACCAACCAACCCATCAGGCCCAAGCTTCTTGTAGGAGCGGCGTAAGCCGCGAAGCCACAACTGCATGACGCAGCCAAAAGCCAACCCCTCCCCAGCCCTCCCCTTCGCTACGCGAAAGGGAGGGGGCGA
>NZ_JBDJMY010000043.1:0-38298 GCF_039674165.1 Stenotrophomonas terrae
ATGCTCGGCAGAGGCTTCACCGGTAATGCCCCAGCCGAGCATGGCTCGGCACTACAGGGGCATTTCCGGCATTTCCTGCTTCGCGGCTCACGCCGCTCCTACAGATAGATGCGCGTTGTGCCCTGCGGGGCATCATCGATGATGGCGTGCGGCACAAAGCGTGCGCTGTCGCGGGTGATGCGGCTGTTGTCCTCACGGATGCCGACGCCACAGGCGCGGTCGCCCACCACCCAGCTACCCACCAGCGGATAGTTGCCGTCGAACACCGGCAACGCATGGAATGCCTGACGAATGCTGGGGCCGGTGTACGGGCCTTCGCTTTCCTGCCAGCTACCGTCGCTCATGTGCATCGCCACGTTGGCACCTTCGCGCGAATGCAGCGGCTTGCGCACCCAACCGGCCGGCAAGGCACTGCCGTCGTCGAAGTAACATTCCAGCAGATTCGGGTGGCCACGGTGGCGCTGCCACAACAACGGCAGGATGCCCTTGTTGCTCAACACCGCCTTCCATGCCGGCTCCAGCAACTGCACGCCCGAACGCGGCAAGGCCGCGCCGAATTCCTCGCGCATCAGATCTTCCAGCGGGTACAGCTTGAACAGGCTGCCGATCACCACGTCATCCAGATCGGTGAAGCGGCCGTCAGCCGACAAGCCGATATCTTCGATGGCAATCGCCGCCGCATGCAGCCCGGCCTGGGCCGCGCAATCGCGCAGATAGGCGACCGTGCCCTGGTCTTCCTCCGACTCCCCAACCGCGCTGAAATACAGCGGCGGCGGCAGGCGTGAGGTCAACTCGGCAAACCGCTCCACCAGGGTTTCGTGGATGGAATTGAACTGATCGGCCTGCTGCGGCAAAACGCCACGGTTGCGCTGGTCTTCCAACCATTGCCACTGGAAGAAAGACGCTTCGTACAGCGAGGTTGGCGTGTCGTAGTTCAGCTCGTACAGCTTGGCCGGGCCATTGCCGTCATAGGCAAAATCCAGGCGACCGTAGAGGTGCGGGTCGCGGCGGCGCCAGCTTTCGGCTATCCAGTCGCGGAACGCTTCCGGGATGGCCAGCTGCGCCATCAGCGCCTCGCTGCCCACCACTTCGCCCACCAGATCCAGCGCCATCGCATGCAGCTCGGCGCTGGGGTCTTCGATATCGTTTTCGATCTGGCGCAGGGTGAACGCGTAATACGCGCTTTCATCCCAGTACGGCGCACCGTCGATGGTGTGGAAACGGAACCCTGCCTCAGCGGCACGGTCCCGCCAGTTGCTGCGTTCGGCAATTGCTACACGCTTCACTGCATCAACCGCCGACGCTGCTGCGGCCGCCGCTGCGCGCACCAAAACCACCACGGCTGGCGGTTACGGCACGGTTCGGGGTGGCGTTGACCGGAGCCAGGCCGGCCTTGCCAGCACCAATGCCACTACCGGTGTTCAAACCACCGCTGCCACCCGGTGCAGCCGGCTTGGCCCAGCCATTTGCCTTGTCCTTGAACGCCGGCTGCGAGGCCGGCGGTGCGGCCACAGCGCCACGGCTGCCGTTGAGCATCTGCGACATGAAGAAGCCCATCATCATCGGGCCGATGAACGAGGTGCCGGCGCTGGTCTGCTGCTGCACGCACTGCTCGGCCGGGTATTCCTTGGCGCACTCTTCCTTGCTGGCGTACTTGGGCGCGGCATCGGCAGACTGCTTCTGCGCGGTGGCAAATGCCTCGCGGCAGCTGGACGGATCGCCGGTCGCTTCGCTGCAGGCTTCCACCGAGGTGTACAGCCCTTCCTGCGTCTGCACGGCCTCTTCCTTCTGGCAGGCGGTCAGCAGCAGCGGCACGGCGCTCATCAGCACCAGTGCGGTGGCCTTGGATCGCTTCATGGTCGGTTCCCCGTCAATTTGATCCCCAATAATGCCCGATGAAGGCTACAAGACGGAAACCGGATAACTCCCGAAGCTGAATCGGATTTCGGGTGATGTATTGGAAATGCTTGGGGCGACTGGCTTTCCGGTATTTCCTTGCTGTTAGCGCTATTCAGCGCGTGGGCGCTGATGGTGCGATGGAAATGCAGAATCCAGAGCACCCCTCCCCAACCCTCCCCTGCGCTGCGCGCAAGGGAGGGGGCAGAAGCGGCTGCGCTGCGATCTGGACGACCGCAGCAAACAGCCCCCTCCCTTGCGCGCAGCGCAGGGGAGGGTTGGGGAGGGGTGCGTTTGCCTTCGCCTTCGCCTTCGCCTTCGTCTCTGACTTCAACTTCGACTCTGGCCCCGGCGCCACCAGAACCCTGGCAGCCTGCCACCAACATCCAGCCAACCGCCCCTTTTCCGCCCTTCCCTTTCCCCACCCGATGGTTGCAGCTGCAACCGGGAACTTCATGCAGAATCAATCGCACTGCACTTCTGCACGACCGCCCCGCTCGCTCGCCATGCCTGAATACCGTTCGAAAACCTCCACCGCTGGCCGCAACATGGCCGGCGCCCGCGCCCTGTGGCGTGCCACCGGCATGACCGATGGCGACTTCCACAAGCCCATCGTCGCGGTGGTCAATTCCTTCACCCAGTTCGTGCCCGGCCACGTGCACCTGAAGGACCTCGGCCAGCTCGTGGCGCGCGAGATCGAAGCCGCCGGTGGCGTGGCCAAGGAATTCAACACCATCGCCGTGGATGACGGCATCGCCATGGGCCATGACGGCATGCTGTACTCGCTGCCCAGCCGCGAGATCATCGCCGACTCGGTCGAATACATGGCCAATGCGCACTGCGCCGATGCGCTGGTATGCATTTCCAACTGCGACAAGATCACCCCAGGCATGTTGATGGCCGCGCTGCGCCTGAACATCCCTGCGGTGTTCGTGTCCGGCGGCCCGATGGAAGCCGGCAAGACCAAACTGGCCGACCACAAGCTCGACCTGATCGATGCGATGGTGGCTGCCGGCGATGACAGCATCAGCGATGAGCAGGTAGCCGCGATCGAGCGCAGCGCCTGCCCCACCTGTGGCTCGTGCTCGGGCATGTTCACCGCCAACTCGATGAACTGCCTGACCGAAGCATTGGGCCTGTCGCTGCCTGGCAACGGCACCGTCGTGGCCACCCACAGTGACCGCGAGGCACTGTTCAAGCGTGCTGGCCGCCTCATCGTCGAACTGTGCCACCGCTGGTATGGCGGCGAAGAAGCCAACGTGCTGCCGCGTGGCATCGCTACCTTCGAAGCCTTCGAAAACGCGATGACGCTGGATATCGCCATGGGCGGTTCCACCAACACCATCCTGCACCTGCTCGCCGCCGCGCAGGAAGCCGAAGTCGCTTTCGACCAGCGCGACATCGACCGCCTGTCACGCAGTGTGCCGCAGCTGTGCAAAGTGGCGCCGAACACGCAGAAGTACCACATCGAAGACGTGCACCGCGCTGGCGGCATCATGGCCATTCTCGGCGAGCTGGCCCGCGGCGGCCTGCTGCACACCGATGCCTCCACCGTGCACAGCCGCACGCTGGGTGCGGCCATCGCGGAATGGGACGTCACCCAGACCCAGGATGAAGCGGTACACACCTTCTACAAGGCCGGCCCGGCAGGCATTCCAACCCAGGTGGCTTTCAGCCAGTCCACGCGCTGGCCGTCATTGGACGTGGACCGCGCCGAAGGCTGCATCCGCGATGTTGCCCACGCCTTCTCCAGCGAAGGTGGCTTGGCCGTGCTGTACGGCAACCTCGCCGCCGACGGCTGCGTGGTGAAGACCGCCGGTGTGGACGAATCCATCCACGTATTCGAAGGCAATGCGCGCGTCTACGAAAGCCAGGATGCGGCTGTCAAAGGCATCCTCGGCAACGAAGTAAAGGCCGGCGACGTGGTGGTGATCCGCTACGAAGGCCCCAAGGGCGGCCCGGGCATGCAGGAAATGCTGTACCCGACCAGTTACCTCAAATCCAAGGGCATGGGCAAAGCCTGCGCCCTGCTCACCGACGGTCGTTTCTCCGGTGGCACCTCGGGCCTGAGCATTGGCCATTGCTCGCCGGAAGCCGCAGCCGGCGGTGCCATCGGCCTGGTGCGCGACGGCGACCGCATCCTGATCGACATCCCGCAGCGCGGCATCAACCTGCTGGTGGATGATGCCGAACTCGCACGTCGTCGCAGCGAGCAGGACGCCAAGGGCTGGAAGCCGGCCGAAGCGCGCTCGCGCAAGGTCACCACGGCACTGAAGGCGTACGCCCTGCTCGCGACCAGCGCCGACAAGGGTGCCGTGCGCGACAAGGCGTTGCTGGACGGTTGATTGCCGCCATCACACCGGGAGTAACACTCCCGGTAGCCGGTCCAAGGGGCTGAGCAGACCTCCCGCACCCCGCCCAAGCAGGTGCGTATAGATCTGGGTGGTAGCGACATCCTTATGCCCCAGTAGCTCCTGCACCGTACGAATGTCGTGACCAGCCTCCAGCAGATGCGTCGCAAAGGAGTGACGCAAGGAATGGCAGGTTGCAGGCTTTGCGATGCTCGCCGTGGCCCGTGCCAATTTCACCGCATGCTGCAATGGCTCTTCGCTGACGTGATGCCGCCCGATTGCCCTGGTTCGCGGATCGGTAGACATCCGCGCAGAAGGGAACAGGTATTGCCAACCCGGCTCCGCGTTTGCATTCGGATACTTGCGTGCCAGCGCATAGGGCAACTGTGCCCGGCCCATTCCTCCATCGGTATCCGCGCGATGCATCAACAACGCCCGTTCGCGTTGCCGCAGCAACCGCTCACAGAGCGAGATGGGCAGCGGCACACGTCGGTCCTTGTTGCCCTTGCCACTACGCACACAGATCTCGTTGCGCCCGAAATCCACGTCCTTGATGCGAAGCCGAACACACTCCATCAAGCGCATACCCGTGCCGTACAGAAGTTGAGCCATCATCGCCGTTTGCCCCTCAGGAATGGCTTGCAGCAATCGCGCAACCTCCTCCTGTGACAAAACAACCGGAAGACGACGCGGCCGCTTGGCGCGTACGACCTGATCCAGGCGCGGCAGCTCCATGTCCAGCACCACGCGATAGAGAAACAGCAACGCCGACAGCGCCTGGTTCTGGGTAGAAGCCGACACGTTTCTCACCGTCGCCAGACGGGTCAGAAAGTCCCCGACTTCAGCAGCACCAAGCTCCTGCGGATGGCGTTTGCCATTGGCAAGGATGAAGCGCCGTATCCAGCCAACGTAAGCCTGCTCAGTGCGCAAGCTATAGTGCCGGACCCGGATATGCTCCCTTACCCGATCCAGTAATCGCGGGGATTTAGCGGCTTTTACACCCGCTGAAACAGGGGCATATTCCATATCACGACCTCCGAGCAGTAATAAGCTTGGAGATTGATATGGCGATGCGGGCTCAAGAATCCCGCAAGCCACTGTTTCTTTGTGAGAATTTCCCGGTTCAAACGCGACACAAAAGTGGGCATACTCGGCTTTACACCGCCTTGGGGCGGTCTACTAAGAGTTAAGCGGCGGTGTGTTGGGTGGCTGGCCCTTCTTCTTTCGGCAGCAACGTCGGCAAGTCACTGGTCGGCTTCGGGTAAGAGTTCCAACCGTTCCTGGCACCGGCAAGTTCGTCACTTCGCCTTACGCTTCATTGCTTTGCCGCAATCATTTCATCGCACTTCGGCGGCAGCGCTCGGCAAGGTTTCCCGAGCAAGCTCCACCCCGCAAGCTGTGGCATGATCGGCTCGCGTTGGGTTGCACAAGCGAGGCAGCATTGGTCCGGTATTTGGTAAGTGGCCACAGCCGCCTAACAGTTCATTCAAGCCGAACTCGCTGCGCGAGTCGGCTTAATTCCAGAGTTAGGCGGCAATGGAGCAGATCCTCACCTTTGAGATAGATGACTTTTCTGCCATCGTCAACGACGTGAGCGTTCCCGTTCATTTGGGGATTCTCAAGGACTCGTCAGGCTATTTCCTTGTCAGCTCTTCACCCCTTGGGGGCGATTCCTTCAACGGAGACACGTGGCACATATCAGTCGCTGACGCGTTCGCCCAAGCACAGATGCAGTTCGGTGTTTTGCAAGGCAGGTGGCGCATGGTTGCCGCCTAACAGTTCATTCAAGCCGAACTCGCTTCGCGAGTCGGCTTAATTCCAGAGTTAGGCCTATCAATCAGTAATCCGCCATTAGGAGAAATTGTGAGCAACAACATTGATGACATCATCCGCCGAAACAATCAATTACTCATCAATCAGGCGGGATTCCGGACCTGCAAACTCAAGGCTACCGCTACACAACATGTACTTTCCTATGAGTTTTCTAGCGGCGCAGATGCAGAGACATTTAAGCAACAGCGTGAGTTACTGGCAGCCTCAAATGGAATGAGATATGTAATCGAGAACAGCGAACCACATGTAGTCCTTGAGTATCGCATCACAACCTAAACCATCACAGTGCTACTCCTACGGCCAGCAAGGCCTAACAGTTCATTCAAGCCGAACCCGCTTCGCGGGTCGGCTTAATTCCAGAGTTAGGCGCAAGATTGCCATGACAGACTCTCCAGAGCAGCGGTATCAAGAGACGGTAACGTGCGAGCCACGCCAGGATGAGGGGCTCATCTTCATCAAGGTCGTAGCAATGCCTCATGAGGGTGCAGTGGAGTTCGACGTGGCGCAGGCCCGTTCGTTTGCACAGCAAATACTATTGGCAGTCGATGTTGTTGAGGCTGGCTGGGTAGGCAAATCAATGGGGCCACAGGATGCTTGCGGCGCCTAACAGTTCATTCAAGCCGAACCCGCTTCGCGGGTCGGCTTAATTCCGGAGTTAGGCATCTTGGGAAGAACCAACGACACTTCAACGAACCGCAGACGGCTCCTCGCCAGCGAAGCCGCAGCCTGTGTCTACTGCTTCATAGAGTTCGCACCGAGCTCCATTGTTGAGTGGTGCGATGAGGAAGATAAGACCGCAATCTGTCCGCACTGCGGAGTAGATGCGGTCGTTGGTTTCGATGGGCCCGTTGACCGCGCCTGGCTAGAGGCTGCTCATCGCCGAGCTTTTGGCTAGCATGGGCCCTAACAGTTCATTCAAGCCGACGCCGCTTCGCGGCGCGGCTTAATTCCGGAGCTAGGCCCTGCATGACAGACTCCCGCAAACCTGAGATTACTTTCGCAGCTGCGAGGGTGCTTGCGTCCAACAATTGCAGCCAGCTCTCAGACGATCACCTGGAAGCAGAACACTGCTGGATATTCTTTAGCCTCAATCGCGGCGATTGGGCCACTGCCGTGTCACGGCACGGTCGAGTCAGCTCGGTATACGATCTGCGAGATGACTCACAAAAGATGCGGGATTACTTGTCCATGTTTTCTGCGTACTGTTCCGGCAACAGAGAGGTTACGGATGGGCTACTGCGTGATTTCATGCAAAAGTACTATCCCGCTGGGGCCTAACAGTTCATTCAAGCCGAACCCGCTCCGCGGGTCGGCTTAATTCCAGAGTTAGGCGGCGGTGTGTTGGTTGGCTGGCCGTTCTTCTTTCAGCAGCAACATTGGCAAGTCACCGGTCGGCTCCGGGTAACAGTTCCAATTGTTCCTGGCACCGGCTAGCTCGCCACTTCGTCTTACGCCTCACCGCCGTGCCGCAATCATTTCACCGCACTTCGGTGGCAACGCTCGGCAAGGTTTTCCGGGCGAGCTCCATCCCGCAGGCTGTGGCATGATCGGCTCGCGTTGAGTTGTACAAGCAGGGTAGCTTTGGGCGGGGGTTCGGTCAGTCGCCACAGCCGCCTAACAGTTCATTCAAGCCGACGCCGCTACGCGGCGCGGCTTAATTCCAGAGTTAGGCGCCACTGCAGCTATGACTAATTTTTGGGGTCCCGTTTCGGCAACCGATTGGCATGCCATACCGTGCATAGTCGGCCGGCCAGCGACTGAGGCTGATGTTGCGGCCGGCTCTGCCGTCTTCTATGTGCCAGGTGGTTCCACTCCAGCTCCACTGAGCCTTCCATGCTGTGCAGTTCAGCTACTGGAGGATGGCTCTGAGCAGCCTATCGTCATAGTCCAGGCAGAGCTCACGCAGCAGGGCACCATCTTGGGTGTACGGCCACTATCCGGAGGTAATGGCGTCTGCATGTCCGCAGAAGTTCGGTTGCTTCCTGCCGGCTTCGGATCGTAGGGTTGCGCCTAACAGTTCATTCACGAACCCGCTGCGCGGGTCGGCTTAATTCCGGAGTTAGGCATGCCGAAAACACGCAGCGGAGCCGAAGTAGCTGCAGGCAAGTTGGTGTCGGCGGTCCAGAAGGAATGGGGTTCAGAGCTGGGTACCTCAGCCGCAGGTACTACGGAACATGTCCTAAGTCTGGCGCACAAATTGCTTCAAGCTACGAAAGCCGGAAACCTCAATCGCGCATTGAGCTCGGCTACCGTCTCCCAGTTCCTGGGAGAGTTATGGGTCATGCGTCACCCAGCAATTCAGCCCGCAGTCCAAAGACTTGAATCCCTTGTAGTTCGAGATCAGGATACCTAACAGTTCATTCAAGCCGAACTCGCTCCGCGAGTCGGCTTAATTCCGGAGTTAGGCGGCGGTGTGTTGGTTGGCTGGCCGTTCTTCTTTCAGCAGCAACATTGGCAAGTCACCGGTCGGCTCCGGGTAACAGTTCCAATTGTTCCTGGCACCGGCTAGCTCGCCACTTCGTCTTACGCCTCACCGCCGTGCCGCAATCATTTCACCGCACTTCGGTGGCAACGCTCGGCAAGGTTTTCCGGGCGAGCTCCATCCCGCAGGCTGTGGCATGATCGGCTCGCGTTGAGTTGTACAAGCAGGGTAGCTTTGGGCGGGGGTTCGGTCAGTCGCCACAGCCGCCTAACAGTTCATTCAAGCCGACGCCGCTACGCGGCGCGGCTTAATTCCAGAGTTAGGCGCAAGATTGCCATGACAGACTCTCCAGAGCAGCGGTATCAAGAGACGGTAACGTGCGAGCCACGCCAGGATGAGGGGCTCATCTTCATCAAGGTCGTAGCAATGCCTCATGAGGGTGCAGTGGAGTTCGACGTGGCGCAGGCCCGTTCGTTTGCACAGCAAATACTATTGGCAGTCGATGTTGTTGAGGCTGGCTGGGTAGGCAAATCAATGGGGCCACAGGATGCTTGCGGCGCCTAACAGTTCATTCAAGCCGAACCCGCTTCGCGGGTCGGCTTAATTCCGGAGTTAGGCGGCGGTGTGTTGGGCTGGCTCGCCCTTCTTCTTTCGGCAGCAACATCGGCAATTCACTGGTCGGCTCCGGGTATCAGTTCCAACTGTTCCTGGTATCCGCAAGCTCGCCACTTCGCCTTACGCCTCACTGCCCTTCCGCAATCATTTCATCACACCTCGGCGGCAACGCTCGGCAAGGTTTCCTGGGCAAGCTCCGTCCCGAGAGCTGTGGCATGATCGGCTGGCGTTGGGTTGCATAAGCAAGGCAGCATTGGCACGGGGTCGGCAAGTGGCCACAGCCGCCTAACAGTTCATTCAAGCCGACGCCGCTACGCGGCGCGGCTTAATTCCGGAGTTAAGCGGCGGTGTGTTGGGTGGCTGGCCCTTCTTCTTTCGGCAGCAACGTCGGCAAGTCACTGGTCGGCTTCGGGTAAGAGTTCCAACCGTTCCTGGCACCGGCAAGTTCGTCACTTCGCCTTACGCTTCATTGCTTTGCCGCAATCATTTCATCGCACTTCGGCGGCAGCGCTCGGCAAGGTTTCCCGAGCAAGCTCCACCCCGCAAGCTGTGGCATGATCGGCTCGCGTTGGGTTGCACAAGCGAGGCAGCATTGGTCCGGTATTTGGTAAGTGGCCACAGCCGCCTAACAGTTCATTCAAGCCGAACTCGCTGCGCGAGTCGGCTTAATTCCAGAGTTAGGCGTCATGGAAGATTCCAAGATTCACCAAATTTGGGCTGATCTCGTATGCGGCGATCATCACTGCTGCTTTTGTGGAGCATGGATAGAGCAGGACCTGCAACCAATCATGTTGCCGCTCGCTGGAGACGCCATTCAAGCCCTCAGCGCTCACGGCTCCTGCTTAAAGCAGCGCCTTGATAGAGCTGTTCCGTATCTTTCTCCCAGCGAGGCGCGCGAGTGATGACGCCTAACAGTTCATTCAAGCCGAACTCGCTGCGCGAGTCGGCTTAATTCCGGAGTTAGGCATCAATGGCGAGATCTCTGGCATTTGCATATGCACTTTCTCTCATCGCCCTAGCGGCGATGGTCGCGCTCGGCCGTGGCCTGCTTCCTAAGCCGGATGGTTTCACCACCTCCTTTTACATGAGCTTAGTGGGCTTGCTCATGTTGCCGGCATCCGTCATGTTCTTTCGGGGTAGTCGTTTGTCGTCCGGGCCGCTTCGCAAGCTCTTAGCCTATGCGCTGTCAGCCGTTACCGCGTTTCTGGGCATGGGATCGTCAGCCGCTGTCATACTTGTCCTACTGGGCGCGGCCAAATCTGGTTGATGCCTAATAATTCATTCAAGCCGAACCCGCTTCGCGGGTCGGCTTAATTCCAGAGTTAGGCACCGCACCCAATGTCTCGGCCAATTTCAAAATCAGAGGCGTTGGTCTTGGAGCGTGTATTGGCTGTGGGCGCTCTAACTCCTATATCTCAGGAGGTTCTGGCGTCCATCCACTCGCTTCACGTCACCGCAGCGTGCAAATGCGGCTGTGCCACGGTTTGGTTCGGACCTGACGGAGACGCAACTATTGGGAAAAATATCGCGGAGGCCGTAGCATTGAGCGGTCGTCAAAAAATTGTGATCATCGTTTGGGCTCAAAATGGCGCCATTGCGGGCCTTGAGTTGGTCGGGTATGGAAAGGTGCCGCTTCCAAATCCGCTAACTATTAGGAGCTACAGTGACGCCTGACAGTTCATTCAAGCCGAACTCGCAGCGTGGGCTAAATTCAGGAATTAGGCGACCAAATGAAAGTCCTACATGCTTTCGCAACCCTTCTATTCTTGGCCGCGCTCTGCCTTTACGTCGTCTCATCCAGCACGGGGGCATGGCTGCTTGGCGGCATTGGCATCGCGCTAGAGATTGTTGCGTGGATTATCGCACTGACTTCCAGAGAACCAGCTGCGCCGGACAGTAATGCCACTTGATGGCATCGCCGCTACCATCAACGGCTGGACAATCAATGCGTGCAGTACCAAGCCTGCCACCTAACATTTCAATCAAGCCGAACCCGCCGCGCTGAACGGCTTAATTCGGAAGTTAGGCATCGTATAGACGTTCCCGCGAGACAACAGACCAACTCACCGCCAGCCCATATGACCCATTTGTATCGCTACATACCAATCTGGCGTCGTGTACAAAGCGGCGCAGTTCTCTATCGCGTTTTTGAGGTTGTCGGCATTGGATTTACTGTGCAAAGCAAAGACTTCTTCTACGCGAACCCACCAGCATACCTGTTTGCAGCTTATGTCATCACGCTAAGCCTGGCGCTTCAATCGAATGCTCGGTCGCCCAACAAGCAACCCAACCTCAGCCGATAGTCGCTACCCGTCCGGTCACCCAGGGCTGCTCATGGATTCTGCGTTCCTTGAGCTTGTTCACTCCCATTGGTTCCAGACTGCAGGCTGATGGTTCAACAAAGCCAATGCCCGTCACCGCTTGGCTTGACTCAGCGATGAGCGGTGATCACGCTCGTTGCAGCAGGTCGCTCCGTATTCGTCACCGGCTATAGTCCTTCCGAACCCGAAGTCCCCTGTGATTTCAACCGGAGAACTGCTGATGGGAAAACTCATCCTCAACGCGGCCATTACCGTCAACGGCGCTTTCGAAGCACCGTCACCTGCGCCCGCCGGCTGGCTCGTACTGGATCCGGACAGTCAGCAGGCCTCGCTGGATATGTGGCAAGCCGCCGATGCAATGGTACTGGGGCGCAAGACCTATGAAGGCTTGGCCGCTGCCTGGCCCCAGCTTGTGGCTGTCCCGGGATACGAAGCGTATGCGCGGCGGATGAACAGCATGCCAAAGTATGTAGCGTCGCGATCATTGAGCGGCCCGCTGAGCTGGAACGCCACGTTGCTTGAAGGCGGCCTGGCCGACAGCATTTCGCGCCTGAAGGCGCAGCATGAGGGCAACCTCATTATCTCCGGCGCTGGTGAGCTGGCCCGCGACCTCGCAACGCATAAACTCATCGATGAGTTCTGGTTCACGGTAAGCCCCTACCTCTGGTCAGCCGGCCCCCGAATTTTCGACCAACTGGGCTCCATTGCGTTGGAGCTCATCGGTACCAGAACTTTCTCCGGGGGCATCGTGCAACTCTGCTACCGGCCTGGCCAGGCGGACGCGCGCCACGGTCAGGGTGGATGTTGAACTGCGATTGGCAGAGTACATTGCATTCACGATCACCCGTCTCGGTGGCCGCAGCGGGGCTCGCTGACAGTTGGATTCAGGCGCAGCCTGCAGCGCTGGCTCTGCCACGTTCGAACTCGCAACTCCGCCACAATCATTCAGCCCAGGAGATTCAGCATGAAGCGCGTAACCGGCATTGGCGGCATCTTCTTCAAGTCGAGCGATCCCAAGGCCTTGTCCGCCTGGTATCGGGAGCACCTTGGGTTGGATGTCAGTGACTGGGGTGGCGCGGTGTTTCAATGGGGCGGCGCCGACAGCCCGGCGGGTGCAACGATCTGGAGTCCGTTTGCCGCCGACACCGACTACATGGCGCCCTCGCATGCACCGTTCATGATCAATTTCCGCGTCGATGATCTGGATGCATTGCTCGCGGCGTTGCGCAGCGAAGGCTGCGATGTGGTGGGCGAGCCGCAGAGTTCCGAGCAGGGGAAATTCGGCTGGGTGATGGACCCGGAAGGCAACAAGGTCGAACTCTGGGAGCCGCCTGCCGGGCAGTAGCCTGCACTCACGCCTGTCGCCCATCACGGTGCAGGCGTTGCCATCGGCTGCACCACATCCGCTCCTGCCGCTGCCTCCGGCACATTGTGTTTTCGCAGCACGGCCGCAGTAGCGATGAGCGCCGGCAGTCCGAACTCAACGCACTGGCGCGCACGCTGTCAGCAGAATCCGGCGGCATCCGTCCTGCGTGGGCAATGCACAAACGCAGCATGTCGCGCCGGCGATCAACTGCGGTCTGCTTACATGCCGTAGCTGCGCCGCCTCATGCCCAGCGATAACAAGGCGATCCGGCAAAACTCTCGTATCCTCTCGGCTCCAAAACATAACGGCGTCCATCGCGATGCGCTTGCATCGTCAAGCGATAGGCAGATGTTTCAGCGAGCGACGGCACTGGGTTGATTCCTGTTTCGTTCCAGCCTGGTAGCCATAGGAGAGCTTCATGCACGACGGGCGCCGCTCCCGCAAAACCGGCTGCACCGACTTCTGCCATTTCGATACACAAAAGAAATGCGAAGCAGCAGTGCTACGGCGCGAGCTGACCCTGCTGCACCTGATTCCTGAAGAACTGGGTGGCAGTAGCCAGACGCAGAACAAGATATTTGTACCCTTATGGGTGGCGGAACAGAAGCGCAGGATCGACCTGGTCACCGTGTTGCCGATGATGCGTGCCGGCAAACTGCATCGCTATGAAGCCATACCGGTCTTTCGCGGCAGCAGCTTTGTCCCTGCGGAGATTGCCATCCATGCGCAGGACCCGGCCGGCTTTGCCACCACCATCGATATCTGTTGACTGCCGCAGTGCGTCACCGGCAGTGCACGAGAATCAACGACCAACAAGGATGTAGTCATGGGATGGGACATCACCTATCACCCGATCGCAGAAGACGAGATTCGCTCCATCTACTTTGCCGGCATTGAAGACCCGCTTTTCTACAAAACGCTGCTGCCACGCTTTGGCGTGGACGCCTTCTATGCAGAGCAACTGCGCCTGCGCTTCGACGAAGCACGCAAGATCGACGACGGCGTTTCCTTTGCCCGAGGCCATGCCTATTACGCGGCGATCATCTGCGGGTTTCTGCGCCAACATCATTACATCCGCGGCGGTGGCTTCTCGTTCCTGTTGAAGGACGCGTTGATGGCCGGCTACGTCGGCGACTGGAAGCGGCTGGTTCCGGAGCGTCTGCAACATCTGCATTTCGACAACTGCTTGACCCAGAATTATTGCGGCGGCGCCTATCTGCCCCTTCAAAGCCTCAAGCGCCTGCGCAGCGACTACCACCGCAATGCACGCGTCCGCGCACAGATGGACGATGTGTTCTCGCATGGGCGGCTGCATGTCTTCTGGCTGGCGCTGGATGCGGCGATCAGCGCCGGACTGGGTCTGATCGAGGCTTCGGAGGTGGTGGAACCCAGCCCGTTCAATCTCAACGAAAGCCGCAGCCTGTCCAATCTGTACAACTGCCACCCTGACGGCGCCCTGCTTTATGCCGAGGCTGCCGCGCAGCAGCTGGGTCAGGCCTTGCAGGAAAACCGGGACAGCTTGCCCGTCAAGCGCCCAGGCAGGTTTTCCCGGCTGTTCGGCAAATAGCTCGCATGCGGCAGCGCTCTCGACAAGGATGTGGGAGTGCCGCCGCCCCAGCCGGCCAGCAGCTTGTCGACCGCGGCCGCGCCGGCCATTCTTCGTCGCGGCGGGGTTACCCGGCTGCCTGCCACGGCAGGCCGAGGCGGTTGTTCAATCGAGCTGGCGCCACTGCCCCGGCTGAAGGTCTTCCAGGGCATACGGCCCCATCACCGCCCGCACCAGCCGCAACGTGGGCAAACCAACAGCAGCGGTCATGCGCCGCACCTGACGGTTGCGGCCTTCGCGCAGGGTGATGGCCAGCCAGCTGTCCGGCACGGTCTTGCGGAAGCGTACCGGCGGCGTGCGCTCCCAGAGCTTGGGCGCGGCCGGCAGCAGTTCAACGCGGGCAGGCAAGGTTGGGCCGTCATTGAGCTGCACACCATCACGCAGCGCCTGCAGCTTGTCTTCGCTTGGCTCGCCTTCCACCTGCACCCAATAGGTCTTGGCTTGCTTGTGGCGCGGGTCGGTCAAGCGATGGGCGAGAGTGCCGTCATCGGTGAGCAGCAACAGGCCTTCGCTGTCGTAATCCAGGCGGCCGGCCGCATACACATTGGCGGGCAAACCGAAGCCGGCCAGGGTCGCGCGCGGCGGCTGGCTGCGGTCGGTGAACTGGCACAGCACGTTGAAGGGTTTATTGAAGGCGATGAGCATGTGCAACAGCAACTGGAGAGGGGATCGGGGTGCACCGCTGGCGGTGCGCGGCAAGCGGCCATCGGCCGCGTTGCAGCCGGGCCGTCGTGTCAGCCACGACGGCCCGCTATTGTCTCACTCCCGCCCCAATCCGCGCCCCGTTACGGCTTCACGAAACGCAGCGTCATGCGATCGCTTTCACCGATGGCCTTGTACTTGGCGGCATCGGCCTTGTCGTGGTTGTTGGACGGCGGCAAGGTCCACACACCGTTGGGATGGTCCTTGGTGTCGCGCGGATTGGCATTCACCTCGCTGCTGCCATCAAGCTTGAAGCCGGCCGCTTCGGCCATGGCAATCACCTGCGCCTGGCCCACATAACCGCTCTTGTCATCGGCCGGCACGTCGGTCTTGGCGCGGTGCTCCACCACACCCAGCGTGCCGCCGGACTTGAGCACGTCAAAGAAGGCCTTGAACATGCCCTCGGCCTGGCCGGACGAACGCCAGTTGTGGACATTGCGGAAAGTCAGCACCAGATCCGCCGAGCCCGGTGCACCCAGCACCGGTGCGGCCGGGTTGTAGGCCGCCTCGGTTGCCCGGTCGAACTGCGCCGGGGCGTCGGCAAACTTCTTGCCCAGGCCATCGCGCGAACGCTGCTGGTAATCCCGGCCACCGCCTGCCGGCAGTGCGGCCGGGTCAACCACGGCGGCAACGTACTTGCCGCCATCGCGCAGATAGGGCGCCAGGATTTCAGCGTACCAACCGCCACCGGGCGTGATTTCGATGACCGTCTGCTTCGGCTGCAGGCCGAAGAAGGCCAGCGTCTGCGCCGGATGGCGGTATTCATCGCGCAGTACATTGGCCGGCGTACGCCAGCTACCGGCAACGGCCGCCTGCAACTGCGGTGACACCGCAACGTCAGCGGTGCTGGCAGCGGCGCCATGGGCCAGCACGCTGCTGGCAGGAAGGGCACTGGCAAGCGCCAGCAGACAGGCACACAGCAGCGGGGCAGGCTTCTTCATGCGGAACTCCGGCGATTGAGACGGCGAGCCTAGCACGCGACTGCAAGTGCAATGCAGCATGCAAATGTTCACATCCCGTTATCGCTTGAACGCCGCGCGGAACGCAGTTTTCAGCACGCTGCCACGGAATTGGAACCCATGCCGTTTATGCTGTTGAGCTGAACAACAAAGGAGCAAGGCATGCCCCAGTCACGCGAACTTGGTCGCTCGGGCCTACACGTCAGCCCCATCGCTTTTGGGGGCAACGTTTTCGGCTGGAGTGCCGATGAGAAGACATCCTTTGGCCTGCTTGATGCCTTTGTCGATGCCGGTTTCAACCTGATCGATACCGCCGATGTCTATCCGGCCTGGGTGCCGGGCAACCGTGGCGGTGAATCGGAAACCATCATCGGCCGCTGGCTGCAGCGCAGCGGCAAGCGCGACAAGGTGGTTGTCGCCACCAAGGTGGCCAAGTGGGCTGAGCATCCGGGCCTGTCGGCCGACAACATCAATGACGCGGTCGAGGATTCGCTGCGCCGCCTGCAGACCGATGTGATTGATCTGTACCAGGCCCATGAAGACGACGACTCGGTGCCGCTGGAAGAAACCCTGGGTGCGTTCGCGCGGCTGATCGAAGCCGGCAAGGTACGCGCGATTGGTGCATCCAACTACAGCGCCGAGCGCCTGCGCGATGCATTGAAGGTCAGCGCCGACTATCACCTGCCGCGCTACGAAACCCTGCAGCCGGAATACAACCTCTACGACCGCAGCGGCTACGAGGCCGAACTGGAACCGCTGGCGCGTGAGCAAGGCATCGGCGTGATCAGCTATTACTCGCTGGCCAGCGGTTTCCTCAGCGGCAAATACCGCAGCGCCGAAGACGTGGGCAAGAGTGCGGCACGCGGTGCGAAAGTCGCCGATCGCTACCTCAATCCGCGTGGCCTGCGCATTCTGCAGGCGCTGGACGATGTGGCTGCCAGCCACAAGGCCACACCGGCGCAGGTGGCACTGGCGTGGCTGATCGCGCGCCCGGGCATCACCGCACCCATCGTCAGTGCCACAAGCGTGCAACAGCTGCTCGAAGTGCTTGCAGCGGCACAGCTTGGCCTGAGCGCGGCACAGATCGCGCAGCTGGACGCAGCCAGCGCCGATAACTGAATACGGCGGGTTTGCGTACCCCCTGCCCGCGCCGTAGGATCGGCTGGACAGGGGGGTAGACCGCAAACGGAGCGCTACCCATGCAGACCGCACCTACAGCCCAGCGCAGCATTGATCGCCACGCCGAACTGACTTACTGGCGCGGCGTGCATGCCATCGGCCATCTTGGCCAACATGAATTCGACCATTACCAGCGCCTGCTGGAAATGGGTTACGACGTGTATCAAGCCTACCCACGTGCCAACGAAGAACAGCTCTACAGAGTGCTGCAGGACAGCTATCACCGGCATAGCCCGGCCTTGGCCGTTTCCTGGGATGAAGCACGCTGGCTGGTTCGGCATGCCTGGCACCACGCAGAGCAGCATTAGCGGGTTCGGGGTTTGTTGATTGGCTTGTTGTAGGAGCGGCGTAAGCCGCGAAGCCACTACAACGTCCGACGCTTGAACAGCCGACCCCTCCCCAACCCTCCCCTTGGCCTGCGGCCAAAGGGAGGGGGCTGATTGTGCACGCACCATCTTTTTGTGGGAGCGGCGTGAGCCGCGAAGCCACTGCAACGTCCGAAGCTTGAAGAGCCAACCCCTCCCCAACCCTCCCCTTGGCCTGCGGCCAAAGGGAGGGAGCTGATCGTGCATGCACCATCTTTTTGTGGGAGCGGCGTGAGCCGCGAAGCTGGAGGATTTGAGGCACCAATGGCTTCGCGGCTTACGCCGCTCCCACAACCGGCCCGGGCACCGGCACCGGCTGTGCCATCGCTTCGGCCAGATAATCGAGAAAGGAGCTTATGCGTGCCGATACCGCGGTGTTGCGGTAGTACACCGCGTGGATGGGTTGGCGTTTGTCCAGGGTTTGTTTCGGCAGCAGTTGCACCAGTTCCCCTTTTGTACGCGCTGCTTCGGTCAGGAAGTCCGACAGGCAGACGATGCCTACGCCTTCCACTGCCAGCCGGTGCAGGATCTCGCCGCTGGATGCGGCCAGGGTTGGCCGCACATGCAGCGGCTCGCCCTCTTCGCCCGGCAAGGGCCAATGATTCAGTGAGTCCGGCTCGTTGAAGCCCAACAAGGTGTGCGCCTGCAGTTCGGCAACCCGCGTCGGTGTGCCGTGCTGCTGCAGGTAGGCCGGGCTGGCGAGGATGCGCAGGCGGCTATGGCCCAAAGGCCTGGCATGCAGGGTGGAGTCGGCCAGCGGGCCGATCCGGATCGCTACATCGGTGCGCCGTTCCAGCAGGTCGATGTAACGCTCGCTGCTGTTGAGCTCCAGGTCCACCTGCGGGTAACGCGCGCGGAAGCCGGCTACCAGCGGTGCGATCACGTGCAGCATGAAGGGCATCGCCGCATCCACCCGTAGTCGCCCCGACGGGGTGCCGCGGCGTGCGGCAATCTGCTCCTCGGCTGCGTCCACCGAGGCCACGATGGCGCGCGCATGGGCGAGGAATGCCTCGCCCTCGTCGGTAAGCTGCAGCCGCCGCGTGGTGCGGGTCAGCAAGGTGGTGCCCAGCTTCTGTTCCAGCCGGCCGAGGGCGCGGCTGACGCCCGAGGTGGTCTGGCCCAGCTGTTCGGCGGCGGCGGTGATCGAGCCGGTGTCGATCACCGCGATGAATGCCTGCATCTCGTCCAGCGTTGTCTTCATTGGGATGTCCGGGGCATTGACGGGGAATTATTGACTTAAATTCAATAGTAATTCATGGAAACACGCATTTTTCGGCAAGAGTTCCACGGTCAGACTGCGCAGCCCTTTCCAAGGAATCGCCATGTCCCGCGGTATTCCCCTTGCCTTGCTGGCGCTGACGCTGGGTGCGTTCGCCATCGGCACCACCGAGTTCGTCATCGTCGGCCTGATCCCGACCATTGCCGCCGACCTGCACGTCAGCCTGCCATCGGCCGGCCTGCTGGTTTCACTGTATGCGCTGGGCGTGGCGGTCGGTGCGCCGGTGCTGACCGCCCTGACCGGGCGGGTGCCGCGCAAGACCCTGCTGGTGGCGCTGATGCTGTTGTTCACCATCGGCAACCTGGTCGCGTGGATGGCACCGGGCTACGGCTCGTTGATCGTGGCGCGGGTGCTGACCGGCCTGGCGCATGGCGTGTTCTTCTCGATCGGCTCCATCATCGCCACCTCGGTGGTCCCCAAGGACAAGGCTGCCAGTGCCATTGCGATCATGTTCACCGGGCTGACCGTGGCCTTGGTGACCGGTGTGCCGTTGGGCACCTTCATCGGCCAGCATCTGGGCTGGCGCGCGACCTTCCTGGCCGTGGCGGCGTTGGGCGTGATCGCCCTGCTTGGCAGCCTGCTGTTCGTGCCGCGCGAGTTGCCGCGCAGCGCGCCTGCCACGTTCGGCCAGCAGTTCGCGGTGCTGGCACAGCCGCGCCTGTTGCTGGTCTATGCAATGACTGCACTGGGCTACGGCGGCACCTTCCTGTCCTTCACTTTCCTCGCCTCGATCCTGCAGGACGTCAGCGGCTTCTCCGCCAATGCGGTCAGCGCGGTGCTGCTGGTTTACGGCGTGTCAGTGGCGATCGGCAATCTGTGGGGCGGGCGCTTGGCTGACCGTCGTGGGCCGATTCCCGCATTGACGTTGATCTTCGGTCTGCTCGCCTTGGTGCTGCTGGTGCTCACCTTCACTGCCTACAACCGCTGGTCGGTGCTGTTGACCGTACTGGCGCTGGGCGCAGTTGCTTTCGGCAATGTGCCGGGCCTGCAGGTGTACGTGGTGAAGCAGGCACAGCGCTTCGTGCCGCAGGCAACGGATGTCGCATCCGGGCTGAACATCGCCGCGTTCAACATCGGTATCGCGCTGGGTGCTTCGCTCGGCGGGCTGGTGGTCGATCACATCGGGCTGATGCACACGCCGTGGATTGGCGCGCTGGTGGTGCTGGGTGCGTTGGCGCTGACCGTACTGAGCGGCCGCCTGGATCGACGCGACGGGTTGGATGTCCGCGCCGAAGGCATTGCCGTCAGCGCGCACTGACAGAACACGCTGTTACTTCCTTTTGGCTTTTCGTTCGCGCTGCACGGCGTAGCCTGCAAGCGCGAACTTCTGGAGATTTGAATGACTATTCCCGCTATTGGCCTTGGCACCTACCGCCTGAAGGACCAGGTACTCACCGACTCCGTGCACAACGCATTGGAGCTGGGCTACCGCGCGTTCGACACCGCGCAGATCTACGACAACGAGGCCGACCTGGGTGCGGCAATCAGCAGCGGCGCTGTGCCGCGCGAGCAGCTGTTCCTGACCACCAAGATCTGGATCAGCAACTTCCATCACGATGATCTGCTGGCGAGTCTGCGCGAGAGCCTGCGCAAGCTGCGCACCGATCACGTCGACTTGACCCTGATCCACTGGCCTTCGCCCAAGGACGAAGTGCCGATGGCCGAGTACCTGGGTGCACTGCGTGAGGCCAAGGCGCTGGGCTTGACCAAGGCGATAGGTGTTTCCAACTTCACCATCGACCTGACCCGCCAGGCCATCGCCATCCTCGGTGCCGATGCCATCGCCACCAACCAGATCGAAGTGCATCCGTATCTGCAGAACCGTGCGCTGATTGCCTACCTGCGCGAACAAGACATCCACGTCACCGCGTTCATGAGCCTGGCCTATGGTTCCGTGCTGAAGGACCCGGTGATCCAGGCCATCGCAGAAAAGCATCAGGCAACTGCGGCGCAGGTCGCGTTGGCGTGGGCCTTGCAGCAGGGCTATGCGGTGATTCCGTCGTCGACCAAGCGCGAGAACCTTGCCGGCAACCTGCAGGCGGCACAGCTGCGTCTGGATGCTACCGACATGGCGCGGATTGCCGAGCTGGATCGTGGCGAACGCGTAGCCAATCCGGGTATCGCGCCGGCTTGGGATTGAAACCGCGTTCCTGAGAAAAAATCGTGGCGGGCTGGTGATACCTGCGCGCCATGCTTCGAGGCGCTGCGATTGCCGCGCTGCTAGCGGATACGCGATGCCAACTCTTGTGCCAAGGTTTCCAGCAACAGGCTGACCGTTGGCAGCTCACGCCGGCTTTTCATCCAAGCCAAGCTGAGCGGCAGGCCTTGGCTGGCCAGATGCGGCAGCACTTCCAGCAACGCGCCATCTTCCAGATGGCTGCGTACCAGCCAGGTCGGCAGCTGCACGATGCCGCTGCCGACCAACGCGGCGGTGACCTGCCCTTCGCCATCCCCCACCACCAGCGGTGACGGCATCATCTGCAGCTCCACCTCGCCGGGCACCGCAGCAGCAAAGCGCCATGGACTGACCGAGCCATCGGCGCGTCCGTAGGCGATGCAGCGATGCGCCAGCAGATCCTCGCGCGTAGCCGGTACGCCATGTGCTGCAAGATAGGCCGGCGACGCACAGAACACGTGCTGTTCGTGGCCCAGCAGGCGATGCTCCAACAGCGATGACCACGCATCGGGCCCACCGATGCGCACGATGATATCGACACCGTCCTCGACCGGATCGATGAAGCGGTCCGAGAACGATACCTGCGGCCGCGTCAGCGGATAGGCCTGGGCGAAGCCCAGAATTATCGGCAGCGCCTGCAGGCGCCCGAACGCAGCCGGCAGATCGATACGCACGCGGCCACTTGGCTCGTCATCCTGCGCCCGCAGCGCTACCTCGGCCTCCTCCAGGTTCGCCAGCACCTCCGTACAGGTCCGGTGGAAGGCGATGCCGGCTTCGGTAAGTGACATGCGCCGCGTCGTGCGATGGAACAGCGTGCGACCCAATCGCTCTTCCAAACGCGCGATGGACTTGCCGACTGCCGACGCAGTGAGATGCAGGCGTTCCGCAGCGGCCGTAAAGCTGCCTGCGTCGGCAACACAGACGAAGACGTCGAGGCCTTTCAGGCGTTCGGAGGGGTGCATGCGGCAGGCTTCATTATTGAAGAACCGGATTCCGCAATGCCGGTAAAAAGCATCGCGGAATGGAATGTGAGTCCACGATAGGCTGGACGCCCTCCTCGATCAAGCATCCAAGGCAGCAATGAGCCAGCAACGCCCCACCGTCCTTGTCACCGGCGCCACCGGCCAGATCGGCGCCGAAACCTTGAGAAACCTGCTGCTGGAAGATGCCGTCACGCCGGTTGCGGCAGTGCGCTCGCCAGCGAAGGCTGCGGCGCTGCAGGCGCAGGGAATCCGCACGGTCATGCTCGATTTCGATCAGGAAGCCACGCTGTTGCCTGCGCTGCAAGGCATTGATCGCGCATTGCTGGTCACCGGTTACAGCGTGGATATGCTGCGCCAGAGCAAGGTTTTCCTCGATGCGGCCAAGCAGGCTGGCGTGCAGCATGTGGTGCACCTGGGTGCCTGCGGCGGCAATGACGCCAGCATCGGGCATTGGGCCTGGCATCAGCTGGTGGAACGCTACATCGAGTGGCATGGCTTCTCCTTCACCCATCTCAGGCCGGAAGCCTTCATGCAGAACCTGCTCAGCTACGACGGCACGCGCGCAGTGGTCGACGGCGTGATCCGCCAGTACACCGGCGATGCGCGCTTCAGCTGGGTCGATGGCGATGACGTCGCTGCGGTAGCCGCACAGGCGCTGGCTTGGCCGCAGCGGCATGCCGGGCAGACCTATCGGCTGGGCTACGACGCCAAGTCCTATGGTGAGGTTGCCGCGTTGATGACGGCGTTGCTTGGCCAGCCCTTCCGCTACGAGGCGCTGAGCCCGGATGTGTTCCTGGAGGACATGCGCGCGGCCGGTGCCGACATGGCCTACATGAACTGCGTGCGCGACAACTTCCAGCGTGTCGCCGAACGCCGGGTGCCGGGCATTGAAGCCACCTTCGACAACTTCCCCGCCATCACTGGCCGTGAGCCGGTGCGCTGGGCAGATTTCATCCGCAAGCACCGTGCTGCGTTTGCTTACTGATCTGCTCAGGTAAGACGACGCGGTCCAACGTCGAACTCAGTCGTCGCTACGCGGTTGCAACCATGCACGCATCGCTGCATTCACTTGCCCGGGTTGTTCCAAGGGCGCCAGATGGCCGCACGCCTCGATCACCACCAGCGTTGATTGCGGCATCAGTTCAGCCATCTGCTCGCTTACCGACAGCGGTGTTATCGCGTCATTGCG
The DNA here is from genome assembly GCF_039674165.1 of Stenotrophomonas terrae. Lineage (GTDB taxonomy): Bacteria > Pseudomonadota > Gammaproteobacteria > Xanthomonadales > Xanthomonadaceae > Stenotrophomonas > Stenotrophomonas terrae_A. The sequence continues at coordinate 23,243 of NZ_JBDJMY010000043.1, forward strand.
CCCGCAGACGATCAAGGCCGGGCCCTGCCAATCGCGCAGGACATCGCTACCGTCTGCACGCAGCAACTGGCTCTGGCGCAGGAAGACTTCAGCACCGAGGCGTGCCGTCATGCTGCGCACGGTATCCACCAATACATGGTCATCCAAGCGCGAGGCATCGATGTAACTGCGCATCAGCTTGTCACCGAAGCCATGGAAGGTACCGGGCAGGCGCACGCTGTTCTGCTGCGCCACGCGTTGTGAAGCGCGCTCGGGCGAGTCGGGTTTGAATGAGGTATCCAGCAGCGCCAGCTTCAGTACCCGCTGCGGTGCGATACGCAGGATTTCCTGGGCGACGTAGCCGCCAAGAGAGAAGCCGGCCAGGGCGAACTGTGCGGGTGCCTTGGCCAATACATCTTCGGCGACCGCGCGCATGGTGGTCTGCTGGGTGAGGTCACCGACCTGGCAATCGGCGATGTCGGCCAATGCGTCGAGTTGGGCCTGCCAGAGCGTGGCGTCGTTGAGCAGGCCGGGCAGCAGTAGCAGCGGGGTTCTGGCTGCTGGGTCGTGGTTCGTTTGCATGGCGCTATTGTCGCGCCTTGCGTGGGATTGGGGTGAGGGCCAGAGCAGCAGCAACAGTCAAAAGCACCCCTCCCCGGCCCTCCCCTCGCCTGCGGCAAAGGGAGAGGGCGAAGCAGAGCACCCCTCCCCAGCCCTCCCCTTGCCTGCGGCAAAGGGAGAGGGCGAAGCAGAGCACCCCTCCCCAGCCCTCCCCTTGCCTGCGGCAAAGGGAGGGAGCGAAGCAGAGCACCCCTCCCCGGCCCTCCCCTGCGCTTCGCGCAAGGGAGGGAGACAAGCTGCCCCCTCCCTTGCGCGTAGCGCAGGGGAGGGTTGGGGAGGGGTGCTTTCAGCTTTCAGATTTTTTGCAGCTAGCTCTGGCCTTCAACCACCACCCCCGCCCTCACCCACCGGCAGCGTCACATTCATGATGGTCGAGTCATCCGGGTCGGCCTTCACCTTGAAGCCCAGGCTCTGGCACATGGCCAGCATGGTGCTGTTCTCGCGCAGTACCTGCCCTTCCACCATGTTCAAGCCCAGCCAGCCGGCGTACTCGATCATGATCTGCATCAGCTTCCAGCCGATGCCATGGCCCTTCAGGTCCGAGCGGATCAGGATGCCGTACTCGCCGCGGTTGTAATCGGCATCGGCATGCAGGCGTACCGCGCCCAGCATTTCACCGGTCTTCGGATCGATCGCCACCAGTGCGATCGAGCGGGCGTAATCGAGCTGGGTCAGGCGGGCGATGAACTCGTGGCTGAAATGCTTCACCGACTGGAAGAAGCGCAGGCGCAGGTCGTCGTCGGTGACACGGGCGAAGAACGCGCGGAACAGGCCGTCGTCTTCCGGCCGCACCGGGCGGATGAAAGCCTTGCCGCCGTCGGACAGATCAATCGTGCGCTCCCACTCGGTGGGATACGGGAAGATCGCAAAACGCGGATGGCCACGGCCCTTGTGCAGGCGCTTGACCGGGGTGATCGCAACGCGCGCGTCCAGTGCGATCACGCCATTGCGGTCGGCCAACAACGGATTGAGATCCAAGGTGCGGATTTCAGGAATATCCGCCGCCAGCTGCGCCAGCTTGACCAGCACCATCGCCACCGCACGTTCGTCCGCCGCTGGTACGTCACCGTAAGCCTTGAGGATGCGCGAGACACGGGTGCGGCCTATCACTTCATGTGCAAGCCGCAGATCCAGCGGCGGCAGCGCCAGGGTCTTGTCGTCGATCACTTCCACCGCGGTGCCGCCACGGCCGAATACCACCACCGGGCCGAACACCGGGTCATCGGCAATGCCGGCGATCAGTTCGCGTGCCTTGGGCCGGGTCAGGCTGGGCTGCACCAGCACGCCTTCGATACGCGCCTGCGGGCGCTGCTCGCGTGCACGCTGCAGGATGGCGGTAGCGGCAGCCTGCACCGCGCGCAGGCTGCCCAGGTTCAAGCGCACGCCATCGACTTCGGATTTATGCGGAATGTCCGGCGAGAAAATCTTCACCGCCACGCTCATGCCCTGCTCCAGCAGCGGCTGCGCCAGGTCCATGGCCTCGTGCGGATCACGCGCGACCATCACTTCCAGCGACGGAATACCGTAGGCCTGCAGCAGCTTGTGCGTTGCCACCGGGTCCAGCCATTGTTGATCGTTCGCCAACGCGGCCTCGACCAGCGCGCGTGCGGCCGGCACATCCACCACGAAATCCGCTGGCAGGCTGGGCGGGGTTTCCATCAGTGCCGCCTGCGCCTCGCGGTAGCGCACCAGATGCTGGAAGCCGCGCACAGCTTCGGCTTCGGTGGGATAGGTGGGCACGCGTGCGGTATTGAGGGTGACGGTGGCGCGGTCGTCGTTGCCCAGCCATACCGCGAACACCGGCTTGTCGCGCAGTTGCCGGGAGCGCTGCCCCAAGGTGGTGGTCAGCGCCTGTGCGGCTTCGGCGGAGGAGGTGAACGCGGTGGGCACGTTGATCACCAGCACCGCGTCGTTGGCATCGTCGGACAGCAAGGCCTCAATCGCCGAGGCGTAGCGGCCGCCATCGGCATCGACCACGATGTCGACCGGGTTGTCGCGCGACCAGCCCTGCGGCAAAGCCTTGTCCAGCAGTTCGACGGTGGCCGGTGACAGCTCGGCCAGGCTGCCGCCGAGCGCCTGCAGCTGATCCACCGCGAGCCGGCCGACGCCACCGCCATTGCTGAGGATCGCCAAGCGCCGACCCGGGAAGGTTCCAAGACGGCCCAGTGTTTCGGCGGCGGTAAACAGCTCGTCCAATGCATTCACCCGCAGCAGACCGGCGCGGTTGAAGGCCGCACCGTAGACCGCGTCGGAATCGGCAAGGGACTGCGAATGCGTGCTGACCACCTCGCCATTGCCGCGCGGCTTGCGCCCGGATTTGACCACCACTACGGGTTTTGCACGTGCAGCGGCACGCGCGGCCGACATGAACTTGCGTGCATCGCTGATCTGGTCGACATACAGCAGGATGGCGCGGGTGCGGTAGTCGCTGGCGAAGTAATCGAGCAGATCGCCGAAATCGACATCCAGCGCATCACCCAGCGACACCACCGCCGAGAACCCCACCGAACGTGCCACGCCCCATTCCACCAGCGCGGCGGCAATCGCACTGGATTCGGAAATCAACGCAAGATCGCCGGCCTGCGGTGTGTGCGCGGCGATGCTGGCATTGAGGCGGGCATGCGGGGCGATGACGCCCAGGCAATGCGGGCCGAGCACGCGCATGCCCTTGGGCCGCGCGGCGGCTTCCACCTGCGCGGCCAGCGAGCCAGGCCCCTTGCCCAGGCCAGAGGTAAGGATGATGGCCGCTGCCACGCCCAGCTCGGCGGCTTGGCTGACCACCTGCGGCAGCAGGGTTGCGGGCACCGTGATGACGACCAGATCCGGAATCCACGGCAGGTCCTTGAGCTTCTTGACCGTGCGCATGCCGTCGATTTCGGCATAGCGCGGGCTGACCCAGCCGATCTGCCCGGCGAAGCCGCCGGCACGCAGGTTGCGGATCACTGCGCGGCCGGCGGAGCGATCGCGCGGGCTGCCGCCAATCACGGCCACCGAACGCGGGCGGAATACGGTCTGCAGGTGATAGGTGCTCATTGCGACGCCTGTTGCGGGTACCGGGTCAAAGGTACACGGCTGGCGCGCGGGGCGGGCTGCGTTGGATCAAAAGTAGGGGGTGTTTGGGACGCTGGTGGAGAGCAGTTTTGATTACTGCGAAGAGCACCCCTCCCCGGCCCTCCCCTGCGCTGCGCGCAAAGGAGGGAGAAAAGCTGCGGACTGGCAGATGGCCGGGAAGCGCCCCCTCCCTTTGGCGTCAGCCAAGGGGGTGAAGAAGGCCTGCTTGCGCGCCATTGCCGCGCGGCCTGATGAACGACCGAAGGCTATGCCTTCGGGCCGGCCGGTTGGGGAGGGGTGCGTTTGCGTTTGATCTACGGGTAAAGCCCCTGCCGAGCATGGCTCGGCACTACAGTTAGAGCAGGGTGCCGCCCAGGATCATTGCGGCGATGCTGAAATAGATCACCAGGCCGGTTACGTCCACCAACGTCGCCACGAACGGCGCCGAGGCGCTGGCCGGGTCGAAGCCCAGGCGCTTGAGCACGAACGGCAGCATCGAGCCGGACAGCGAGCCAAAGGTGACGATGCCGATCAAGGCGGCGCCAATGGTCAGTGCCAGCAGCTTCCAGTGCGCGCCGTAGTCATGCAGGCCGGCCAGCTGCCAGATGGTGATGCGCACGATCGCCAGCAGGCCAAGAATCGCGCCCAGTACCACGCCGGTCGGCAGCTCGCGCAGGGCCACCTTCCACCAGTCGCGCAGGCGCAGTTCACGCAGCGCCAGCGAGCGGATCAGCAACGATGTGGCCTGCGAACCCGAGTTGCCACCCGAGCTCATGATCAAGGGGATGAACAAGGTCAGCACCACCGCGCGGGCCAACTCATCCTCGTAGTGCTGCATGGCGCTGGCGGTCAGCATTTCGCCGAGGAACAGCACGCTCAGCCAGCCGGCACGCTTGCGCAGCATCTCCAGGAAGCCGATCTGCATATACGGCTTGTCCAGCGCCTCCACGCCGCCGAACTTGTGCACGTCCTCGGTGGATTCGTCGATCAGGGCATCGAGGATGTCGTCGACGGTGACGATGCCCAGCATCTGCTGCTGTGCGTCCACCACCGGGATTGCCAGCAGATCGTGGCGGCGGATCAGCTGCGCCACTTCTTCCTGGTCCAGCAGCGGGTCCACCGTTACCGGCGGGTTGACCTGGGCCACCGCCAGAATCGCGTCCTCCGGCTCGCCGGTGATCAGCCGTCGCATCGTCACCACCTGCAGCAGTTGCCGGCTGTGCGGGTCCAGCACATAGATGGCGTAGACGGTCTCGCGGCTGCGCTCCACCTCGCGGATGTGCTGCATCGTCTGCGCCACCGTCCAGTCCGCCGGCACAGCGACGAACTCGGTGGTCATCAAGGCTCCGGCGGTATTGGGCGGGTAGCTCAGCAGCAGCTGGATCGAGCGCCGTGCCTCCGGCGCCAGCAGCGGGATCAGCCGTGCACGCTCGGCATCGTCCAGCTCATGGACGATGTCGGTGGCACGGTCATCGGCCATCAACCCCAGCAGGGCCGCGGCACGGGCCGGCGGCAGCGCTGCAATCAGCGCGCCGGCGTGCTGCAGCTCAGGGGCTTCCAGCAGTTTGACCGCGCGCGGCAATGACAATGCCGCCAAGGTATTGGTTGCCTGCAGCAAAGGCAGGGCGTTGAGGTACTCGACCGCGTCGGCGGTGTTGTAATCCGCCAAGGGCGCACTAAGCGCGGCTGCGTCCACTACTGGCCGCAGAAATTGCTTCTGGTTCATGATGATTCGCCTGTTCTGGATTGCGACCGCAACGCCAGCACAGGACGAACCAACCCTGTCAGGCGGTTGCCGTCGCTGGTGTCGACGATCGCGATCGACTTCTACTGTCGCTGGACATGGGTTGGACTCCGGAAAGGTGCCGCGCGGTTGTACCGGCAGCGGCGCGAGTCTGGTCCTGTTGGCCGGCAGGGTCAAGCCTGCATCGCTGAATCCCGGCAACGGGGGGGCTTGTGTTCGCATTCACTGACCACACAGTCCGCATAATGTGAAATTGTCGGCAGGCAACTGCCTGACTTGTCTGCTGAATCAATCAAGGAACCTATCCACATGCATGGCACCGGCCTCGAACTCGCCTTGGTACTGCTGCTGGCGGCGGTGATCGCCGTGCCAGTATTCAAGCGCTTCGGGCTGGGCGCGGTGCTGGGCTATCTGGCTGCAGGCGTGGTGCTGGGGCCGCATGTGCTGGGCTTCGTGCAGGACGCCGACCGCATCCTCAATGCCGCCGAGATCGGTGTGGTGATGCTGTTGTTCGTGATCGGGTTGGAACTGTCGCCGTCGCGGTTGATGGTGATGCGGCGGCCGGTGTTCGGCGCCGGCACGGTGCAGGTGCTGCTCAGCGCTGCGGCGCTGGGCGGGCTGTTGCTGCTGAATCATTTTTCATGGAAGAGCGCGCTGGTGATCGGCACCGCGCTGGCCTTGTCTTCCACTGCGGTCGGCCTGCAGCTGCTGTCCGAGCGCAAGGCGCTCAATACCGACTATGGCCGGCTCGGCTTTGCCATCCTGCTGTTCCAGGACCTGGTCGCCATCCCATTGTTGGCGGCGATTCCGCTGCTGGGCGGGGTCAAGAACGAAACCCTGAGCTGGCAGGATGCGTCCATCGCGCTGGGCGCACTGATGCTGGTGATCGTGCTGGGCCGGCCAATACTGCGCCAGCTGTTCAATATCGTCGCGCGTACGCGCATGCCGGAAGTCTTCACCGCCACCGCCTTGCTGGTGGTGCTGGGCACGGCGTGGTTCATGGCCGAGGCCGGGCTCAGCGCCAGCCTGGGCGCCTTCATCGCCGGCGTGTTGCTGGCCGACTCCGAGTTCCGGCATGAAATTGAATCTCAGATCGAGCCGTTCAAGGGCCTGCTGCTGGGTTTGTTCTTCATTGCCGTGGGCATGGGCATCGACCTGAAGCGGGTTGCCGCCGAACCGGAGATCATCGCCGCGGGCGTGGCCATCCTGCTGGTGGTGAAGTTCTCCATCCTGATCGCGCTGGGCCTGGCCGCGCGCATGTCGCTGCGCAGTGCGCTGATGCTGGGCAGCGTGCTGTGGCTGGGCGGTGAGTTCGCCTTCGTGGTGTTCAACGAGGCCGAGCGCGCGCACCTGCTCGGGCGCATCAACCACGACCGGCTGGTGGCCATCGTCAGCCTGTCGATGGCGCTCACCCCCTTGTTGCTGCTCGCCCTGCAGCGCTCGCTGCAACTCAAGCCACCGGCGCGGCCGCCACAGCCTGCGCCCGATGAGACGCTCAAGGATGCCGGCGCGCAGCGGCCGCAGGTGCTGATCGCCGGCATGGGCCGCTTCGGCCAGATCGTCGGCCGCCTGCTCACCGCGCAGCGCATTCCCTTTGTTGCCCTGGAAGCCGACCCGGACACGGTCAAGGACCTGCGCCGCTTCGGCAACCAGCTGTATTACGGCGACCCTACCCGTCCGGATCTGCTGCGTGCGGCTGGCGCCGAGCACATCCGCGTGTTCGTGATGGCGATGGACGACCCGGATACCAATCTGCGTGCGGTACGGCTGGTGCGGCGCATGTATCCCAAGGCGACCGTGCTGGCACGTGCACGCAACCGCCAGCACGCCTGGAAGCTGCTGGACATGTCGGCCGAACCCTTCCGCGAGGTCTTCGGTTCCAGCCTGGAAGCCAGCGAGCGCGTGCTGACCGCGCTGGGCATTCCGGAAGGCATCGCCCGCGACCATGTGCAGCGTTTCCGCGAGCACGACGAACAACTGCTCAAGGCCCAGCACCTGGTCTACGACGACGAGGCAGCGGTGATGCAGACCTCACGCGACGCCCGCGAGGACCTGATGCATCTGTTTGAAGCCGATGCCAGTGACAGTACGACGGTGAAGCCGTCCAATGACAAGGACTGAAGCCCTCTGGGCTCGCATTGTTCTGTGCGAGCTGTGGGAGCGGCGTAAGCCGCGAAGCTGATGGCGCTGAAGTCTCAGGTGTCTATGTGATCTGATGATGAGGTGGCTTCGCGGCTGACGCCGCTCCCACAAAAATCGATCGCGAAGCGGCACGCAGCAACCGGCTTCTGCAAGGAACTGAAATAGCCGAATGGCCTTGTTCTGCAGGAGCGGCGTAAGCCGCGAAGCTGATGTTGCTGAAGTAGTGGGTATCCATGTCACCTGATGATGTAGCGGCTTCGCGGCTTACGCCGCTCCTACAAATACAGCCGCAGCTCGTCGATGCACATGAACAAAGGGCGCCTTTCGGCGCCCTTTGTGCTTACTTGCGGCGCTGTGCCGGTACGAAGACCTCGTTGACCGCGGCAGCCAGCTGATCCGGCGGCAACAGGCCCTGGTCGAGCAGGAAGTTGTTGAAGGCCAGCCGGTCGAACTTGTCGCCCAATGCCAGCTCGGTCTGCATGCGCAGTTCCATGATGCGGGTGTAGCCGTAGAAGTAGCTGCAGGCCTGGCCCGGCGAACGCACGGTGTAACGGTCCAGTTCCTGCGTGGCCATGGCCTCGGACAGGCCCACGCCGTCCACCAGCACCTTGCGCGCGCGCTCACGGTCGGTCTGGCCCAGGTTGAGGGCGGGGTCGAGCATGGCGCGGGCCGCACGCAGCAGGCGGAACTGCAGCGCGATCATCTGCCCGTCCAGCGGCTCGAACGGCACCATTTCGGCCTCGGCATACAGCGCCCAGCCTTCAACATTGACCGAGTTGAAGGCGAACATGGTGCGCGCCAACGAGATGCCACGCTCCACCATCGCCGCGAACTGCAGGTCGTGGCCGGGGCGGCCTTCGTGTGCGCTCAGCGTCCATGCCGCCGAGCCGAAGTTGAAGTCGTCGTACTGCGCCTTCTCGCCCGAGGCCGGGTTGCCCAGCGGCAGTACGAAAGTGCCCTGCTGGCCGGTGTTGCCGACCAGCGGTGCCGGCAGGTAATGCGGTGCCGGCGACGCCGCGCTTTCAGCTTCGCTGCCCAGCCGCATCTGCAGCGGGCGCTGCGGCACATCGACGATGCCCTGCTTATGGATGATCGGATCGATGGCATCGATGACGCCACGGTAATGCGATTCGAGCTGATCGTTGCTGATCTTGTCCTGCTTCAGCGCGCGGATCACCGCCACGTAATCGGTGTTGTCGGCGACCTTCAAACCCTTGGCCTGCACCACCAGCGGTGCCAGCTGGCGCATCATCGCGCGGGTTTCCATGTATTCGAGCTGGGCGCGCTGCATGAGCAGGGCCGGGTCGATGTCCACGCCCACTTCCTTGAGCTGGAAGGCATACAGCTCGGCTGGCAGACGGTTGTCGGTGCGCGCCTTGGGCAGCACGTCCTTGCCGGTCCAGGCGATGTAATCCTTCATCTGCGTGGACAGCTCGGCCAGCGAGGCGTCGGCGCCATCGATCTTGTATTTGGCGAACAGCTTGCCGATGCCGGCGATATAGGTATCGACGTTGGCCAGTGCCTGCTCGACTTCAATCTTGGTCGGCTGCAGCAGATTGGGCGTGCCGCTCTTTTCCTCGTAGCGCTGGCGCGCAAGGGTGGCCAGCGGCTGCGTGCCCGGCGCCTTGCCCAGGTAGGCGTTGAGCCGGTCCAGTGCCTTGGCCCGGCGCGCTTCCGGCACCTGGTCGGACAGCAGGCCGTTGATGCCGCCGAACACGGTCTGCGGCACATCCATCCACGGCATCAGGTGCTGTTCGTTGAGGGTGCTGCTTTCGATGTTGCGCTCGGCGGCGGCAATCATGATCTGCAGGTCCTGGCGCAGGTTGGGATCACGCTCCACCTGCAGCTTCTCGCGCAGCTGGTCGCGCGCCTTGTTCATTGCAGCGCGATAGCGTGCGGCAGTGTCAGCGCCCATATCGACGACCTTGTCGTCATAACCGGGCACGCCGAAGAAGCTGGTCATCTCAGGCTGGAACGGTGCCTGCGCCTGCAGCAGGATCTGCGCCAGCTCGTTGCTGCGCGCAACCCAGGCCGGAGCGGCGGGTGTGGTCTTGGTCGTTGCGGGTGCGGCGGCGGTTGCGGTGAGCGGCAGCGGCGCGGCCAGGGCAAGGGCGACGGCGAGAACGAGAGGCTTCATGGACAGCTCCGGAAGGGATGGGCTGACCGTACGCAGTCGCTGCCGGGGCGGCAAGGGTAGGAAGTGGGGGTTTTCTGGGGTTTGGGGCTACTGCTGGAGCAGAGCTCACCCCTCCCCAGCCCTCCCCTTGCCTTCGGCAAAGGGAGGGAGCAAAGCTCAGCCCCCTCCCTTTCGCGCAGCGAAGGGGAGGGTTGGGGAGGGGTGCCTTCAGCTTTGGCTTGCAGCCACCCTCACCCATGGGTAACAAGAACAAAGCGCCTCAAGGCTTCAAACAACGCCCAAGGAAGTTCTCCGCCACCCGGTAACGGTGCAAAGCATCCGCGCCCGCCAGACCATGCTTCGCCCCCGGGTACGTCATCAGCTCGAAAGGCTGGCCACGCTTCTGCAGCGCGCTCATCAGGGCGGTCGAATTGGAGAACAGCACGTTGTCGTCGGCCATGCCGTGGATCAGCAGCAGCGGCGAGGTCAGCCCGGCGATATGGGTGAGCACGCGCGCTTCGCGGTAACCATCGACATTGGCCGCCGGCAGGTTCATGTAGCGCTCGGTGTAATGCGTGTCGTACAGGCCCCAATCGGTGACCGGCGCACCGGCCACGCCACAGGCGTACTGGTCCGATGCCTTGGCCAGCAACATCAAGGTCATGTAACCGCCGTTGGACCAGCCCTGCACGCCGATGCGGCTGCCATCCACCCACGGCTGCGCCTTCAGCCACTCAACGCCCTTGAGCTGATCGGCCACTTCCACCGTGCCCTGCACGCCGTAGAGCGCGCCGCCGAAGTCACGGCCGCGACGCGGCGTGCCACGGTTGTCCAGCGAAAACACCACATAGCCGCGCTGGGCCAGGTACTGGTTGAACAGGTGGTCACCGCGGCCGGGCCAGCTGTCGGTCACGGTCTGCGAAGCCGGGCCGCCGTACACGTAGACGGCAACCGGGTACTTCTTCGCCGGGTCGAAGCCTTCCGGCTTGATCACGCTGTAGTTCAGCGGGGTCTTGCCGTCGGCGGCGGTCAGCGTGCCGTACTCGACCGGGCGCTGTGCGTCGCGGTACTTGGCGTACGGGTGGTTGGCATCGGCCAGGTTGTTGTCCAGCAGGGTGGCGATCTTTTCACCGTTGGCCCGGAACAATTCAATCTGCGGCGGCGTGTTGTGGTTGGACCAGCTGTCCACATAGACGCTGGCGTTCTTGGCGAACGCGGCGCTGTGCATGCCCGGCGCCTGCGACAACTTCTTCGGCGTGCCGCCGGCCAACGGCACGGCATAGATTTCGCTGCGCAGCGCTGATTCGATGCCGGCGCGGAAGTAGACGGTGCCAGTGTCTTCGTCGACGGCCAGCAGTTCGTCCACCGGCCAGTTGCCGGAGGTCAACGCAGTCTGGCTACGGCCATCAGCGCTGGAGACATACAGGTGCTCGAAGCCACTGCGCTCGGACGACCACAGGAAGCGGCCATCCTTGAGGAACTTCAAACTGTTGTGCAGCGGCACCCAGGTCTTGCTGGTTTCGGTGATCAGCAACTGCTGCTTGCCGTCGGCCAGGTTGGCTTCGATCAGCTCGAGTTTGTGCTGGTCGCGGCTCTGCCGCTGGAACGAAAGGTGCTGGCCGTCGCGCCATTTGACGCGGGTCAGGTAGATATCCTGCTGCTTGCCCAGGTCCACCCAGTTGACCGCCGCATCAGCGCGCGGCGCGATCACGCCCAGGGTGACCAGCACATTGTGGTCGCCGGCCGCGGGGTAACGCTGCTCGACCATCTCCACGCGGTCGGCATACATCTCATAGCGCTTCTGCACCGGCACCGGCGATTCGTCGATGCGGGCGAAGGCGATGGCCGAGTCGTCCGGCGCCCACCAGTAACCGGTGTGGCGGTCCATTTCCTCATCGGCGACAAACTCGGCCACACCGTTGCCGATGGTTGCGCTGCCGTCGCGGGTCAATTGCAGCTGCTTGCCGCTGGCCAGGTCGATCACCCACAGGTTGCGCTCACGCACGAAGCTGACGAAGCCGCCCATGGGCGAAAGCTTGGCGTCGGTGCTGAAGCCTTCGCCGTTGGTGAGCTTGCGCACCGCAGCGCTGCCCTGCTTGCCGAGGTCGTACAGGTACAACTCGCCGCCCAGCGGGAACAGCAGGGTTTTGGCGTCCGGCGACCACTGGTAATCGACGATGCCGCTGAAGGCAGCAATGCGCTGGCGCTCGCGGCGGGCCTTTTCGGCATCGCTCAGGGTCTCGGTGCCGGGCAGCAGCACCTTGGAATCCACCAGCAGCCGGGTCTGGCCGCTGGCGACGTCGTATTCCCACAGGTCCAGCTGCTTTACGTCGCTGTCCTTGCCGCGCAGGAAGGTGACCCGCGAACCATCCGGGGCCACCTTGGGCTTCATCAACGTGGGGCCGGACAGCGGCGCCTTGCCGGTGATGGCTTCGAGGGTGAGCTTTTCAGCGTGGACAGCGGGGGTGGCTAGGATCATGGCAAGGGCTAGAAACAAGGGACGCATGGTTTACCTGTCAGAACAGCACGGATCCGACCATCCTAGCCGAGCCCCGCCCGTACTGCCCCTGCCGAGCGTCAGTCGCGCTTGCCGAACAGCAGGCGCTTCTCCTCGTCACTGAGCGGCTGGCCGGCCTGCGGATTGACTGTGGGGCCGACCGCATAGGCACGCTGGGTGGCCGGACGCTCGGCAATGGCCTGGTGCCAGCGGCGCAGGTGCGGGAAGGCATCAAAGTCCACCGGCAGCTTGGCGTAGGCGCCGATCCACGGGTAACTGGCCATGTCGGCGATGCCGTAATCGGCGCCGCCCAGATAAGCCGCCTCGGACAGGCGCTTGTCCATCACCCGGTGCAGGCGCCGCACCTCGCTGTCATAGCGCTCGATGGCGTAAGGGATGCGCTCGGGCGCGTAGACGTTGAAATGGCCCATCTGCCCGCTCATCGGGCCCAGCCCGCCCATCTGCCAGAACAGCCACTCCAGCGTGGCGGCGCGGCCGCGCACATCGGCGGGGATGAAGCGGCCGGTCTTCTCGGCCAGGTACAGCAGGATCGCGCCGGACTCGAACACGCTCAGCGGCGCACCGCCATCGGCCGGGGCATGGTCGACGATGGCCGGCATCTTGTTGTTCGGCGAAATGGCCAGAAACTCCGGCAGGAACTGGTCGCCCTTGCCGATGTCGACCGGGTGCACGCGGTAATCCAGGCCCGCCTCTTCCAGGAACAGGGTGATCTTGTGGCCATTGGGGGTGGGCCAATAATAAAGGTCGATCATGAATACGCCTCCGCAGAACCATCCTCAGGTGTGCCTACGGTAGCCGCTTGGCAGCGTTCCGGGCGACCGGTAACCTCCCCTGTTTCCGCAACGCACCATCCTTCCCAATGTCCGCACAGAAATCGCTGAGCCCGCTCTCGTCCCTGATCTTCGCTTCCCGCTGGTTGCAGCTGCCGCTGTACCTGGGGTTGATCCTGGCGCAATGCGTCTATGTCTTCCTGTTCGGCAAGGAGCTGTGGCACCTGATCCATTCGGCCACCCAGCTGACCGAGCAGCTGATCATGCTGGCCGTGCTGGGCCTGATCGACGTGGTGATGATCTCCAACCTGCTGGTGATGGTGATCGTGGGCGGCTATGAAACCTTCGTCTCGCGCCTGGGCCTGCACAACCACCCGGACCAGCCGGAGTGGCTGAGCCACGTCAACGCCTCGGTGCTGAAGGTGAAACTGGCGATGGCGATCATCGGCATCTCCTCCATCCACCTGCTCAAAACCTTCATCGAGATCGGCACCCTCGGCACGGAAGGCAGCAAGTACACCGAAGCCGGTGTGCTGTGGCAGACCATCATCCACTGCGTGTTCATCCTGTCGGCCATTGGCATTGCCTGGACCGACAAGCTGATGTCCAACGGCCACGCCAAGCCGGCCGCCAACGCGCACTGAGCCGTATCCGGTACGGGCGTCACTGCATGTGACGCCCGTCACCTTTTCACCCCGACGTCATCATCGGCCGCCGCATCCCATGCCGGCGATGCTAGATTCGCGCATCACTGCTGAAATGGGCACGGCATCGGGAAATGCCGGCAGCCCGCGCCGTCGGGGCATACGCAGTCCACGTTCGTCGATTCAAGGGGATGTTTGATGTCGTACGTCATGAATAAAGGCAAGCTGCGTCTGCTGGCGCCCGCTCTTCTGCTGACCACGCTGGTGGCCTGTTCCGGAAAGGATGAGACTGCCGCACCGGCCGCTGCGCCCGCCACGCCGGCTGCAGCCGCACCCGCCGCACCGGCGGTAGCCGAAAAAGTCCAGGCCATGGACACCCAGCAGCTGCGCGACCTGGCCAGCGCCGCCCTGCGCGAGAACCGCATGTATGCGCCGGCTGGCGACAACGCCATGGAGTATTACCTGGCGCTGCGCGACAAGCTGCCCGACGACGCCTCGATCAAGAGCGCGCTGACCGACCTGCAGCCCTACACCCTGATTGCCGCCGAGCAGGCCTTGGCCCGCGAGGACTTCACCGAAACCCAGCGCCTGATCGCGCTGGTGGAAAAAGTGGACCCCACCGCTCCGGCGCTGCCGCGCCTGAAGCAGGGCATCACCGGCAGCATGCAGGTGGCCGAGCGCCGCACCGTCGAAGAGGCCGACAAGGCCAAGAAGGACGCCGAAACCCGCGCCAAGCAGCAGGTCGAGCAGCAGCGCATGGCCCAGCAGCAGGCTGCCGAAGCCAGCGCCGCCCAGCAGCTGGCCGCCAAGCAGGAAGCCGCGCGCAAGGACAGCGAACGCCAGGAAGCCGAGCGCCAGGCCGCCAACCGCCGTGAAGCGGAGCAGCGCAGTGCGGCACAGGCCGCCGCCCAGCAGGCCGCCGCGCCCAAGCCGGCAGCCGCCGCCGCGCCGACGCTGCGTGCGGTCAGCACCCCGGCCCCGCGTTACCCGGCCGACGCGCTGCGTTCGGGCACCTCCGGCGAAGTGCTGGTGGAGCTGAGCATCGGCACCGACGGCTCGGTCACCGACGCCCGCGTGCTGCGCGCCACCCCGGCACGCGTATTCGACCGCGAAGCCTTGAATGCAGTGAAGCGCTGGAAGTTCGAGCCGATCAACAGCCCGACCACCACGCGTCGTACGCTGGCGTTTGCACCGAACAAGTAATTGGATTTTGTTTGCGAAAAAGCCGGAGCGATCCGGGCTTTTTTTTCTTTTGTTTTTGTTTTTGTAGTGCCGAGCCATGCTCGGCAGAAGCCTTACCGGTGAAGCCCCTTGCCGAGCATGGCTCGGCACTACCAAAAACAACAAAGGCCCGGAGCAATCCGGGCCTTTGCTTTTGATCCACCTGTAGTGGGGGGCAAGGCAGGGGCCGACCGGAAACGCCAATTCAAGGGGTGAAGGACAACAGCAGCCGCGGCCTCCGCCCACACCC
>NZ_JBDJMY010000044.1:0-36199 GCF_039674165.1 Stenotrophomonas terrae
GCATGGGCTTTCCCGGGAAGGCCTCTGCCGAGCATGGCTCGGCACTACGGGGGCTTTCCTGGGACGGCTTCTGCCGAGCGTGGCTCGGCACTACGGGGTTTTCCTGGTAAGGCCTCTGCCGAGCATGGCTCGGCACTACGGGGGCTTCAGCGCAACCCTGAAACGGCCGCGGATGCACGGCTGACAGCTTATTGACCATTCGAGCCGGGCCGCCAGCGGGTAAACTAGCGCAATGCCCCAGAGTCCCGGTCCCGCGCAACAACTGCTTTCCAGCGTTTTCGGTTACGACAGTTTCCGCGGCGACCAGCAGGCCATCGTCGAGCACGTTGCCAGCGGCAACGATGCCCTGGTGTTGATGCCTACCGGCGGCGGCAAGTCGCTGTGCTACCAGATCCCGGCGTTGCTGCGCGAGGGCTGCGGCATCGTCATCTCGCCGCTGATCGCCTTGATGCAGGATCAGGTGGAGGCCTTGCACCAGGTCGGCGTCCGCGCCGAATTCCTCAACTCCACGCTGGACGCCGAAACCGCCGCGCGGGTCGAGCGCGAGCTGCTGGCTGGCGAGCTGAAACTGCTTTATGTCGCGCCGGAGCGGCTGCTGACCGGGCGTTTCCTGTCGCTGCTCAGCCGTGCGCATATCAGCCTGTTCGCCATCGATGAAGCTCACTGCGTGTCGCAATGGGGCCATGATTTCCGCCCCGAATACCGGCAGCTGACGGTCCTGCACGAGCGCTGGCCGCAGGTGCCACGCATCGCTCTGACCGCCACCGCCGATCCGCCGACCCAGCGCGAAATCGCCGAGCGCCTGGATCTGTCCACCGCCGAGCATTTCGTCAGTTCGTTCGATCGCCCCAACATCCGCTACACGGTGGTGCAGAAGGACAACGCCAAACGCCAGCTGCTGGGCTTCCTGCGCAACCACCGCGACGAGGCCGGCATCGTCTACTGCATGTCTCGCCGCAAGGTCGAGGAAACCGCGCAGTTCCTGTGCGCTGAAGGCATGCAGGCGCTGCCCTACCACGCCGGCATGCCGGCGGAGGTGCGTGCCGCCAACCAACGCCGCTTCCTGCGCGAAGACGGCATCGTGATGTGCGCCACCATCGCCTTCGGCATGGGTATCGACAAGCCGGACGTGCGCTTTGTGGCGCATACCGACCTGCCCAAGTCGATGGAAGGCTATTACCAGGAAACCGGCCGCGCCGGCCGCGATGGCGAGGCCGCTGAAGCCTGGCTGTGTTACGGCCTGGGCGATGTGGTGTTGCTCAAGCAGATGATCGAGCAATCCGAAGCCGGCGAAGAGCGCAAGCAGCTGGAGCGCGCCAAGCTCGATCACCTGCTCGGCTATTGCGAGTCCATGCAATGCCGCCGCCAGGTGCTGCTGGCCGGCTTCGGTGAAACCTATCCCAAGCCCTGCGGCAACTGCGACAACTGCCTCAGCCCGCCCGCCGCCTGGGACGCAACCATTCCCGCGCAGAAGGCATTGAGCTGCGTCTACCGCAGTGGCCAGCGCTTCGGTGTGGGCCATCTGATCGACATCCTGCGCGGCAGCGACAACGAACGCATCCGCCAGCTCGGCCACGAAAAACTCAGCACCTACGCCATCGGCAATGATCTGGACGCGCGCGCCTGGCGCGGCGTGTTCCGGCAACTGGTCGCCGCCAGCCTGCTGGAGGTTGACCCGGAAAGCCATGGCGGCCTGCGCCTGACCGATGCCAGCCGCGATGTGCTCACCGGCCGCCGGCAGATGATGATGCGCCGCGAAGCCGCACCGACGCGTGAGCGCGAGCGCGGTGGCACGCGCACCGGCTTGCCGGTACAGGCCGGCGACCTGGGCCTGTTCCAGGCGCTGCGCGGGTTGCGCGCGGAGCTGGCGCGCGAGCAGAACGTGCCGGCGTTCGTGATCTTCCACGACAGTACCCTGCGCAACATCGCCGAGCAGCGCCCGACCAGCGTCGATGCGCTGGGCAAGGTGGGTGGCATCGGCGGCAGCAAGCTCGCCCGTTACGGCCAGCGCCTGGTCGAGATCGTGCGCGAACAGGGCTGAGCCCGGCCCGCGCACCGCCGCCACTAACGCCCTTGCAGGTTCTGCTCGGCGAGCAGCAACAGTCCTTCCACCTTGCGACGGTCCGCCGAGCCGGACACCTGCAGCCGCGCCATCAACAACAGCACACGCTGCAGTTCCTGCTTGGCAAGCTGGGCGTGCCCCAGCTGCAGCAGGGTCTCGGCCAAGGCCAAGCCCGTGGCCGCCGCCGCAGCGCTGTTCCTGCCCTGTCTGGCGCCGGCAAGTTCAAGCGCCGTCCTGCGCAGCGCCAACGTATGCGCGCCTTCCCCCATCCGTTCGGCCAGATCGGCGCGGATGTTCAACAGCCGCAGCTGCAGCTCCTCCGATACCGGCGAACCCATTGCCTCCAGCAGCGCCTGCGCCTGCGCCAGCTGGCCGCTGCGCACATGCCAATCGATCCGGTTCAGATGTGCTTCCACGCGCCCTGGTGCATCGGCCGGCAGACTCAGGCTCAAGCCCTTGTCCGCATGCATCAGCATCGTCCCGGCCTCTCCCATCCGCCCCTGCCGCATCAGCAGCACCGCCAGCCCGGTCTCCGCGCGCAGGCTGGTCGGCGAGTCCTCGCCCAGCTTCTGCTTGCGGATCAACCAGGTCTGTCGATACAGGTCTTCAGCCGCCGCGAACTCACCGCGCAACTCTTTCAATGCGCCGTAATTGAACAAGCCCATCGAGTACTCGACCGAATCGACACCGTCCAGGCGCGCGCTCAACGCATTGCGCTTCTGGTAGTGCAACTCGGCGGCGGAGTAGTCGCCGGAGTCGCGGTACAGGTCGGCCAGGCCGTCGTATTGCTGCCGCACGAAACTGCTCTCGGCGCCATACAGTTCCAAGGCATGCTGCATGCCGGACTGCAACAGCGGCAAGGCCTGATCGTATTCGCCCTGCTCACGGAATATCTGCGCCAAACGCATCTCCGCTGCCAAGCCCAGGGTCGTGCGCCTGCCGTGCAGGTTGCCCAGCATCTGCCGGAACTCGCGTTCCGCCGACGCCTGCCGCCCCCAACGCAGGTACATCAAGCCCTTGTTGTAGGACAGCTCGTTGATTTCGGAGGCCACGCCCACCTCGGTGGCCTCCTGATACAGCGCCATGGCCTTGTCGAACTCGGCCTCGCCCAGATCAAAATGCTGCTGGTTCACCAAGGCCAGTCCTTTGGCGCTGTACAGACGCGCCAGCACCACCGCCGGGGCCCGGCGCCCGGCCAGGTCCAGGCCTTGGACTGCCAATTGCAGGCCCTGCTCGCCATCACCATCCAGGGTCTTCTGCACGGACAGATCGGCCAGCACCTTGGCCGCATCCAGCGGGCGCGCCACACGCGGGTCCATGAAGCCACCATAGGCCTGCTGCAACAATCTGTCGGCCTGATGCGACGCCCCGGCGTTCTGGTAGGCGACGCCAAGCACCGCACGCATCCGCGCCAGCTGCGCCGGTGCATCGGCCAGGTCGCGCGCAACCTGCAGCGTGGCCTTGTCCAGCAGTTGCCGCGAGGTCAACTGCTCGGCACCGCGCTCGGTACGCAGGAACGGATCGGCGGTTTCGAACATGCCGACCATGAAGTTGCTGACCTGCTGCGCGATGACCGCCTCTTCCTGCGCCTGCCGCCGGGTCTGCCACAACCCCAGCACGAACACCGCAAGCAGGCTGCTCACCCCCACCACGATCGCCACCACTTGCCAGTTCCGGCGCAGCGCCTTGCCAAGCGGGTACAGACGCCCGCCGTCGCGCGCGGCCACCGGCTGTAGTTCAGCGTAGCGGCGCAGGTCAGCCATCAAGGCTTCCACCGAGCGATAACGCTGGCTGATGTCACTGGCGCAGGCGCGCGCGGCGATTGCATCCAGGTCACCGCGCAGACGCCGCCGCCATGGCAGATCGGCCGGGGCGCTGGCGCTGGCTGCAGGCACGGCCTCGCCTGCACTGTCCGCCTCACGCGTGCTTGCACGGGTGGACAGCATCTCCACCAGCATCACGCCCAGGCTGTAGACGTCACTGGCTGCACCGACGTTATGCCCGGCAATCAATTCCGGGCTGGCATAACCGGGCGTGCAATAGCCGGAGTCGCGCTTGTCACGTGCCTCGTTGAGCAGCCGCGCCAGACCGAAATCCAACAGCACCGGCTGGCCATTGGCCTGCACCAGGACGTTGCGCGGCTTGAGATCGCAATGCAGCACCAGCTGTTCGTGCGCTGACCGCACGATGCTGCAGATTTCCAGGAACAGCGTCAGCCGCTCCTGCAGGCCCAGGCCCTGTTCGGTGCACCAATGGTCCAGCGGCACCCCGTCGATGTATTCCATCACCAGGTAGGGATGGCCATCGGGCGTGGTGCCACCATCGTAAAGACGCGCGACATTGGCCAACTGCAGGTCAGCCAATACCTGCCGCTCGGCGCCGAGCAATTCCACTTCGGTGGCGCCGGGCATGCCATGCAGCAGCTTGATGGCCACCGTGCGGTGATAGAGACCGTCGGCGCGCTCGGCCTTGAACACGGTGCCCATGCCGCCATGGGCAATGCGCTCGGTCAGCCGCCACGGCCCCAGCCGCTCGCCCACCCCCAGCTCCGGGGCCAATGCCCGTGCCAAGGCGGTGTCCAGGCGACTGCTGACCCGGCTCAAGCCCACCGTCTGCGAGCGCAGCAGCTGCAGTACTTCCTCGCGCACGAGCGGGTCTGCACTGCCTGTAGCGATTGCCTGCGGCCACTGCTCGCGCGGCAACTCGCAGATCGCATCAAACAGTTCACGGACCTGCCGCCAACGCTCGCCCCCCACTACCGTGCCCTCGCCATCAATGCTCAGCGCAGTTGCCGGTTCAACCAGGCTCGCGCAAAGCGCAGGTCACGGTCGACGGTGGGCGGGGAAACATCCAGCACCAGGGCGATCTCATCACGGCTCATGCCACCGAAATAAGTCAGTTCGATGGTGCTCGCCGCGCGCGGCTCCAGCTCGGCGAGTTGATTGAGCGCCTGGTGCAATGCCAGCACGTCATAACCGATGCCGGCTTCGTCCGGCACCTGATCTGCATGCGAAAGGGTCAGCTGCTCGGCATTGCCGCCACGCTTGTCGGCGCCGCGCGCGCGCAGATGATCCACCAGCACAGAGCGCATTTTCAGTGCGGCTATCGCGACAAAATGGGTGCGGTCCTTGTAGTCGGCATCGCCACCGAGCAGACGCATCAGCGATTCGTTGACCAGCGCGGCCGGCTGCAAGGTGCCATTGGTCTGCTGCGACAGGCGGTTGCGGGCAATCAGCATCAGGTCCGCGTACAGCGCTTCGAACAGATGCTCACGCGCATCCATGTCACCCTTTTGCCAGCGATGCAGTAGTTGAGTGATCTGCTTGCTCAATCCTGTCCCCAGTGCCTGGATGCCCACCGGGCAACCGACGATGCATCCGCCATATTAGGACCTACCCCCATCAGTTCCAACCACGCAGCTTGCTGCGGCCGGTATCTGCGGCAGCTGTCATGTCTCGCCACGCCCCCAATGTTGTATCCGCCATCCACCTGCAAACAGGGGCCTGCGTCACACTGAAAGCCTTGCCCTGCGGCGCTGCAAGCCCTCCGGCGCACCCAGTTGCTTCACCCCGCTGCCGCTCCCGCCGCACGCGGCAGCCAGCGCAGTCCGGTCTGCTGGCTCGGCATCCAGCACCATTGACAAGCACCTCGACGGCGATGGAATCTGCGCGACTTCGCGCCAACCAAGCGCTCAACCGGCAGATCATATGCAGCACGGAACGATGCAGGAAATGTGGGGTCGCGGCGTAGTGACCGGCAGCCTCTTGGCGCTGGCGATGTTGGCGCAGACCGCGCAGGCACAACGCTTTGATCCAGGTGCGCATAAAGGGCCGCAGCAAGGTGTCCAGAACGAAGTCGCGGTGCTCGGCACCATGCATCTGGCCCGCTTGCCGGAAACATTCGACCCCTCCTCACTCGCCCCGCTGATCGACCGTTTGGCGGCATGGCGGCCGCAGGCCATCGCCATCGAGGTGGTATCCGGGCAGCAATGCGACACCTTGCGCCGCTACCCCGTCCGTTACGCACTGACGGTGAACGATTACTGCCCCGACCTGTCGGCGGCGGCGAAGGCAACCGGGCTCGACGTGGCAGCGGCCAATGCGGCAGCGGACACGATGCTGGCGGCATGGCCGGCGCAACCAACACCAGCGCAGCGCCGCGACCTGGCCGCCAAATTCCTGGCCGGTGGAGAACGTGAATCGGCCTTGGTGCAATGGCTGCGCCTGCCCGCAGCGGAACGCCATGCGGACGCCAGCCTGAACCAGGAATTGGTGGCCATCCTGGAAGAGCAGCGCACCAGTCGCAACGAAACCACTCTGATCGCCGCACAGCTGGCGGTACGCCTGGGGCATGAACGGCTATGGCCGACCGATGATCACAGCGCTGATCGCTATGGTCCCAACCCCAAGGCCTATGCCGCGGCCATCCGAAAGGCATGGGACAACCCGGCATCCAAACAGCGGGCAGCAATGTACAGCGGACTGGAAGCACAGCTGGACACGCCGGAGAACGCGTTGGCGACGTACCGCCGCGACAACGGTCCGGACGTGGCCCCGGCCGCGTTCGCAAGCGACTACGGCGCCACGCTGGAGGAACCCTCGCCGCAGGGTTACGGACGCATGTACGTCACCGCCTGGGAAACCCGTAACCTGCGCATGGCCGCGAACATCCGCGATCTGATGGGCCCAAGCCCGGGCATGCGCACGCTGGTGCTGGTCGGCGCCTCGCACAAAGCCTATCTGGATGCCTATCTGGAACAGATGCATGACGTGCGCATCGTCGATGTGCAGCAAACCTTGCTGAAGTAGCGCGCAAAAGCCGCGGCCAGAGCCGCGGCCTGGTCGTAGCCCGGGTAAGCGCGGCGCACCCGGGAGGCAGGAACCACCTTGGGGTCCGGCGATATTGCGCCGGCAACCCCGGGTGCGCTGCGCTTACCCGGGCTACACGACTGCACAACCTGCCCTGTCCGCACTCCTGCAATACAGAGCGTGGGGATAGCCTGGGGAGTCGGCGCTATGCGGCGGCAATGGCCGGCGCAAAAAAAAAGCACCTAGCTCGCGCTAAGTGCCTGTTTTGGTGGGCCGTGATGGATTCGAACCATCGACCAAAAGATTAAAAGTCTTCTGCTCTACCAACTGAGCTAACGGCCCAAACAAAGACCCGGCCGTAGCCGGGGTGCGTATTCTAACGCAATAAACGCAAAAACAACATCATGCGTAATGGGTCGGGTCGGCCATGCCGGCAGCGGCAAAACCATCGGCGCGCAGCTGGCAGGCATCGCAATGACCGCAGGCCTTGCCGTCCATATCGGCCTGGTAGCAGGACACGGTCAAACCGAAGTCCACGCCCAAGCGCTGGCCTTCCAATGCGATCTGGGCCTTGCTCAGGTATTGCAGGGGCGCATGCACGCGGATGCCGGCCCCTTCGACGCCAGCCTTGGTAGCCAGGTTGGCCAGTGCCTGGAAGGCGGCAATGAATTCAGGGCGGCAGTCCGGGTAGCCGGAATAGTCCACCGCGTTGACGCCGCAGAAGATGTCATTCGCGCCAAGTACTTCGGCCCAGCCCAGCGCCAGTGACAGCATGATGGTGTTGCGAGCCGGCACGTAGGTGACCGGAATGGCGTCACCCGTGCCCGCATCGGGCACGTTGATGTCGTCGGTCAGCGCGGAGCCGCCGATGCTGCGCAGATCGACCGCGACCACTTTATGCCCGGCCACGCCCAGCGCAGCGGCAACGCGCGCGGCAGCCTCCAGCTCGGAGGTGTGGCGCTGGCCATAGCGCACGCTCATGGCATGTACTTCGAAGCCCTGTTCCTGGGCGATGGCGACGACGGCGGCTGAGTCCATGCCGCCGGAAAGAAGCACGACTGCTTTCTTTTTCATGGTGATGATCCGGTTGGGAGAGGAAAGCCAGCACGCTGTCCCGCGCCGGGTTGAACGATTGAAAGGTACGGCGCCGGCTCAATAACCCGGTGCGTCGTCCCACAACAATTTGTGCAGCTGCATCTGGAAGCGCACCGGCAGACGGTCCGCCACGATCCAGTCAGCCAGCTCGCGCGGCTTGAGCTGCGACTTGCTCGGCGAGAACAACACCATGCAGCGCTCGGCCAGGCGATGCTCGGCGAGCATGGCCTTGGCCCATTCGTAGTCGCCACGGCTGCAGATCACGAACTTGAGCTGGTCGCGTGCAGTGAGCAGCGGGATGTTCTCCAGCCGGTTGCGCGCCATCTCGCGTGAATCCGGGGTTTTCAGGTCCACCACACGCGACACGCGCGGGTCGACCGCAGCGATATCCAGCGCGCCGGAGGTTTCCAGGGACACGTCCAGGCCGGCATCACACAGCTTCTGCAGCAGGATCAGGCAGCGCTTCTGCGCCAGCGGCTCGCCGCCGGTCACGCAGACATGGCGCACGCCCTGCTTGAGCACTTCGGCGACGATGTCGTCAATGTCCCACCAGTCACCGCCATGGAAGGCGTACTCGGTATCGCAATACTGGCAACGCAGCGGGCAGCCGGTAAGGCGCACGAAAACGGTCGGCCAGCCGGCGGTGTCGGCTTCGCCTTGCAGTGACAGGAAAATTTCAGTGATCTTCAATCGCGGCAAAGGCGACTGCACGATCTCGCTGGGAACAGCGGCGCTGGGAGAGTTCATATTCATTGGCCGCACCCTCGGTGCGGCACCACATCAACGCAGTTGCTGGCCGAGCCGGATCGACTGCAGTCGGTCCTGGGCGGTACGGGCCGCATCACTGCCGGGGAAACGGGAAACAACCTGTTCCAGGGTCTGTTGCGCCTGGGCGCTGTTGCCTTCACCAAACTGCGACAGGCCAAGCTTCAGCAAACCGCCGGCAGCCTTGTCGTGGGTGGGGTAGCGGGCAACCAGATCGCTGAACTGTGCTTCGGCCATCTTGAAATTACGCGTCGCGTAAAAGCTCTCACCCAGCCAATACAAGGCATTGGGGGTGTAAGCAGCATTCGGGTACAGCTCAAGGAAGCTCTGGAACAACTGCGCCGAATCGGCATAGTTGCCAGCCTTCAATGCGTCGAACGCGACATTGTAGGCAGCGCGCTCGTCACCGGCCGAGGCCAGTGTGCCGGCGTCACCACGTACCGTCGGCGGACGCTCGGCAGCAGCCGCTGTCGGCTTTGCGGCCGCAGCGGCGGGCGTCACCGCGCCAGTGGCCGGAGCGACCGGTGCACCTGTACCGCCTTCAAGGCGATTGAGGCGACCGTCCAGGTCCAGATACTGATCACGATTACGCTGCTTCAGCTGTTCGTTCTCGTGCTGAAGCTGCTCGATCGTGCCCTGCAACGCCTGCATTTCAGTACGCAGCTGCTGCAGTTGATTGAGCATGTCGGTATTGGCCTGACTGTTGTTGACCTGCGTTTCCAGCACGCCAACCCGGTCAGCCAAACTTGCCCGCTGTGCATACGCGGGCACGGCAGCCACCAGGGCTGCCGCGACCACGAGCATCAGTTTGAGACTGATGCGCATCGATTACTGCGCGGTGTAGACGATTTCGACGCGACGGTTCTGCGACCAGCAGGACTCGTTCGAATCGGTGCACACCGGACGCTCTTCACCGTAGGAAACGACGGTCAGCTGCGAAGCCGAACCACCGTTGGCCTGCAGAGCCGAGTTCACGCCATTGCCACGACGCTCGCCCAGGGCCTGGTTGTAAGCGCGGCTGCCGCGTTCGTCGGTGTTGCCCTGCAAGGTGATGCGCGAGGACGGACGGTCACGCAGGTACTTGGCGTGGCAAGCCATGATGGCCTGGAACTCCGGCTTGACCGAATCCTGGTCCAGATCGAAGTAGACGACGCGCTGACGCAGGCAAGCGTCGGTGTCCAGGTCGCCCGGGCCGTACAGGCCGGAGGTGGACGGTGCGGTCGGCTGGGTGGTCGAGCCGGTATCAACCGGCGGCTGTGCCGGCTGTTCCTTGACCTTCTTCGAGCAGCCAGCAAGCGCGGCTACAGACAGCAGCGAAACGAGCAAAACACGAGTTGACTTGTTCATGGCTATACCTAGTGGCTCCTGGCCAATGTTGGGATTAATGCTTGCAGAGATTAACATTTTATCAACGCGCAGTGCGGTACGGACCCCAAGCCGGTTCGCGCACATCGCCATCGGCCAGAACCAGGCGCTGGCGCACCCGACCGTCGGCGGACACTTCATACAACACACCACGCCCACCTTCACGAGCGGCGTACAGCACCATGCTCGCATTGGGCGCAAAACTCGGCGATTCGTCCAGCGAACCCGGCGACAGCGTGCTCCAGCGCGCCGCTCCCAGGCTGCTGTCCATCATCGCGATCTTGTAGCTGCTGCCGGCGCCCTGCGCAACGGCAATCTTCTTGCCGTCGAAGGATACGCTGGCCTTGGCATTGTAGTTGCCCTGGAAGGTCACCCGGCTGGCGCTGCCGCCGCTGGAGGAGACCTGGTAGATCTGCGGGCGGCCGCCGCGGTCGGAGGTGAAGTAGACCGAGCTGCCATCGGCCGACCAGGTCGGCTCGGTGTCGATGCCGAAATGGTTGGTCAGCTGGGTCAGCTGCTTGCTGCCCAGGTCCATCACGTAGATTTCCGGGTTGCCGCTGCGCGACAGGGCCAGCGCCAGGCGACGGCCATCCGGCGAGAACGAGGGCGCGCTGTTGATGCCACGGAAGCTGGTCAACAGCTCACGGCCACCGGTGGCGATGTCCTGCACGTAGATGGAGGAGTTGCCGCGCTCGAAGCTGACATAGGCCAGCTTGCGGCCGTCCGGGCTCCAGCTCGGCGACAGCAGCGGCTCGGCCGAACGCACGATGGTCTGCGGGCTGTACCCATCGGAATCGGCCACCATCAGCGCGTAGCGCATGTTGGCGCCACTGCCACTGGCGGTGATGTAGGCGATGCGGGTCCAGAAGGCACCGCGTACGCCGGTGATCTTTTCGTAGATGGCATCGGCCATCTGATGGGCGACGTCGCGCATGGCGCTGGAACGGGCAGTCATCGCCAGGCCGAGCATGCGCTCACCCTTGGCCACGTCGAACAGTTCGTATTCCACGCGGTAGGCGCCGGCACCGGCGTCCTGCACCCGGCCCACCACCAGGAAATCCTGCTTCAGCGCGCGCCAGGTCGGGTATTGCACCTCACTGCCGCGGCTGGGGCGCTCGGCGATCTGCGCTTCAGGCAGATTGCGGAACTGGCCGGAACGGTCCAGGTCGGCACGCACCACGGCGGCGACGTCGGTCTGCGGCGCACCGGCCGAGCCCTGGTAGGCCATCGGCACAACAGCAATCGGCGTGGCCGACGCGTTGCCACCGATGATGTCGATTTCCAGTCCCTTCTGCTGCGCCATCGCCGCAAGCGGCAACAACAGGGCAGTGAGGGCAAGCAGCCAGCGAGGCATTTTCTTCATGGGGCGCTCAACAGTACGGGCGAAGTAAAAAAGGGATAGCAGCAGGAAGATGAATACTTTCGCAATCATGAACGAACTATTGCGTGAAATTTCCTCATCCCGCCGTAAAACCACCCCGGTTAAAAGGTTTCCACTGAAATCATAAACACCGGAAACAACCCGGTTGCTCAGCGATCCTGCGCCTCGAAGTTGAAGTTCAAGTTGCGCTGGAACACCGTTTCATAGCCGCGATAAGGCAGCGGCTGGGCACGCAGTACCGCGGCCTCCACCGAGCGCTTGCCAGCCTCGTCATACGGGCAGCCGGGCGCGAACTCGACACTCACCACTTCCCCGCCGGGCAACTGGCGGATGGTCAGGCGGCAGCGCTGGCCGCGCGGAATCGAGTCCGGGCGCATCCATTGGTTGAGCACGGCCTGCTGGATCGCAGCAGCATACTTGGCGGTCAGGTCATTGCTGGTACCGCCCTGCCCCGGCGACGGCGTACTGGCACCGCTGCTGCCACTGCTGGTTGATGCAGCCTGCGCGCGGGCACGGGCATCAGCCACCTGGCGCAGGCGCTGCTCGGCCAGCTTGGCCTCGCGCTCGGCCTGCTCGCGCTTGCGGCGGATCTCGGCGATCTTCTGCTGACGTTCCTGCTCGGCCTGGGTTTCATTGGCCTGGCGCTGCTGGTCGGCGAGCTTCTTGCGGTCCGCCTCTTCCTGCTGCTTGGCCAGGCGCAGTTTCTGCTCGGCTTCTTCCACCCGCTTGCGCTCGGTCAGGTCGATCTGTTCCTGACGGCGCTTGGCTTCCTGTTCCTGCTTGGCTTTTTCCTGCGAGATGGCCAGTGCGCTGACCCGCTCCTGGTCGACAGTGTCCGGTTGGGCAATGCGTTCCTGGGCGTTGTGCTGCTGCGGGGTGGGCGCATCCTGCGGCTTGGGCTCGGGAATGGGTTGCGGCGGCGGCACGGTATCTTCCGGCACCGGCTCGGGCGGCACGTCTTGCGGCGGCGGTTCGGGCAGGTCCGGCAGCTTCTCCGAGGCACGCAGCGCCTGCCGCGCGGCCGAGGCCTCGGCGGCGGACAGCTGCATGTTGGCTTCCAGCGCCGGATCGCCAGCGGCGGCCTCGGTACTGCGCGTGGGCGACCACAACCAGGCAATGATGAAGATCGCCGCTACCAACAAATGCACCAGCAACGCCAGTACGACCGGCAGGCCCCACTCGTTGCGGTTGTCGTGCGGCGGTGGCAGTGCGTCAGCGTGCATCGGTCGCCAGACCCACCTTTTCGATCTTCGCGGCCTTGATCACGTCCATGGCATCCATGACCTTTTCATAGGCCACGCTCTTGTCGGCAGCCACGATCACCCGCAGCTCCTTGTCCTGCGAGGCCAGCGCGCCCAGCTGCGCCTGCAGCGCAGCGGCGTCCATGGCCTGCGGATCCTTGGCTTCGGGCAGCTTCAGGCTCATCTGGCCATCGGCACGTACCGAGACCACGATCGGGTCCTGCTTGCTTTCCAGCGCCTTGGCGGTGGAACTGGGCAGGTCGACTTCAAAACTGAGGGTCAGCAGCGGCGCGGTCACCATGAAGATGATCAGCAGCACGAGCATCACGTCGATATACGGCACGACGTTGATCTCGGACTTGAGCTTGCGGCGCTTGCGACGGGGAATGGCGGCGGTCATAAATTGGCTCCTGCGGTCAGAGGAAGGCGCTGGCGCACTTACTCGTCGCTGCCGCTCTGCTGGCGCTGCAGGATGGAGCTGAACTCTTCGGCGAAGGTTTCATAGCGCACCGACAGCCGCTCGACGCGGGTGGTGAAGCGGTTGTATGCCCACACCGCCGGGATTGCCACGAACAGACCAATCGCGGTGGCGAACAGGGCTTCGGAGATACCCGGTGCAACCGAGGCGATACCGGCCTGCTCACCGCTGCTGATCATGTCGTGCATGGTCACCATGATGCCGAACACGGTGCCGACCAGACCCACGTACGGGGCGGTGGAACCGATATTGGCCAGCAGCTCCAGGTTGCGATCCAAGCCGTCAACTTCGCGGGCATAGGTGGTGCGCATGGCGCGCTGTGCACCTTCCAGCTGGGTGCGGCCATCAAAGGCGCGGCGGCCCTGCAGGCGCGAATATTCGCGGAAACCGGCCTCGAAAATGGCTTCCAGACCATCAACCTGACGGTTGCGGTCGGTCGCCGAGGCGTACAGCTTGCCCAGATCGGCACCGGACCAGAAGCGGTTCTCGAACTCGCTGGCCTCGTTGTCGGCGGCCTTGAACACGCGTGCCTTGCGGAAAATGATCACCCAGCTGATGAACGAGCCGGCCAACAGCAGCAGCACGATCAGCTTGACCGGGATACTGGCCTTGATCATCAGGTCCAGGTAATTGATGCCGCCGCCATGGCTGGCCTGCGCCACGGTCTGCGCGGCTGCGGCGCTGACATCGGCCGGCAGGGCCTCGGTCACGGTGGCCTGCAGGGCCAGAAGCAAAGCGATCATCCGATCTTCCTCAGTGTTGCTTAAGCGTGTTGTGTTTGAAGGGGTTTAAGCACTGCGTGCAGCGCCTCATCGATGGGCTGCGGACGGAAATCCGCGGCCCCGACAGCAGCAAGCCGGACCTGGGCGCTGACCAGTACCTGGTCATCGCGCAGCACCGCCTGCGCCATCAACAAGCTGGCCCGCCGGCATTGCACCAGTTCCACCGTGGTGGTCAGTACATCGTCAAGCTTGGCCGGCTTGAAAAAATCCAGCGTCATCGCCCGGACCACGAACATCTGCCCATCGCCTTCGCGCAGGGACGCCTGTCCGTAACCCAGGGCCCGCATCCATTCGGTTCGTGCCCTCTCCATGAAGGCCACGTAGCGGGCGTGGTAGACCACGCCGCCAGCGTCGGTATCTTCCCAGTAAATGCGTGTCGGCCAACTGAACCGAGACTCATTCGTCATCGCGCTGCTCCGCGAACAGGTCCACCGGCGCCGGCGCAGCCTTGGGCTTGAGGCCCAGATGGCGGTAGGCCTTGTTGGTGGCCATGCGCCCGCGTGCGGTGCGCACCAGGAAGCCCTGCTGGATCAGGAACGGCTCGACCACGTCTTCCAGGGTGCCGCGCTCCTCGGAAAGCGCCGCGGCCATCGACTCGACCCCGACCGGGCCGCCGTCGAAATACTCCACCAGGGTGCGCAGCATGCGCCGATCCAGCTCGTCAAAGCCTTCCGGATCGACCTTGAGCATCTGCATGGCGGCCTGCGCCACGTCCTGGTCGATATGCCCAGCCGCCTTGACCTGCGCGTAATCGCGCACGCGCCGCAGCAGCCGGTTGGCGATACGCGGGGTGCCGCGCGAACGCCGTGCGATTTCGCCTGCGCCCTCGGCACTGCAATCGATGCCGAGGATGGCCGCCGAGCGCCGCACGATGCGGGTCAACTCGTCAGCCGAATAGAACTCCAGCCGCTGCACGATGCCGAAACGGTCGCGCAGCGGCGCGGTCAGCAGGCCGGCGCGGGTGGTGGCACCGATCAGGGTGAACGGTGGCAGATCGAGCTTGATCGAGCGTGCGGCCGGGCCGTCGCCGATCATGATGTCGATCTGGAAATCCTCCATCGCCGGGTACAGCACTTCCTCGACCACAGGCGAAAGACGATGGATTTCGTCGATGAACAACACATCATGCGGCTGCAGATTGGTCAGCAGTGCGGCCAGATCACCGGCTTTTTCGATCACCGGGCCGGAGGTGACGCGCAGCGCCACGCCCAGTTCATTGGCGATCACATGACTGAGCGTGGTCTTGCCCAGACCGGGCGGACCGAAGATCAGCACATGATCCAAGGCTTCGTGGCGTGCCTTGGCGGCCTGGATGTAGATATCCATCTGCTCGCGCACCGGCGCCTGGCCAAGATAATCGGCAAGGCTGCGCGGGCGGATGCTGGCGTCGGCGGCGTCATCCTCACGGGTGGCGCCGGCGCCGATGATGCGGTCGTCAGTCATCTGGGTATGTTACGGCCTGCCATGCGGGAATAGGAGCTGGTTTTGGCGAGAAGTGAGGGAAGACGTGCGAGAAGTGAGTGAAGAGGAGTGAGGAGCAAGAGAAGGCGGCGGCAACGGCAGTTCATGCTTTCCACGACCCGGTTGCCACATGCGAGCAAGGCGGCAACACAGAAGCTGCTCCAGCCCTATCTCGCTCCTCACTCCTCCTCACTCACTCCTGCACGCTAGATTTCCACCTGCGCGCCCAATTCCACCAACCGATTACCCGGTATGCGGAAGAAGCCGGTGGCCGGCGCCGCGTTGCGATGCATGAAGGCGAACAGTTTGTCGCGCCAGATCGGCATGCCACGGTTGGCGCTGGCCACGATGGTCTCGCGGCTGGCAAAGAAGGTGGTGTCCATCGGGTCGAAATAGATGCCGCCGTGGTCGCAGGAACGCATCAGCGCCAGCGGGATGTCCGGGGTTTCCATGAAGCCGTAGCGCACGTAGACGCGGTAGAACTCATCGCCCACCGAATCGATGCGCAGGCGCTGGCCATCGGCCGCGTACGGCATCGGCAGCGTTTCCACGTGCAGGAACACATTGCGCTCGTGCAGCACCTTGTTGTGCTTGAGGTTGTGCATCAGCGCATGCGGAACCACGGTCGGGTCGGCGGTGAGGAACACCGCCGTGCCCGGCACCCGTACCGGCGGCGCCAGCATCAGGCCCGGCAGGAAGGTGTCCAGGCGGATACCGTCCTTGCGGATCTCGTCACGCAGCAACTCGCGGCCGCGCCGCCAGGTGCGCATCATCGTGAACAACACCAGCCCAAGCACCAGCGGGAACCAGGCGCCCTGCAGCAGCTTGGCGCCATTGGCGATCACAAAGCCGAGGTCGATGAACAGGAACACCACGCACAACGCGACGATGGCATGGCGCGCACGCGGCCACAGCACCCGCGCCACCAATGCCAGCAGCATGGTGTCGATCAGCATCGTGCCCGACACCGAGATGCCGTAGGCCACCGCCAGATTGCTGGAGCTGCGGAACGCCAGCACCAGCCCGAAGACCATCACCGCCAGCCCCCAGTTGATGCCGGGGATGTAGATCTGGCCAATCGTGTCGTGCGAGGTATGCAGGATGCGCATGCGCGGGATGTAACCCAGCTGCATGGCCTGCCGCGAGACCGAGAACGCGCCGGTGATCACCGACTGGCTGGCGATCACCGCCGCCATCGTTGCCAGCAGGATCATCGGGATCAGCGCCCACTCCGGCACCGCCTCGAAGAACGGATTGGCCACCGCGTCCGGGCGCTGCAGCACCAATGCACCCTGCCCCAGGTAGTTGAGCACCAGGCACGGCAGCACGAAGAAATACCAGGCGTGGCGGATCGGCGGCGCACCGAAGTGGCCCATGTCCGCATACAGCGCCTCGCCACCGGTCACCGCCAGCACCACCGCGCCGAGGATGAAGATGCCGTGCCAGCCGTGTTCCATGAAGAACCGCGCTGCCCATAGCGGATTGAAGGCCTTGAGCACTTCCGGTGCGGCGATCACGTTCCAGATGCCGATGGCGGCCAGTGACAGGAACCAGATGGTCATCACCGGCCCGAACACCTTGCCCACCTTCTCGGTGCCGAAGCGCTGCGCGGCGAACACCGCGGCCAGCACCACCAGCGTGATCGGCACCACGAAGTGGCCCAACCCCGGTGCCGCGACCTCCAGGCCCTCGACCGCACCCAGCACCGAGATGGCCGGGGTGATCACCCCGTCACCGAAGAACAGCGAGGCGCCGAAAATGCCGAGGATGCCCACCACGTAGGCCGAGCGCGAACCATTGCGCAGGGTGCGCTGGGCCAGCGCCATCAAGGCCATGATGCCGCCCTCGCCGTCGTTGTCGGCGCGCATGATGATGGTCACGTACTTGAGGGTGACCACCATGTTCAAGGCCCAGAACGCCAGCGACAACACGCCCAGCACGGTGTCATGGTCGCTGTTGAGCCCGTAATGCGGCGAGAACGCCTCCTTCAAGGTGTACAGCGGGCTGGTGCCGATATCGCCGAACACCACGCCAATGGCGCCGACGACCAGCGCCATGCCGCCGGCAGCACCGCCGCCGCCATGACCGTGGCCATGACCTTGGGTGGAAGATTCAGACGTGGAAGAAGCGTGGGACATGGCGATCTCAGGTTGGCGTCATGCTGCCGAAGGGGTTAACGCAGCGCCGCTTGCAGCGCTTTACGGATGACCGTGGCGACATCATCGCCCTCGGCACCGGCATCGCGCGCCATCTTGGCGGCCTCTGCCGGTTTATAGCCCAGTTGCTGCAACGCCACTGTCGCCTCGGACACTGCATCGTTGCCCAACGCACCGGCAATCGGTGCGCCGCCGCCGGTGAAATTGGCCGCGCGGTCACGCAGTTCCACCACCATACGCTCAGCGGTCTTCTTGCCTATACCGGGGATACGGGTCAGCGCGGTGACATCGCCGGTCTGGATCAGCCGTGCGAACTCATCCACGCTGGCCCCGGACAGCACCGCCAGTGCAATCTTGGCGCCGATGCCGGACACCTTCTGCACATCGCGGAACAACCGCCGCTCGCCCTCGCGCAGGAAGCCGTACAGCGAAACGCTGTCTTCCTTCTGCGCGTAATGGGTGAACAGGATGATCTCGCGACCGACATCGGGCAGGTCGTAGAACGTGCTCATCGGCGCTTCCAGCTCATAGCCCACGCCATTGACGTCGATCACCAGCCACGGGGGTGCCTTGTGGGCGAGGATGCCGCGCAGACGACCAATCATTCGAAGAACCTCATTTCCGACTCCAAGCCTGCCGCACGTCCACCCCCAGCCGATTGGCGGTGGCGCGGACATGCGCGTGGGTAATGGCCACCGCCAGTGCATCGGCGGCGTCAGCCTGTAATTTGCCCTGCAGGTTCAGCATCAAACCCACCATATGCTGCACCTGTTGCTTTTCCGCGCCGCCGCGACCAACCACGGCCAGCTTGATCTCGGTGGCGGCGTATTCGCTGACCGGCAGGTCGCGCATCACCACCGCGCACACCGCCGCACCGCGCGCCTGCCCCAGCTTCAGGGCCGAATCGGCATTCTTGGCCATGAACACCCGTTCGATCGCCACTTCCTGCGGCTGGAATTCCTCGATCAAGGCGTGCAGGCCATGCGCCAGCAAGCGCAGCCGCTGCGGGAAATCCGCCGCACCCAGCAGCACCAGCGGCGCGTGATGGACGTGTCGGGCACGGCCATTGGCGTCGATGTCGATGATGCCGACGCCGGTACGCTGCGAACCGGGATCAATGCCAAGGATGCGGGTCATAGTGCCTCTACCAGTAAAAAACGGCGCCCAGCATGGCCGGACGCCGTCTCACCCGGTGGGACCGGGCGGGTCGTCAGACCCGCTCCAGGCTCGCCTGGTCAACGTTGGAATACACGTCCTGCACGTCGTCCAGGTCTTCAAGCATGTCCAGCAGCTTTTTCACCTGCACGGCGGTGTCGGCATCGACGGCAACGTCATTGTCGGCACGGAAGGTGATTTCGCTGTGATCCGGCTCCAGCTTGGCCGCCGCCATCGCAGTTTTCACCGACAGGAATGCTTCCGGGGCGGTAATCACGTCGATCGAACCATCCTCCGGATAGACCGCGATGTCGTCGGCACCGGCCTCGATCGCAGCTTCGGTGATGGTTTCCTCATCCGCGCCGGGGGCGAAGCTCAGCACGCCGAGCCGCTTGAACATGAACGACACCGAGCCTTCGGTGCCCATGTTGCCGCCGCACTTGCTGAAGGCATGGCGCACGTCGGCCACGGTACGCACGCGGTTGTCGGTCAGGCAGTCGACGATCACGGCAATGCCGCCCGGGGCATAGCCCTCGTAGCGCACTTCCTCGTATTCCACACCTTCCAGCTCACCGGTGGCCTTCTTGATCGCGCGCTCGATGACATCCTTGGTCATGTTCGCGCTCAGGGCCTTGTCCACCGCGGTGCGCAGACGTGGGTTGTTGTTTGGGTCGCCTCCGCCACCGCGGGCAGCAACGCTGATCTCCCGGATGATTTTGGTGAAAATCTTGCCGCGCTTCGCGTCATTCGCGTTTTTGCGGCCTTCGATGGAAGGACCTCGACCCATGGGAATACCGTACATCTGTCAGGAACAGGACGGTAATTCTACCTGATCCCCCGCCACGGCCCCGTCATTGTCCGCTTACGGCGGCAACCGCTGGGAAGCGCCCCTGGCGCAGGAAGCCGGCGGTCAGCGTGGCCACCTCCGGCGACAGCACCAGCCCGCTGTGGCTGACCGGCACCACGCAATGGTCGGCCAGGCCCGGCAGGCGGGTTTCGGCCAGGCCTACGGTGCCATCGGACTCGCCCTCCAGCGCGCCCATCATCGCCCCCAACCCATGCGCCACCGAGCCGGCGATCAGCCCGACCTCGGCTTGCCCCTGCCAATCCGGTAGGCCGTGCAGCAGCAGGTCACCGCTACGCCCGAGCGCGGCCGACCAGCCATGCTCGGCCATGGAACGGGCAGTGCCGCTGCCGCATAGCGGCGAACCCAGGCAGACCACCCGCGGCACCTGCAGTGCCGGCGAACGACGCAGCGCTTCCAGTGCCACCAAGCCGCCCAGGCTGTGCCCGACCAGCGACACCGGCCCAAGCCGCTGCAGCCGCTGCACCAGTTGCGGCACCGCCTGCTCAGGGCCGCCGAACACACTGGCGTAGCCGAAGGTATCCACCACGAAGCCCTGGCTGCGCAGGCGCCATGCCAGCGGCAACAACCAGGAGCGGGTGTTCCAGATACCGTGCAGTATCAGCACTCGGGGACGCGGGGAATTCTGCAGGGACATGCGCGCAGTTTCCGTCATCGGCCTTGCTCACCACAACGGGCTGGCGCACCGCCTTCAGTCGAAGTTGTAATCCAACTGCACGGCCAGCTGCCTTCCCACCGCGCTGTAGACATCGTCGTAGTAGTAGGGGAACTTGGCATTGCTGCTGTCGCGTGGCGGCGGCGTATCGAAGACATTGTTGACGAACAGTGTCACAGCGGCCTGCTCGGTGAGGCGTTTGCCGATGTTGGCATTCCACAGGAACAGCGGCGGCAGGCGTCCATTGCCGTCGACCCGGGGCAGGCTGCCGTAGCGGATGCCAAACAGGTTGGCGGACCAGCCCGTCGTCCCCTGCCAGCCGAGGCTGGCGCTGAAATTGCTGCGAAAGGCGCGGTTCTCGCCGGATTGCCAAGGCACCTGCCGCCACTGCTCGTGCAGGGTGCCCGGTGCACGTACACGCCGGCTGGCATGCAACATGCGCGACCACGCCGAATGGAGGGCGAACTGACCGGCGGCAGTATCCATACGCGCATCCACTACCGCATCGAGGCCGCGCACACGCTCATTGGATTGGTTGGCCGCCATCGATTCGACCATGACAATGCGGCCCACACCGCCGCCACTACGCACCACTCTGGCGCGCGCCTTGCGGCACTCCCACGAGCGCAGATCCGCGCTCGAAGGACTACCGTCCAGTTTCATTCCGGTGCTGCATTCGGCCTCGTCGCGCAGCAGTACCAGCGGCGCTATGCGGCCAATCCCCTGCTCGCTGCGCACGTCCCAGTAGTCCAGGCTCATCGACATCGCCTCGGCGGCGTCCCAGACCACGCCCAGCGTACTGGACACCCCGGACTCGGCACCCAGTCCGGGGTTTCGCGATGTCCGGGTCAGGAACGCCGAGGTAAACGCTGCGCAATCAGGGTTTGCACCGGCCTGCATGCAGCGCAGTACATCCACTGCGCTTCCAAAACTGCCGCCGCCGTCGGTATACGTCCAATGCATATCCGGGACCTTGAAGCTGGTGGCGTGGCTGGCGCGCAATAGTAGGCCTGCCAACGGACGCCACTCCAGGCCCGCGCTCCAGGTCGGCGTGATGCCCAGCGATGCGCTGTCATCGTATTTGTCCCAGCGCCCGGCGAGGTTGAGCTTGAGCGTGCTGGCCAAGGGGATGCGTGCCTCGCCACCGAGTGCATAGCGGCTGCGGCCGCCGGCGCCGACGCTACCTGCCAGGTCGTACAGTTCAAGCTGCAAGGGCAGCACCGAGGGCCGGTTCTGCAGCGCATAACTCTGGTGACTGGCCTCCAGCACCAGCGCCATCCCCAGTTTCCCGGTCTTCAACTCGGCGATGTCACCGGACAGCACGTAGCTGGCGCTGTCCACCTGGCTGCGCGCGCGGTATTGCACGGTCGCCGACATCGCGCGGTATTCCCCGGTGGTAAGCGGGCGATACCAGTGGTCGAGATTGAGCGGCTGGATGATGACGCCATCATCAGTGAAGCCCTGCGCCTGGCCGAAGAAAAAAGCGTTGACCTGCGCGCCGAGCAGCCGCCTGAAATCGCGTTGCAGGCGGTAGTCGGAGTGACCGAGCGTAAGGTTCCACTCCATGTCTTTCCACGCATCCCCGCGCAGCCCCAGCGCCAGATCTGCCATCTGCTCGGCATAACGATCATTCATCGGCGCCAGGCCGCCCATCTCCTGCGGGGTCAACACCCGCAGCGGTGAAACCAGACCCAGCTGCGGGTCCTGCACCAGGTTCACCCTGCCAGTGCGGCTGCTGTGCGGGCCGGTGATGGTTTCAGGTACGGCCGCGATCTCGCTGCGTGCATGCCGTAGCTGCACCGTCGTCCACAGCTGGATGTCGGCAGGCAGGTCACGCTCGGCATGCAGGCGCCCGGATATTTCCCGACGCGCATCTGCAAGTGATGCATAACCGGCATTTCGCCATGTGCCACAGCCCCAGCCATGTGCCTGGCCCGGTGCTGCCGCGTAGTTCCAGTCAACAAAGGCCGTGTCCCAGCGCTCACAGACACCGGCCGGCAAGGCCTGCAGCACCCCGCCTTCTCCTTCCACTCCCAGCCCAAGTGCGGGCTGCGGCCCTGCCGCGGATTGCGGCGCAACCTGGATTCCGCGTTGGTAGCCACGCAGCAGTTCGTCCTGCGCGAACTGCAGCACGTAGTCCGCGCGCCAGTCCTGGCCGCTGAAGCCCGCCGACCAGTGCATATCCACCCGATCAGCACCGCCCTGGGTACTGGTCCCTGTGCGCAGCTTCAACTGATGGCCGTCGCGCGGCTGCTTAAGCACGATGTTGATCACCCCGGCGATCGCATCGGCGCCGTAAACCGCCGATGCCCCACCGGTCATCACCTCGACCCTGTCCACGCCGGCCAGCGGAATGCTGCCCAGACTCTGGAAGTTGCTGCGCCCATTGGAGGGAAAGGGATAGTCCGGCACACGCCGGCCGTCGACCAGGATCAACGCACGCCCGGCGCCCAGGCCCCGCAGATTCACCGGCTGGGCATTGGCGGAGAAACGACCGCCGCCGCTCTGCGACTCGGCGCCGTAGACACTCATGCCATTGATGGCCAATACCTCGGCCAGTGAAAACCGACCCTCGCGCTCCATCTGCTCGGCACTGATCACCGTCAGCGGTGCCGCACCTTCAAACTCACTGCGGCGAATACGCGAGCCGGTGACCTGCAGTGCGCCCAACGAGGTTGCCACCTGCGGCAGCAGCCGTGGCTGGGCCGGTTTGGCCGCCGCTGCCGGCAGTGGCTTGGGCGCCGCGACAATGGTAACAACCCCGCTATCGGTCAGCCGGTAACTCAGCCCGCTGCCGGCCAACAGCTGCTGCAGGGCTTCGGCGGCGCTGTAACGCCCGCTCAACGCCGGCGCGGTTTTGCCACGCAGCATCTGCGGGGCCATCAGGATCTGCAGATCGGCCGCCGCTGCCAGCTCCGCCAATGCCTGTTCCAGCGGCTGTTGCGGCATTTTGTAAGCCTGCATCGCTGCCGGTGTCTGTGCCCTGGCCGCGGTGCCGAACAGCAACAGACACAGCAGTGCGGGGGCCAGCCAGTGCCGGCGCTTGCCACCCAGCCTCTCGGGGTCATCTGTAGCGGCAATCATCCCCTCTCCCAGTAGCAATCCGGCTGGCATGGCGATCCCAACCCGGTGTACAGACGCAGCAAGCGCAAAACACCTCATCTGGCAGAATCGCTGGCACTAGCCCAAGCTGCGCGTGCCGATTCAGACTGTCAACGCCCGCCAATGACTGCCGCCCTGCCGCCCGCCCAGCCGCCTCCCGACACCGTCCGGGACACGGGCAGCATGGCCCAACAGTACCGCCCACGCCTGATGCGTTACTTCAGGAACCACCTGGGTTCGGTTGAAGATGCGGAGGATCTCACCCAGGAAACCCTGGTGCGGATGATGCGCGATCCACAGGCCGACAGGGTCAACAATGTCGAAGCCTATCTGATGACCATCGCGGGCAACCTGTTGCGCGACCGCTACCGCCGCGACCGTACCCGGCATACCGGCCAACACGTATCCCTGGACGAAACGACCGAGGACTGGCCTGCCGAAACTGTCTGCGGCGAGCGCGTCTACCAGGACCGCGAACGCCTGCAGAACTTCCTCAAGGTGCTGGATGACCTGCCGCCGCGCTCCCAGCAGGTATTCCTGCTGCACCGCTATGAAGGCCTCACCTATCGCGCGATTGCCAGCCAGCTGGGTATCAGCGTCAGTGCCGTCGAAAAACAAATGATGCGTGCCCTGCTCCACTTCGGCACGCGGCTGGAGCAACCATGAAACAGACCCCGCTGAATGTCGTGGAAGACGCCGACCCGATCCGGACCCAGGCCGCCGTCTGGTTCGCGCGCCTGCACGATGATGAAGTGAGCGAGGCCGAGCAGGCCGAGCATCAGGCCTGGCTGGACGCCGACCCCGCACATCGGCAGGCGCATGAACGTATCGAGCGCACCTGGATGATGCTGAGCGACTTTTCGGCCACGCCGGAAATCAGCCAACGGCTTGCGGCAATACCTGCAGCCACGCCGCAAGCACTGCCGCAACCGCGTCGCAGGCCCGGCCGCATGCGCTGGCTGGCCGCCTGCGCGGCTGCCGTGACCGCCGTGGTCATCGGCTGGCGGCTGCTCGCTCCGGCACCGGCAACCGAGCTGCGCTATGCCAGCGCGGTCGGCGAACACCGCAGCATCACGCTGGAAGACGGCACCCGGATCGAACTGGACACCGGCACCCAGCTGCGCGTGCGCTACAGCGCGCAGCAGCGCCGCATCCACCTGGATCAGGGCCGGGCCTTCTTCAAGGTGGCACGCGATACCGCGCGCCCACTGACGGTGGATACCGCGCAGGGCAGCGTTCGCGCCGTCGGCACCGAGTTCGAGGTCTATCGCCGCGCCGATGCGCTGGATGTCACCTTGTTCGAAGGCAAGGTACAGCTGCGCGCGGCTGCCGCCGATGACAGTACGGCAGCACTTGCGACCCTCATTCCCGGCCAACGCGCGCACCTGGCGGCGGGGCAACGCCCGCAGGTGCAGACCTTCCAGGGCGGCAGCGCACCGGCATGGCTGCAGGGGCAGCTGGTGTTCAACGACCTGCCGTTGCGTTTGGCGGTGGAGGAATTCAACCGCTATGGCGGCACGCCGCTGCGGGTCGACGATGCGGCCTTGGGCGAACTGCGCATCTCCGGGGTTTTCCGCAGCAATGACAGTGCCGGCTTTGTTGAAGCGCTCGCGGCCCTGCACGGCATTTCACCGCGCAAAAATGCCGCCGGCGAAACCGAACTGCGGCGCTGACGCGGCACGCCGCCAACGCGGCCGAGCGCCATGCATACGGCTTACAACGCCTGCCGCAGTGCCTGCCTGATCCGCTCACGTTCCTGCTGTTGCAGCGCCAATACTGCCCGCAGCCGCTGATTCTCCTGCTGCAACTGGCGCAGCTGGCGCGCCTGCGGCGCGCGCATGGCGCCGCAGGTACGCCGCAGCAAGGCCAGCGCCGCGTCATTGAAACCGTGCTTGCGGCACAGCGCGCGCAAGCTCGCTGCGTCATCCACCTCACGCAGGAATTCGATTACCTGCTCTTGGTCAAAACGTTTGCTCATGCCTGCTTCCGCCCTGCCGGCAGCTGCATTCAACACGCGCGCTGCCGTCCTTCGCATCAACCGGAAATCCGCACCTTGGCTGCGCAAGCAACACACCGCCAGGTCCGCCATGCAGGAGTCCGACGCGCTCGCACTGCGAAAAACCGGCTCCCTTGCTCTATAGACGCGACAGGCACGCAGCAGCCACAGCGATGCAGCGCACACTTTGCAACATGCACACAACAACCTGCATCGCAGCCAGTGCGCGCTACCAGATTTGTGAGTGGAAACCTTCAGACGGATACAAATCCGGCGCGTGCAACGGGCCGAGTTTGTGAAAGCAGCGCGCGTCGCGCGGCTGGCGTTCAATGGAGCGCGGGAGGGGCAGTACGCAGCAGCGTTGTAGCTGGCACGGCACTCACCGGGCCTTGCCCAGTGCAATCAGACAGCAGCCCGACGCAGGATGAATTCCTTGTCGCGGGTATTGCCGACCGGGAATTCATACCCGCCGACCTGCTCGAAACCGTGCCGAGCGTAAAAGCGCTGCGCACCAAAGTTCTCCGACCACACGCCAATCCACAGCGTCCGTCCCGGAGTCTGCAGCCATTGCAGGGCCGCCTCGAACAACTGCCCGCCGCGACCACCGCCCTGGTGATCGCGCAACACATACAGGCGCTTCAACTCGCCATCGGCCGCGGTGGCCTGCGGATGCGGCAGCCCGCAGGGGCCGGCAAAGGCAAAACCCACCGCCTCGCCCTGCACCTCCAACAGCCACGCCGCGTAGTCCCCGGACTGCAGCTGCTGCCGCTGCAGTTCCAGCGGATAGGCCGTGGCCAGATAGGCGGCCAGATCCTCAGGCGGATACAGGTGGCCGAACGTTTCCACAAAGGTACGTTCGGCCAGGTCGCACAGCAGTGCGGCATCTTCAGCGGTAGCGCGACGGATAGTCATGAAGCCAGGAACCAGAGAAGAGGAAGCAGCAACGAAGCTAGCTTGAGCATCCAAGCAGTGTCCCAAACAAAAAAACCAGGAACCAAAGAAGGCCTCACGCTCTCTCTGGTTCCTGGTTCCCAGCGGCTGGTTACGGGCTCTTGGGCCGTACCTGCACGTGTACTTCAGCCAGCTGTGCATCGGCGATCGGCGACGGGGCGTCGGTCATCAGGCACTGCGCGCCGGTGGTCTTCGGGAACGGGAT
The DNA here is from genome assembly GCF_039674165.1 of Stenotrophomonas terrae. GTDB lineage: Bacteria > Pseudomonadota > Gammaproteobacteria > Xanthomonadales > Xanthomonadaceae > Stenotrophomonas > Stenotrophomonas terrae_A. Next base: position 26,524 of record NZ_JBDJMY010000044.1, read on the forward strand.
CACGTCACGGATGGACTCGGTGCCGGCCATCAGCGCGGCAATACGGTCGATACCGAAGGCAATGCCGCCGTGCGGCGGTGCGCCGTAGTTCAGCGCATCCAGCAGGAAGCCGAACTTGGCACGGGCTTCTTCGGCACCGATGCCGAGCAGCTCGAACACTGCGCTCTGCATTTCCGGGCGGTGGATACGGATGGAACCGCCGCCGATCTCGTTGCCGTTGAGCACCATGTCGTAGCCGCGCGATACCGCGGTCTTGGCATGCGTGCGCAGCTCGGCCACATCGTCCACCGCCGGCGCGGTGAAGGGGTGATGCAGGGCGACGTAGCGCTGCTCTTCCTCGTCCCACTCGAACATCGGGAAGTCGGTGACCCACAGCGGCGCCCAGGTATTTGCGACCAGGCCAAAGTCCTTGCCGGCCTTCAGGCGCAGCGCACCCATGAAGTCGGAGACCTTGTTGTAGCCGCCGGCACCGAAGAACACGATGTCGCCATTGCCGGCGCCAACGTGCTTGAGCAGCGCGGCGAAGGCATCTTCGGCGAAGAACTTCTGGATCGGCGAGCTGATCTCGCCGTTCTCGGCGATCTTGATGTAAGCCAGACCCTTTGCACCGTACTTGGCGGCATGGGCAGCGTATTCGTCGATCTGCTTGCGGCTGAGGGTGGCGCCGCCCGGGATGCGCAGCGCGGCCACGCGGCCGTCGGCGTCATTGGCAGCGGCGGTGAACACCGGGAACTCGCTGGTCTTGACCAGCTCGGCCACGTCCACCAGCTCCAGCGCGTTGCGCAGGTCCGGCTTGTCCGAACCAAAGCGACGCATCGCCTCGGCCCAGGTCATGCGCGGGAACTGCGCAGCCAGTTCCACGTCCACCACTTCCTTGAAGATGGCGCGGATCATGTTTTCGACGAAGTCCTGGATGTCGCTCTCGCGGACGAAGGCGAACTCCATGTCCAGCTGGGTGAATTCCAGCTGGCGGTCGGCGCGAAGCGCTTCATCGCGGAAGCAGCGTGCCACCTGGTAGTAGCGGTCGAAGCCGGCCACCATCAGGATCTGCTTGAACAGCTGCGGGCTCTGCGGCAGGGCGTAGAACTCACCCGGGTGCATGCGCGCCGGCACCAGGAAGTCGCGCGCGCCTTCCGGGGTGGCCTTGGTCAGGATCGGGGTTTCGATGTCCTGGAAGCCGCGCTCGTCCAGATGGCGGCGCAGGGCCTGCACCAGCTTGATGCGGGTGCGCTGCATGCGCTGCATTTCCGGGCGGCGCAGGTCCAGGTAACGGTACTTCAGGCGGGTTTCTTCGCCTGGGTTCTCGTGCGCATGGAACGGCAGCGGCGCGGCCTTGTTGAGGATGGTGATGCGCGTGGCGATCACTTCCACCTTGCCGCTGCGGATCTTGTCGTTGACCGCATGACGCGCGCGAACCACGCCCTCGACCTGCAGCACGTCCTCGTAACCGAGGCTGGCGGCGACGGCAAACACCTCCGCGTTGTCCGGCTCGACCGTGACCTGGACGATGCCTTCGTGATCACGCAGATCGATGAAACAGACGCCGCCGAGGTTACGGGCAACGTCGGTCCAGCCGGCGAGGGTCACGGTTTGGCCGATCAGGGTCTCGTCGACCAGGCCGCAGAAATGGGTACGCATGGAAAGCTCCGCAGGGGGCCCGGCACGAAACGGTGCCGGGTAGCCCCGTATTTTGGCGCTCAGCGGGGGCTGGAGCAAATCTGCCGCTCAGTCACGCCGCCTTAAGTGGGATTCGCCCTATAGTTCGGCCACCAAACCTGAACAGGGCAGCCGCCATGAACCACTCTCTCCTGCTTGCTGGCCTGGCAGCCCTGCTGGGCCTGGCCATGACCCCTTCCCCGGCGGCCGCCCAGGCCGGTTTCCCGGGCAGCCAGAACGGCACCATCCGTTGTGACAGCAACAGCAACCGCCAGCAGGTCTGCAATACCGGCTGGCGTGGCGCGGTGCTGGTGCGCCAGGTGTCCGATACGCGCTGTACCGAAGGCCGCAACTGGGGCAGCAACAATGGCAGCGTCTGGGTCAGCGGCGGCTGCCGCGCCGAATTTGCCGAAGCCCGCGGCAACTGGGCCGGCGGCAACGGCCAGGGCGGCTGGAATGGCAATGGCAATGGCAATGGCAACCGCACCATCCGCTGCGACAGCAACAACAACCGCCAGCAGGTCTGCAACACCGGCTGGCGCAGCGCGGTACTGGTCCGCCAGATCTCCGATACGCGCTGCACCGAGGGCCGCAACTGGGGCAGCAATAACGGCAGCGTCTGGGTCAGCGGCGGCTGCCGGGCCGAGTTCGCCGAAGGCCGCGGCGGCTGGGGCCCAGGCAATGGCAACGGCCAAGGTGGCTGGAACGGCAATGGCAATGGCAACCGCACCATCCGCTGTGACAGCAACAACAACCGCCACGTGGTCTGCAATACCGGCTGGCGCAGCGCGGTACTGGTCCGGCAGATTTCCGATACGCGCTGCACCGAGGGCCGCAACTGGGGCAGCAGCAACGGTACGGTCTGGGTCAACGGCGGTTGCCGTGGCGAATTCGGCGAAGGCCGCGGTGGCGGCAGCGGCTGGAACAACGGCGCCGGCAACGGCTACCTGGTCGAGTGCGCCAGCAGCAGCAACCGTCCCAATACCTGCGCCTGGGACCGCCGCCAGGGCCGCCCGGTCATCGTCCAGCAGCTGTCCGATACGCGCTGCGTGGAAGGCCGCAATTGGGGCTACAACGGCAACAGCATCTGGGTAAACGGCGGCTGCCGCGCGCGCTTCAGCGGCCGCTGAGCTTCCGGCTCAAGTGGAGCGGAGGGCGCCAGCAATGGCGCCCTCCGTGTTTCACGCCTCGCTGCCCCACGGTGCCGGCGGCAGCTGCACCGGCGTACTCAGGTCGAATTCCACCTGGAACAAGCGCCCATCCGGACGCGCCAGTTCGTAGACAAAGCGCTGGCCGGGCACCAGCTCCATCGCCCAGGTATTGCGCAGCGAGGCGGTCATGCCATGCGCGCTGAACATCGCCACCGACGCAGCATCGGCCGGGAATTCCTGGCGCGCGGCGCTGCCGGCCTGCGCGGTGTCACCGCCATACATGGTCACCGCATCCGGACTGCCGTCGGCATGGCGATGATCGTGCTTCAAACGCAGGCCGGTATCGGTACGGCTGATCACCCAGGTCCGCGAATGGTCATCCCCTACATGGAACGGCACCCGCAGTTCCTGTTGCGGGCTGTCGCAGCCACGCACATGCATCACCAGGGTTTTGCCATCGAACGGGTCCGGCGCGCTGGACTGCGGCTGGTTGGCGATGATGCGCCCGGCGAAGGCCTGCCCGCAGTACTGCGCCAACCCGGCAAGAAACTGATCGGCCGGTGCAACCGCCGCAGTGGCCGCATTGCCGGTAGCGCCGGCCATCGCCGAAGCCGGAACAATGGCCGCGCCGGCCAAGGCCAGCGCGCTGAAAAGAACGGAGAAGGAAGATGTTTTCATTCCCCGATCCTCGCCTACCCGTCAGCTCAAGGCAACGCGCCACCCACGTGTACGTCATTCCGCGCCGACTGCAGGGCACTGCGCCATTGCGCGGTCACCGCCGATTGTTCGCCGTACAAGGGCGTGGCCGCCGCCACGGCGCGCTGCCAATGCTGCACTGCCTCGCTGCGCTCGCCGCGCGCTTGCGCCCAGCGCGCCCGCAGCACCTGCTGGCGTACCGCCGCATAAGGGCTGTGCGCAAGCAGCGGCTCCACTGCGTCCAGCGCCTGCCCGGCCGCCGGCAACCGCTGCTTGGCCAGCAGCCATTCGGCCCAACTCTGCTGCAGGCGTATGCCATTGGCACTGCTGGCGGGGATCCGCGGCAACCACACTGCATGCGCACGCTGCACCAAGGCATCGCCTGCGTCCTTGCCCTGTGCGGCCAGCAACAGGCCAAGCTGCAGTTCCAGGTCCAGGCTGTCGGGATGATCTTTGCCTATGGCCGCGTTGCGTATTGCCAGTGCCTGCCGGTAGTCGGTTTCGGCGCTGGCCAGATCGCCCTGCGCCTGCGCCAGCTGCGCGGCGGTTTCGGTGATCAGCGAATAGTTGTAGCTGTCCTTGCCCAGCACTTCCGCCGACAAGCGCAGCGCCGTTTCAACAAAGGGCTGCGCGCGTGCATATTCGCCCTTGCGCATCAACGCCAACGCCAAGCGGTTGTTCTCGCTGACCACATAGATGCTGCGCTGCCCGAAGATCTTCGGTGCGCGGACCAGGTTTGCCTCGAACGCAGCGATGGCCGCATCCAGGTCGCCTCGGTCCATCACCATCAGCGTACGCTCGGTATTGCTGGCCCAGTAGTCGTACGACATCTCACCCAAGGTGCGCAGGAACATCGGCGTGGACTGGTCAAACGCGGCCGCCGATGCGGCCAGATCACCCTTGCGCCGGTACATCATGCCGAGGTTGTCCAGGGTCACGCCGATGTACTTTTCGCGCTTGCCGGCCTGGTGCCGCTGCAACGCCTGCTTGAACGCGGTTTCGGCATCGTCATAGCGCTGTTCGGACAGCAACGACAGCCCCAGCGAATTATAGGACTGGGCGACGCGGAAGCTGTCCGCCGGCTGCTTGCCCAGCAAGCCCAGCAAGCCCAGCAAGCCCAGCGCGCGCCGAGCCATGTTTGCGCCTTCCACGCCGTTGCGGTTGTTGGCATAGCTGCCTGCCAACAGGTTGAACAGGCGTGCGGCTTCGTCCAGATTCTTCTCGCCACCAGCTGCAGCCATGGCTTCTGCCGCCTGCAGCATCATCGGATTGGCACGCCGCAGGTCGCCGGTATTGCGGTAGGCCAGGCCAATCACGCCCTTCAGGCGCGCCTGTACTTCGGCCGATGCGTCCAACTCCTCATCCATCCGTGCCGCAGCACGGTCCAGCACTTCGCGGGCACTGATGTCCTCGCCGCCGCGCTCGCCTTTTTCGCGTGGATCAGCCGCCTGGAACATTTCCACCAGAAAGCCGCTGACCTGCTCGGCGATCTTCGCCTCGCGCTCAGCGGCGGCACGCTCGGCAGCCAGGCGCCACACAAACCAGGCCGCAAGCAGCAGCACCAACAGCAGCAGCCCTGCACCCTTCCAGTTGCGCCGCAACCAACGCCCTGTACGATACCAGCGACCACCTTGGCGCGCCCGCACCGGCCGATGCTGCAGGTAGCTACGCACATCGGCCGCCAGTGCTTCCACCGACGGATAACGCTGCTCGGTGGGCAAGGCACCGGCGTGCACCACGATGGCATCCAGATCACCGCGCAAGGCCCGCTTCCAACTGCAATCGGCCTGTGCCACCTGGCTGGGCGCGGCCACCGCCACACCCCCATCGTCCGCCCCACGCCGGCCGCCTTTGCAGGCCACCAGTTCGCTCAATACCGCGGCTAGACTGAAAACGTCACTGCTCACACCCGCTGCCTGCCCCGATTGCAGCTCCGGCGCCGCATAGGCCGGGGTGAAGAACTGCGCGGCCGCTTCGCTGTACGTATCGTCCAGCAGCCGCGACACCCCGAAGTCGAGCAATACCGGTTCGCCATCCTCACGCACCAGGATGTTGGACGGCTTCAGGTCGCAATGCAGCACCAACCGCGCATGCGCGGCCTGCACTGCGCTGCATACCTTCAGGAACAGCTGCAGGCGCTGGCGAAGATCCAGCTGTTGGCGCGCGCAGTACACATCCAGCGGCTCGCCACTTATGTATTCCATCACCAGGTAAGGATGCCCGCCCGGCGTGCTGCCTCCGTCGTACAGGCGCGCGATGTTGGGATGCTGCAGGCTGGCAAGGATGCGCCGCTCGGCGGCCAACCGCTCGGCAACACGTGCACCGGGTTTGCCGAGCAGAAACTTGATTGCCACTTCCTGCGCATACAGGCCATCGGCGCGCTCGGCGCGGAACACGATGCCCATGCCGCCACTGGCCAGCCGCTCACACAGGCGCCACGGCCCGATGCAATCACCTTCGCCCAGCTCCGATGGCGCGGCAGCGGCGAACAGCTGCGCCATCGGTTCACGGGCGCGGCCAAGATCGCAGGTCTGCGCCTGCAGCAGCTCCAGGGTTTCGGCAATGACTGCCGGATTGGCGCTCAGGCGCGCAAGCTCGGTCCGCCATTGCGAAGGCGCCAGCTCACACACCGCATCAAACAGCTCGCGTACCTGCTGCCAGTTTTCTCGATCCACCAACATCCCCTTTGCCGCGCACCCACCTCCAGGAGGCGTGCCGGTCGGGGAATGATAAGCGCCGCTCAGCGCTGGCGTACGTAAGAGCCGGACGCAGTGGACGACGCTGGCGCTGGATTCTCGGCGGAGCGCTCATCTCTTACGACCTCCGGATCAACGGGCGGCGTGGCTTCGTTGCTCAGCGGGTCAACATCCATCGGCCGGCGGAACACCAGCGATGGCAGCAGCGTGGTCAAGGCCGCGTACAGCAGCAGTGCACCAAACAGCACCGGCGATATCGCAAAACGCTCGCGCATGATCGCCGCCAGCACCAGGGTGAAAATCAAGGTGGGCGATAACGCCAAGGCCACCCGCAGGCTGGTGCGGAAGCTCTCGCCGAACATCAGGCGGCGCTGCAGCCAGATCACCGCGATGCGCAGCGGCAGCACCACCAGGGTGATCAGCAGGCCCAGCCCCAGCGCTTCAAAGCTCAAGGCTTCGGCCGGCACCTTGGTGCCCGCGTTGAAGAAGTAGAACGGCACGAAGAACGAGGCGAACAGGCGCAGTGCATGCAGGTTTTCATGCGATGCCAGCAAGGGCATACGCTGCTGCAGCAGGCGCGCCACCAGCCCGGCGATGAACGCACCCACCAGGTAATACACACCCAGCCCGTAGGTGATGTAGGCGGCCAGCATGCCCACCATCACCAGCAACGAGAACTCCGAGCCCGGCGCATGCGGCGCCACCCAGCGCCCCAAACCGACGAACAACAGCGGCAAACCCACCATCATCGCGAGCAGGGCAAAGCTCGACAGCGCCATATGCACCGGATCGCCGGCCTGCAGCACCACGAACAAGGCCGCCAGGGCTAGCAGCTCGCCGGCAATTGCCTTGCTGCTGACCCAGAAGCGTTCGGCGTCATCAAGCCCGAGCTGGGACAGGGAATCCATGATGAAACCGGTGGATGGCGTCAGCAGCGCCAAGGCCAGCAAGGCCGCCGCCTGCCACTGCAGGCCGGCGTAGTGCCAGGCCAGCCAGGCCATGCCGGTAAGCGTGGCACTGCGGATCAGCAGATGAGTGACCAGCGGCCACATGCCCTTGCGCAGGTCGGCGATGTCCACTTCCAGGCCGGCAAACAGGAACAGCGAGGAAATGCCCAAGGTGGCGAGCAGGTTGACCACCGGATCATGCGAGCCGTCGCCCAACCACAGCATCGCGCCAATGCCGAACACCAGACAGGTCAGCGGCGCGGGAATGCTGAAGCGCTGCAGCGCGCGTGGAATCACCAGCAACGCGAAGATCAACAGCAGATAGATCACTTCCCTGCTCATGGCGCGGGTGTCCTCTTTGAACGGATGCACGGGGCCGCGCGCACCAGCAACCGCCGCGCCGACGGTGCAACCGTCAGCCCAGCCGCACGCCGGCCAGCTCCCCAACCTGGCGCAGGATGCCATTCCTGCCGTCATCGTCCAGTGCAGAGCCCTGCAGGTAGCAGCTCAGCAGCCACGCCGGGCCACCGGCCAGGGGCCACAGCACGGCGATATCGTTGCTGGTGTCCTGGCCGTTGCTGCCGGTCTTGTCACCCACCCGCCAACCCTGCGGCAGGCCTGCACGCAGGCGCGCGTCGCCGGTCTGGTTGTCGATCAGCCAATCGGCCAGCTGCTGCCGCGAGGCCGGGCTGAGCACGTCGCCAAGCAGGAAGCGCTGCAGGTTGGCCGCCATCGCCGCCGGGCTGGTGGTGTCACGCGGATCGCCGGGCGCAAAGCGGTTGAGCTCGGGCTCGTTGCGCGCACTCACGGTGATGCGATCACCCTGCTCGCGCAGGAAGGCAGTTAGCCCCTGCGGGCCGCCGAGCAGAGGCAACAGCAGGTTGGCGGCGGCGTTGTCGCTGATGATCATGGTCGCCCGGCACAGATCGCGCACGGTCATGTCCTTGCCGACATGCCGCTCGGTGAACGGCGAGTGGCTGATGATGTCGCCTTGCCGCACCGCCACGCGCTGGTCCAGCGACAACCTGCCCGCATCGGCGCGGTGCAGGATGGCTGCGGCCAACGGCAACTTGACCGTGCTGCACATCGGGAAGCGCTCGTCCATGCGATGGCCATAGCGCGCGCCGCTGGCCGGATGCCATAGACACACCCCAAGGCGCCCGCCACTGGCCTTTTCCAGTGCGGCAAAGTCGGCGCTATGGGTCGGCATGGGTGAAGCGGCAACGGCGCTGCGCGCCAGCGCGGTCGGCAGCAGCGAGCTGGCCAGCGCGGCGCCGCCAAACATGAGGAACTGACGACGAGCAAGCATGGGGTTCTCCTAGGCTGATTAAGGCTGATGGTGAAGCCTGCAGGCGCTGACGACCATCACGAAGATTCATCGGGAGCCATTAGATTTATTTGTAGCAAAGTCACCAATTTGGCCACTCCAGCGGAAATAATGCGGCAGACCATCAACTTTCATCATGACTCCGCGATGATCCGCCCCCAGCTACCGCTCAACGCCCTACGCGCCTTCGAGGCTGCCGCCCGCCACCTCAACTTCACCCGCGCGGCGCTGGAGCTGTGCGTCAGCCAGGCGGCCCTGAGCCATCAGATCCGTGGACTGGAGGACAGACTGCAGGTCAGTTTGTTCCACCGGCTGCCACGCGGCGTGGCACTTACCGACGAGGGCGCGGCGTTGTACCCGGTGCTGACCGAAAGTTTCGACCGCATGGCGATCGCGCTGGACCGTTTTACCGGCGGCCGCTTCCGTGAGGTGCTCACCGTGGGTGTTGTCGGCACCTTTGCCACCGGCTGGCTGCTGCCGCGGCTGGCCGCCTTCGAGTCGGCGCATCCGGATATCGAACTGCGCGTGCAGACCCACAACAACCGCATCGATCTGGCCGGCGAAGGCCTGGATCTGGCGATCCGCTTTGGCGACGGTGACTGGCAGGGCCAGGATTGCGTACCGATCGTCGATACCGCGTTTGCACCGCTGTGTGCACCCGCGCTGGCGCGACGATTGCGACAGCCACGTGATCTGGCCAACGTGCCGCTGCTGCGCTCCTATCGCAATGACGAGTGGCCGCGCTGGCTGCAGTTGGCCGGGGGCAGTGGTGTCGAGGCGCGCGGCGCGGTGTTTGATTCATCGCTCACCTTGGCCAGCGCGGCCGCCACTGGTGCAGGCGTGGCGCTGCTGCCACTGCGCATGTTCGAGCAGGAACTGGCCGAAGGCAGGCTGTTGCAGCCATTCGCGCAGACGCTGTCATTGGGCCGATATTGGTTGACCCGCCTGCGCTCGCGGCAGGAGCGCGAGGCCTTGAAGCGGTTCCGCCTGTGGCTGCAGGCGCAGGACGGCCTGGATCTGTAGAGCCGAGCCATGCTCGGCAGGGGGCATCACCGGTAAACCCTCAGCCGAGCATGGCTCGGCTCTACCGTGAGGATTCCGGCAGTGTCAGCTTCGCGGCTGACGCCGCTCCTACAAACAGAGCGGAGCGGCCCTGTAGTGCCGAGCCATGCTCGGCAGAGGCGTCACCGGTAAACCCTCAGC
>NZ_JBDJMY010000045.1:0-36193 GCF_039674165.1 Stenotrophomonas terrae
GCCATGCTCGGCAGAGGCGTTACCGGTGAGGCCCCAGCCGAGCATGGCTCGGCTCTACAAGGGCGCCGCTCCCGCACAGCGCAAAACAGAAAGGGCGCCTTGCGGCGCCCTTTCTGTTTGTTCGATGGTGACGAATTACTTTGCCGTTTCCGACATCACCACCATGTCCAGCACATAGGCCTGCGACGGCGCATCGGCCGGCGGGTTCTTGATCTGGTAGCGCTTCAGGCGCAGCACGTTGCGCACGCCCGGCTGGTGGGTGTAACCCTCAATGTTGCCGTAGAAGTTTTCGTAGGCACCGCGCTTGCCCTGTTCCAGGCCCTGCTCGTTGTACTTCACTTCACGCACCTGCAGGCAGGTGGCGTCCTTCATCAGCGGGTGCGGGCAGGGCTTGGCCTGTGCGTCCACTTCCATGAATACCGTCTCGCCTGCGCCGCCGTAGCGGGTTTCAGCGGTCGGCTCGGCGCGGAAGCTCAGCACGTCGCCATTGGCGGCAACCAGGCGCATTGCCGATGCGTCCAGCGACTGCACGGTCAGCTTGCCCTGCAGGCGTTCGCTGACCAGGCCGTCCAGCGCCATCAGCGGGCCCTGGCAGGCCTTGTTGGTCGACATCATGTTGCCAACGGTCAGCGCGTTGCCTTCCACGGTGTAAGCACCGCCCATGTTGTTGCAGGCATTGCTGACCGACAGGCGGCCGTCCTTGAAGTCCAGGGTCAGCGGCTTGTCGGTGTTCACGAACAGGCCTTCGATGCGCTTGCCGGCTGCGTCCACGGCGTTGTCCAGCAACCAGTGGTTTGCGCCCAGCTGTGCGGCGTCGATGTTCGCGGCAGGAGCGGCGGTGCTGGTGTCGGCGGCTGCGGTGGTTTCGCTCTTGGTGCTTGCCGGCGGGTTGCTGCAGGCGGTCATGAGGGCGATGGGCAGTGCCAGCAGAAGAATGCGCTTCATGGTGAACTCCTTAGGTAGCGTTGGGAAAGTCAGAACGGCAAACGGCCGGAGCCGGCTGCCGGGGTTGCACTTGCGACTGCACGTTCAGTTTCCAGCAGGCAGAAACAGCAGCAGGCCGAAGCCCAGTGCGATGCGATATAGCGCAAAGCCAGTGAAGGGACGGCGTTTGATATAGCTCAGCAGCCACTTCACCACGATGAAGCCGGTGATGGCGGCGGCGACGAAGGCCACGCCGACATCGGCCCAGTTCTCGTTGCCGAGCTGGCCTTTCTTGGCCATCTCCAGCAAGGCGTAGCCGCTGGCGGCGAACATGGTGGGGATGCCAACCAGGAACACGAACTCGGCCGCTGCCGCGCGCCGGGTCAAGCCCAGCAGCATGGCCAGGAAGATCGCCGCAGCCGAGCGTGAGGTACCCGGAAACACGCCGGCGATCACCTGCGCCAGGCCAACGGCCACGGCGACTTTCCAGGTGATGGTGGTGCTGTCCGGCAGGCGCCCGGCAAAGCGCTCGGCCAGCAGCATCCAGACGCCGCCGATCACCAGCGCCCAAGCCACCGGGGTGACGGTTTCAGGCAGTTCCCAGCCGGCCAGGCGTACCGGCAGGCCGACGACGGCGGTGACCAGGAAGGCCACGCCCAGCTTCATCACGTAGTCGCGGTTCTCGGCCTGGTTCAAGCCGGTGGCCAGCGACCAAAGGCGCTGCCGGAACGCCAACAGCACGGCGAGGATGGCGCCGGCCTGGATGACGATGTTGAAGAAATCCGAGCGCGCGCCCAGCCAATGCTGGGCGATCAGCAGATGGCCGGTGCTGGAAATCGGGAGGAATTCGGTGAGGCCTTCGAGGATGCCCAGTAGCAGGGCAGAGAGCAGGTCGGACATGGGAACGGGAGTAGGGGAGGCGGGCACAGCATAGTGCATTCAGTGCTTCGCACCTGAATGGTGCATGTCATTAAAACAGCACCAAAATGGTGCTTATAACCGCGAACGCTTTTGCCTGGAAACGAATCAAAACAACAACTTGCGGTTAACAAAAAGTTGGCACGCCATTTGCTTTGATACAGGCACGTCACCATTCATCCGAGGTTGCACCCGATGTCGCTGGAAAATGTTGAGAAGCTGATCAAGGACAACCAGATCGAGTTCATCGACCTGCGTTTTGTCGACATGCGTGGCATCGAGCAGCACGTGACCTTCCCGGCCTCGATCATCGAGCCCAGCCTGTTCGAAGAAGGCAAGATGTTCGATGGCAGTTCGATCGCCGGCTGGAAGGGCATCGCTGAATCGGACATGGTGCTGATGCCGGACCCGGCCAGTGCCTATGTGGACCCGTTCTACGCCGACCCGACCCTGGTGTTGATCTGCGACGTGCTCGACCCGGCCACCATGCAGGGCTACGGCCGCTGCCCGCGCGGCATCGCCAAGCGCGCCGAGTCGTACCTGAAGTCCTCCGGCATTGCCGACCTGGCGTTCTTCGGCCCGGAACCGGAATTCTTCATCTTCGATTCGGTCCAGTTCGCCAACGACATGGGCAACACCTTCTACAAGATCAATTCTGAAGAAGGCGCCTGGAACACCGGCAAGAGCTATGACGGCACCAACACCGGCTACCGTCCCACCGTGAAGGGCGGTTACTTCCCGGTGCCGCCGACCGATTCGCTGCACGATATCCGCGCCGAGATGTGCAAGGTGCTGGAAAAGGTCGGCATCGAAGTCGAAGTGCACCACCACGAAGTGGCCAATGCTGGCCAGTGCGAGATCGGCGCCAAGTTCAACACGCTGGTCACCAAGGCTGACGAACTGCAGCGCATGAAGCACGTGATCAAGAACGTTGCCCACCGCAACGGCAAGACCGTGACCTTCATGCCCAAGCCGCTGGTCGGCGACAACGGCAGCGGCATGCACGTGCACCAGTCGCTGGCCAAGGGCGGCAACAACCTGTTCTCCGGTGACGGCTACGGCGGCCTGAGCCAGATGGCGCTGTGGTACATCGGCGGCATCTTCAAGCACGCCCGTGCGATCAATGCCTTCGCCAACTCCGGCACCAACAGCTACAAGCGCCTGGTGCCGGGCTTCGAAGCACCGGTGATGCTGGCCTATTCGGCCCGCAACCGTTCGGCTTCGTGCCGCATTCCGTGGGTGTCCAACCCGAAGGCACGCCGCATCGAAATGCGTTTCCCGGATCCGATCCAGTCCGGCTACCTGACCTTCACCGCGCTGATGATGGCCGGCCTGGACGGCATCAAGAACCAGATCGACCCGGGCGCACCGAGCGACAAGGATCTGTACGACCTGCCGCCGGAAGAAGAGAAGCTGATTCCGCAGGTCTGTTCCTCGCTGGACCAGGCGCTGGAAGCACTGGACAAGGACCGCGAGTTCCTCAAGGCCGGTGGCGTGATGAGCGACGACTTCATCGACGCTTACATCGCGTTGAAGATGAAGGAAGTCACCGCGTTCCGCGCTGCGACCCATCCGCTGGAATACCAGCTGTACTACGCAAGCTGATGTGACGGTGGCCAGTACAGCGTGCTGGCCACCGGCAACACCAGGTGTAGTTGCTAGCTGTTGTTAGGCGGCGGTGGCGTGGACCCTCCCCCTCCCATCTGCGTCATCGCCGCCGCCTTTGTTGCTGGGGAGCACAAAGGTCATGCAACAGCCAGCAGTACGCCTGCAGGGGCAAGAAAATCCGAGCGCGCGGCATGGGCCATTCCTCCCTCCCGCGTGGTTGTGGCGGCCGGCAGCAATGCCGGTGGTCACAGCCAGGCCCATGATGCGTTCGGCGCAACAGCCAGCGGCCGCACAACGGCCGGTGGAAGACACGATGCCGGCCCGCAGCCGCAGGCCGGTCTCCTCCACATCGGGACATGCGCATGAAATTAATCTCCGCGATCATCCGGCCATTCAAGCTCGACGAAGTGCGTGAAGCCTTGGGCGCTGCAGGCGTTTCCGGCATCACCGTCACCGAGGTCAAGGGCTTTGGCCGGCAGAAAGGCCACACCGAGCTGTACCGTGGCGCCGAATACGTCGTCGATTTCCTCCCCAAGATCCGCATCGAAACCGCCGTCACCGACGACAACGTCGAGGCGGTGATCGAAGCCCTGCAGGGCGCGGCCGGCACCGGCAAGATTGGTGACGGCAAGATCTTCGTTACCGCGCTGGAACAAGTGGTGCGTATCCGCACCGGTGAAACAGGCGCCGACGCGCTCTAGGAAACCGCAACGCCCCGTCCTCCGGCGGCAGCGACCGCCAGGTGACAACGGGTCGCTGGCAGGTCCCACCCCCACAACCGGAGTCGACAATGCGAACGGAATTTTTCACCGGGTTCAAAGCCCGGCTCGGAGGCCTGTGCCTGTCTTTCATGCTCACCGCAGTGCTGCTGGGCATGTTTTCGAGCAGCGCCTGGGCGCAGGACACGCAGGCCCAGCCCGCCACCACTGAAGTGGCCGCCGCAACAACGCAGGCTGCAGCCGCACCTGCAGCAGAATCCGCAGCTACCTTCGACAAGGGCGATGTGGCGTGGATGCTCACCGCCACCTTGCTGGTGCTGATGATGGTGGTGCCTGGTCTGGCACTGTTCTATGGCGGCCTGGTGCGCGCCAAGAACGTGCTGTCGGTGCTCAGCCAGGTGCTGGTGGTGTTCTCGCTGGTGCTGATGCTGTGGGTGGCCTACGGCTACAGCGCGGTATTCAGTACTGGCAACCAGTTCTTCGGATCATTCACTGAGTTCGCCTTCCTCAAAGGCTTCACCCCGGACTCGGTCGGCAATACGCCGATCGCTGGCCTGCCGGATTTCCTGTTCGTCGCCTTCCAGTCGACCTTTGCCGGCATCACCACCGCACTGATCGTCGGCGCCTTCGCCGAGCGCATCAAGTTCCGCGCGGTGCTGCTGTTTTCGGCACTGTGGTTCACCCTGAGCTACATCCCGATGGCGCACATCGTCTGGGGCGGCGGTTACCTCGGTGAGATGGGGGCGATCGATTTCGCCGGTGGCACCGTGGTGCACATCAATGCCGGTGTCGCCGGTTTGGTGGCGGCGTGGTTCGTCGGCAAGCGCCTGGGCTATGGCCAGACCGCACTGAAGCCGCACAACCTGCCGTTGACCTGGATCGGCGCGATGCTGCTGTGGGTGGGCTGGTTCGGCTTCAATGCCGGCTCGGCTGCCGCCGCTGACACCGTGGCCTCGCTGGCCTTCATCAACACCGTGCTGGCTACTGCTGCCGCAGTCTTGGGTTGGACGTTGGTTGAAGCCATCAGCAAGGGCCATCCCTCGGCACTGGGCGCAGCCTCGGGTGCGGTGGCCGGTCTGGTCGGCGTGACGCCGGCCTGCGGTACCGTTGGTCCGCTCGGCGCGATCGTGATTGGTTTTGTCACCGGCATCGTCTGCGTCTGGGGTGTGACCGGCTTGAAGCGTCTGTTGAAGGCGGACGACACCGCCGACGTATTCGGTGTGCATGGCGTCGGTGGCATTGTCGGCGCCATTCTCACCGGCGTGTTCAGTGCGCAGTCGCTGGGCGGCACCAAGGTGGACCTGGATATCGCTCACCAGGTGTGGGTGCAGGTGGTCAGCGTCGGCTTCACCGTTCTTTGGTCGGCCGTGGTCACCGCCGCCATCCTGCTGGTTGTCCGCGCGCTGGTCGGCCTGCGCGTCAGCGAAGAAGCCGAACGCACTGGTCTGGACGTAACCACCCATGGCGAGTCGGCGTACGAGGCGTAACCGCGTTAGCTCCTCTGCCGCAGAAGATCAAAGCCCCTCTCCCGCTTGCGGGAGAGGGGTTGGGGTGAGGGCGCTTTTGAGGCATTACCGGTGAGGCCCTTGCCGAGCATGGCTCGGCACTACAAGGCGTTCTCCCGCAGAAAATCAGAGCCCCTCTCCCTCCGGGAGAGGGGTTGGGGAGAGGGTTGGGCGAAGCAGCATTACTGTTCGACCGGAACCAATCCGAACAAACCCGCAGTGCGTCAGCCCTCAGCCAATACCAACGTCTTCACCTTCTCAGCCTTCTCGAAGTGATCCAGGCGATGGGTCTGGATCCACCAGGTAGCCGCTTCCATCAGCAGTTCCGGATCATCATTGCGGTTGGCAAAAAATGCATAGAACGACAGCCCTACCGTCGCCCCCTTCGCTGCGATCTTGGCATCGCAGACAGCAACGATTTTCTGTTTCAGTGAATCACGCATTGTCGCTCCAGCAGATCGTCGATCAACGAGCCTCTATAGCCTAAACACAACGGGCAGCCACCCCCAGCGGAAAGAGTTTTGAACATGCGCCGCATGTTCCGCGCCGGCATCACACCGGACTCCCCAACTCCCTGAGCAGGCCCTCCAATGCAAGCAAGCAATCACGTCGCATCTGTCGGCAACGTTTCCAGCGCATGCCAGACCGCACTTGCAAAGCGGCGCGCGGCAACGTGCAATGGCCTACATGAAGACCAAACTGCTGCTGCCGCTCGCCCTGTTGGCCTCGCTGACGGCCTGTACCTCCACGCCGGAGCGCAATCCGCTGGCGCAGTGGGTGCCGTCGCCCAACTACAACGAGCGCCAGCCGGTGCTGATCGTGCTGCACCACACCGAGCAGGGCTCGGTGCAGGAAAGCCTGGACACGTTGCGCACCGCCAACAGCGGTGGCCAGGTGAGCTCGCATTATCTGGTGGGCCGCGATGGTGACCTCTACCAGCTGGTGGCCGATGGCGAGCGCGCCTGGCATGCCGGTGGCGGCCGCTGGGGTGGCTTCACCGATCTCAACTCGACCTCGATCGGCATCGAGATCGACAACAACGGCAGCAGCCCCTTCACCCAGCCGCAGATCGCAAGCCTGCTGCGCCTGCTCGAAGACCTTTGCAGCCGCTACAACATCCCGCGCAGCCAGATCATCGGCCATGCCGACCTTGCACCTACCCGCAAGGCCGACCCCAGCCGCTATTTCCCGTGGCAGCAGTTGGCCGAAGCCGGTTTCGGCCTGTGGCCCGACCCCAAACACGGCCCGGCACCGGCCGGCTTCGACAGCTGGCTGGCGATGCAGGCCTTTGGCTATGCGCTGGACGACCGTGCCGCTGCGGCACGCGCCTTCCACCGCCGCTTCCGTGGCAGCGACACCCTGCCGGCCGAGCTCGATCCCGAAGACGCCCGCATCCTGTATTCCCTGCTGCAGCAGAAGCAGTGATCCGGCCGGTTTGCACTATATTGGTGCAATGACCGCCTCTGATTTCACCCCTTCGCCGGACCTGATGGCCACTCCCTTGGTCTGGAGTGACGTGGACGGCCGCATCCAGGGCGCCAATCCGGCGTTCTGCCGCTGGCTGGGGGTAAGCGTGCGGCGCCTGCTCGGCCAGCCACTGGTGTCGCTGGAAGCGCAGGGCGAAGCACTGGCGCAGCGGCTGGCGCTGCCGGTCACCGACATGACCCGCCTGCCGCGATTGACCTTGGCGCTGCCGGGCGAAACCCCGCGCTTCGCCGATGGCTGGTTGAGTGCGGTGGAGGAGGGCGGCTGGCTGCTGGAAGCCCATCCGGTGGACGAGTTCCAAGGCGCCGACCCGGCGCAGGTACTGCCCGGCGCATTCAGTGCCGCCCTCAAAGGCCTGGCCCACGAACTGCGTAATCCACTGGCCGGGCTCAAGGGTGCCGCCCAGCTGCTGGCGCGCCGCGCCAGTGGCCGGGATGCCGACGAACGCGAACTGATCGAACTGATCGGCGCCGAGATCGAGCGCCTCAACACCTTGCTGGAACAGCTGCTGTCGCCGGCACCGCAACGCCCGCACGCGCCGCTGAACATCCATGCCGCGCTGGAGCGGGTGCTGCGCCTGGTCGAGAACGAGGCCGGCTGGTCGGTGCGCCTGCTGCGCGATTACGACCCCAGCATTCCGGAGTTCGCCGGCGACGCGGATCGCCTGACCCAGGCACTGCTGAATCTGGTCCGCAATGCCATCCAGGCCGGCGCCACCAGCGTCACCCTGCGTACCCGCGTCGAACACGGCCTGCGCATCGCCGAGCAACCGTATGCGCTGGCCCTGCGCCTGGAAGTGGCCGACGACGGTCGCGGTGTGCCGGAAGAACTGGCCGAGCACCTGTTCCTGCCGCTGGTCAGCGGCCGCGCCGAAGGCACCGGGCTTGGCCTTGCACTGGCCCAGCAGGTAGCCCGCGAACACCGCGGCACCTTGAGCTATCGCTCGCGCCCCGGCCATACCGTGTTCACCGTGCTGCTGCCGCTGCCCGTTGCCGAGGAAACAGCGGAGGTGAGTGATGCATAAGCCCACCGCAGCGGCGACCGTCTGGGTCGTCGATGATGATCGCTCGGTACGTTTCGTGCTGAGCACCGCATTGCGTGATGCCGGCTACACCGTCGAGGGTTTCGACAGTGCCGCTGCCGCACTGGCTGCGCTGGCCAAACAGCCGGTACCGGATCTGTTGTTCACCGACGTGCGCATGCCCGGCGACGACGGGCTGGTATTGCTGGACAAGCTCAAGGCCGCGCACCCGCAGCTGCCGGTGATCGTTATGTCGGCCTATACCGATGTGGCCAGCACCGCCGGCGCCTTCCGTGGTGGCGCGCATGAATTCCTGTCCAAGCCCTTCGACCTGGATGACGCGGTGGAGCTGGCGCGACGCGCGCTGCCCGAAGCCGAAGAATTGCCGGAGCCGGTATCACCGCCGCCTGCAGCAGCGCAGAAAGAAGAAGGCCCGCCGCAGCTGATTGGCGACACCCCGGCGATGCGTGCGCTGTTCCGCGCCATCGGCCGGCTTGCGCAAGCACCGTTGTCGGTATTGATCAACGGCGAAACCGGCACCGGCAAGGAGCTGGTGGCCAATGCGCTGCACCGCGAGTCGCCCCGCGCCAAGGGCCCGTTCGTCGCACTCAACACGGCTGCCATCCCGGCCGAGCTGCTGGAAAGCGAGCTGTTCGGCCATGAAGCCGGCGCCTTCACCGGCGCCAGCAAACGCCATGTCGGCCGCTTCGAGCAGGCCGATGGCGGCACCTTGTTCCTCGATGAAATCGGCGACATGCCGTTGGCCTTGCAGACCCGCTTGCTGCGGGTGCTGGCCGAAGGCGAGTTCTTCCGCGTCGGTGGCCGCGAACTGATCCGCGTCGATGTGCGGGTGGTTGCAGCCACCCACCAGGATCTGGAAACACTGGTCGAACAAGGCCGCTTCCGCGCCGACCTGCTGCACCGGCTGGACATGGTGCGGCTGCTGTTGCCGCCGCTGCGCGAGCGGCTGGGCGACGTACCGCAGCTGGCCGAGAACTTCCTGGCCAACGCCGCCCGCCGGCTCGACATGCCGGCCAAGCGGCTGTCCGTGGCTGCGGTAAAGGCACTGCGCGAACACAGCTGGCCGGGCAACGTGCGCGAACTGGAAAACGTGTGCTGGCGATTGGCAGCGTTGGCCGTCGCCGATACCGTATCGGCCGAGGACGTAAAGGCCGCCTTGAACCGGGGCGGCCGCGCCACCCACGCCACCACACCACTTGCGCCCGAACACTGGGACCGCGCCTTGGCCGCGTGGGCACGCCAGCGTCTGGCCGAAGGTGCCAGCGGCCTGCACGCCGAGGCCCGCGAGCGGCTGGACAACGTGTTGCTGGAAGTGGCGCTGGATTTCACCGATGGCCACCGTGCCGATGCCGCCGCGCGACTCGGACTTGGCCGTAATACTGTTACCCGCAAACTGGGGCCTGGGCGCCGTCGCGGTAGTTGAGCGTGGCAAGGGCCTGTTCGTTCTGTTGCAAGGAGATATCGATGCGTACCCTGCTACCTCTTACCGTCCTGGCCGCCACCGTGCTGCTCAGCGCCTGCGGCACAAGCCCAAACACCAAGGCCGAGCCGCCACCGCCGCCGGTGGCTACGGTCAGTACCGCCAAGTTGGCCGAAGCCAATCTCGCGCCGGCCTCCGCCAGCCTGGTCAGCGGCCGCCTGGCCTTGGTGCCGGAAGTGGGCGGGGTACACATCACCGGCGTCATCGGCGGCCTGCCGCGTGGCCAGCAGGCCGCCTTCCATGTGCATGAAAAAGGCGATTGCAGCGCGATGGACGCCAGCAGTGCCGGTGGCCATTTCAATCCGGCCATGCAGCAGCACGGGCGCGCCGGTGCCGGTGCGCATCATGCCGGCGACATGGACAACCTGCAGGCCAATGCCGAAGGTGTGGTTCACGTCGACGTACACCTGCGTGGCGTTACCCTTGGCGGTGGTGCTGCAAACGATGTTGCTGGCCGTGCACTGGTAGTGCATGCAGCGGCCGACGATTACCGCAGCCAGCCAGCCGGCAATGCCGGTGCGCGCGTTGCCTGCGCGGTGATCCGCGTGGTGCGCTGAGTGCGCCAATCCTGATTTGAACCAGACCAGCAAGGGAGTCACCCAATGCGACTGATCCACACCAGCTTGTTCCTCGCCAGCGCACTGGCCCTGAGCGCCTGCAACAAGGGCGCCGAGCCCGATGCGGCCCCAGCCGACAGCATCACCCCGCCGGCCGCAACCGCGCCCGTGGCCGACCCGGCCGCACCGCCGGAGATGGCCAAGCCGATCGCCACCGCACAGCTGCAGCCGACCAAGGACAGCACGGTCGCGGGCACCATCAATTTCAGTTTGGTTGATGGCCAACTGCGCGCCAGCGGTGACATCAGCGGCTTGAAGCCGGACAGCGAGCACGGCTTCCACATCCACGAAAAGGGCGATTGCAGCGCACCGGACGGCAGCAGCGCCGGCGGCCACTTCAACCCGGGCAGCAGCGAACACGGCAGCATCAGCACCGCGATGCATCACGGCGGCGACATGCCCAACATCAAGGCCGATGCGCAGGGCAATGCGCATATCGACGGCCCGGTGGCGAGCAACGTCAACGTCGGCGTAGGCGATGGTTTCGACATCGTCGGCCGCGGCCTGATCGTCCATGCCGACCCGGACGACTACAAGACCCAGCCGACCGGTAATGCAGGCGCGCGCTTGGCCTGTGCGGTGATTGCCAAGGTGCCTTGAAGTTAGAAACGAGGTTTCAGGAACGAGGAACCAATGAAGGCAACAACAAAGGGCCGCGTAAGCGGCCCTTTGTGTTGTCCTGGGCATACCCAGGTTGCGCTTCTGGCTTGCCTCCCTCCCTTTCGCGCAGCGAAGGGGAGGGCTGGGGAGGGGTGCTTTGGCTTTGGCCTTCGCACTTGCGCTCCACGTAGAACTCACGCCGTGACCCGCCACTGACCTTTCGGGTCGGATGATCGAGGCAGGACAAAAGGCAACAGCATGAGCACCCCTCCCCAACCCTCCCCTTGCCTTCGGCAAAGGGAGGGGGCAGTTCGCGGCGAGCATCAAAGTGCTGCATGCACTGCTCCCTCCCTTGCGCAGCGCGCAGGGGAGGGTTGGGGAGGGGTGCTTTGGCTTTGGCTTTGGCCTTTGCACTTGCTCTCCACGTAGAACTCTTGCCGTGATCCGCCACTGACCTTTCGGGTCGGATGATCGAGGCCAGACAAAGGGCAACAGCAACAGCAAGAGCACCCCTCCCCAACCCTCCCCTTGCCTTCGGCAAAGGGAGGGGGCAGTTCAAGACGAGCATCAAAGTGCTGCACGCACTGCTCCCTCCCTTGCGCAGCGCGCAGGGGAGGGTTGGGGAGGGGTGCTTTGGCTTTGGCCTTCGCACTGGCTCTCCACGTAGAACTCACGCCGTGACCCGTCACTGACCTTTCGGGTCGGATGATCGAGGCAGGACAAAAGGCAAGAGCAAGAGCAACAGCAACAGCAACAGCACCCCTCCCCAACCCTCCCCTTGCCTTCGGCAAAGGGAGGGGGCGGTTCACGGCGAGGATCAAAGTGCTGCATGCACTGCTCCCTCCCTTGCGCAGCGCGCAGGGGAGGGTTGGGGAGGGGTGCTCTTGCTTCGGCTTCACTCCGCTTCAAAACAGAGAAAAGGCCGCTTACGCGGCCTTTTCTGCAGCGACCAACGCGCGCTCAATGCCCAAGCAGCGCCTTGGCATCCTGGCCGGCATTCACGTGTACATACAGCACGTCGATGCCATGCGCTTCCAGCACGGCGGCCATCTGCCGCTGGCGCATCATGTACTGCTCGTAGACGCGCTGCAGGCGGTCGCAGTCGTTCTTGTCCTGGGCGTAGTGCGCGCACCAGCCGGCCGGATCAAACAAGGCCATGCGCACTTCGCCACCTACATAACGCAGCAGCGGCTCGGGGGAGATGTCCAGCCACTGTTCTTCGTTGGGCGCGAACATCGCCGTTTCCAGTAGCGGCCACAGATCGGCCAGGCCCTGGTTGTCGTATTGCATGGCCATCATCGCGGCCAGATCGTTGACGGTGAAATAGCGCGCATGTTCGATCTGTGCGGCAAAGCTGTTCTGTGCCAGCAGCGCGGTGTCTGGCTGCGCCATGCCGTTGGCCAGCAGCACTTCTTCCAGCGCATCGCGGACGGCGCTGCGCACGCCGGGCTCACCGCCTGCCAGCACGAACGGCAGCAGCCGCAGCGCGCCGCCACTCAGGGCCGGATCGGCCTGCAGCGGCAGTGGAATCTCGCCATTGGCATCGGCGCCGAACGCCAGCATTCGTGCGCCGTGGTTGCGTCCGGGCGCGCGCACTTGCAGTTCTTCCAGGCGGCGATGAATGGGCAGACCGGGACGCAGGACTTCGGCCGGGTCGAAATGCGCGGCGGCGAAAACCAGGTCCAGTTCGCTGACCTGCGGCACCAGCTTGGTCAGGTCGCGGCCTATCAGCGCCACCAGTTCACCGGCGGCCTCCGAGCCCAGCGCTGCCTTGCCGGGCTGCTCGCCGCCAGCCAGTTCCAATGCCACTACGCCCAGGGCGTTCACGTCAGGGTTTGAATTGCTCATGATTCGCGGTTGGCCCATCACGGCCTCGAAGCTACACTCAACACCATTATGCCTGCTATCGCAGACAGGCCACGTCGCATACTCATTCCCATGTCAGGTACCCGCATGCCCAGCGCTCGTCCAGTCGCCATCCTCGGTGGCGTCCGCATCCCGTTCTGCCGCCAGAACACTGCTTATTCGGATGTCGGCAATCTTGGCATGTCAGTCCGTACGCTTGGCGCGCTTGTTGAACGGTTCGGCCTGCACGGCCAGCAGTTGGGCGAAGTAGCGATGGGCGCGGTGATCAAGCACCCCAGCGACTGGAACCTGGGCCGCGAGGCCGCGCTGTCGTCCGGGCTGTCGCCGCTGACCCCGGGCATCACCCTGCAACGTGCCTGTGGTACCTCGCTGGACAGCATCATCACCGTGGCCAACAAGATCGCCCTGGGCCAGATCGAGTCCGGTATCGGTGGCGGTTCGGATACCACCTCCGACGTGCCGATCGTCTATGGCAAGAAGCTGCGCGCGCGCCTGTTGGCGGCCAACCGTGCCAAGAAAACCGGCGACAAGATCCGCACCCTGCTCAAGGGCTTCAAGTTCTCCGAACTCAAGCCCGAGTTCCCCGGCGTGGCCGAGCCGCGTACCGGCAAGAGCATGGGCGACCACTGCGAGGACATGGCCAAGGAATGGAACATCTCGCGCGATTCGCAGGATGAGTGGGCGGTGTCCTCGCACAAGAAGCTGGCTGCTGCTTACGAGCGCGGCTTCTTCAACGACCTGATCGCGCCGTTCCGTGGTGTCGAGCGCGACAACATCATGCGCGCGGACACCTCGCTGGAAAAGCTGGCCACCTTGAAGCCGGCCTTCGACAAGAGCTCCGGCCGTGGCACCTTGACCGCCGCCAACTCCACCCCGCTGACCGACGGTGCCGCTGCGGTGCTGCTGGCCAGCGAGGAATGGGCGCGCGCGCATGGCCACGAGCCGCTGGCCTACCTGCGCGATTCGCAGGTGGCAGCCGTGGACTTCGTGCATGGCGAAGGCCTGCTGATGGCGCCGACCGTCGCCGTGCCGGAGATGCTCAAGCGCAACGGCCTGACCCTGCAGGATTTCGACATCTACGAAATCCATGAGGCCTTTGCCGCGCAGGTGCTGTGCACGCTGCGCGCCTGGGAGAGCGAGGAGTACTGCCGCAATCGTCTGGGTCTGGATGCCGCGCTTGGCCGCATCGATCCGGACAAGATCAATCCGCTGGGCTCGTCGCTGGCCACCGGTCACCCGTTCGCAGCGACCGGCGCCCGCATCATCGGCACCGTCGCCAAGGAATTGGCCGCACGCGGTGGTGGCCGCGCGCTGGTGTCGATCTGCACCGCCGGCGGCATGGGCGTGGTTGCCATCGTCGAGCGCTGATGCGATTTGTAGTGCCGAGCCATGCTCGGCAGAGGCGTTACCGGCAATGCCCCTTGCCGACCATGGGTCGGCACTACACGGGATTCTCCTGCCGACCATGAGTCGGCACTACATGGGATTGTCCTGCCGACCATGGGTCGGCACTACATGGGATTGTCCTGCCGACCATGGGTCGGCAATAGGTTTGCTCACCAAGGGATGGGGGTATGGCATGAAGCGCATCGCGATCGGTTTGGCTGTGTTGTTGTCGGCGGTAGCGGCGCCGGCCGCTGCGATGACCTTCATGAAGGTGGAGCATGTCTGCCCGATTGGCGGCGAGCGCTTCAGCGCGCAGGAAATGGGTTCGGGCACGGCGTTCGGGCATTTCCTCGACGGCCGCCTGCATGGCGCCATCCAATCGCCGTGGCCGCTGGTGTCGTGCCCGGGCAATGGCTTTGTGATCTACAAGGACGACTTCAGCGCTGATGAGATCAAGCGCCTGGGCGCGGTGGTCGCAAGCGATCACTACCAGCGCATGCGCGGCACCGAGACCAGCTACTGGCTGCTGGCGCACTTGTTTGAAGCCGTTGATGCGCCGGCACGCGACCGCGCCGGTGTGCTGCAGAGTGCAACCTGGCAGGCGTCGCCCGAGCAGTACCCGCGCTACGTGCAGGCTGCGTCGGCAGCCGTTGCCCAGCAATGCCCGGATGCGCGCGCTGCGGCCGAGCGCGATGCGCCCTGGTTGTATTGCCAGATGCTGCTGGGCGAATGGGAGCGCAGGTTGTCGCAGTTCGACGCCGCACGCGCCCGCTTTGAGCGCCTGCAGCCGCTACCGGAGCAGTTGGTAGTCGGGCCGGACAGTGAATCTACCCGTCGGCAGTACGCCGCCGAAATTGCACAGCAGCTGCAGCTGATCGCCGCCAACAATGCGATGAGCGCCATGGCGGTGGATGCCAATGCGCCGCTGGAAAACGAGGCCGCGAAAGGGGCGCCTGCGCTGGCTGATGAGCTGTCGGTGTCCGCCGCGCATGCAGCTGCGCAAGCCGCCGCAGACGCTGCTGTCAGTGCAGCCGATGCTGTCGCAGCGGCTGCAGATGCGGCTCATGCGGCGGGAATGGCTGCCGACGCGGCGGCCAGTGACGCTGCCGGCGAGGTCGCGCCGGAGCAGCGGCGCCGCTGAGCGCTGCCGGTGCAGGGCGGCTTGCCGATTTGCCTGTTTGCCGCTGTTCCGCCGGAAGAGCCGGCTGTCGCATACTGCGCTGCCACGCCGCCGGCGTAGGCGCGGGTCGCTCGGGAGGCGGCCTGCCGCACATTCACAGGGGATGCAATCGATGGATGAGTTCAACCCATATGCAGCGCCGGAGGCGGTACCGCCGCCGCTGACGCTCGGCAAGTCGGAGGAGGCCACCTGCTGGCGCGATGGTGATCAGTTGCTGGCACTGCCGCATAGCGATCTGCCACGTTACTGCGTCAAGTGTGGGCGGCCGGCGCTGGAATACCGCAAGCGCAGTTTCTATTGGCATTCGCCCTGGTTGTACCTGCTCATCCTGCTGCACTTCCTGGTCTATCTGATTGCGGCATTGGCGGTGCGCAAGCAGGCGGTGCATCACGTCGGGCTGTGTTCCGAACACCGCAAGCGACGGCTGAATTTCATCATGATGGCCTGGTCATCGCTGGTGCCCTTGTTCGGCTGCTTCCTGTTCGACAGCGGCGCGGTGATCGGCCTGGGCATTCTGGCGTTTCTGGTGATGCTGCTATGGGGCTTGATAGGAATGCAGATACTCAAGCCGAAAAAGATCGATGTGGAGCTGGCGGTGTATCGCGGCGTATCCACTGCATTTCTGGCACGTCTGCCGCGCTATCCGTACCGCCGCGACTAACTGACGGCAGCGATCACGCCGGCCTGCACAAGCGTGCCGGCGTGGATCGGTCAGCCCTCGCTGGGCGGCGGTGAGTGGTCCAGCAGGAACTGGCTGATGGCCTGGCGCAGCGGCAGATCGTCGGTGGTACGCGCAAATGCATCCGCCTGCAGGGCATGGTCGTGGGCTGCCTGCGCTGCGTCGAGATTGGCGTAGCGTTCGGCCACTGCAAGATGGATGGAAGCGCTGTATTCGTCGGCGCCGGCTGCCACGGCCAGCGGCAGGGCACGTTGGTACAGCGCGATGGCGGCCTGGTCATCGGCGGTGAAGTCAGCCAGGGTTTCCCATAGGAAGGGATGGTCGCGACCTTCGCTGGCAACTGCCTCGCAGTAGCTGCGGAGCTCTTCGTACAAAGCCCAGCTGGAACGATTGTCGCCGGCCTGTCCTGCATTGACGATTTCTGCGGCCAGGTCAGCTACGCGTTCGTGGATATCCGGGGGTATTTTCATTGCGATTCACTACGGAGAAAGTGGGTGTCGCGCGTGCATCTGCTCAACCGGGCAAACGCGGATAGCCGTGCGCGTCGCGTTCCTCGGCCACGGCCTGATCCTGGATCTGCTGGTGCAGATCACGCCGCTCGATAGGCAGCAGCGCTTGCCCGCGACGTTGCCTTAGCGCATTGAGAAGACATTGCGCAGCCAGCGCCGTGTCCTTCTGCGCGGCAAAGACTTCGCCCAGCGCTTCCCAGGCGTCCGGCCCCGCACCTTGGGCGATGGCCCGGTGCAGGAATTCCTCGGCCTGTGACCATTGGCCTTGGCCCGCCGCCAGACGCGCCAGGCCCAGCAACAGGGCCGGGCTGGAAGGATGCGCCTGCAACCAACGCTGCGCGCTGGCACGGCGCGAATCCAGTTTCTCTACCGGCAGTTGCGTGTACAGCGTGACCAGCGCTTCGTCCCAGTGGCTGTCCAGGGTCTGTTCAATGCTGCGCAGGGCGACATCGACCCAGTTCAGTGCCACCGCACGTTGCGCATAGTGCGACACCGCCTGGGGGCTGACCCGCAGCGATTTGGGCAGTACTTCCCAGCGCGCAGCAAGCGTGTTGACGTCGGTGGCTTCGTCCAGCATCTGCAGCGCGAGCGTGGTCTCCAGTGCGGCAACGGCGCTGGGCGGCACTACCTGCTGCTGACGCAGGGCGCCAAGCTGGCCGTAGGCCTCCTCGGCGCGGCCGGCGCGCTGCAGTGCCTCGGTGCGCAGCCACAGGCCGCGCGGCGGTAGCGGCTGCAGGGCGGGCAGGTCCAGTGCATTGATCGCTTCCAGCGGCTTGTCCTGCTGCAGCCAGCGCTCGGCGCTGTGCAGGGCATGCAGGTGTGGATCGGCGTCTGCAAGTTGCTGCAGGTGTTGGCCAGCGCTGTTGTTGTCTTCGCGTGCTTCGGCCGCACGCATGGCCGCGACCAGCGCGATCGGGCGTACGGTCTTGTCGCTGGCCGCGCTCTGCAGCAGTTTTTCGGCGCGCTGCCATTGGCCGTTGTCCAGCGCCTGCAGACCATCGATCAGGCGTGCACGGCCCTGCCTGCGGCGGTGCCGGGCCCAGGCCCGGAACGGTGTGCTGAGCAGGGTCCACAGCAACCACAGCAGCAGCGCGGCAATCAGCACCGCCAAGGCCGCCTGCGGCAGGGTGGCGATGTAGTCGTGGTCACCGGCGCGGACAATCACCTCGCCCAGCGCACGGACCGACTCCTGGCCCAGCCACTGCGCGCCGAAAATGCCGATGGCCGCAACCAGCAGTACCAGCAACAGGGATCGGAAAGCCTTCATGGTGCGTCCTCGGCGGCGCGCATGCTGCGCAGCTGCTGCAGGGTGCTGCCCAGCTCGGGCAGGTTGGGGCGCAGTTCAACGCTGCGCAGCTGCTGCAGTTCGGCGCGCCGTTGCTGGCGCTGCGGCGAGTCCGGCCACAGCCGTTGCAACCAGGTACCGCAGCGATCCAACGCCTGCTGCCAGGCCTTGTCATCGGCCCGCTCCAGGGCCGCGCGGGCCAGGCTCAGTTCGATCTGCAATGAATCATTGGCGGCGATGCGCTCGGAGCGGGCGATCAGCACCTTGCCGTCGGCCGGGCGGATCTGCACCAGCGGCGACAGCAGCTGCTGCCACCACGGCTGGGCGGTATCGGCTGCCGTGGGCAGGTGTTCGGGCAGCTGCTCCAGTTGCCCGGCCCACTGGTCAAGCTGGGCGGCAGTGCGGGCGCGGACGCCGGGGCCCAGTGCGTCCAGCGCATTGCGTTCCTGGATCAAGGCCTGGCGCAGGTTGAGGTAGTCGGGGCTGTCGATGCTGTCCAGGGCGTTGGCGGCCAAGCCGTAAAGGCGGCGTGCGCCATCCAGGTCGCCGGCGAAAACCAGCCGCTGCTGGGCCTGGTTGAGCAGCAGCTCGGCTTCTTCGCGGTGCACGGCCTGCGCGCCCTGGCGCGAACTGTCGGCCAGCTGGGCAAGGTTCTGTTCCAGCAGCGCACTGCGCTGGCCCAGACCCAGCACTTCATCACGCAGTATGCGGTTGGTGGCGGCGGCGTCCTGGATGCTGCGCGCATTGGCGCGTTGATCGCGGCGTAGTGCTTCCAGCCCCTGTTGCATGGCCGCCAGCTGCTGGACGGCGTTGTCGCGGGCCAGGTTGGCCTGCTGCTGGCGGGTCTGCCAGCTGTGCCAGCCAAACCAGCCCGCCGCACCCAGCGCGGCAATGGCGATCAGTGGCAGCAGCCAGCGCAGTGGGCGGCGTGGTGGAGCGGGGGCGACATCATTCATCGGGGGGCAACATCCTTGGCGGGCATGGCCACGACACAAGGGTGACCACGCAATTGGTGCTGGCAAAGCATCGCCCGCGCGCTGCAGCCCTGCAAGTCGCCTTTAGTTGCGCACTCAGCCGGCGGCCGGGAACAGCGCGGCGTGGGCGGCGCTGGCCAGCTGCCCGGGCAAGGGCCCCGCGGCAAGGTGCAGCTGGCTGAAACCAAGTTCGGCGGCCAGCTCGGCCAGCCGTTCACTGGCCGCAACCACCGGCGCCTGCTGCCACTGTTCCAGCAACGCCGGCGGCAGATGCGGCAGCACGGTCTGCAGTGCTTCGCCGCTGCTCAGCGCCAGCACATAGGGCGGGGGCAGGGCGAGCAGACGGGCAATGGTGGCCTTGCTGACCGGCAATGTCAGCCGCTCGTAGACATCGATGCGCTGCAAGGTGGCGCCGCGCGCGCTGATCTGTGCGGCAATCACGCCGCGGCCACCGGGCGCGGTGACCAGGGCCACCCGCAGGCCCTGCAGCTGCTGCATGGCCGGCAGCGCCAGCAGACCTTCACTGTCCATCCGGCTGGGGGCATGCACCTTGGCGACGCCATGCCGGCGCAATGCGCGCGCGGTGCCCTCACCGACGGCCACCACGCTGCCTGCACGCAGCTCGCCCAAGGGCAGCAAGCGCGCTGCAGCTTCCGCGGCAGCCGGGCTGGTGAACACCACGCGGTCGCAGTCGCGGGCGGTGGCCATCTGGCTGCGGCTTGCCTCATCGGTACGCATCTGCAGCCGCCATGGTGACAACGCCACCGTACGTGCACCCAAACGCGCTGCCGCGCTGCGCAGGGTGTCGTGTTGCCCTTGCGGACGCATCGATATGAGATGCCAGACCGTGTCGGCTGGCACATAGGCGGGGCGGTTCATTCCATGCATTATGCGGGCGCTTTCCGTTTTTTCGTTGTCTTCCATGTCCGAACATATTGATGAATCCGTGTTGCTGGCAGAACTCCAGCGCACGCTTGCGGCAATGCCTCCGGTTGCAGCGATGGGTATCCGCATCGCCAGCTATGACAATGGTGTGCTGCGCATGCAGGCGCCGTTGGATGCCAACGTCAACGACAAGGGCAATGCCTTTGGCGGCAGCCTGGCCTCGGTAATGACCTTGTCCGGCTGGGCACTGGTCAGCATGCGTCTGGCCTTGGCCGGCAAGCAGGCCGAGGTGTACGTGGCCGACAGCAATATCCGCTACCGCGCGCCGGTCTATGGCGATCTGCTGGCAACCGCCCGGCTGGCGCCGGAGCAGGACTGGGACGACTTCCTGAGCCTGTTCGTCAAGCGCGGCCGGGCCCGGATAACCGTGCGGGCGGCGATCGAAGGCGGCGCGGCCGAGTTCGAAGGACGCTTCGTGGCGCTGAGCAAGGGCTAAGATCAGCCATCATCGAGGGGGCCGCATGTACCGACATCTGTTGAAGACCGTTGCTGTTGCGTTGTTGCTGGTGGCCAACGTAGCCCAGGCCGAAGGGCCGAGCCGGGCCCAGCGCAGCAAGCTGGTGCCTATCCAGGATGCCTATGTGGCGGCGGTGCGCTGGGGCGATTTCGACAAGGCTGAAGGCTTCATCGACCCCCAATACCTGCAGCAGCACCCGCTGAGCGACCTTCAGCGCGAGCGTTACCGGCAGATCCAGGTGTCCAGCTACCGCGAGCGTTCGGCCGGCGTGGGTGCCGATGGCAGCATCGAGCGGCGGGTGGAAATGGGCGTCATCAACCGTAATACCCAGGCCGAGCGCCTGGTCATGGTGAACGAGCGCTGGCGCTGGGATGCGGACAACAAACGCTGGTGGCAGGCGGCCGGTTTGCCGGATCTGTGGCAGGGCCAATGAGTCATTGGCTGGGCTTTCACCGGCTGTGCGACAATCCCTGCCCGCTTATCGACCCGTGACCTGAGTGAATTACGAAGAGTTGCTGGCCTTCGCCGGCCGAAATCCGATGCTGTCGCTGGCCCTGGTCGGCCTGACGGTGGCCATCATTGCCACCGAGATCGCGCGCCTGTTCCGCGGCTATAAATCGCTCAAGCCGTCCGAATTGACCCATATGATCAATGCCGGTGGAGCGACCGTGATCGATCTGTCGGCAGCGGCCGACTTCGAGAAGGGCCATATTGCCGGTAGCCGCAATGTGCAGCCGGCGCAGTTGACCCCCGCGCACAAGCTGCTGGCCAATGCCAAGCAGAGTCCGGTGGTGCTGCTGTGCCGTACCGGCAATGCCTCGGCAACGGCCGCCAAAACCCTTAAAAAAGCCGGTTACGAGCAGGTCTATGTGCTCGACGGTGGCCTGCCGGCTTGGCAGGCGGCAGACCTGCTGCTGGTCAAGGGCCGTAACTGAGTCAGCAAATTTTCAGTAAGGGCTTGTGTCGGTGGCCAACCGCCCCCATCGCTGGTCTTGTACTAATCCCATTCAATGAACAATTTGTTCTGGAGTCTTGAGCAATGTCCGAAGAGAACACCAACGGCGTAGTCCCGGCCGACGAATCCGCCACCGGCCCGGCTTTCACCATCGAGAAGATCTACGTCAAGGACGTCTCTTTCGAATCGCCGAACTCGCCGACCATCTTCAACGAGAACGTGCAGCCGGACCTGCAGCTGAACCTGAACCAGAAGGTGCAGCGCCTGTCGGATACCGCTTTTGAAGTGGTGCTGGGCGTGACCCTGACCTGCAAGGCCGGCGACAAGACCGCCTATGTGGCCGAAGTGGAGCAGGCTGGCGTGTTCGGCCTGATCGGCCTGGAGCCGCAGGCAATCGACGTGCTGCTCGGCACCCAGTGCCCGAACATCCTGTTCCCGTATGTGCGTTCGATGGTGTCGGACCTGATCCAGGCTGGCGGCTTCCCGCCGTTCTACCTGCAGCCGATCAACTTCGAAGGCCTGTACGCCGAAACCCTGCGTCAGCGTCAGCAGCAGGGCGAGCCGTCGCTGGCCGACTCCGAGCCGGCTGGCAACGCCTGATCGGCGTCTGCGTTCAAGCATGAGTACGAACGACGTGGAAAAGATCGCCGTTCTCGGCGCGGGCTCCTGGGGCACCGCGCTGGCCACGCTGTTGGCCCGGCACGGTCATACGACCGTGCTGTGGGGGCGTGATGCAGCGGTAATCGAAGCGATTGATCAGCGTCATGAGAATCCCCGGTATCTGCCGGGGATTCCCTTGCCAGAATCTTTGCGTGCCAGCACCGACCTGGCGGCCACCGTTGCCGGTGCCGACTGGATCCTGGTGGTGGTGCCGTCCCATGCCTTTGCCGAAACCGTGCGCGCGCTGGCGCCGCTGCGGCCGGCGGGTGCGGGCGTGGCCTGGGCGACCAAGGGCTTCGAGCCCGGCTCGGGGCGTTTCCTGCATGAAGTAGCGCGCGAAGTGCTGGGCCCGGACGTGCCGTTGGCCGTCGTCACCGGCCCGTCCTTCGCCAAGGAAGTCACCCTGGGCCTGCCCACCGCCATCACCGTGCACGGCGATGACGAGGCGTTCGCCCAGCAGGTGGCCGATGCCATGCACGGCCCGGCATTCCGCGCCTATACCGGCGACGATATGGTCGGTGCCGAGCTGGGCGGGGCAATGAAGAACGTGCTGGCGGTGGCGACCGGCGTGGCCGATGGCATGCAGCTGGGCCTGAACGCCCGTGCTGGCCTGATCACCCGTGGTCTCAACGAAATGCTGCGCTTGGCGGCCGCCATTGGCGGCAAACCAGAAACGCTGATGGGCCTGGCTGGCCTGGGCGATCTGGTGCTGACCAGTACTGGCGACCTGTCGCGCAATCGCCGCCTGGGTCTGGCGCTCGGCCGTGGCCAGAGCCTGCCCGATGCGGTGAAGGAAATCGGCCAGGTGGTGGAATCGGTGCAGACCGCCGATGAAGTCATGCGCCAGGCCGACCGTCACGGCATCGATTTGCCGATCTCCAAGGCGGTGCAGTCGGTGTTGCACGGCGAACTGAGCCCGTCCGAAGGCCTGCAGCAGCTGCTGGCCCGTGAACAGAAGCCGGAATACCCGGATACGCTGTTCAAGTAAGGATGAGCGAAGATTAAAAAAAAGCCCGGCAATGCCGGGCTTTTTCTTTGCGTGACCGTTTCACGTGGCGGTGGCGTCCCAACGCTCCAGCCGGTAGTGCCGAGCCATGCTCGGCAGGGGCGTCACCCGTATAGCAGTCTGCGGTTCCGATTTTTTTGTGGGAGCGGCGTAAGCCGCGAAGCAGCTGCATCATCAGCTGGCGTGGGTGTCGATGACGTCTGCATCGTCAGCTTCGCGGCTTACGCCGCTCCTACAAAGGAATTTCGCGGCTGCGGGGTTGTTGGTGAAGCCTCTGCCGAGCATGGCTCGGCACTACCAAAGCAAGCAGGAGCGTAGCCCGGGTAAGCGCAGCGCACCCGGGAGGTGCCGGGCATCTGGTTCTTTGTGGGAGCGGCGTAAGCCGCGAGGCAGGTGCACCATCAGCTGTGGTGACTGCCGATGGCGTCTGCATCGTCAGCTTCGCGGCTTACGCCGCTCCCACAAGACTTCGCGGCTGCGGCGTTGTGGGTGAAGCCCCTGCCGAGCATGGCTCGGCACTACCAAAGCAAGCAGCGCCGAGCGCAAAAAAAAGAAGCCCGGTCGGGGGAGGACCGGGCTTCCAGCGGCGCGTGGGAGAGAGGTCACGCGCCGGTACAACACCACTATGTCGCTTGTTGCTTTGTCGCTTACCAGGTGAAGCGCGGGCCGACGAACCATTCCTTGTCGCCAGCCTTGGCCAGCTTCACTTCGCCGGTCAGGCCCCAGTTCGGGGTGAACTTGGCGGTGGCGCCAACGCGGCCGTAGAACTCGCCGTCCGGGTCATAGCCACGCTTCTTGCTGTAATTCTCGTAACCGGCCAGGGCATAGCCCTCGAAGTTCTGGGTGAAGGCGGTACGCACGCCGACTTCAGCGCTATAGCCGCTGAACTTCGGGCCGTACTCGAGATCCAGCTTCTGGTAGGCCGCACGGGCAAGCAGGTCGGTGTTCGGGGCCACGGTGTAGTTGTAACCAACACCCAGGCGCCACTGGTCGACATCGTCCTTGAACTTGTCGGTTTCCTGCGCGCT
The DNA here is from genome assembly GCF_039674165.1 of Stenotrophomonas terrae. Classification (GTDB taxonomy): domain Bacteria; phylum Pseudomonadota; class Gammaproteobacteria; order Xanthomonadales; family Xanthomonadaceae; genus Stenotrophomonas; species Stenotrophomonas terrae_A. The sequence goes on from NZ_JBDJMY010000045.1 coordinate 23,829, forward strand.
GTACTCGCCGAACACATGGAAGTTCGGATGTACCGCAACCGAGCCCTTCACTGCCCAACCATCGGCGTCTCCGCCCTTGGCATCGGTATTCACGTAGCCGCCTTCAACATAGTTGTAGGACAGGCCATCGGCAGCCGAAGCGGCGAACGGGAGGGCGGCCAGCAGGCCCAAAGCGATCAAAGAAGTCTTCATTTCGGCATTACCTCGTTATTGGTCTTGATCGGTACGGCCCGAATCTGTGGCCGTTCGATAGTTGTGAATTATCCGTTAGCCGACGGAATCCACCCTGAATACCAAACTGACCAGTACATAAATTAAGGTGAAGAAAGGGGAACTTTGGCCGCTGTCTGCCAGCGGCAACGCTGTATGCGAAAACCTGGGTGCGGTCCTTGGCATCGATGGGGGCTGCATTGGTTCCAGCTGATTGCTGCACAACGCACAACGCCGAGCGGGTTGCTGGTGCGATGGGTGCCCGCTACCGGCTGGTGAATAGCGCCAAATCCGCCGCTTTCCATCGCGCGGCTCTGCAGGCCCAGGCGTGCCCGTTCACGCCTTGCAGCGAATCGCGCGTCGCCGGCCGCGATGGTGGTTCGGTTGGGCGCCAACTAGCGCGCCAGCGCTGCTGCAAACGCCCGCAAGTACGTAGCAACTTTTTTCAACTTTGATGCAGCCAAAGCCGAACACCAGCCCGGGTGCGGCGTCGGTGGCTTGGGACAGTTCTGCGATGCTGGCGATACCGGGAAGATGACGCCTGGCCGCAGCCAGTACCTTCTGGCTGTCGGCAGCGTCGTGCACCTGCACGGCGAGGTGCAGGCCGGCTTCCGAACGCAGCGCGAACAACCAGGCAGACAACGGCCCTCCCAATGCCGCGAGAATCAATGACCTGCGCTGCGCTTATTCCCGCTGCATGCGGCGGACGTGGCGGGCAAGATCACCCTCGCTGATGAAGGCTGCCAATGCGCTCTGCACAACATCGTTGCCGTGCAGATCGGTTGCGTGTTCTGCGGCCACCAGCGCTTCGCGTGCCCAGCCCGGGGCGATGATGCAACCCAGGCGCAGCGATGGAAACATGCTTTTGGAGAACGTGCCGACGTAGAACACGCGGCCCTGGACATCCTGCGTCTTCAATGCATCCAGCGGACGCACGCCATAGCGGAATTCACCGTCATAGTCGTCCTCGATGATCAGCGCGTTGCTGCGCTGCGCATGGTCCAGCAGCGCCCCGCGCTGCGAGGGTGAGAGCGCCACGCCGCACGGCGATTGGTGGGATGGCGTCACACAGACAATGCCTGCATCCGCTGGAATCTGCTCGACGCACAGGCCTTGCGCATACACCGGCACGTGCAGCAGCTCCGCGCCTGCGGCTGCAAAGGCGTTGATGGTGGCGGGATAGCCCGGCCATTCACCGGCAACCTTGCTTGCCCCGCCGTCGACCAGCACCTGCGCCAGCAGCGCGAAGGCCTGCGTCGCTCCCGAGGTCACAATCACCTCATCGGCGCTGCAGGAAATGGCGCGTGCAAACGACACATGCCGGGCAATGGCCTCGCGCAACGCGGTAATCCACCGTTGGGTGAATGCGCCTTGGGCTTTCTTCACGCCGGTTTTCGCAGCGGGCTGTGAGCGTTGCCTCATTCCCAGGCAAGGTTGAAAACCATGGCACGTCCCATCTGGAGTGGCACCCTTTCCTTCGGCCTGTTGAACGTGCCGGTGTCGTTGATGAGTGGCGAGCGCAAGGTGGACATCAGTTTCCGCATGCTCGACTCGCGTGACAAGAAGCCGATCCGCTTCGAACGGGTCAATGCCGAGACCGGTGAAGAGGTGCCGTGGAAGGACATCATCAAGGCCTTCGAGTACGACAAAGGCAGCTATGTGGTGGTCGAGAAGGAGGACATCGCCTCGGCTGCGCCGCAGACCCATGAGTCCATCGATGTCGAGGCCTTCGTTGACCGCGAAGCGATTGGCCTGCGCTTCTATGAGAAGCCCTACGTGCTGGTGCCGGGCAAGAAAGCCGAAAAAGGTTATGTGCTGCTGCGCGAAACGCTGAAGAAGACCGGCAAGGTCGGCGTGGCGCGGGTTGTCATCCGTACCCGCGAATACCTGTGCGCCGTCGCAGCCGAAGACGATGCGCTGGTGCTGTTGATGCTGCGTTACCCGCAGGAACTGGTGGAACCGACCGAGTACAAGCTGCCGGGCGGCAAGGCATCGGACTACCGCATCACCGCTCGGGAGAGCGAGATGGCCGCCAATCTGATTGAATCGATGGCCACGAGTTGGCAGCCGGAAAGCTACGAGGACGAGTTCCGCAAGCGGCTGCAGGCCATCATCCGCAAACGTCTGAAGGCCAAGGGCGCCACCACTCGGATCATCGACGAGCAGGTGCCCGAGCATGAAGACACCACCACCAATGTGGTCGACTTCATGTCGCTGCTGCAGAAGAGCCTGGACGAGAACAAGCGCACCCCTGCACGCAAATCCGCGCCGGCAAAGAAGGCCAAGGTGGCCAAGAAAGCGGCAAAAGCGCCCGCTGGCAAGAGCGCCAAGAGCGCCAAGACCGCGCGCAGGGTGGCGACGCGTTAGCGATGGTCGGCGCGCGGCGGATCGTACCGGTGGGGAATGTCGGCAGACGCATGCGCGGGCATACGTTTCTGTATGTCCTGCCGTGCGTCGGCGAAGACTACGCAAAGCTCGGCATCGCCACCGATCCGATGAGCCGGCTGCAGGCATTTTCGCCGCGCTACTACGCGTTGTTCGATCTTCAGCAGGGCTGGCTGGTGGAGGCCGAAACCGAGCAGGAAGCGCGGGGCTGGGAAACGCACTGGAAGCGCCAGCTGCGTGCGCATGCCGCGCCAGCGCCATTGACGGTTCCGTTGCGTGCCGGTGGCCACACCGAATGGCTGCGGGGCGCGCTGACGGAGCTCGGCAGCCTGCGCGATGCACTTGAGCTGCAGGGGTTCACGGTGCACCCGTCACTGCAGTCGTGGGTGCGCGCGCGGCTTTTGCAACAGCGTGACTTGTTGGCCAGCGCGGAACAGGCCGCAGTGAGAAGTTTTGGTGAACCGGCGCAATGGCCGGCGGCGATTGCCCACCCCGGGCTGCTGCGCCTGCGCGACGGCTTGGATGCCTACCTTGCTCTGCAGCTGCCCATCGAGGACCTGCTTTCCGCCGAACTGTGCACCTGGCATGCACGCAACAGCCTGTTACTGACATTTGCCGGCGACCCTTGGTGAGTCTGTCGGATCAACGCCGCACGCGCTGCGTCGACAGAATCGCCGAGCGGCCGGTGAGCGCGGGTCATGACGAACAGCAAACGATCTGCCTTGCCCACTGCCCAGGGTTGCCGACGCTGCGCTGAATGGAGTGCCGGTTCATCCAGATCAGCTACAAAAAGACGAATCGAGGACCTGCTCCTAACGCTGCTGGTGTGAGCCTGTACGTGCGGCGCTCCCGCCGCATCAGCGAGGCAATGTCGATGTCCACCCAACACGGAACACCGCAGCGCAACGACCACAGCGATCCGAACGCCCAGCAACAGCGCAACGCGCAGCAGCCGGATCAACCCGAGCAGCCAGGGCGCGAGAAGAAGGCCCCTCAGCGCGACAATGAAGAGGAAGAGTGAGCACTGCAAACGCGTGGCCCGTGCGCAGTGTTGATATCCCGGAAGGCGACATCACCGATCCGTCTCCCGTACCGATACAGGATCCACCGCCGCATCAGCCTGCTCCCGGCGCACCTGATTCGCCGCCGGACAAGAAGGCACCCGGCGACGAACCGGGCAGAAAAAAGAAGGCGGCACCGTGAGGTGCCGCCTTCTTCATTCACATCCCGTGCTGGGCGTGGCTGCAGGTCGCGTCAGCGCATCAATGATGCGCGCCTGCCACCATCAGCGCCGAGCTGTCCACGCGCGTTACGCCCTTGATGCCTTTGGCAGCGGCGATGGCACGGTCGGCTTCCACTTTGGAGGCGACGGTGCCGCTCAAGGTCACCACACCGTTGACCGTTTCCACCTTGATTTCCGTGCCCGAAACATCCTTGGTGGTCAGCAGCTCGGCCTTGACCTTGGTGGTGATCCAGGTATCGGTGCCGGGCTGTTCGGATTCATGGCCCTGCATCGCCTGGCCAGCGGCCTGCACGGTGAGCGCAGTGCCTGCGCAGCCAACGGCAATCATGCCTGCGAACAGCAGTTGCTTCATCTTGCGGGTTTCCATGGCGCATCTCCGATCGGAGCAACGATGCTCCATCTGCAGGATGCACGACCGGCGATTAAGTGGATGCCTGCATGCGGTGATGAGCAGGTGCATGAAATGCAAAGGTCGCGTAACGCGCATGCAATGCGCCATGGCCGGGTAGGTACTGATGCAATGTTGCTCTGCGCGGACCGGCGCCGCGCTGCAGGACTCAGGCGATCATCAGATCCCAGGGCAGGCTGGAATCCTTGAACTTGAAGCGATAGCCATCAAAGTCGATCTGCTTGGCGATATTGCCCTGCGCATCGACCATGGTATGGAAGCAGACGTCACTCAGGCCCATGGTTGCCACGCGGCGTCCATCGTTGCTGCCTTTGGGGACGTTCTTGGATTCAGTGGCCAGCAGCGTCACCGCGCGCAGTTGACGGCCAGGACCTTCGAGAAAGAATTGAATGTTGTGCATATGCGTGCTCCGGAATGAGATCCCCCCGGATCAGACTCATCACCTATAGCGGGGAGAGGGAAGAGGGGCAATGGCTGAATGCGCATAACCGCGAATTGGCTCTCAGTGAGTTTGTTAACTCGCATCCATGATGCGCAGCGCATGGCGCCATGCCGCGCGTATTCAACAACTACCAGGGCGCAATCGAGAGGGCGATGACCAGGGCGATGACGGCGATGCCGATCAGGATGATGCTGCGCTGGCTGAATCTTCTGCGCTTCATACACGCTCCGTGCGGTGCAAGGCGATGTTGCTAACCCCTGCTATAGCAGATGCTTTCGCAACGCCAAGCAAACGCCGCACGCCCGCGGTGGTGTGCGGTTAAGCAACGCGTCGTTTTGCGCAGGCTTCCATCACTGCGATGCAGGTGATGACGATGCGTGGAATCGCCGATGCGATGCAGCGCCAGCGTGCTTGCAGCGGGCGCGGCTGCGGCGCGAGTGCCGCAACCGCTGCAGCATCAATCAACAATGGGCAGGGTGATGTAACTGGGGTGCTCGCTGCTGTTCCAGATGCGCTGCGTCGCCTTGCGATAGTCGCCAGGTTGGGCGAAGAAGATGTTGTCCACATACTGCTGCGGATTGCGGTCGTAGAGGGGGAACAAGCTGGACTGCACCTGCACCATCAAGCGGTGACCGGGTTGCAGCGTCTGGTTCACATTGGGCAGGTCGAAGGTATACGACTGCACCGCATCGGGGGTGATCGGCTTGGGCTGGCTGAAGCTGTCGCGGTAACGTCCACGGAAGATGGTGATTGCCAGCGGCAACTGATAGCCGGCCAGCTTCGGGTTGTCGGGATACTGGTCCGGATAGACATCGATCAGCTTGACCACCCAATCGCTGTCGGTGCCGGAGGTGGACGCGCTGAGCTGCACCTGCGGCATGCCGGCGAGCTTCATCGGTTTGTCCAGCACCGGGCCGGTGTAGGTAAGCACGTCGGTGCGGCCGTCGACGAAACGCTGGTCGCGCACCAGCCAGGTGGTCCATACATCGCGGTCGCCCATGTTTACCGGGCGTGGCACGAACGGTACCGGCTTGGCCGGATCGGAAACATATTCGGCGTACTGCGCGCCGCTGCTGCTGCCGGTGAAGCCCAGCTGCGCATCGGCGTTCAAGTACAGGCGGCGTGCCGTGGCGCTGCAGTCGTGCGCACAACTCTGCGGCCAGTTGCGGTAGCTGTCCCAGCGGTTGTTGCCGGCGTCGTACACCCATACCGGTGGCGTGTTGGCTGTTGCTGCTCCGTCCTTGAGGTATTGGTCGAAGAACGGTTTGAGTACATCCCGACGCCACTGCAGCGCGGTATCGCCGTTGAAGTCCAGCGCGCCGAGTGAGCTTCCGTTGTAGTTGGCGCCGCTGTGTCGCCATGGCCCGATCACCAGGAAATTGCGGGTGTTGTCGTGGTCCTTGGGTTCCAGCGCGGCCCAGGCGGTATGCGCGCCGTAGATGTCTTCCTGATCCCACAGGCCTTGTTCCCACATCGTTGGCACGGTGATCTGCGGCAGCTTGGCCAGCAGCTTGTCCAAGGCCTGCTGCTGCCAGAACGCGTCGTAGGCCGGGTGCTCGCTGACCTTGTGCCAGGCCGGTATCTGTTCCAGCCCCTGCGCCTTGGCAAAGGCGCCGACCGAGCCGGCCTGCAGGAAGCTGCTGTAGTCATCGGCGCCGGGCATGGCCATTTTCGCGCCGGCACCGCGTGCAGTCATCTGCCCGCTGAAATAGCCGAGATTCACCTGCCGATAGGCGCCATTCTGGAACCAGTCATCGCCCATCCAGCCATCGATCATCGGGCTTTCCGGCGCGGCCACTTTCAACGCCGGGTGTGGGTCGAGCAGCGCCATCACCACGGTGAAGCCTTCGTACGACGAGCCGAGCATGCCGACCTTGCCATTGGACTCGGGCAGGTGCTTGACCAGCCAGTCGATGCTGTCCCAGGCGTCGGTGCTGTGATCGATCTTGCCGGGGTTGAGCGGCCCGCGTGGCGGCCGCGTCATCACATAGTCGCCTTCGGAACCGTACTTGCCACGCACGTCCTGGAACACGCGGATATAGCCGTCTTCCGCGAACACCGTATCGCCCTGCGCGAGCGCGTCGACCAGGCGCGTGGCGCCCGGCGTGCGGTCCACCCGGCCGGCCGCGTTGTAAGGCGTGCGGGTGAACAGGATCGGCGCGTTGTGCGCGCCCTTGGGGATCATGATGACGGTGTAGAGCTTGACCCCGTCACGCATCGGGATCATCACCTCGCGCTTGATGAAGTCACGCGCCGGTTCGGGTGCGACAAACTTCTTGCCGGTGATGTCCGGCGTCATCGGCGAGACCTGCGCCGTAGCGCTGCTTGCCATGCCGGCAGTGCAGACGACGGCGATGGCTGCTGCCAGGAGCTGGATCCGCATTGCTCGACCTCACGCGTTCGGGGTAAGCGCTGACGCTATGCCTGTGTAGCGGCGGTTACACATGGCAAAGGTCATGGGGTTAATGCAAAAGGCACCCCTCCCCAACCCTCCCCTGCGCTGCGCGCAAGGGAGGGGGCAAAGGCAGCGCCGCGAAGGTCTGAAAGTTTGCGGCGAACAGCCCCCTCCCTTGCGCGCAGCGCAGGGGAGGGTTGGGGAGGGGTGCTCTTAAAGCTCTACGCCTCAACCCCAAACTCACCCAGCAAGCAACTCCACATGCTCGCCAGCGGGCCCGCGCAGACTGCGTCGTGCGCCGACCACCGTCACTTCCCAACCAGCATCGCGTAGCGCGCCATCTGCCACCGCCGGCAAACGCAGCGCAAGACTGTATTGACCCGCATGACGGCGCGGGGCGGCAGCCGGTAGTTCCACTTGATCGATCTCGACCATGCACTGGCCCGGCATCGGCACCACGGCGACCGGGAAGCGGCCCTCCAGTGGCTTGCCATAGGCACGATTGAGCACGGTGATCTTGGTATCGAAAGCCCAGCCTTTCGCACCCAGCAACGCCGACCACGCATGTTGCGAGGCATCGCGATCAGGCGTGGTCATCACGCCGATGAAGGTGTTCGCCACGCTGGCGTCCGTCATCGGCAGATCGAACGGCGGCACCTGCGCCTTGATCTGGGTGAGATACAACAGCTCGCCGCAGGGGCCAAGCACCTGCGCGGCGCGGATGGCATCGCTCAGTTCCAGATTGGCGGCCGCGCCCAGCACCTTGAACGGTGGCTGCAGTCCCGCTGCCAGGGTGTCGATGTCGCCCACCAGCACTTCCAGTGACAGCCAGCCGTGGCGGAACATCGGTTCGGCGACGACCGCAGCGGGGTCCTCGACCACCCGCAACACGGGCTCGCCTGCGCTGTTGGTCAGCCAGGCCAGCGGCGCCCCGGCCAGATCATGCAGATCCAACGCGGCGGCATCGTCGGTGCTGAGCGTGGCTTGCTGCTGCACCTGCAGGTCCAGCTGCGCGACATAGGCATCGCAGACCTGCTGCAGGTCCGGTGCTATCAAGGTGGCGTGGATGATGCCTTGCTTCATGTGCGGCGCTCCGCGGCCAGTTTGCGTTCAAGCCACGGCATCAGGCCGCCGCCGGCGACGATTTCCATCAGCTCGGTGGGGATTTTCTCGCAGCCGAATTCGCGGCCGCTGGTGTGATTGATGATGCGTCCTTCCACCGGGCGTACTTCCAGTTCATCGCCGCGCGATGCTTCCAGATTCGCACACACCAGTGCCGGTACGCCGAGGTTGAGCGCGTTGCGATAGAAGATGCGCGCGAATGACTTGGCGATGATGGCGCCCACGCCAAGTTCGGCCAACGCCTGCACCGCCTGTTCGCGCGAGGAACCAATACCGAAGGACTCGCCGCCGACCACGATGTCGCCGCGCTGCACTTCACTGGCGAACGCCGGGTCCACCGCTTCCAGGCAATGGCTGGCGAGCACGCTCATCGGTTCACGCATATACGGGCCGGGCGCCAGCACATCGGTGTCGATGCGGTCGCCGAAGACAAAGGCCTTGCCACGGACGTTCATGCGCCTTCTCCCAGCAGTTCGCGCGGATCACAGATTTCGCCCTTCACCGCCGCCGCTGCAACACTGTACGGCGAGCCCAGATACACCTGCGCCTCGGCCGAGCCCATGCGGCCCTTGAAGTTGCGCGCGGTGGTGGACATGCACACTTCGCCGCTGCTGAGCATGCCCGCACCCATGCCGGCGCAGGCGCCACAACCGGACGGCAGCAGGATCGCACCGGCTGCGGTCAGCGTGGCCAGGGTGCCTTCGGCAGCGGCCTGTGCGGTCATCGCCACCGAGGCCGGGGCGATCAGCAGACGCGTGCCCTTGGCGATTTTGCGGCCTTTCAACACCTCGGCGGCCATGCGCAGGTCGGTGAGCTTGGCGCCGGTGCAGGCGCCGATATAAGCCTGGTCGATATGCACCTTGCCGTGCTCACCCACCGGCCGGCTGTTGGCCGGGCTGTGCGGCGCGGCCACGTGTGGTGCTATCTGCGCGGCGTCGTAACGGTAGTGATGCAGGTAATTGGCGTCGGCATCGCTGCGCCAATGCGCAAGATCGCCGTGGAAGGGCTTGCCGGCCAGTTCCAGTGCCGCAAGCGTGGTCGCGTCGGGCTCGACGATGCCGGTTTCCGCGCCCAGTTCGGCGGCCATGTTGCACAGGGTCAGACGCTCGTGCATCGGCATCGCCTGCACTGCGCTGCCGCCGTATTCGAACACTTGGCCTTCGTTGCCCATGCCGTACTGGCCGCACAGCATCAGCATCACATCCTTGGCGCTGACGCCGGCGGCGAGTGCGCCGTCCAGCTGCACGCGGGTGGTCTGCGGCACGCGCAGCCAGACTTCGCCGGTGACCAGTGCGCCGGTGATGTCGGTGGCACCCATGCCGACCATGAAGGCACCGAAGGCACCGCCGCTGGGCGAGTGCGAATCGCCGCCCACGCAGAACATGCCCGGCTGCACATGGCCGTGTTCCTGCAGCACCACGTGGCAGATGCCGAGCATGTCGTAATGGGTGACGCCCTGTGCCTGCGCCCACTTGCGGGTGAGCGCGAGGATATCCGCGCTTTCCATGTCCACCGCCGGCACGAAGTGGTCGGAAACAACCACGACCTTGTTCGGGTCCCACACCTTGGCGCCGAGTTTTTCCAGCCGCGAGGCCACCCGGCGTGGGCCGCCGGAGTCGTGCATCATCAACAGGTCGAGCTTGGCGGTGAGGATTTCACCGGCACGCACGGCCTCACGCCCGCAGGCACGGGCGAGAATTTTTTCGGCAAGCGTTGCACGCACAGTCGCACTCAAGCGGACGTCTCCGGGTTGTTGGTTTCGTAGTCCAGGCGCATCTGGTAGCGCAGCTGGTCTGGGCGGTATTGGATTTCCAGCAGATCCTGCAGGTGCTGGTTGGCATCAAAGGAGCGCCGCTCCAGCGTCATCACCGCCTGCCCGGTCGCCATCTGCAGATGCATCGCCGACAGCGCGCCCACGCGCATCGCCGACACGGTCTGCTGCACCTTGCTCACCTCGATGCCGCAGCGGCGGAACAGCTCGATGCGCGAGCCATAGGCCAGATTTTCGGCATTGAAGTCCGGGTGCCGGGTGCGGGTCCAGCTGCCGTAGTAGCCAAACGGATGGCCGTGGCGGCTGCGCACACGCACGCAGCGCACCAGCGGCTCATCGACCGCGCTGCCGAACAGTTCGCGGATGGGCTCGGGTGGCACGATGCATTCCCAGCCAAGCAGCCGCACCTGGGTATTGCCGGCCAGCGTGTCCAGCGTGTGCATCAGCTCGCCAAGCGGCGTCTTCAGCGGCATGGGGATGGTCGAGGTACGCACCTTGCCACCCACCACGCGGGTGCCACGGCCGCGCTGGCGCACCAGCAGGCCGTCATCGGCCAGCAGCTGCAGGGCCTGGCGCACCGTCACCCGCGAGATGCGCAGGCGCCGGGCCAGCTCTTCCTCGCGTGGCAGCTGTTCGCCATCGCCGATCTCGCCGCGCTCGATCAGCCCGCGCAGGAAGCACTGCAGCTGGTGATAGAGCGGGGCGTGCACGTCGCGGCGGAGGATGCCCTCCAGGGATTGGGTGGTGAACGGGTCCACGGCAGCAGGCCTGGCAGCTCGGAATAATCTTAATGATATATCTATATAACTATATTTGACCGATGCCGCAATCGGCTTCATGGGCTACATCCGGCGGCCGGTCTGTGCCATTCTTTGTCCGGACATTGTTGTAGTGGCATGCGTTCCCCGTTCACCCTTTCGCAACAGGTGTGCCGATGAAACGTTTCTACCCGTGGCTGATCTGCATCGTGGCCATGTTGATGCTGGCGATCTCCAATGGCATGACCATGACCGGGATCACGGCCTTCGACCCGTCATTGCTGGATGAATTCGGCTGGAGCCGTGGCCAGCTCAAGTTCCGTGACATGTTCAACCTGCTGCTGGCCGCGCTGATGTCGCCGTTTGTCGGCGCGCTGATCGACCGTATCGGAGTGCGCAGCCTGGCCTTGTTCGGCAGCGTGCTGCTGGCGGTGCTGTATGCGGCCTACTCGCAGGTGCATTCCATCACCCACGTCTATCTGATCCATGTCGGCTTCGCCGCGGTGGTGGTGAGCAGCGGCCTGAGCGTGGCGGTGATCATGGTCTCGCAGTGGTTCCAGACCCGCCGTGGCACGGCGCTGGGCATCGCCCTGGTCGGCAGCAGCCTGGGTGGGATGCTGGTGCCCAAGATCATCATCGCGCTGCTGCCCGAGCATGGCTGGCGCGGCAGCTTCCTGCTGATGGCGGTGATACCGGTGGCGTTGTTCGTGCTGTGCCTGGCGCTGGTGCGCTCGCCCGATGGCAAGGGCCTGCGCCGTTGGGGCGAAGGCCAGGCCAGCAACAATGCCGGCCCGGGCTGCTGCAGCAGCCTGCCGGATCTCAGCTACGGGCAGGCGCTGCGCACCCGTACCTTCTGGGCGCTGGCGGTGGTGGCGGTGACCACGTTCTGGGGAATCATGTCGCTGTCCTCGCACCTGATCCTCAACATGAAGGACCTGGGCTTCAGTGGTGAGCAGGCGGGTAACGGCATGTTCCTGCTGTTCGGCCTGGGCATGGTCGGCAAGTTCCTGTTCGGCTTTCTGGCCGACGTGACCACGTCCAAGAAGGTGTTCGTCTGCAACGTGGCGTTGATGGCGGTCGGCTCGGTGATCATCGCCCTGCAGCACCGTGACCTGCTGTGGACCGGCTTGATCGTGATGGGGCTGGGGTGGGGCGGGCTGTACGCGATCCTGCAGCTGCAGATCGTCGAGGCGTTCGGGCTGAGTGCTGCCGGCAAGATCCTCGGCACGATCTCGCTGATGGATGCCACCTCCGCAGGCCTTGGCATCTGGTTGACCGCGGTGATGTTTGACCACTTCGGCAATTACCACGTTGCGTTCACCGTGATCGCGGTGCTGGTGGCGATTGGCCTGCTGGCCTCGTTCTTCGTGCGCGATGAGCGCCGCCTGGCGTTTGCCGCTGCGGCGGGCGAGGGCGAAGGTACGCAGGCGTCGGCGCAGGATTCCGCCGTGGTGCGCGGACTGGTTTGAGTGCCTGGTCGCAGCAGCACTGCGCTCGTTGTGGGAGCGGCATAAGCCGCGAAGCTGACATTGTTGAAGTTGCTGGTAGTTGTGCAATCTGATGATGTGCCTGCTTCGCGGCTGACGCCGCTCCTACAAATGAAAAGCAGGGGTCACAAGCTGTTTGTAGG
>NZ_JBDJMY010000046.1:0-34814 GCF_039674165.1 Stenotrophomonas terrae
GGCTTTTGGCTTTTGGCTTTTGGCTTTTGGCTTTTGGCTTTTGGCTTTTGGCTTTTGGCTTTTGGCTTTTGGCTTTTGGCTTTTGGCTTTTGGCTTTTGGCTTTTGGCTTTGTCCCTTCTCCCGCAAGCGGGAGAAGGTGCCCCGCAGGGGCGGATGAGGGGGGCTTTTGGTTTTGCGGTAAAGCCTCTGCCGAGCATGGCTCGGCACTACAGGTATCGCTTGGCTCTGCTTTAGCCCTTCTCCCGCTTGCGGGAGAAGGGCCGTCCCCGCGAAGGCGGGGATGCCCCGCAAGGGGCGCATGAGGTGCTTTATTTGCGGGCGGTGAAGATCGGGGTCAGGTAGTCGGCCTTGCCTTCGATGCGTTCCAGCGTTGGGTAACGCAGGCCATCGTGGTAGTCGATGCTCAGCGTGCGATAGACATCCATTTCCTTGACCAGCAGGCGTACCGGCTGCTTGCTGTCCTTGGCCGCGCGTACCGCTTCTTCCAGTTCGTCGGCGCTGTACTGCAGATCATTCACTGCCAGCACCTGCATGCCGGTGCCAACGCCGGCGTTGAACGCGGCGCTGTCCCAACGCACTTCATTGACGTAACCGGCCGGGCTCAGCGACACGCCCAGCGAATAGATGAAGTTGGCGCCACGGCCCTTCATCATTGCCTTGAAGTAGGCGCTGGGCTTGTCCTTGTAGACCAGCTTCCAACCCGCGGCCTCGATTCCGCCAACCAGGCCGGCGCGATGATCCACACGCTCCCCCAGGAACTTCGACCAGTCGCCGGTGGGCTGCACCTGCTCCAGGGTCGCGGCGACATCTTCGAAGGTATACGTGTCAGGACGTTCCCATTGGCCGTCGTTCTGGCCGAAGAAGGCTTTGGCGAAATCGTCCAGGCTGCGCTTGCCGCCGCTGAGCGTGCGCAGGCGCACATCCGCTTCCAGCCACAGCATCTGCCCGCCCTGGTAGTAGTCCTCGCTCATCTGGTAGCCGCGATAGGGCTTGGGCTTGCGACGGGCGATCACCGGGTCGTTGGTGGTGTCGCCGAGCGAGCGCCACTCCAGACCGGGGCGGTTATCGGCATAGGTGGCCGCCACCATCGCCAGGGCATCGCGCGAGGCTTCCTGCGGGCGGATGCCGGCGCGGGCGGTCAGCACATTGCCCCAGTACTGGGTCTGGCCTTCGTATACCCACAGCAGGCTGCCCTGCATCGGCACGTTGTAGTTCGGCGTGGCCAGGTCGGCCGGGCGGCGGTACTTGCCATCCCAGGAATGGGTGTATTCGTGGCCGAGCAGATCGCTGCTGCCGATCTTCGCATCCCAGCCACTGAAGTAGTCACGGTCTTCGCTGTTCTCGCTGGAGCGCTGGTGTTCCAGGCCGATACCGCCAAGCTGGTTGGTCACCGCGAACAGGAAATCGTAGTGGTCGTAATGCTCGGCACCAAACAGCTTGCGTGCCTGGGTGACCAGCGCGCGGTGTTGTTCAATGTGCTCGGGCTTGGCTTCCAGGTCCTTGGCGCGGTCGGCAAACACATTCAGGCGCACCGGGCGGGTGCCGGCTGGGGCCAGCTCGAACATGCGGTGGTAGCGGCCGGCGAAGACCGGCGAGTCGACCAGGATTTCGAGATTGGTCGGCGCGTAGTTGACGGTGTCTCCAGTGCGGCTGGCCACGGTCAACGCGCTGGCCGCGTCCCAGCCCTGCGGGTAGCGCGCACTGGCCTGGTAGGTGATGGCATGCGCGGCGTGGCCGGCCGGGTACAGCAGCATCGCGTTCCACTGCAGGTTGAGCATGTTCGGCGTCATCACCGTGCGGCCCTGCGCCGAATCGGTGGGGCTGAGGAACTGGAAGTCCATGCGCAGTTCGCTCACGCCCTCGGGCACCTGCACGTTGAAGGTGTAGACATCGAGCGGGTCACGCAGCCACTGCAGGCGCTGGCCGTTGGCATTGATCACCAGGCCGGCCAGTTTCTCGATCTGACCGGTGGGCGAATGGCTGCCCGGCAACCAGGCCGGGTAATGGAAGCGCTGCAGGCCCGGTTGTACCGGCACCGTCTGCCGCACCTTGAACACACGCTGGCCCAGGTCGGTGGCGTCGACCTCCAGGCGGATGGTGCCCGGGTACGCGGCTTCGCTGATCGTCACTCCGCGAGCATCCACGTCAGCCACCTGCGGCGACGCACAGGCCAAACCCATGGCGGCCATCAGGGCCACCCCCAGTACTGCAGGACGGAACACATGCATCAGCAACCTCTCGCTTATCTGAGAGGGCCATGATGCGACAAGCCTGCAGGGCATGACACGGGCCGTTGGTCATCTGTGCGGGTTTTGGCTTTGCGGGTTCTGGTTGTTGTGGGAGCGGTGTAAACCGCGAAGCCTGCAATGCCTGTGGGTTCGGCATTGCTGGTGATCCGCGTCGCCTCGATGTGGATCTGGCTGGCTGCTGCTTCGGAGGGAACAGGGGCTTCGCGGCTTATGCCGCTCCTACACAGCAACAGTGGCTTCGCGGCTTACGCCGCTCCCACAAACAAAGCCTGGATTTACGTGCGGACAAATATCTCCACGCGGCGATTCAACTGCCGGCCGCCTGGGTTGTCTTTACCATCAACCTCATTCGGTGCAACCGGTTGCGATTCGCCATAACCGTGCGCGCTGGCATCGGTAGCGCTGCCGCGCTCGCGCAACGCTGCCAGCACCGCCTGTGCGCGGCGTTCGGACAGGTTCTGGTTGTAGTCGTCACTGCCCTTGGCGTCGGTATGGCCGCGGATCTCCATCGCGCTGGAAGGCACCTTGCCCAGCGCCGTCGCCAGCACATCCAGCACCTTGCCGGCGTCGGGACGGATGACGTCCTTGTCGAAATCGAACAAGACCTTGTCATTGAGGATGATGACGTAACCGCACGGCGCCCCGGAGGGCTTGAACTTGTCCAGCAGCGGGAACTTGCCGGCTGGCGGCAAGGGCGGCAACGGCGCCATCTTCACTTCGCGCGGCACCGCACCGATGGTGCCGGTTCCGTCGCCACGGTTTTCAACGATGCCCTCCGGGCCGCCAATCCATTTGCCCGAACCATCGGCATTGATCTCGATGCTGCCCTCGCCGCCCACCCAGCTGCCCGAACCATCGCCGTGGTTCTCGATGGTGCCAAAGCCACCCACCCAACTGCCGGCGCCCTTGCCATCCAGTTCGATATTGCCGTGGCTGCCCACATAGGTACCGGAGCCATCCGCATTCACTTCGAAGGTGCCGGCATCGTTGACGACGCTCCCGCTGCCATCGGGCTTCACTTCCACCACGCCGTCGCCGGTGACCGCCTGACCGCTGCCATCGGCGCCGATATTGAATACGCCATGCCCGCCTACGCGCTCCAGGTTGCCCTGCGCATCGACATTGGTGAAGCCGCTTTCATTGACCAGGCCACCGTCGGTGGCGCAGTTGGCCGGACGCACGCTGATGCCGGCCAGCGGATCGATCAGCGATTGCATCGACAACTCCAGGCGCTTCTGCGCCGGGCCACTGCCGATGATGCTGGGCACCATGATGGTCGGTATCACCGGGAATTCGATGCTGCCTGCGGTGAGCACTTCGGTGCCGGCGGGTGCTGCTGCCGGGGCTGCCGCAGCGGCTGATTCAGGCGTTGCGACAACGGTTTTATCGGGGGATGGCCCACGCCCGCAGGCAGCGACCAGAACGGTGGCACAGGCCAGTGACACGACAGCAACACGCATGCAGCAACTCCCTTTGTGCGAATTGCATAGTCTTGCCAAGCCGGCGTTCAATTTCCGTGACCATCAACAACTTGCCGCTCAGCACTCATCCAGCGCCGCGAACGATGCGGCCAGGTGATCGATGAACAAACGCACCGACGGCAGCAGGCCACGCCGTGACGGGAACACCGCGTGGATGATCTCCTTCGGCGGTGCCCATCCCGGGGCCACATTGACCAGCTGCCCAGCCTGCAGCGCATCGCGCACGATCATCGTTGGCAACTGCGCCACGCCCACGCCCGCCAACGCTGCGGCCCGCAACGCCAGCATGCCGCGGGTTATCAAGCGGGGATGATGCGGCACTTCGGCAATGGCGCCGTCAGGGCCGATCAGGCGCCAGGCATGCTCGCCCTGCGGCACGCCCAGCGCAACGCTGGGCAATTGATGCAGATCGGCCGGGCCGTGCGCGTGGCCATGCGTGTCCAGCAGCGAGGGTGCCGCCACCAGGCACTGGGTGCGCTCGGCCAGCACCTTCAGCACCAGCTCGCTGTCTTCCAGCGGCGGCGGGCGCACGCGGATGGCGACGTCGAAGCCTTCGGCAATGACATCGACGCGGCGATTGGTGGCGTCCAGGTGCACTTCCACATCCGGGCAGTGCGCCATGAAATCAGCCACCATCGCTGCCACCCGGAAATCCAGCAGCATGGTCGGGCAGCTGACCCGCACCACGCCGCGCGGCTGCGAGCGGGTTACCTCGATCGACTCGGCGGCGGCCTCGGCTTCGACCAGCATGGCCCGGCAGTGGGCGTAGAAGGTCTGGCCGACCTCGGTAACCGAGAAGTGGCGGGTGGAACGCTGGATCAGCCGCACGCCCAGGCGTTCTTCCAGCAGCGCGATGCGCCGGCTGAGCTTGGACTTGGGCTCGCCCAGCGCGCGCCCGGCCGGGGCAAAACCGCCGTGCTCGACCACCTTGGCGTAGTAGTACAGGTCGTTCAGGTCCTGCATGCCGGCTCCAGCGTTCACCAAATAGGACTATGAGACCACTTTTTGCCGACTACCGGCATGATCGTCCCAAATCTATCTTTACTCCAGCGCTGGCGCACTCCCCGCGCCGCCCAAGGAGCAGACAGATGAAGAAGATCAGTGGCCTGTACAGCGCCCCCCGCCCGCATTGGGTAGGTGATGGCTTCCCGGTCCGTTCGTTGTTTTCGTACAACACCCATGGCCGCCAGCTCAGTCCGTTCCTGCTGCTGGACCATGCCGGCCCGGCCGAATTCAGCCCCACCGACACCCCGCGCGGCGTGGGCCAGCACCCGCACCGTGGCTTCGAGACCGTCACCATCGTCTATGACGGCGAAGTGGCGCACCGCGACTCCACCGGCGCCGGTGGCGAGATCGGCCCGGGCGACGTGCAGTGGATGACCGCTGCCTCCGGCATCCTGCACGAGGAGTTCCATTCCGAGGCGTTCACCCAGCGCGGCGGCAAGCTGGAGATGGTGCAGTTGTGGGTCAACCTGCCGGCCAAGGACAAGATGGCCGCGCCGGGCTACCAGAACATCGGCAATGCCGACATTCCGGTGGTGCCGCTGGCCGATGACGCCGGCACGGTGCGGGTGATTGCCGGTGAGTTCGGCGGCCAACGCGGCCCGGCCCGCACGCATACGCCGATGGACGTGTGGGACCTGCACCTGTCGCGTGACAAGCACACCACCCTGCAGTTCGCGCAGGGCCACACCGTGGCGATGGTGGTGCTGCACGGCACCGTGCAGTTCAACGGCAGCCAGCTTGTCCGCGAAGGCCAGCGGGTGCTGTTCGACCGCGCTGCCGGTGAGGTGGAAATGGAGGCAAATGCCGACGCCACCGTGCTGGTGCTGGCCGGCGAGCCTATCGATGAGCCCATCGCCGGCTACGGCCCGTTCGTGATGAACACGCAGGAAGAAATCCGTCAGGCGATGGATGACTTCAACTCCGGCCGCTTCGGTCAGATGGCGGCGTAACGCTTCAAGCCCCTCTCCCTCGGGAGAGGGGTTGGGGTGAGGGCAAACGAAGCCAGCACTCGCTAACAACCCGTGCATTTCAACGTTCAACGATGCATTGCAATCGCACCCTCATCCGCCCCTTCGGGGCACCTTCCCCCGGAGGGGGAAGGAGAATCAGGAGCCTCCCATGAGCAAGCCTTACACCCGCCTCGACAAGGACAACGTCGCCGTACTGCTGGTCGATCACCAGACCGGCCTGCTGTCGCTGGTCCGCGATATCGACCCGGACAAGTTCAAGAACAACGTGCTGGCGCTGGCCGACATCGCCAAGTACTTCAAGCTGCCCACCCTGCTCACCACCAGCTTCGAAGATGGCCCGAACGGCCCCTTGGTGCCGGAGCTGAAAGCACTGTTCCCGGATGCGCCGTATATCGCCCGCCCCGGCCAGATCAATGCCTGGGACAACGAAGACTTCGTCAAGGCGGTCAAGGCCACTGGCAAGAAGCAGCTGCTGATTGCCGGCGTGGTCACCGAAGTCTGCGTAGCGTTCCCGACGCTGTCGGCGCTGGCCGAGGACTTCGAAGTGTTTGTCGTCGCCGATGCCTCGGGCACCTTCAACAGCATGACCCAGCAGGCCGCCTGGAGCCGCATGGAACAGGCCGGCGCGCAGCTGATGACCTGGTTCGGCGTGGCCTGCGAGCTGCACCGCGACTGGCGCAATGACGTGGAAGGCCTGGGCGCGCTGTTCTCCAACCACATCCCCGACTACCGCAACCTGATCACCGGCTACACCAAGCTCATGGCCGGAAAGTAAGCCCGCAACTTGCAACAAGACGCCGCCTGCCCGCAGGCGCCGTTTTTTGCATGAATACGCAGGCACTATCCGAAGGTCCAGTTCCGCGCATCGCCCTTGCCGCGCTACCGTCCCCCGGTTGTTTCCACACGGTAGTAGCCCATGCAATCCACCACCCAAGACACCGCCTCGGCGCGCTTCGCCATCCGCTGCGCGAACTTTGCCGAGCGCTGGTTCCCCGACTCCTGGGTGTTTGCCGCCCTCGCCCTGGCCGCCGTGTCGCTGGCCGCACTGTCCATCGGCGCCGCGCCTACCGAAACCGCCAAGGCCTTCGGTGACGGCTTCTGGAGCCTGATCCCCTTCACCATGCAGATGGCCTTCGTGGTGATCGGCGGCTATGTGGTGGCCTCGTCCGGCCCCGCCTCGCACCTGATCGACCGTTTGGCGCGTGTGCCCAACAACGGCCGCACCGCCGTTGCCCTGGTGGCCATCGTGTCGATGACCGCCTCACTGCTGAACTGGGGCCTGAGTCTGGTCTTCGCCGGCCTGCTGGTGCGCGCCCTGGCACGCCGCAGCGAGCTGAAGATGGATTACCGCGCCGCCGGTGCTGCCGCCTATCTCGGCCTGGGCGCGGTATGGGCGCTGGGCCTGTCCTCGTCGGCCGCGCAGCTGCAGGCCAACCCGGCCAGCCTGCCGCCGTCGATCCTGTCGATCACCGGCGTCATTCCGTTCACCGAAACCATCTTCCTGTGGCAATCCGGCGTATTGCTGGCCGCACTGGTGCTGGTGTCGCTGGTGATTTCCTATGTCACCGCGCCGGCCGCCAACTCCGCAAAGGATGCCGCTGACTGCGGCGTGGACGTCACCACCGATGCGGCACCGGCCAAAACCAAGCCCACCCGCCCCGGCGAATGGTTGGAACACAGCCCCTTGCTGATCCTGCTGCTGGTGGCACTGGCCGCAGGCTGGTTGATCCACGAATTCAGCACCAAGCCGGCCATCCAGGCGATCTCTGGCTTGAACACCTACAACCTGCTGTTCCTGATGGCCGGCGCGCTGCTGCACTGGCGCCCGCGCAGCTTCCTTGATGCCGTATCACGCGCAGTGCCGTCCACCACCGGCGTGCTGATCCAGTTCCCGCTGTACGGCTCCATCGCCGCCATCATGACCACGGTCAACGGCAGCGAAGGCCATAGCGTGGCCCACATCATCTCCACCTTCTTCACCCAGATCGCCAGCCACGACACCTATGCGCTGCTGATGGGCAGCTACTCGGCGGTGCTGGGCTTCTTCATCCCGTCCGGCGGTGGCAAGTGGATCATCGAGGCCCCGTACGTGATGCAGGTGGCCAATGACCTGCATTACCACCTGGGCTGGTCGGTGCAGATCTACAACGCTGCAGAAGCCCTGCCCAACCTGATCAACCCGTTCTACATGCTGCCGCTGCTCGGCGTGCTCGGCCTGAAGGCACGCGACCTGATCGGCTTCACCTTCGTGCAGCTGCTGGTGCACACACCGCTGGTACTGCTGTTGTTGTGGGCACTGGGCGCGACGCTGACCTATACGCCGCCTGTGATGCCCTGATCGATTGCTGCAGTTGTTGAAAGCAGAACGCCACGCAATGCGTGGCGTTTTGCTTTATTGCGACGGTATTGGGCAGATCAAATACGGGGACGCAAAAACACCCCCTCCCAACCTCCCCCTTGGCTCCGCCAAAGGGGAGGAGCAAGGCAGCGCAACTATTCGCCCCTTCCCTTGCGCAGCGCGCAGGGGTGACGAAGGCCTGCGTGCGCGCCACTGGCGCGCGGCCTGATGAACCACCGAAGGCTGTGCGTTCGGGCCGGGCGGATTGGAGAGGCCAGCATTTTATGTTCGCCGAAATCTTGATGACCTCCAGCCCATTGCATCCCCGCCAGTAACTGCCACGATTCCCCAACCATCACCCTCAGGAGCCAGCCATGCGGTCCACTGCACTACGCGTGTTTGTTGTGGGAATGCTCTGCCTTGCTGGCAACGCGATCGCGGCGCCGCCGGATGCGGCCACGCTGCAGGCCATCGAGGCGACGGCTTACGACTATATGGACGGCCAGCTGGAAGGCGATGTGGCGCGGGTGACGCGGGCGCTGCATCCGGATCTGGCCAAGAGGAATGTAGTTGCCAATCCCAATGAAACCCTGGGCCTGGGGCGGATGAGCTCGGATGAGTTGATCCGCTTCACCCGTGACGGCGCATTGAAGACGCCGCGTGAGCAGTGGCAGCGTACGGTGACGGTGCTGCAGGTGGATGCCGATATCGCGACGGTGCGGTTGGAGAGCCCGTGGTTCATCGATCATCTGCAGATGGGCCGGTTTGATGGGCGCTGGGTGATCGTCAATGCCTTGTGGCATCGGAAGGTTCGGGGCGGTTGAGGGTAGCGGGTGGGTGATTGGGGTCTGCTTGCCAGGAGCTTCCCCCCACCCCAACCCCTCCCCCGCAGGCGGGAGAGGGGCTCTACTTCGCTAATTGTTTTTAGCACCTGCCACTGAACAGACTCGGCAAAGCCCGTTATCGTATGCGGCTTCTGCCTGCAGCCCGCCGCGCCCACCCATGAGCCAGACCGATGTCGTGCCCTCCGCTTCAGACCATGGCAGCTGCGAGAACTGCCGCACGCCGCTGCATGGCCATTACTGCCATGGCTGCGGGCAGTCGGCGCATAACCCGCTGAAGAATTTCGGGCACGCGGTCGAGGAGGTATTCGAATCGTTCTGGCATCTGGACGGGCGCATTTTCCGCACCCTGCGCGACCTACTGGTGCCTGGCCGGGTGACGGTCAACTTCCTCAAAGGCCAGCGCGTGGGCTATGTGCAGCCGCTGCGGCTGTTTGTGATCCTCACCATTTTCACCTTCTTCGTCGGCAAGCTGACCCTGCATGCCGATGACTTCGGCACTGGTGGCAACGCCGACCCGGCCTATGCCAAGGCGCAGACCGTGGCCGAAGTGGAAACGCTGCGTGCCGCGCAGATGGCGCAGCTGGAACAGCAGCAAACGAGCAATCCCGCCGCAGCCGCCGGCTTTGCCATGGCCACCGCTGCAATCAATGCGTCGGCGGCCCAGCGCACGGCCGAGATCGAAGCCCACGTGCAGCCCGTGGCCGCCAGCCCCTCGGCGGAAGCACGCGCCAACCGCGCCGCCGCGCGCGCCGCTTCCGGCCAGAGGGGCACCTTCATCAACATCCCGGTCAACGGCAAGCCCTGGGACCCGGAAACCAACCCCATCGTGCTCGATGGCTGGCCGACGTTCGTCAGCAACTGGCTTAACCACCGTCTGGCCAATGGCCAAGCCAATGTCGACCGCATGGGCAGCAAGACGGATCTGTACGTGCAGGCCATCCTCACCGCCCTGCCTGGTGCGCTGTTCTTCCTGATGCCGATCTTCGCGCTGGTGTTGCGCATCGCCTATGTAGGGCGATCGATGGGTTACCTGGAACACCTGGTGGTGGCGCTGTACAGCCATTGCTGGCTTATGCTGGTGCTGCTGACCACCTTCCTCATTGCCGGCATCAGCAGCACGATCGGCAATGCCGTGCTCAGTTCGATCTGCGTCTGGCTGTACGTGCTGCTGTGGTTTGCGGTGCCGGTGTATCTGTTCTGGATGCAGCAGCGCGTCTACGGCGGCAACCCGATACTGACACTGCTGCGCTATACCTTCATCGGCGGCATCTATCTGTTCCTGGTCACCTTCGTGGTGATGTACGCGGTGTTGGCCGGCGTG
This sequence comes from Stenotrophomonas terrae, assembly GCF_039674165.1. Classification (GTDB taxonomy): domain Bacteria; phylum Pseudomonadota; class Gammaproteobacteria; order Xanthomonadales; family Xanthomonadaceae; genus Stenotrophomonas; species Stenotrophomonas terrae_A. The sequence continues at coordinate 10,212 of NZ_JBDJMY010000046.1, forward strand.
TCGGCCTGATTCACCTTAGCCCGGTTAAGCACAGCGCACCCGGGAAGCGGCGATCAGAAGTTCTTTCCGGCCGGCCAGCTGACAGCTCCGGGTGCGCTGCGCTTACCCGGGCTACGGTGCTTGTCGGTGCACTGGTTCAAGCCTGCGCTTGCTGCATCCAAGTCTTGCGCTCTGCGCTTGAGTGGAAACTCCAGGCAACAAAGCGGCTCTGCTTGTTGCCCTGTGCCATCGCCACTTCGCGTACCTCGGCGGCGCCGACCTTGCCCAGCTGTTTGTGGAAATCGGCCAGGTGTTCGCTCTTGGCAACCAGCGAACTGAACCACAACACCTGCTGCTGGATATCCACGCTCTCGCGGATCATCCGCCGCAGGAAAGAGGCCTCGCCGCCGGTGCACCACAGCTCGTTGGCCTGACCACCGAAGTTGAGCGCCGGTGCCTTGCTGGTGCGTGCCTGCGCGCCACCCAGATTGCGCAGCTTGCGTTGGCTGCCCTGCGCCGCTTCCTTGGCCGAGGCGTGGAAGGGCGGGTTGCACATCGTCAGCTCGAAACGCTCATCGGCCTGCAGCAGGCCGGCGAACAGATTGCCGCGCGCAGGCTGCAGGCGCAGTTCGATCAAATGATCCAGCCCATTGGCCTGCACATTGGCATTGGCGGCCTGCAGCGCATCCGCATCGATATCGCTGCCGAGGAAACGCCAGCCGTATTCGGCCTGCCCCAGCAACGGATAGATGCAGTTGGCGCCAACACCAATGTCCAGCGCGCGCACGCCCTGGCCGCGAGGAATCACCCCGTTGTTGTCTGCAGCCAGCAGATCGGCCAAGCCGTGCAGATAGTCCACCCGGCCCGGTACTGGCGGGCACAGATAGCCATCGGGGATATCCCAATGCTGAATGCCGTAGTCACTGGCCAGCAGCGCGCGGTTGAGCTCGCGCACGGCTGCCGGATTGCTGAAATCGATGCTTTCAGTGCCGGCCGGCGTGCGGATCAGGTGCGCACGCAAAGCCGGATTCACCGCAACTAGCCGCACCAGGTCATAGCGGCCCTGATGGCGATTGCGCGGATGCAGCAGCGGTTGTGCCGATGCAGTGGCGGGCTTGGCACGTGGGCGTTGAGGCGAAGAAGTCATGTGCTTATGGGATACCAAGAGCGACAAGCCGGAGGCTCTCGTTGTTTGTGGGAGCGGTGTCAGCGGCGAAGCACGTACATCAGCAGATGGCACACGCTGGCGGCGCTTGGACAATCTCAGCCTCGCGGCTTACGCCGCTCCCACACGCGGTGGGATTCAAACATCTGCCTGCAGGAGCGGCGCAAGCCGCGAAGCACGTACATCAGCAGATGACATGTATTGCCTGCACCTGAGGCATTGTCAGCTTCGCGGCTTACGCCGCTCCTACAGATTCAACAGCCTTCTACAGCTCCAGACCCTGCACGTTCTGCAGCAGCTGCGCGCCATCGGCACCCACGCGCAGCGCCAGCGCCGCGGCAATCGCCACATGCGCAGCGCGCAGCACTTCAGCCTCGTTCTGGCTGGCATCGATGAGCTGCTTGTTGGGCAGATCCAGCTGCTGGAAGATCACCCGGCAGCGCTCCAGGTTCTGCGCGGTCTCGAAGTGGTTGGGCTTGTCGCCACGGGCGCGGATGCGCTCCAGCCCCTGTTCCGGCAGCAGGTCGAGCAATAGCAGCAGGTTCGGGCGCGGGGCGAAATCATTGGCCTGCAACATCTGGTCCAGCGGCAACCCGGCGGCGCCCTGGTAGGCCACCATCGACGGGAAGTAGCGGTCGAGGATGACGACCTCACCACGGGCCAAAGCCGGAGCGATCACCTCTTCCACATGCTGGCGACGGTCATGCAGCAGGTATTCCACCTCCTGCTCCGGGCTCAACCGGCCGGTGGCGGCGGTGGCGCGCAGGCGCGTGCCCCAGGGCCCGTTGGTTGGCTCCTTGCCCAGAACGACTACAGCCCCTGCTGCGCGCAGGTGCTGGGCCAAGGTATGGGCGAGCGTGGTCTTGCCGGCGCCATCAATGCCTTCGATGGCAATGAGCAGGCCGCCGGGAATCTGTTGGTTATCCATGGGCGCTACTTTAATCGGATCCGGCCGATACCACACGGCTGGACAGGGCCGCAGCATGGCCAACCGCCATGTCTGGAACAGTCCACCATCAGCGCTCGGGCGCGGTGCAGCCGTTGGCGGCGCAGTACTCGGCGGCCCGCTGGCGCTCATCCTCGGACAGTTCCGGTGGCGGCCGGGCAATGGCGGACTGGATCTGGTCGGGGCCGCCGGTGAGCTTGTTCAGGCCCTGCGCGGCCTTGGTAACCCCGTAAACGATGCCCATCATCACGTAACCGCCGCTCATACCCACCTGTTCGGGCGTGGGTGGCTCGCTCCAGTTCTTGCTGAAGCGATTGGGCGCGGCCTGCACCGGGTTCTTGAAGCGGTACAGGTCCAGCGGCTGGTCGTCTTCGGGCTTGATGGCACGCACCTCGCCCAGGGTGGTGACGTTGTCCTGCGGCGGCACCGCGCTTGTCCCGGCCTGATCCACCGCAGGCGCAGGCTCGGCAGGCGTTGCCTGCTGTGCGTGTGCCGTTCCAGCCAGCATCATCCCTGCCACCACTGCTCCCTGCCATGCGCGTGCTGCCACCACTGCCGCCTCTCGCCGTTACCCGAACAGGCAGGATACGGATACAAGCTTCAGATTTTGTTGCGTGCGCTGAACGTGATCGCATTCACTTCGTGATCGGCGGCGCCGGCATGTCCAGCGCCTGGGCGGCAAACGCCAACCGGTCCGCGCCGGCCTGTACCGCCTGCGATACGCCGCCACCGCCGCCATGGCCAGCGCCCTCCACCACCGACAGCAGCACGGGGACATCCGCAGCAGCAACCGACTGCAGCCGCGCGGCGAACTTGAAGCTGTGCGCCGGCGCTACCCGGTCGTCGGTGTCGGCGGTGGTGATCAAGGTTGGCGGATAGGCCTGGCCGGCGCGCAGGTTGTGGTACGGCGAATAGGCCAGCAGCACAGGCAGCATTTTGGGGTCGTCCGGCGAACCGTATTCTTCCGACCACAAGGCGCCATTGCCGAAGTGCGGGTAGCGCAGCATGTCCAGCACCGCCACATCCGGCAGCGCTGCACCCAGCAGCCCCGGGCGTTGGGTGATCGCCGCACCCACCAGCAAGCCGCCGTTGCTGGCGCCGGAGGCAACCACGCGGCCGGGCGCGGTCCAACCGCGCGCGATCAGTTGATCGGCCGCGTCGAAATAGGCATCGAACACGGCCTGCTTGCGCTCGCGCATGCCGGCCCGGTGCCAGGCCTCACCATATTCGCCGCCGCCGGGCAGGGTGACATAGGCATACAGGCCGCCCATATCCATCCACGCCACGTCTTCGGCCGAGAATGATGGCGTGCTGTTCAGGCCGAAGCCACCGTAGCCACGCAGCAGTACCGGCGTCCGTGATGAGGGCTGCAGGTCGCCACGACGCACCACGAACATCGACAACAACTTGCCATCGCGTGCGCGGAACCGCAGCTGCTCGGTGACATAGTCCTGCGGCGTCACCGACACCGCCGGTTGCCAGATCGGCAACAAGGCCTGTTTGGCCCGCGTATAGCGCCATTGCGCGGTGGGTCTGGCAAACGAGGTGAACTGGAAATCCACGCTGGTACGGTCATCGGCAACGGTGATTGCATGAACGCTGCCCTTGTCCGGCAAACGCACCTCTTCGCGCTTGCCGGTGTCGGCATCCACCAGCAGCACGTGGTCCGCCGCATCCTGCAGCAGCGTCACCACCAGCAGGCTGTCGCTGACGAATGCCTGTTTGATCACCCCGCCATCGCTGGCGAATATTTCCTGCGGCGCTGCCTCGGGCTGGTCGGCACGCACCATCACTACGCGGTCGCCGCGTCCGCCTTCATTGGTCTGGAAGTACAGGCGGTCATCGCGTGCGCCGGCATAGCGGTATCTCACGCCCACCCGTTCGCTGCGCTGGAACGGCCGCCACAGCGGGCCACCGGGCAGCGCGCGGATGCCGACAAAGGCACCGCCGCCGGTATAGCCGCTGTTGATCACCAGCCAACGCCCATTGCCGGACAGGCCGGCCTGGAACAGATGGTCCGGTGTTTCCGGTTGGGCGTAGACCACGCTGTCCTGCGCTGCGGGCGTGCCCAGCACATGCCGGGCCAGATACTGGTCGCGGTTGCCGGCGGTGAACTCGCTGCCCATGGCCGGTTCCGGGAAGCGGGTGTAGTACAGGCTGCGGCTATCGGCTGACCAGAATGCATCGCTGAACTTGTTCCAGCGCAGTTGATCGGGCAGCAACGTTTCGCTGGCGATATCCATCACCTGCCAGCTGCGCCAGTCCGATCCCGAACTGCGGGTGCCATAGGCCAGGTAGCGGCCATCGGGCGAAATGTTCCAGCCCGACAACGCGATACGGCCTTTCGCATCCCAGCGCAGGGGATCGAGCAGACGCCGTGCCGGATGGCCATCAACGGCTAGCCACAGGCTGACCTGCTCATCACCTGCCGCGCGTCCGCTGTAGAACGTGCGGTTGCCCACCCGGCGAGGCAATGACCTGCTCTCCACCTTCGCCAGCGCCTGCAGGCGCGTGACGATGGCAGCGCGCGCGGCAATGCCATCCAGGAAGCGGCGGCTGGTCGCGTTCTGCGCTGCCACCCAGGTGGCAACCGCGGCCGACTGGCGCGGGTCCTGTTCCAGCCAGCGGTAGGGATCGCTGAGGCGCTGCCCGCCGACCCGGTCCTGGACCGGTTGCACCGGTGTGGCCGGATAGTCCAGGCCGCCGGTTGTCGCCCCTGCGGGCGCCACGCAAGCCAGGATGGTCAGCAACCAGACGAAGCAGAAACGGTGCATGCATGCTACCCAGCAAAATGATCCTGCTATCTAGCCATGGCCGCGCAGCGCTGTATTGAACACAGACGCCGGCGGCAATGCGGGGCTCGGCACAAATGCGGCTGGCGTAGCGGAACCGCCTCCCGGCGCCGGCCCCGGCAGCTGCTAAAGACAATCCACTCCCGCCTTCCCTTGCAACCCATTCAGCCGAACATCCGCCGCGGCATCGACCGCAGCCGCACCACTTGCCTCCAGCCTTGCGGCACGGACGGCGCACATCTACGCGGGACAGTATCGGCGTTGCGGTCCATCGGTTTCTCACGGGGTGAGACACCCTTGTGGTTCCATAGTGATCTTTGATCGGCAGTTGCGTGCATGGCGTTTTCCCTCGCTCCCCGCACCGAAGCCAGCGAACGGGCGCTGGCAACCACCGATGGCCTGCCTTCGCGTGATGGCTCGCTGCTCGGCCAGCGCCTGGCGCGGCGTTACAAGGATCGGGTCACCGGCAGCTTCACCATTCCGGGCCGCGAAGGCAGCTATGCGCCCATCCCCGATGACGTGCCCGAGGCGCTGAAGGCGGCCCTGAAGGCGCGCGGCATCGAGCAGCTGTACTCGCACCAGGCGGAGGCTTGGGACGCTACCCAGCGTGGCGAGCACGTGGCCATCGTCACCCCCACCGCATCCGGCAAATCGCTGTGCTACACGCTGCCGGTAGTGAGCGCGGCGATGCAGAGCAATGCCAAGGCCTTGTATCTGTTCCCGACCAAGGCGCTGGCGCAGGACCAGGTGGCCGAGCTGCTGGAGCTGAACCGTGCCGGCGATCTGGGCGTGAAAGCCTTCACCTTCGACGGTGATACCCCCGGCGATGCGCGCCAGGCGATCCGTCTGCACGGCGACATCGTGGTCAGCAACCCGGACATGCTGCATCAGGCGATCCTGCCGCATCACACCAAGTGGGCGCAGTTCTTCGAGAACCTGCGCTATGTGGTGATCGATGAGATCCACACCTATCGCGGCGTGTTCGGCAGCCATGTCACCAATGTGCTGCGCCGGCTCAAGCGCATCTGCGCGTTCTACGGTGTGCAACCGCAATTCATCCTGTGCTCGGCCACCATCGGCAACCCGCATGCGCACGCCGAGGCGCTGGTCGAAGAACGCGTACACGCTATCACCGAATCCGGCGCACCCACCGGCCCCAAGCACGTGCTGCTGTGGAACCCGCCGGTCATCAACCCGGATCTGGGCCTGCGTGCATCTGCCCGTTCGCAGGCCAACCGCATCGCCCGCATCGCGATCAAGAGTGGGCTGAAGACGCTGGTGTTCGCGCAGACGCGCTTGATGGTGGAAGTGCTGACCAAGTACCTGAAGGACATCTTCGACAACGACCCGCGCAAGCCGGCGCGCATCCGTGCCTACCGCGGCGGTTACCTACCGACCGAGCGCCGCGAGGTGGAACGGGCGATGCGCGCCGGCAACATCGACGGCATCGTCAGCACCTCGGCGTTGGAGCTGGGCGTGGATATAGGCGCGCTCGACGTGGTCATCCTCAATGGTTACCCCGGCAGTGTTGCCGCCACCTGGCAGCGCTTCGGTCGTGCTGGTCGTCGCCAGCAGGCCGCGCTGGGCGTGATGGTCGCCAGCAGCCAGCCGCTGGATCAGTACGTGGTGCGGCATCCGGATTTCTTCGCCAATGCCACGCCGGAGCACGCGCGCATTTCGCCGGACCAGCCGCTGATCCTGTTCGATCACATCCGCTGCGCCGCGTTCGAGCTGCCGTTCTTGGCCGGCGAACCGTTCGGCCCGATCGACCCGCTGGTGTTCCTGCAGGCACTGGCCGAAACCGAAGTGGTGCACCAGGAAGGCGACCGCTGGGAGTGGATTGCCGACAGTTACCCCGCCAATGCAGTGAGCCTGCGCGCGGTGGCCGACGGCAACTTCGTGGTGGTGGACCGCAGCGACGGCAAGCAGCAGATCATCGCCGAGGTGGATTATTCCGCCGCCGCGCTCACCTTGTACGAAGGCGCCATCCACATGGTGCAGAGCACGCCGTACCAGGTGGAGCGTTTGGACTGGGACGGCCGCAAGGCTTACGTCACCCGCACGCACGTGGACTATTACACCGACAGCATCGACTACACCAAGCTCAAGGTGCTGGACCGCTTCGACGGCAACGGTGCCGGGCGCGGCGATTCGCACCATGGCGAAGTGCATGTGGTGCGGCGCGTGGCCGGCTACAAGAAGATCCGCTACTACACACACGAAAACATCGGCTACGGCCCGGTCAACCTGCCCGACCAGGAACTGCACACCACCTCGGTCTGGTGGCAGCTGCCGCAGGCCACGCTGCTGCGCAGTTTCGCGCAGAAGCAGGATGCGCTGGATGGTTTCCTCGGCGCGGCCTATGCGCTGCATATCGTCGCCACCGTCGCGGTGATGGCCGATGCGCGCGATCTGCAGAAGGCGGTGGGCAACGGCGACGGTGCCTGGTTTGCGGTGGCCGACCAGACCGGCCGTGGCCAGTTGCGTGGCAACGAAGCCGGCGAAGGCGCGGTGGAGCTGATGCAGAGTTTCGTGCCGACGGTGTATCTCTACGACAACTTCCCCGGTGGCGTTGGCCTCAGCGAGCCGCTGTGGCTGCGTCAGGGCGAGCTGGTAACGCGTGCCCTGGAACTGGTGGAGCGCTGCGACTGCAATGCCGGTTGCCCGGCCTGTGTCGGCCCGGTGCTGGCCGCACAGGAAGAAGAGAAGGGTGAGACACCGCGCTCCTTGGCCTTGAAGGTGTTATCGCTGCTATCGGCCGAGCGCTGTGAGCAGGTACAGGCCGTTGCCGCAGACGAGGCACTCGATCTGCTGCCATGAGCCTCAGCCTGGACAAACTCAAAGCCCTGCGTAAGCAGGCGGGGCTGTCGACGGCGGCTCCTGCAACAGCTGGCGAGCGCCCCCCTGTTGTAGGAACGGCGTCAGCCGCGAAGCCACCGATGGTGGAGGCTGCAGCCGTAATTGTTGCTGCGGATGCGTCCGGTTCTTCGTCGGCTGCGGATGCTTTGCCGGCTTCGCGGCTTACGCCGCTCCTACCCGGATCAGAAGCTGTGTCGGCTTCGCGGCTGACGCCGCGCCCACAAGAGCCGCAGCGCGACGGCTCCGTGTTTGGCTGGGTCGACCAGATCCAGCACAAGCCCGCACAGCCGCAGGATGGCGCTGCGTTGCGTCGTTTGTTGGCTACCCGCAACCGCGCAATCGCACCTGCGGCACCGGTCGAACGCGGGCCGGTGGATCGTGATCTGCCCGGCACCGAGATCGCGCCGGGCCTGCATCTGATCGAAGCCTTCATCCCACAGGCCATTCCCGCTCAGCCCTTGTCACTTGCCTTCAGCAAACGCCCGGAAGAAAGCGTCGCGCCGCAGGATCTATTGTTCTTCGATACCGAGACCACCGGCTTGGCCGGCGGCACCGGCACCCGTGCGTTCATGATCGGCGCCGCCGATTGGCATCACGATGCAGCGCGCGGTGAAGGCCTGCGCGTGCGCCAGCTGTTGATGTCGACGATGGGCGCCGAGAGCGCGATGCTGGACCTGTTTGCCAGCTGGTTGGCGCCGAGCACGGTGCTGTCCAGCTATAACGGCCGCTGCTATGACGCGCCGTTGTTGAAGACGCGTTATCGGCTGGCGCGGCGTGGCGATCCGATCACGGCGTTGGATCATGTAGATCTGCTGTTCCCCACCCGCCGTCGTTATCGCGGCACCTGGGAAAACTGCCGCCTGGCAACCATCGAACGGCAACTGCTGTTGATCGCGCGCGAGGATGACCTTCCCGGTTCGGAAGCGCCTGCAGCTTGGCTGGGTTACCTGCGCGGTGGCAGCGCGCGCAATCTGCGCCGTGTCGGTGAACACAATCACCAGGACGTGGTGACCTTGGCGCAGCTGTTCCTAAGACTGGTGCAGGCCGAAGCGGATGAGCGGGCGGAGTTGGCGTTGGAGGCTGAGCGCTGAGCTTCTGTTCTTCGCACATTGCTGCGACGAACTTACCCCTCCCCAGCCCTCCCCTTGGCTACGCCAAAGGGAGGGGGTCAAGCCTTGCTCCCTCCCTTTCGCCGAAGGCGAAGGGGAGGGTTGGGGAGGGGTGCTTTTGCTTCTGCTCTAAAACAGAGCCCAGCAAACCCTCCCAAACCATCACCCACCAATCGGCCGCGCAATCCCACTGCTGATCGCCTGCTGGATCATCTGCTCGGCATCACGATTGGCCTTGGCGCTGGCCGCTGCCTGCTGCCGGCCCAGCTCGGCCTGTTGCTTGCCCAACGCCGTCTGCTGCGCCGCCAGGCTTTCCATCTCCGCACGCATCGCCGGGTTGTCCATTTCCTCGCGTGCCTGGTCAAGCTTGCGACGTGCTGCTTCCGATGCGCGACGCTGTGCGTCGGTACGTTCGCCCGAGCTCAGCGCCAGCTCCGCCTGTTCGCTCGCCAGCTCACCGATCCGTGCGCCGATCTCACCCATACGCTCACCGATTTCACCCTGACGATCACCCAGCCGGCCCTGGCGGTCACCCAAGCGACCCTGTGCATCAGCCAGACGCACGGTTTCGGCGTGCAGCTGTTCAAAGCGTGAGAGCGTCGCTGCATCGCGCACCACATAGCGCTTGCCGTCACGGCGCAGCAGCAACACGCCCTTGCCATCGTCCAGCTGTTTGGCCTCGCGCAGATCGGCGACCGTGCCATTCATGACGTTGTGGTCGCCCTTGATCAGTACATAGCCATCGTTCTGGTTGTTGGAAAGGTGGATGACGCCTTGCGTACGCAGCGGAGCAGCAGGTGCTGCTGGCGGTGCCGGGGGCGCTGGCGGTATATCCAGCGATGCGGGTGCCGCAGGAGGAGCAGGCGGTGCCGGCGGCACGGCAGCGTCAGCTGCTCCTGCGACCACCGTATGCACCACTGAACGGGCAAGCGGCGCAACCGGAGCAACCGGAGCAACCGGGGCTGCCAAGGGCGCCAATGGGGCGACGGGCGCCGCCAGCGGTGCGGGCGGCACTGGCGGTACCGGCATGGCCACCAGGCGCAGCGGTGCAACGCCGACCACGGCGACGGCAGCGAGGATCAAGGCCGCACCGACGCGCGGGAAAGAGGACGTGTTCTGCAACATGAGCAATCTCCGCTTGAGACTCAGAAAGGTAGGCGAGGCACTGGCCAGGCCGGCGCCCGGGCGTGGCGCGACGCCCAGTTGCAACAGCAGGCGCCCGTAGTGCTGACGGCAATGGCGGTCACCGGCGACGACGGCGGCATCCACCGCCGCTTCGCGGGCAATGCCGTATTCGCGGGCGGCCAGGTGCACTACAGGATTGAAAAAGAACAGGTGCTGCGCCAGGGCCGGCACCAGGCCCAGCCACAGGTCATGGCGTTGCAGGTGCACCAGTTCGTGGGTCAAGGCCATGTCCAGCTGGTCATCGCCCATACGCTGCAGACCGCGCGCCGGCAGCAGCAGCACCGGACGCCAAGGACCAATCAGCTGCGGCGAATCAATCGCATTGCTCAGCATCAGCCGCGGCGCGCGGCGTAGACCGTGTGCGTCAGCCGCAAGCGCAAGCGCTGCGTTGAGCTTGTGATCGCGACAAGGCTGCGCGTCGCGCAGCTGGGCACGGCTGGTGCGCAGTGCCAATGCGGTGCGCAATGCCATCACCAGCACGCCTGCCAACCACATCGCCATCAGCAGCAGGCTCCACGACCAGCTGCTGTCGGCCGGCAAGGGCTGCATCACCACGATGGGCGCGGCGGTTGCCGGTACAGCTGCAGCAGCCTGCGCTATCAGCGGAGCGGCATTGACGACATCGGCGGCCGGCAGCAGCGGCAGTTCCAGCGGCGAAGCCCAGAACACTCCAACCACGGCCTGCAGGGCCACCAGCCACCACAGCGCACATTGGGTGCTGGCCGGCAGACGCCGCACGTAGCGGCACAGCAACCACACTGCACCCGCCAGCAGCGCGGTCTGCACGCTGGTGGCCAACAGCCGGCTGCCCAATAATTCAAGCGTCATCGACATGGCTCAATCCTCCCGGCGCTGCGATTGCAGCTTGCTGACCAGCGCTTCCAGTTCGGCCAACTCGTTGTCGCTGACCTCGGCCTTTTCCGACATCCACGCCACAAACGGTGAGATCGAGCCCTGCAGGGTCTTCTCGACAAAGCTGCCAACCGCGCCGTTGACCACTTCCTGCTGCTCGGCCGTGGTGCTGTAGCGGAAGACGCCTTCGTCCTGTTCGCGCTGCAGGTAGCCCTTGGTACGCAGGCGCTCCATCATCGTCAGCACGGTGGAGCGGGCCAGGCCGCGGGCCTCACCAAAGCGCGCGGCAACCTCGCCAACGCTGGTGGGTTCGTTCTCTCCGATGTACTGCAGCAGGGCCAGTTCCTGGTCCCCGATGGTCTTGCGGCGCATGGCCGTCTCCGTGACTACATTTGTCGTCACGGTAGTTCTGCCTACATTTGTAGTCAATAGCCCGGATGGCACCCTGCCGGCTGTCAGGCTGAACTATTCAGCTCACGCCGCTGTCGATCTGCCAGCGCGCGAACTCGCTTTCAAATTCGGCCAGGGTAAGCAGGCCCATGCAGGCGTGGGCGCCGCTGGGCAACCCTTCGCCTCGCGCAAAACGCCGCGCCAGCAGCACGGCGGCGAAGGTCGGGATCTCCGGGCCGTGCAGCATCGGCGCGGTCAGGTCCCAATGCAGGCAATGCGCCAGTCCACCGCGCTGGCCGCGCAGGGTGATGCGCATGCCGCCCAGGTCCGTGCCGAAGCGGTCGAACCAGCGCCCCGCACGAGCAAACACACCGGCCAATGCCCCCATCGGCAATGGCAGGCCATGGCCGCGCAACCAGGCCATGGCCGCCAGGCAACGCGACAGGAAGGGCAACTCCAGTGCCGCGCGGAAACGCACCGTCGCCACGCCCGGATAGCGCTGCACCAGCAGCGTGTGATCCGGCACATCGCAGGGCGAAGCCAGGCGCGGACCGATGCGGGCGAAGCGCACCGGCTGTGGCGCCGTCCAGCCAAGCTGCGTCTGCCAGCGGCCATAGATCCAGCATTGGAAAGGTTTGCCGCAGTAGGACAGCACCGCGCGCACCGTGGCCATGCCCAAGGGCGTTGCCTGCGCCGGCGCAATCACCATGTCGATGCTGTGCAGTTGCTCGAACTGCGGCGCGAGTGCATCCACGACCGCACTGGAAAGCGCCGGCAAGGTACTGGCGCCGCTGATGGCGCTACGCTGGCTCTGCTGTGCCAAGGCTTGCAACTGCTGCGGAAAGTCGACAACGAAATCACGGCCGTCGGCCAGATCGATGTAATGCATGCCAGCGCGCAGGCATGCCTGTGCAACCTCGTAACCTTGGCCTTGGAAGGGGCCGGCGGTGTGGATCACCAACGCCGCCCTGGTTCTGGCCAGTTCGGCTTCAAAATCCAGCGCAGCGGTATCCAGCCTGCACAGCTCGATGGTTGTCAGATCCACGCCCGGCAGCTTGGCTGCCGCCTGCGAAGGATTGCGGCCAGCGGCGATGACGGTGATTCCAGGCGTACAGGCAAGCGCACGCACGATGCGCGCGCCGAAGTGACCGTAGCCGCCGAGCACCAGCACACGACAGTTTTCCCGCTGTGACATCGGAGCTTCCAGTGAGGATTGCGGCATGGATTATCCGCGAGGAGCGCTGCCTTGCGCCCTCCCCTTTGGCGTAGCCAAGGGGGAGGTTGGGAGGGGGGGGCTTCGGCTGTGGCTTGTGTGCGTTGTTCAATGTTCCTGCGAACAGCACCCCTCCCCAACCCTCCCCTGCGCGCTGCGCAAGGGAGGGAGTCAGGCCCCTCCCCTTTGGCGCAGCCAAGGGGGAGGCTGGGAGGGGGTGGCTTCGGCCGTGGCTGTGCGCGTTGCTTGATGTTCCTGCGAACAGCACCCCTCCCCAACCCTCCCGTGCGCGCTGCGCAAGGGAGGGAGCAAGTGCCCCTCCCCTTTGGCGCAGCGAAGGGGGAGGCTGGGAGGGGGTGGCTTCGGCCGTGGCTGTGCGCGTTGCTTGATGTTCCTGCGAACAGCACCCTCCCCAACCCTCCCCTGCGCGTTGCGCAAGGGAGGGAGCCAGTGCCCCTCCCCTTTGGCGCAGCCAATACAATCAGCCGCGTGGGCCGCCCATTACCGGCAGGATTGCGCCGCTGATGTAGCTGGCGGTAACCGGTGAGGCCAGGAATACATAGGCCGGCGACAATTCTTCCGGCTGCGCCGGCCGGCCCATGTCGCTGTCCTTGCCGAACTCGGCCACGTCTTCGGCGACCTTGTCTGCCGGGTTCAGTGGCGTCCACACCGGCCCGGGCGCCACGCAGTTCACGCGTATGCCGCGCGGCAGCAACTGGCTGGCCAGCGACAGCGTGAACGCATGGATCGCGCCTTTGGTTGCGGCGTAATCGATCAGCGACTTGCTGCCGAAGATGCCTGTCTCCGAGCCGGTATTGATGATGCTGTCGCCTTCGCCCATATGTGGCAGCACCGCACGCGCCATGTGGATGTAACCGGCGATATTGGTCTGCAGGGTTTCCTGCAGGTGTTCGTCACTGAGATCTTCCAGATGATGGCAATGCAGCTGGAAGGCGGCGTTGTTGACCAGGACGTCGATACCGCCGAACGTCCGCGCAACCTGCTGCACGGCGCTGTCGCAGAAGAGCGGGTCACGCACATCACCACTGATTGCCAGACTGCGTTGGCCCTCCTGCTCGATATGTTCGCAGGTGAGCTTGGCATCCTCGTGTTCGCTCAGGTACAACACGGCCACATCGGCGCCCTCGCGGGCGAACAGGATCGCAACCGCGCGGCCTATCCCCGAGTCACCACCGGTGACGATGGCGCGCATTCCCTTCAGTTTGCCGCTGCCTTTGTATGACGGCGCCATGTAGCGCGGAGCCAGCGCCAACTCATGTTCATTGCCGGGCTTGCGCAGCTGCTGTGCCGGCAAGGTACTCGGCTGCCTGCGTGCACCGGCCTGCACACTCCCTTTCTTCTTCGGCATCGCGCTGCGCAGTTTCTCCTGTTGCTGCAGATCTTCCTGCAGCCGTCGCTGACGACTGGCGGTGCGCAAGGCTTCGGTTTCGACTGCGGCCGCAGGCTTCGCAGCTGCGCTCGTTCGCTTCGGCTTGGTTGGCAACAGCGCCTTCTTGGCCGCTGCAGGCTTTTTAGCTGCAGATTTCTTCTTTACTGCCATGGAACCTCCCTTGCGCTTACGCGGCGTGGCGCGCGCAGTGTTCGCAGCAATAGACGCGGCCGTTGGCATCCACTCCATGGCCGATGACCACGCATTCACACTGCGCGCAACGTGGCGCCATTGCATGGATAGCGCATTCGAATGAATCAAAAGTGCCGGTAACCCCACCCTGGCTCACGCTGAAGCTGCGCGCGTAGTTGTTGCCACAGACATCGCAGGCCGCCATGGTCTGCTCCTTTCGCTGGCGATTGGTAGTGCAGTGTGCGCAGCAGCCGGCATCGCCTGTGGTGAAAAATCCGTGGTGACGATGTGTATTTCATCCGCTGCATACGGCATGGCAGCGATCCTGCAGGTTGTTTCCGCCTGTTGCAGGAGTTCGCCATGATCCGTCTGTTCGCTGTCCCAACTGCCGTGCTGCTGCTCTCTGCCTGCAGTTCGGCCTACGTCAACAATGTGCAACCGATCGACGGGGTTGTGTCCGGCCAATGCCATACCGACATGGTGCGCGGTGCGGTGGGTCTTGCCGCCTCCCCGGATACGGTGCAGCGCGCCCGTGTCGACAGCGACAGCCTGCAGGTTGACGTGGTGCGCGGCAATGACTCGCCTGAGACCGCTGCCTCGCTGGGGACGCAGGCGTCCAGTGGCGGTGAGCGCCTGACCATCGAAGTCGGCCGCACCAACAACATCACTGCGATGCGCTGCGGCTGAGTGCGCCATTGCCGCGGTGGGCGCTGCGCAGGAAGCGCAGTGCCGCCGCTTCCCATTGGCGTGGGCCGCGCAGCGATTGCATCGCGCCGAGGCGGCCATCGCGCCAGCCTTCGAACACGCAGGGATCGATATACGACTTGCGGCACACTGCCGGAGTGTTGCCCAGCATCCCCGCCACCGCGGCAATCACCTGGTTCTGCATCTCCGCAAGCGCGCGTTCGCCGCCGGTGTCCGGCAATGGCAGCTGCGCCAACTCGCGCAGTGCCACCAGGGTGCCACCCCAGGTGCGGAAATCCTTGGCACTGAAATCGTCGCCGGTGGCTTGCCGCAGGTATGCATTGACGTCATTTGAACCCACCGGTCGCACCTTGCCGTCGTCGTCGCGGTACTGGAACAGCAACTGCCCGGGCAGCTGCTGGCAGCGCCGTACCAGGCTGGATAGATGCCGGTCATCGATGACCATGGCCTGGGCCTGGCCGGACTTGCCGCGAAAACGCAGCCGCGTCTGCCCCTGCCCAGCGCTTTCCAGGTGGCGGTTGCGCAGCGTGGTAAGCCCGTAGGAATGGTTGTCGCGGGCATAGGCATCATTGCCGATGCGGGCCAGCGTGCGGCCCATCACCGCCACCACGATCGCCAGCACCTTGCTGCGCGGCAGCCCGGACAGCGCCAGATCGGTGCGCACCTGCCGGCGCAGACCCGGCAGCGCCTTGCCGAAGGCAACGATGCGGTCGAACTTGCTGTCGCTGCGCATCCGTACCCACTGCGGGTGGTAACGGTATTGCTTGCGGCCGCGCGCATCCCGTCCGCTGGCCTGCAGGTGGCCATTTGCCTGTGCGCAGATCCACACCTGGGTGTAGGCCGGCGGAATGGCGAGGCGCCGGATGCGCTCCAGCGTAGCGGCCGCGCGCACCGGTTTGCCGCGTGCATCCACGTAGCGGAAGCCGCGCCCGGCGCGTTGTCTTACGATGCCGGGCTCGGCATCGTGGCTATGACGCAGTGCAGGCGTCGCTGGTTTTGCGGCCATCGCTGCTCCCAGCAATAAAGCGGTGCAGGAGTATCGCGCAGCGGCGTGCGACGCAGCGTCAACATCACCGTCACTTGGTTATATGCTGGGGCAGACCCTCAACACCCAGGAGTTCCGATGCAGTTCCCGACGACGCCGCGCGCCCTGCGCCGCCCCGCCGCCCTGATTGCCACCGCCACCCTGCTGCTGGCCCTGACTGCCTGCACCAAGCCGGCGCCGGAAGAACAGGATGAAGCACTGAACCAATCCCAGCAGGCCGCACAGGCCGCCGCCGCGCCGGCTGAAGCCACGCCGCCGCCGGGCGCCTGCGACGCCAGCCAGGTGCAGGGCCTGGTCGGCCAGGCCTACACCGAGGCCATGCAGGCCCAGGCCAAGGAAGACGCCGGCGCCACCGATGTGCGCGTGCTCAAACCCAACCAGCCGGTCACCATGGAATTCATCGGCGAGCGCCTGAACATCGAAATCGATGAAAAGGGCATGGTCAGCGGCGTTCGCTGCGGCTGAATTGGCATGGCCAAAGCCTTGCTGGGCAAGGCTTTGGTTGCGCTCGCAACGATGTATTGCGGCGCTGCAGCAACTGTGATTTAGTCGAACCATCCGGTGACCTCAAGGTGCGCTCCAGGTTGAGCACATCATGTGCATTGGATGGGCGCGAGGGCGCTTGGGTCAGGCGTAAGACGCCATAAGGGCGTGCGCCGGGTCCTATCCCAACGGCACGTGCGGCAGCACGGCGCGAACCATCTGATAAGCATGACGTGCTCTGCGAGCGGGCAGGAGTGTCGCCGCTCACCTGAATCGCACCGAGGCACAGATGGCAGTTCGCACCCCGCAAGGGCTTTACGACCCGCAAGACGAACGCGACGCCTGTGGTTTCGGCATGGTCGCCCAGCTCGACGACCAGCCATCGCGCCTGTTGGTGGATACCGCCATCGCCGCCTTGTCGCGCATGACCCACCGCGGAGGTGTCGCCGCCGACGGGCTCACCGGCGACGGCTGCGGTCTGCTGCTGCGCAAACCCACCGTGTTCCTGCGACAGCTGGCCGAAGAGGCCGGCATCGCGCTCGGCCCGAACTTCGCCGCCGGTGTGGTGTTCCTGCCGCACGACGCTGATGCTGCGCAGCGATGTCGCGCCGAACTGGATGCACAGCTGCGCAAGGCCGGCTGCCATCCACGCGGCTGGCGCGAGGTTCCCACCGATGACAGCGTTTGTGGCCAACTGGCCCGCGACACCTTGCCGAAGATCGAGCAGGTGTTCGTCGATGCAGGCATCGAGCAGAGCGCCGAACAATTCGCACTGGCCTTGTTCATGGCCCGCCGCCGCAGCGAACAGAGCCTGCGCGATGTTGCCGATTACTACGTCACCACGCTCAGCGCCGAGGCCATCAGCTACAAGGGCATGGTGCTGCCGGACAAGCTGAGCACGTTCTACCCGGACCTGCAGCGCCATGAGCTGGCGTCCAGCGTGGTGGTGTTCCACCAGCGCTTCTCCACCAACACCATGCCGCGCTGGCCGCTGGCACACCCGTTCCGCATGCTCGCCCACAACGGCGAGATCAACACCATCGAAGGCAACCGCCACTGGGCGCAGGCGCGCAGCAAGGTGTGGAAGACGCCGAAGTTCGACATCGCCGAGCTCGACCCGGTGATCTCGATGCACGGCTCGGACTCGCAGAGCATGGACAACATGCTGGAGCTGATGGTGTCCGGCGGCATGGAGCTGATCCAGGCGCTGCGCATCCTTGTTCCGCCGGCGACGCAGTCGCTGGAATTCAAGGACGCCGACCTGGCCGCGTTCTACGAGTTCTATGGCTTGAACAGCGAGCCCTGGGACGGCCCGGCCGGCATCGTTGCCTGCGACGGCCGCTACGCCGCCTGCACGCTGGACCGCAACGGCCTGCGCCCCGCCCGCTGGATGCTGACCTCCGACCGCCACTTCCTGGTGGCCTCCGAAGCCGGCGTGTGGGAAGTGCCAACCGAACGCGTGGTGCGCAAGGGCAAGCTCGGCCCGGGCCAGATGATGGCCATCGACCTGAAGCGTGGCGACCTGCTCGATTCGGAAGCCATCGACCGCATCAACCGCGCGCGTGCGCCGTACAAGCAATGGCTGCACCAGGGCGTGACCTACCTGCAGACCGAGCTGATCGATCCCTCGCTGGCCGAGGAACCGTTCGACGAAGCGACGCTGCGCAGCTACCACAAGCTGTTCCAGCTCACGACCGAAGAACTGGAACAGGTGCTGCGGCCACTGGCCGAAACCGGCCAGGAAGCCACCGGCTCGATGGGCGATGACACGCCGATCGCCGTGCTCAGCCGCAATACCCGGCCGCTGTACGACTACTTCCGCCAGGCCTTCGCGCAGGTCACCAACCCGCCGATCGATCCGCTGCGCGAAGACTGCGCGATGTCGCTTACCACCCAGCTCGGCAAGGAGACCAACATCTTCCACGCCGGTGCGGAGACGGTGAACCACGTCATCCTCAACTCGCCGGTGCTGAGCCAGCGCAAGCTGCGCCAGCTGCTGAAGATGGAGCAGTACGTCGAGCGCAACCGCTTGATCGACCTGTCCTACAGTGTCGAGGAAGGCTTGAAGGCCGGCATCGAACGCATCTGCGCCGAGTGCGAGCAGGCCGCGCGCGATGGCGTGGTGATGCTGCTGCTGTCCGACCGCTACCCGGTTGCCGACCGGCCGATGGTGCATGCACTGCTGGCCACCAGCGCCGTGCACCACCATCTGTCCAAGGCGGGCCTGCGTTGCGACGTCAATCTGATTGTTGAAACCGGCACCGCACGCGATGCACACCACATGGCATGTCTGCTGGGCTTTGGTGCCACTGCGGTGTACCCGTATCTGGCCTACCAGACGCTGTTCGATCTGGGCAGGCGCGGCATCCTGCTGCTGAAGAAGGGCGGTGAGGTCTCGCAGATCGGCCGCAGTTACCGCAAGGGCATCTACAAGGGCCTGAGCAAGATCATCTCCAAGATGGGCATCTGCACCGTCGCCAGTTATCGCGGCGCGCAGTTGTTCGAGATCGTCGGCCTTGATCCGGACGTGGTTGAACTGTGCTTCCCGGATACCGCTGCCCGCATCGGTGGCGTCGGCCTGGCACGGCTGGATACCGAAGCGCGCGAACTGATGGTGCGTGCGTGGAATGATCTGGCACAACCGGAAGTCGGCGGCCTGCTCAAGTATGTGCATGGCGGCGAATACCACATGTACAACCCGGACGTGGTGATGACGCTGCAGCGCGCTTCGCGTACCGGCGATGCCGCCGATTGGCGCAAGTACATGGACGCGGTGCATTCGCGCCCGACCTCGGCGCTGCGCGACCTGCTGCAGCTCAAGCCGGCGGCAACGCCGGTACCGCTGGACGAAGTGGAACCGGCCGAAGCACTGTTCAAGCGCTTCGATACCGCCGCCATCTCGCTGGGCGCACTGTCGCCGGAAGCGCATGAAGCGTTGGCGATTGCGATGAACCGCCTCGGCGGCCGCTCCAACTCCGGCGAAGGCGGCGAAGATCCCGCGCGCTACGGCACCGAGAAGCGTTCCAAGATCAAGCAGGTGGCCTCGGGCCGCTTCGGCGTCACCGCCGAATACCTGGTCAATGCCGAAGTGCTGCAGATCAAGGTCGCGCAGGGCGCCAAGCCCGGCGAAGGTGGCCAGCTGCCCGGCCACAAGGTCAATGAACTGATCGCGCGCCTGCGCTACGCCAAGCCCGGCATCGGCCTGATCTCGCCGCCGCCGCATCACGACATCTATTCAATCGAAGACCTGGCACAGCTGATCTACGACTTGAAGCAGGTCAATCCGGATGCATTGGTGTCGGTGAAACTGGTCTCGCATGCGGGTGTCGGCACCATTGCCGCTGGCGTGGTGAAGGCCGGCGCTGACCTGATCACCGTGTCCGGCCACGACGGCGGCACCGGTGCTTCGCCGATCAGCTCGATCCGCTATGCGGGCGTGCCGTGGGAACTGGGCGTGGCCGAATCGCATCAGGCACTGGTTGGCAACGACCTGCGCAGCCGCACCATCCTGCAGACCGATGGCGGCCTGAAGACCGGCCTGGATGTGGTCAAGGCCGCGTTGCTCGGCGCTGACAGCTTCGGCTTCGGCACCGGCCCGATGATCGTGCTGGGCTGCAAGTACCTGCGCATCTGCCACCTCAACAACTGCGCCACCGGCGTGGCCACCCAGGACGAGCGCCTGCGTGCCGGCTACTTCACCGGCCTGCCGGAACGCGTGGAGAACTTCTTCCGCCTGCTGGCCGAGGAAGTGCGCGAATGGTTGTCCTATCTTGGCGTCCGTTCGCTGGATGAAATCGTCGGCCGCACGGACCTGTTGCAACAGCTCGACGTGTCGCCGCGCGAAGGCGTCAAGGTCGACCTGTCGCGGCTGCTGGCGCCCGCGCATTACGACGGCGCGCATTGCGCCGCGCAGCGCCTGTACCAGTCGCCGGACAGCCTGGCCACGCAGATGGATGACCTGCTGGCCGATGCCATCGCCAACAAGCGTGGCGGCGAGCATCGCTTCCTGATCCACAACACCGACCGTTCGGTGGGCACGCGCCTGTCTGGCACCATCGCCCGCGCGCACGGCAACCACGGCATGAGCGAAGCACCGTTGAATCTGCGCTTCCGTGGCACTGCCGGGCAGAGCTTCGGTGCCTTCAACGTCGGCGGCCTGAATCTGGAAGTTGAAGGTGAAGCCAACGACTACGTCGGCAAGGGCATGGCCGGCGGCCGCCTGGTGGTGCGTCCACCGCGCGGCGCACGCTTCGAGGCACGCAACACCGCCATCGTCGGCAACACCTGCCTGTACGGCGCTACCGGCGGCGAACTGTTTGCCGCTGGCCGTGCCGGCGAGCGCTTCGGCGTGCGCAACTCCGGCGCGCTGGCAGTAATCGAAGGTGCCGGTGACCACTGCTGCGAATACATGACCGATGGCGTAGTCGCGGTGTTGGGCAAGGTCGGTCTGAACTTCGGTGCCGGCTTTACCGGTGGCCTGGCATACGTGCTGGATATCGATCGCGATTTCGTCGACCGCTACAACCACGAACTGATCGACATCCATCGCATTTCAGCCGAAGGCTTCGAGAACTACCGACAGCACCTGCACAGCTTGATCAGTCGCCACCGCGAGTTGACCGGCAGCATCTGGGCGCAGCAGATCCTGGACGAGTTCCGCGATTACGTCGGCAAGTTCTGGCTGGTCAAACCCAAGGCCGCCAGCATTGAATCGCTGGCCGAAGCGCTGCGCAGCGCTGCTTGATTTTCAGTCTCCCTCTCCCGCCTGCGGGAGAGGGCCGGGGTGAGGGTAGCTTGAAAGCAGAGCGCCCTCATCCGCCCCTTCGGGGCACCTTCACCCGCGAGCGGGAGAAGGGCTCCTCCAGACGCCACGAGTTCCCATGAGCCGCAAGCAAGCCTTCCAGTTCCTCGATCTGCCCCGCACCATGCCGCAGCGCATTCCGGTGGAATTGCGCACGTCCGGCGATTGGGGCGAACTCCATGGCAAGTTCGACAAGGCCGACGCGCAGTACCAGGCCGGGCGCTGCCTGGACTGCGGCAATCCGTACTGCAGCTGGAAGTGCCCGGTGCACAACGCCATCCCGCAATGGCTGCAGCTGGTGCAGGAAGACCGCATCCACGAAGCGGCGACGCTTTGCCATTCAACCAACCCGCTGCCGGAAGTCTGCGGCCGCGTCTGCCCGCAGGACCGCCTGTGCGAAGGCAGCTGCACGCTGGAAGAATTCGGCGCGGTCACCATCGGCGCAGTCGAGAAGTACATCGTCGACACCGCGCTGGCCACGGGCTGGAAGCCGGACCTGGTCGCCGTTGAGAGCACCGGCAAGCGCGTGGCTATTGTCGGCGCCGGCCCCGCTGGCTTGGCGTGCGCTGATCGCCTGGCCCGTGCCGGTGTGCAGGCCGTTGTATTCGACCGCTACGAACAGATCGGTGGTCTGCTGCAGTTCGGCATCCCCAGCTTCAAGCTGGAAAAGAGCGTGATCGAGCGCCGCCGCGAGATCCTCGAAGGCATGGGCGTGCAGTTCCGCCTGGGCGTGGAGATCGGCCGCGATATCAGCATCGAACAGCTGCAGAGCGACTATGACGCGGTCTTCCTCGGCACCGGCGCTTACCGTTATACCGACGGCGGCCTGATCGGCCAGGATCTGAAGAACGTACTGCCGGCACTGCCGTTCCTGGTGCAGAACAGCCGCATCGTCAGTGGCGACGATCCGCAGGGCCGGCCGATTGCCGGCTGGGAAGACCAGATCGCCCTGCCGGACCTAAACGGCAAGCGCGTGGTGGTGCTGGGCGGCGGCGATACCGGCATGGACTGCGTGCGCAGTGCAATCCGCCTGGGTGCCGCCAAAGTGACCTGTGCCTATCGCCGCGATGAGGCCAACATGCCGGGCTCGGCGCGTGAAGTAGCCAATGCCCGCGAAGAAGGCGTGCGCTTCCTGTTCAACCGCCAGCCGCTGGCGATTGAAGCCGGTGCCGATGATGAAGTGATTGGCGTAAGCGTGATCGAGACCGAGCTGGGCGAGCCCGATGCCAACGGCCGCCGCAACGCGGTCGCCATCGAAGGCAGCGAGTCGCTGCTGGAAGCAGACGTGGTGATCATCGCCTTCGGCTTCTCACCGACCTTGCCTGATTGGCTTTCGTCGCAAGGCGTGGAAGCAAGCAGCAACGGCCGCATCATCGCCGGCGGCGCGACCCGTCTGCCATTCCAGACCCACAACCCCAAGCTGTTTGCCGGTGGCGATGTGGTGCGCGGTGCCGACCTTGTGGTCACCGCTGTCGCCGAAGGGCGCGATGCGGCGGAGAGCATTGTTGCTTTGTTGAAGCGGTAGAGCGGAGAAGCGCTAGGAGCGGCCTCACCCCTACCCCTCTCCCGTAGAAACGGGAGAGGGGCTACTTAAGCATTGTTTGTTTAAGCGCTGCCGGATCCGCTGCTTCGGCTGTTGATCTGCCTGTTGCTCCGCCTGTTTCTCTAACTCTTGCTCTATCTGTTGGCTCTGGCTGTTGGCTGTTGGCTGTTGGCTGTTGGCTGTTGGCTGTTGGCTTTGGCTGTTGGCTTTGGCTGTTGGCTTTGGCTGTTGGCTTTGGCTGTTGGCTTTGGCTGTTGGCTTTGGCTGTTGGCTGTTGGCTTTGGCTGTTGGCTTTGGCTTTGGCTTTGGCTGTTGGCTTTGGCTGTTGGCTTTGGCTGTTGGCTTTGGCTGTTGGCTTTGGCTGTTGGCTTTGGCTGTTGGCTTTGAACTATCCGTTCGCCCAGTAGCAACGTCTTCCCTTCTCCCGCTTGCGGGAGAAGGTGCCCGAACGGGCGGATGAGGGGAGCACTTGCTCCGGCATGGGCACTCGCTTTGACTCCAACGCCACCCACCTGTCTTACACTCAAGAACTCCACACAAAGAGAATCCGCAATGCGCATCGGTCTGGCCGCAAACCGTCTCCATCACGAAAGCGCCGACGCGGCATTGTTTCGCTGGTTACGCGCCAGCGAGAGCGGTATTCGCGAGCTGGGGGTGGAGCTGCATGCCGTTGGCCGTACTTACGACGCCATTGCCAGCACCTATCCGCTGCAGAACTATCCAGCACTTCAGCGTTACCCCAATGGCCGCGAAGGCGGTTTGATGAAACTGGTCGCTGAAGTTGTCGGAATGGGCACGCCCGAGCGCACGCTCGATGGTGCCATCTACCTCATCGATCCAGTCGATCCGTCCTCGGTATTCCCCGAGGCCATTGCCCTCAAGCGCCAGTGCGTCATCCACGGCAAACCCTTCATTTCCACGGTGGCCACGGCACGCGACTGGATCGAGATGGAGCGCATCCATGCAGGCTTCGCCCCAGACCCGGGCGCCAACGACCTGCATGACTTCGGCAAGCAGACTCTGGCATTGATCGCTCACGATGCGCGCAAGCCACAGATGCTGGCCTTCGCCGCCGAGCACTTCGACGTGTTGTCGCAGTTCGAGCAGCGCATAGGCACCGGCACAACCGGCCAGCGATTGAACGAGATGGCCTGGAGCCGTGGATGGCCGCGTGACCAGGAATGGATTCACCGTTTCCAGAGTGGTCCACTCGGCGGCGACGCGCAGATCGCGGACCGCGTGCTCGAGCACCGCTGCCAACGCGCGATCTTCTTTGAAGACCCGCATGTAGCCCGCCAGCATGAAGCCGACATCCAGCTGCTGGAGCGCGCGGTGACAACGGTCACTGACGAAGCGGTGTGCATCACTGCACCGAATATCGCTGCCCGTTGGGCCAGCGCAGCCCAAGCTCGCCAGAAAGTCTGATTCCATCGATTCGCGTAGTCCCATTCCCCCCCGTCAACCGTAGTGCCGAGCCATGCTCGGCAGCGGCTTTACCCGCAGCGTTTGCCGAATAGTGCTTTTGCCGTGGCTTTTGCTTCCGCTTTGGCTCTGGCTCTGGCTCTGGCTCTGGCTTTGGCTTTGGCTTTGGCTTTGGCTTTGGCTCTGGCTCTGGCTCTGGCTTCGATTTCTGCCGTTGCTTTAGCCCTTCTCCCGCCTGCGGGAGAAGGGTTGGGATGAGGGGGAGCTTTAGGCTTCTAGCTTTCTGGCTTGGTTCAAGCTTTTCTGGGTCGTTGCTTCTACGAGCTTCGCGGCTGACGCCGCTCCCACAACTGCGCGCGCGCCGCTGCCGCGCCCAAAGAAAAACCCCGCTGCTTTTGGCAGCGGGGTTTTTGGTTTAAATCCTGACGATGACCTACTCTCGCACAGCTTAGGCTGCACTACCATCGGCGCGGCTACGTTTCACTTCCGAGTTCGGGATGGGATCGGGTGGTTCCATAGCGCTAATTTCATC
>NZ_JBDJMY010000047.1:0-33698 GCF_039674165.1 Stenotrophomonas terrae
GCTTACGCCGCTCCTACAATGTTGATGATTGCCTGGAAAGCCTCTGCCGAGCATGGCTCGGCACTACGCATTGCCTGGAAACCTTCTGCCGAGCATGGCTCGGCACTACGGGGTGGTGTTCAGTTCATTACGCGGAAGCGCACGCGGGTCCAGGCGCCGTCGGATGCCAATGCGGTCAGGGTGTGCTCGCCGACATCATTGAAGTCACGCATGAAGGTGCGTGTGCCCTGTGTCTGCGCGATCCAGCGGCCATCCAACAGCCATTCAATCGTCGCCTCGCTGCCCAATGCGCGCAGCTGCAGACGCGGGCCGTGCTGCGCACCCGGCGCGCGCGCCAATGTGGCCAGATCATTCAAGCCTTCGATATGCAGCACGCCGTCGGATTGGCGCCCATCATCGGCACAATCCGATGCCAAGGGCGGCAGACTCTGTGCCTGCCGCTGGGCCACGCTCAGCCACGGCGAGGCCAGTGCAGGCCAACGGGCGATCTCGCGCTGCTCCACCTGCGCATGCCCCTCACAACCGGGTGATAGCCGCTGCCCGCTGCGTGCATCCACCTGGAAACGCATGCGACCGGATTGCCATAGCCGCGCTTCGCGCTCGGGAAAACTGGGCGGCACCACGCCGTCCAGCACCCAGGCTGGAAAGCGCCGCTGGCACATCGCTGCTGGCGTCTGCTCAGCGGCAATGCCCAGTGGCCAACAGATCTCGACTTCACTGACACTGTCCGGCCGCGACCGCACCGCGTTGTCGCCGGCCTGCCGTGGCAGGCTATCGATGACCTCGAACATCAGTGGCAAGGCGGTAACCGCGCCGTACTGGCCGGGCAATGGCGTGCCATCGGGCCGGCCCACCCACACACCAACGGTATAGGTGCGGGTGCTGCCTATCGCCCAGGCGTCGCGGTAGCCGTAACTTGTGCCGGTTTTCCATGCCACGCGCGGGCGGCTGCCGGTATCGAAGGTGCCCACGCCATAACCGGGGCGCGGGTTGGACTCCAACACGTCGCGCACGATCCAGGCAGCGCCCGGCGACACCAGACGGCGCTCGATGCGCGGGTCCTTCGGCGTGTAACGCACCCGCCCGGCGATACCTTCGCGATTGAGCGCGGAGAACGCGCCAACCAGATCTTCCAGCCGCGCGCCGGTGCCGCCAAGAATCAGCGCAAGACTGGGCTGGGTTCCACGCGGGAAGCGCAGGTTGATACCGGCATTGCCCAGCCGCGCGGCAAACCGCGCCGGCCCTACCCGCTCCAGCAGATCCACCGATGGCACGTTCAAGGACAGGCGCAGCGCGGTGGCCGCACCGACCGGGCCGTTGAAGGCAGCATCGAAGTTGCCGGGACGGTAGCCACCGAAACTCTGCGGCGCATCGACAATCAGGCTTTCCGAATGGATCAGGCCGTCATCCAGCGCCATGCCGTACAGGAAAGGCTTGAGCGTCGAACCGGGCGAGCGCCAGGCTTGGACCATGTCCACATGGCCAAGCCGTGCCTTGTCGCCAAAGCTCACCGAGCCGACATAGGCCCGCGCTTCCAAGGTGCTGTTGTCCATCACCAGCAGCGCCGCCGAGGTGCGCTCCGGCAACTGCGAAAAATAGGAAGAAACGCGCTCTTCCAACGTGCGCTGCAAGCCGCTGTCGATGCTGGTTTCGATCTGCGGCACACGCGGTTGTGCGCTGCGCATGCGCTGCGCCAGCAAGGCGGCGTGCAGAGGCTGCTGCAGTGAGCGCGCGACCACCGGCTCGATGCGTGCATCGGCCACATCATCGGCCGACCACACACCGAGTTCGGCCATGCGCGCCAACACCTTGTCGCGGGCACGCTGCGCCGCTTCCGGATGCCGGTCCGGGCGCAGCCGGCTTGGGGATTGCGGCAGCACCGCCAGCAACGCGGCTTCTGCCTGCGACAGATGCGTCGCTGACTTGCCCAGATAGGCCCAGCTGGCCGCTTCCACGCCTTCGATGGTGCCACCGTAAGGCGCGCGTTCCAGGTACAGGTCCAGGATCTGCGCCTTGCTCAGGTGCACTTCCAACTGCAGCGCACGCAGCAACTGCTTGAGCTTGCCCCACGGGGTGCGCGTATGCGGGTCGAGGATGCGCGCAACCTGCATGGTCAAGGTCGAGCCGCCGGAGACGATGCGCCGTTCCAGCAGCATCTGTTTGCCGGCGCGCAGCAACGCCCAGGGATTGATGCCCGGATGCCGCCAGAACCAGCGGTCCTCGTAGGTCAGCAAGGCCTGCAGATACAACGGCGAAATTGTCTTTACGTCAGCCGGGTAACGCCAAACGCCTTCCGCATCGGCGAAGGCGCGCAACGGCGTGCCATCGCGCGCCACCACCAGCGTGCTGGTGTCACGCGACTTCGGCAGCGGCGGTGGGAAGGCCAGGTCCAGCACCAGCAGCACTGTCAGCAGCGCGGCAACGGCCCAACGCAGATTGCGAAGCGTAAGCACGGCACGCAGACGGGGGCCAACGTGTTTCAGCCGAGGGGCGCGCGCGTTCACTGTGGATGGTTCTTCAAACGTTGCCTGTGGAGCTGGGGCGGAATGGCTTGGCCGTGGAAGAGCTTACCCCTCCCCAGCCCTCCCCTTGCCATCGGCAAAGGGAGGGAGCAGGAGCCGATTACGGCTGCACCACCGTGATGGTGCTCGGGTTGGAACGGCCAACACCGCGCATGTCGGGACGGTACATGTCCTCGGCCAGTGGCGGCGGCACCATGTAGGTACCCGGGGTGACCGCACGCACCAGATAGAACACGTGTGCGGTGCTGCCACGCGAGAGCTTCAATGCCGCCACGTAGCGGTCGTCACGGAACTCTTCATGCTTGACGTCAGCAGCGCTGGAGCGGTCACTGACCTTGACCTCGCCCACCACCACATCGGCCCATTGCTTGGCGTCGCCGAGGTTGAAGTTTTCGATCTCCAGCCCGGCTGGCAGCAGGTCGGTCAGCAAGGCATCGGGCATGTTCGAGTTGGCGGTGACACTGAGCCGCACGATCAAGGCCTCGCCTTCCTTCAGCGGCCGCGGCGTCCACGGCTTGCCGTCGGTGCCGAACCAGGACCGCTCGATGCCGATCACGCTGTTGTCCGGTGCCGGTGGCTGGCGCGGAATACCGGCCACATCCAGGCTGGCGAACATCGGTGCCTCGCCCTGCGGCGAGAAACGCACGCCCTGCGCCAACTGCGCCATGTCGAACACGCGCCCGAAGGCCTTGCGGGCGTCGATGTTCTCGACCTTGTCGCCTACCGCCAGCTCGCCGGACACCAGCTTCTTCTGGTTGGCCATCAAGGCCTTGCCCAGACGCGCCAGCGCCACCTGCTCCTGCGTGCTCAGCCACATCAGGCCACTGCCACGGCGCACGTCCAGGGTGCGCCCCAGATCGATCACGCGCGCATCGTATTCCGGCTTGGACAGGCCGCGCTCGTGCAGCAGCGCGATCATCAAGGCCTCGTCGCGCAGGCGGGTGCCGTAGTCGCCGAAGTACTCCGGACGGTCCGCGCTGGATTTTGCAAAGCCCGCAGCGATGGCGGCCTGGCCGCGCTTGCTGTCGCCCTGGATCGCCAACGCCGCACCCAGATGCACCAGCGACAAGCCGGTCACTGCCTTGCTGCGTTCGTTGTCCCACAGCGTGCGCAGCGTGCCCAGTGGCGCGCGGTTGACCCGTGCCAGCACGTAGCCCGAATAGGCCTGGTTGGCGAACTTCAGCCCATCACGGCGGTCACTGCCGTAGAACTGGTTGCCGCCGCTGAGCAGGTCCTCGCTGATCCGGTTCAGTGCCTTCTGCAGCACGTTCTCCGGCACCGCGAAGCCGGCATCCTTGGCGTCGAGCAGGAACTCGGCGACATACGGGGTCAGCGCCGGGTTGATGTAGTCATCATCGCCCCACATCGAGAAGTTGCCATTGGCCACCTGCATCGAGGCCAAGCGGCCGAACGCGCCTTCCATGCGCTCACGGCGGGTTTTGGCATCCAGCCCATCGGCGCCAAGCATGGCCGAGGTGGCCTCATCCAACATCAGCGCTGCGTAGCCCTTGCTGGTGGTCTGCTCGGCGCAGCCGTAGGGGTAATTCAACGCGCCCTGCAGCGCCGAGGCGAACGGGATCGGCGGCAAGGCGCTGACCAGCATGCGCGCATTGACCGAGCCGCCCATCAGGCCGTTGGCGAAACTGCTGTCCAGGGTGACCGGCACCAGCGGATCCAACGTGCGGCTCTGCGAACGCAGCACCGACGGCCACGCCGCACGTACCGGCAGGTCGTAGCGCCGGTCCACCTTGAAGCCGTTGCCGTCGACACGTACCCGCACCTTGGCCACGCTATAGCCTTCCTGCGCGGTCAGCGGGAAGCTCAGGGTGCTCTTGGCGTCGCCGGCCAGCTGCACCGTCCGCGTCGATTCGGCGATGCCGAGCGGGCCTTCGCCATCCACGCGGACATTGAACTCGCCCGGCTTGCCGGTGAAGTTCTGCACGTCCAGGGTAATGGTGCTGCGGTCACCCGGCGCCATCACCCGCGGCATGCTGGCTTCGGCCAGGATCGGCGCACGCACCAGCGTTTCCACATCGCGGTTGCCGTAGCGGTCGGCCGAATACACCATCGTCGATACGCGCAGGGTGCCGTTGAAATCCGGTACCTGCAGCTGCACCCGCGCATTGCCCTTGGCATCCAGCGCCACCGGCCCGGAGAACAGATCCACCGTCTGCACCCGTGCGGTAGGCCGCTTGGCCTGCGGCAGTGCCGCCAACGCCATGTCGCCACCGAACTTGAGCTTGCCGCTGTTGCCCTCGAAGCTCTCGATCACCCGGCCATAGATGTCATAGGCATCCACACCCAGGCGCCGCTGCGCGAAGAAATGCCCGGGTGCATCCGGCACCGGGAAACGGGTGATGTTGAGAATGCCCACGTCCACCGCCGAAACGGTAACGTGCGCCGGCTTGCCAGCCAGCTCGGGTGCGCTGACGGTCACCGTCATCGGCTGTTCCGGGCGCATCTGCTTGGGCGCGATCAGGCCGACCGCGACGCGACGATCGCGACGATCCATCGGTACGTGCACCACGCCCACGGCGCGCGCCGGGGTGATCTTGCTGGGCGCACTGCCACCACGGAATACCAGCGCGGTGATGTAGACATCGTGCCGCTCCCAGTCCTTCGTCACCGGGATTTCGAAGGTGCTGCCCGGCTTGGCATCGATGTCCTGCACATACAGCATGTGGTCGCTTTCCACCATCAACACGCCACGACCGGCATGCGGCGGGGTCAGCGTGACCTTGAGCGTGTCGCCGTCGCGGTAGGCGGTCTTGTCCAGCGACAGCTTGACCTTGTCAGGCCGTGCATCCAGGCCACGGTTGTCGTCGTTCCAGCTCCAGCCGGCGCGGAACGGATAGCGCATGGTCAGGCCGGTGGCCGGGTCGAACACGTCTACCCGGTACTCGCCCCACTCCACCGGGAAATCGAACCGGACGGAGGTTGCACCGGCATCGACGGTGCGGGTCTCCTTGTTCTCGAAACGGCGGGTGAAGTCGTAATCCCAGCGGTTGTCGGTATAGGTCCAGTGGTAATCACGCAGCTCGCGTACCAGGGTGATCTTCAGGCCCTTGGCCGGCTGCGGCTTGCCATCGGCATCCACCCGCATCAGCTCGAAGCGGGCGTTGGCATTGGCATCGGCGCCATCGGTATCGTTGAACAACGGGCGCACCGCGACCAGCGCTGGCGCCGGCCACATCACCCGCTTCATCGTGCGGGTAACGGTGCGGCCGCCGGTTTCATAGACGCTGCCCGAGAGCAGCGCGGCCACGGTGGTGGCCTTGCCTGCTTCGGCGGGCAATGCCACGTCTTCGCGCAGCTTGCCGTCCTTGGGCAAGGTGGTGTCGATCACGTCATTGGCTTCGCGCGGCAGCTGCACGGTCGGGTCGCCGAAGAACCAGCCCGGCATCGACTCCACCGGGTGCTGCTCCACCGCCACCGCCAGGCGCGCGGTGAAGCGATTGCCATCGGCCGGTGCGCCGTACAGATAGGCCGCGTCGGCCTGCAACTTCAGCGGCTCGCCCGGCTTGAGGGTCTTCTGCGTGCTGCCCAGGTCCAGCTTCATGCGCTCGGGCAGGAACTCCTCGATGCGCAGCGTCATGCCCTGCACCGCTTCCTTGCTGGCCGGATCGGTACGGAACTCAACGGTCCAGCGCCCGGTCGGCGCCTCCACCGGGATGGTCTGCTCGAACGAGAAATAGCCTTGCTCGCCGGGCTGCAGGCGGGTCTCGCGGAAGGTCTTGCCGTCGGGCTGCTTGAGCCGCAGGAACACCGGCTGGCCGCCAGTGGCCGGCCCGGCCAGGGTCTTGCCGTCGTTGTCGCGCAGCAGCGCGGAGATGCGCACGGTCTCGCCGGGGCGGTAAAGATCACGTCCGGACCAGGCGAACACATCGAAGTTGGCGTTCTGGCGCCCGGCAACCGCAAACTCGCTCAGGTCCAGCGCAGGCTGGTTGAACGGCAGCATGGTGGTGTCGCTGCCGCTGCTGGCGACCAGCACATGCGCGGCGTCCAGCGTGTAGTTGAGCAAGGCGTTGCCGTTGCCGTCGGTCTGGCCTTTGAGGATGACCTCACCCTTGGCGTCGATGACCTTCAGCTCGACCTTCTTGGCCGGCGCGCCGTCGGCCAATGAAGCGGTATGGACGAACAGCTTGTCCTTGTAGGCGCGGGTATGCAGGCCGATATCACTGACGGTGAAGAACGAGGTATCGAACTCGCTGTCAAAACTGCCGGTGCGCTTCATCACCGCGAAGTACAGACCGGGTTGCTGCAGCTCCTTCACGTCCTGGATCGGCAGGTAGGTCAGCACACGCTCGTTCTGCTTGCCGCCCAGCACGAAACGATTGACGTAGACCGGCTCAGCCAGCTGCGACAGCGGCGTGCGGTCACTGTATTCACTGTCCAGCTCCCAGCTGCCACGGCGACCGCCGCGCTGGTACTGGCTGAAGAAGGTGGGCAGGTCCTTTTCGCGCACGCGCAGGAACTCGACATCCACCTCCGGCACATTGACCGACACCACCGGCAAGCCGCGGCTGTCCTTGGCCGGCAGCACGCTGCCCTGCGAAGCGAAGCCCACCGCCGGATCAAGTTCGCCGGTGAAAACCTTCTGCTTGACCTCGGTGCCCAGCCGGTTGCCGTCGGCAGCCAGCAGATCGGCCGAGATGATCAGCGTGTATTCCTGGGCCGCCTCCACATAGGGATAGCGCAGGGTCTTGCCGTCGTCGGACAGCGACCAGCTGCTGTCCTCGTTGCCGACCTTCTCCTCGAAGCGCAACAACTTGTCGAAATCCTGGGTGCCGACCAGCGGGCGCGTGAACTCAACCGCCAGCGCAAGGCCGTCGCCGCTCTTCTGGTCCGGGTAGGCGCGCAGCATGGCGAAGCCCTTGACCTCTTCCTGCTTGGTCTGGATCGCCTCGCCGGTAGCCCCGGGCAGCTGCCCGCTTTCGTTCCTGCCGCATCCTGCAACCAGGGCCAGCGCCACCATGGCGACCGCCGCCCAACGAATACGCTTCAACATCCTGTTAACCATGGCGTCCTCCCGCAGATGGGCGGAGTATAACCAGCCAGCACGCAAAGCCTTGTGTAACGGTGCGCATTCCGCAGGCGATTCGTCTGGAAGCGGGGCCTGCTGCGGTCGCGCTGACTTGCCGCCCGCCCCCGCGCTAAAGCAAAGGGCCACTGCTGCCAGTGGCCCTCGCCTGGTGCCGCATCAGCCTGGAAAACTCAGAACGCATCACCCGGCACGCGCACCCAGCCTTCCATCAGGATGCGGGCACTGCGGCTCATTACTGCCTTGGTCACCGTCCACTGGCCGTCGACCTGGCTCACTGCGGCGCCCACGCGCAGCGTGCCGGACGGATGGCCGAAGCGCACCGCATCGCGCTGGCCACCACCGGCGGCGAGGTTAACCAGCGTGCCCGGCACCGCGGCGGCGGTGGCGATGGCAACCGATGCCGTGCCCATCATCGCGTGGTGCAGCTTGCCCATCGACATGGCGCGGGCATTGAGATCAATGTCGGCGGCATGGATCTGCTTGTTGCCGCTGGACACATAGTCCTGCGGCGGCGCGACGAACACGACCTTGGGCGTGTGCTGGCGCTTGATCGCTTCTTCTGGCGCCTTGATCAGGCCCATACGCAGGGCACCGGCAACGCGGATCGCTTCCAGCTTGACCAGCGCGGCCTTGTCTTCATTGATGGCCGGCTGCAGTTCGGCACCGCTGTAGCCGACGTCGGCAGCGTTGACGAACACTGTGGGGATGCCTGCAGTGATCATCGTTGCCTGCAGCGTACCGACGCCGGGCACGTCCAAAGCATCGACCAGATTGCCGGTGGGGAACATCGCACCACCGCCCTCACCGTCGCCTTCATCGGCCGGGTCGATGAACTCCAGCACGATCTCGGCAGCGGGAAAGGTCACGCCATCCAGCTCGAAGTCGCCGGTCTCCTGCACCAGACCGTCAGTGACCGGCACGTGCGCGATGATGGTCTTGTTGATGTTGGCCTGCCAGATACGCACTTCGCAGATGCCGCTCTGCGGTACGCGCGCAGCATCAACATAGCCTGCGTGCAGCGCGAACGCGCCGGCAGCGGTGGACAGGTTGCCGCAGTTGCCGGACCAGTCGACGAAATCGGTGTCGATGGAAACCTGGCCATACAGATAGTCGATGTCATGGCCGGGTTTGCTGCTGGGCGAAATGATCACGCACTTGCTGGTACTGGAAGTCGCACCGCCCATGCCATCGGTGTGCTTGGCGTAGGGATCGGGCGAGCCGATTACACGCTGCAGCAAACGGTCGCGGGCAGTGCCGGGCTGCTGCGCGCTGGCGGGCAGGTCCTGGAGGCGGAAGAACACGCCTTTGGAGGTGCCGCCGCGCATGTAGGTAGCGGGGATCTTGATCTGCGGGGTGTGGGACATGTTCAGGCTTTCCTACTTGGTTCTTGATGTGAAGGATCGGATGCGGCATCAGCCACCCCTGCCCTCACCCCAACCCCTCTCCCGCGGGCGGGAGAGGGGCTCTTGTCATGCGTTCGCCGACTCCAGGAAATCCTGCGCGAAGCGCTGCAGCACGCCGCCGGCTTCGTAGATCGCCACTTCTTCATCCGAATCCAGACGGCAGATCATCGGCACCTTCAACACTTCACCGTTGCGACGGGTGATGACCAGGGTCAGGTCCGTGCCCGGCGTGCGCAGGCCCTGCACGTCGTAGGTTTCAGTACCGTCGATGCCCAGCGTGTTGCGGTTGATACCCGGCTTGAACTCCAGCGGCAGTACGCCCATGCCGATCAGGTTGGTGCGGTGGATGCGTTCGAAGCCTTCGGCAGCAATCGCTTCCACGCCGGCCAGACGCACGCCCTTGGCGGCCCAGTCGCGCGAGCTGCCCTGGCCGTAATCGGCACCGGCGATGATGATCAGCGGCTGCTTGCGTTCCATGTAGGTCTCAATCGCTTCCCACATGCGCATGACTTTTCCTTCCGGCTCAACCCGCGCCAGCGAACCCTGCTTCACGCTGCCGTCTTCGTTGCGCACCATCTCGTTGAAGAGCTTGGGGTTGGCGAAGGTGGCGCGCTGCGCGGTGAGGTGGTCGCCGCGGTGGGTGGCGTAGGAATTGAAGTCCTCTTCCGGCAGGCCCATCTTGGCCAGATACTCACCGGCCGCGCTGGAACGCAGGATGGCGTTGGACGGCGACAGATGGTCGGTGGTGATGTTGTCCGGCAGCACGGCCAGCGGCAGCATGCCGCGCAGCGTGCGCTCACCGGCCAATGCACCCTCCCAATACGGCGGACGGCGGATATAGGTACTCTGCGGGCGCCAGTTGTACAACGGGCTGACCTTCTCGCCGTGTTCGACGCGCACGTTGAACATCGGGTTGTAGACCTTGCGGAACTGCTCCGGCTTGACCGAGGCCTTCACCACCGCATCGATCTCGGCATCGCTCGGCCAGATGTCCTTCAGGCGCACTTCGTTGCCGTTGGCATCCACACCCAGCACATCCTTCTCGATGTCGAAGCGCACGGTGCCGGCAATGGCATAGGCGATCACCAGCGGCGGCGAGGCGAGGAAGGCCTGCTTCGCATACGGATGGATGCGGCCATCAAAGTTGCGGTTGCCGGACAGCACGGCGGTTGCGTACAGATCCCGGTCGATGATTTCCTGCTGGATCGCCGGATCCAGCGCGCCGCTCATGCCGTTGCAGGTGGTGCAGGCAAAGGCAACGATACCGAAGCCCAGCTTTTCCAGATCCGGCAGCAGGCCGGCTTCTTCCAGGTACAGCTGCACGGCCTTCGAACCCGGCGCCAGCGACGATTTGACCCACGGCTTGCGGCTCAGCCCGCGCGCATTGGCGTTGCGCGCCAGCAGCGCGGCGGCAATCACGTTGCGCGGGTTGGAAGTATTGGTGCAGCTGGTGATCGCAGCGATGATCACCGCACCATCCGGCATCAGGCCCTCGGCTTCCTCGACCTTGCCGCTCTCCAGCTTGGCTTCGTCGGCAATGCCGCGTTCGGCCAGATCCGATACCGGCAGGCGCTTGTGCGGATTGCTGGGGCCAGCCATGTTGCGCACGACGCTGGACAGATCGAACTCCAGCACGCGCTCGTACTTCGCCGTTTCCAGCGCGTCGGCCCACAGGCCGGTGGTTTTGGCGTATTTCTCGACCAGCGCGATCTGTGCTTCTTCGCGGCCGGTCAGGCGCAGGTAATCAATGGTCTGCTGGTCGATGTAGAACATCGCCGCCGTCGCACCGTATTCCGGGCACATATTGGAAATGGTGGCGCGGTCGCCGATGGTCAGTGCAGCGGCACCTTCACCGAAGAATTCCAGCCACGCACCGACCACGCGCTCCTTGCGCAGGAACTCGGTAATCGCCAGCACCACGTCGGTGGCGGTGATGGTCGGCTGCGGCTTGCCGGTCAGCTTGACGCCGATGATGTCGGGCAGGCGCATCCACGAAGCGCGGCCCAGCATCAC
Organism: Stenotrophomonas terrae; assembly: GCF_039674165.1. Classification (GTDB taxonomy): domain Bacteria; phylum Pseudomonadota; class Gammaproteobacteria; order Xanthomonadales; family Xanthomonadaceae; genus Stenotrophomonas; species Stenotrophomonas terrae_A. The sequence continues at coordinate 10,983 of NZ_JBDJMY010000047.1, forward strand.
GTTCTCGGCTTCCAAGCCACCCACGCCAATGGCGATCACGCCGAGCGCGTCCACGTGCGGGGTGTGGCTGTCGGTGCCCACGCAGGTATCCGGGAAAGCCACCCCGCCCTGCTGGTAGATCACCGGCGACATCTTCTCCAGATTGATCTGGTGCATGATGCCGTTGCCCGGCGGAATCACATCGACGTTTTCAAAGGCCAGCTTGGTCCAGTCGATGAAGTGGAAGCGGTCTTCGTTGCGGCGGTCTTCGATGGCGCGGTTTTTGGCGAACGCATCCGGATCGTAGCCACCGCATTCCACTGCCAGCGAGTGATCGACGATCAGCTGCACCGGCACCACCGGATTCACCTTGGCCGGGTCACCGCCCTTGTCGGCGATGGCATCACGCAGGCCCGCCAGGTCGACCAGCGCGGTCTGGCCGAGGATGTCGTGGCAGACCACGCGTGCCGGGAACCAGGGGAAATCAAGGTCGCGCTTGCGTTCGATCAGCTGCTTGAGCGAATCGCTCAGCGTGGCCGGGTTGCAGCGGCGCACCAGGTTTTCGGCCAGCACGCGCGAGGTATAGGGCAGCGTGGCGTAGGCGCCGGGCTGGATGGCATCGACTGCGGCGCGTGCATCGAAGTAATCGAGCGTGCTGCCGGCGAGGTGTTTGCGGTAATCGGTATTCATGGCTGGCCTGTGAGGGTCTGGGCTTGCTGGTGTGCGTTGGTTTACCCGCGGGTGCCTGCAATTGCAGCAAACCCACAGCACCACATGGAATCTGGCAACTCCCTTCTCCCGCTTGCGGGGGAAGGTGCCCGAAGGGCGGATGGGGGGAGCTCTTGCTCTTGCTCTTGCTCTCGCTTGAGCTCCAGCTTTGCTTCGCTCTTTTTCAACGGGCTTGAAGCTTGATCTACGTGCTAGAAGCCTCCCCTCACCCCAACCCCTCTCCCGCAGGCGGGAGAGGGGCTTTATCTCGCTTGTGACGAAGATGGTGCAGGCGCCATCCCGCTTGTGGCGAAGATGGTGCAGGCGTCATCTCGCTTGTGGCGGAGATGGCTTTGGTTTCATTAAGCGCGCTTATCCAACGGCACGAAGGTCTGGTCTTCCGGCCCGGTGTAATTCGCGCTCGGGCGGATGATCTTGCCGTCGATGCGCTGTTCGATGATGTGCGCGCTCCAGCCTGCAGTACGTGCGATAACGAACAACGGGGTGAACATTGCCGTGGGCACACCCATCATGTGGTAGCTGACCGCGCTGAACCAATCCAGGTTCGGGAACATCTTCTTGATGTCCCACATCACCGCTTCCAGACGCTCGGCAATGTCGTACATCTTCATGTTTTCCTGCTCGGCCGACAGCTCGCGCGAGACGTCCTTGATCACCTTGTTGCGCGGATCGGACACGGTGTAGACCGGGTGGCCGAAACCAATCACCACTTCCTTGCGCTCGACGCGGGCCTTGATGTCGACCTCGGCTTCGTCCGGGGTTTCGTAGCGCTTCTGCACTTCGAAGGCGACTTCGTTGGCACCACCGTGCTTGGGACCGCGCAGTGCACCGATACCACCGGTGATGGCGCTGTACATGTCGCTGCCGGTACCGGCGATCACGCGGCAGGCGAAGGTCGAGGCATTGAACTCGTGTTCGGCGTACAGGATCAGGCTGGTGTGCATGGCCTTGACCCAGGACTCGCGCGGCTGCTCACCGTGCAGCAGGTGCAGGAAGTGGCCGCCGATCGAATCATCGTCGGTCTCCACGTCGATGACCTTGCCGTTGTGGCTCCAGTGGTACCAGTACAGCAGCATCGAACCCAGGCAAGCCATCAGCTTGTCGGCGATGTCGCGTGCGCCCGGGTGGTTGTGGTCGTCCTTTTCCGGCGACACACAGCCGAGCACGGAAACACCGGTACGCATCACGTCCATCGGGTGCGCCGAGGGCGGCAGTTCTTCCAGCGCGGCCTTGACCGATGCCGGGATGCCACGCAGCGCCTTGAGCTTGGCCTTGTAAGCACGCAGCTCGGCCTTGTTGGGCAGCTTGCCGTGCACCAGCAGATGGGCGATTTCCTCGAACTCGCTGGTATTGGCCAGGTCCAGGATGTCGTAACCACGGTAATGCAGATCGTTGCCGCTACGGCCAACGGTGCACAGCGCGGTATTACCGGCAGCGGTGCCGGACAGGGCGACGGACTTCTTCGGCTTGAACGCCGGTGCGGCGGTGGATTCGGACATGGTGTGAACCTCGCTCAGATACGGGATTTTGAAGCCCTTCTCCCATCGGGAGAGGGGGTGGGGTGAGGGTGCGGTCAGAGCCACGAAGACCTGGTCGTACCCTCATCCGGCGCTACGCGCCACCTTCTCCCAGTGGGAGAAGGAAGTGCAGTTACTTCTTCGCAGCGAACGTCTTGTCCAGGCTGCGCTCGAATTCGTGGTAACCGATACGGTCATACAGCTCCTCGCGGGTCTGCATGCTGTCCACCACGTTACGCTGGTGGCCATCGCGGCGGATGGCTTCATACACGCTTTCGGCTGCCTTGTTGGCCGCACGGAATGCCGACAACGGGAACAGTTGCATGGCCACACCGGCCGAGGCCAGTTCGTCGCGGCTGAACAGCGGGGTCGCACCGAACTCGGTGATGTTGGCCAGCAATGGCACCTTCACCGCATCGGCGAAGCGCTTGTAGGTGTCCAGGTCATACGCTGCTTCGGCGAAGATGCCGTCAGCGCCGGCTTCCACGCAGGCCAGTGCGCGCTCGATGGCGGCGTCCACACCTTCCATCTGGATGGCATCGGTGCGGGCGATCAGGAAGAAATCCGGATCGGTCCTGGCGTCGGCCGCGGCCTTTACCCGGTCCACCATTTCACCCTGCGACACGATCTCCTTGCCCGGGCGATGACCGCAGCGCTTGGCGCCGACCTGGTCTTCGATATGGCAGGCAGCAGCGCCGGCCTTGATCAGCGACTTCACCGTGCGCGCGATGTTGAACGCACTGGGGCCGAAGCCGGTATCGATGTCCACCAGCAGCGGCAGGTCGCAGACATCGCTGATGCGGCGTACGTCGATCAGCACATCTTCCATCGTGTTGATGCCCAGGTCCGGCAGGCCCAGCGAGCCGGCGGCAACACCGCCACCGGACAGGTAGATGGCACGGTAGCCGGCGCGCTTGGCCAGCAGGGCGTGGTTGGCGTTGATGGCGCCCACGATCTGCAGCGGGGTTTCGGCGGCCAGTGCGGCGCGGAAGGCTGCGCCGGCGGAAGAAAGACTCATTGGGTGGCTCCTGGCGGGGCGGAGGCGAGCATGCCATTCCGCTATGGCGCTCAATCTGTCACTATCCGATGCATTGATCAATCTTGATTCAATCAATCAACATATTGAATGCGCATGTCCGAGCACACCGACACCGAACTGATCACCGCCAATGAAGCCTGTGCCCTGCTCGGCATCAGCGCCGCCACGCTGTATGCCTATGTCAGCCGGGGGCAACTGAGCTCGCGGCCGGGACCACAGCCACGCAGCCGGGTGTACCTGCGTGCGGAGGTGGAGCGGCTGGCACAGCGCAAGCGCGCCGGCCGTGGGGCCGAACGCGGTGCTGCGCAAAGCCTGGATCGCGGCCTGCCAGTGCTGGAGACGCGCATCTCGCTGATCCGCCCGGACGCGCCCTATTACCGTGGCCGTTCAGCGGTGGCTGCGGCACAGGCCGGCGCCACCCTTGAGGACATCGCGCGGCTGCTATGGGAATGCGACGACCAGGACCCATTCGCTGCCACCGCGCCGGCCGCGTGGCCACCACGGATCGCCAGCCTCGCACTGGACACGGAACTGCCGCCGGTGGAACGCGCAATGGCCTGCATCCCATTGCTGGCACTGGAACAACGCCAATCGCTCAATGCCGCCATCGCAGTACGGCGTGAGGTTGCAGCCATGCTGCTGCGGCAGAACGCGGCGCTGCTGGTCGGTACCGAGCCGGATGCGCGCCCCGTGCATCGCCTGCTGGCCGATGCGTGGCGTCCGGGTGATGCGGCATTCGCCGAGCTGGTGCGCTCGGCGTTGGTGCTATGCGCCGATCACGAGCTCAATGTGTCCGCCTTTGCCGCGCGCGTGGTGGCCTCCACGGGTGCGCACCTGCATGCCACCGTCAGTGCTGGTCTGGCCGCGCTGTCCGGCCCCCGCCACGGCGGCGCCACCGCCCGCGCGCATGCCTTGCTGCTGGATGCAGAAGCCAGTGGCGCGCCTGCCACGTTCATTGCCGAACGTTGGCGGCGTGGCGACGAGCTGCCGGGTTTCCATCACCTGCTCTACCCCGACGGCGACCCGCGCGGCGCTGAAGTGCTGCGCCAGCTGCGCGCCTCATGCACCGACTCCCCGCGCTTGCGCCAGGTGGAAACAGTGCTGGCCGCCACCGAAGAAGTCAGCGGCCAGCATCCGAACATCGACGGCATGCTGGGCGCCATCTGCTACGTGTACGAACTGCCGGGGGCGCATGCACTGGTGATGTTCGCCACTGCGCGTCTTACCGGCTGGCTGGCGCATGCGCTGGAGCAACAGGCATTGGGCACCTTGATACGGCCGCGTGCGCGCTATACGGGGTTGGCGCCGAGAGGGTAACGCGCCGTTGCTCCCTCCCTTTTGCGAAAGACCAAGCGATAGCTGGGAGGAGCGCGCCGTTGCTCCCTCCCTTTTGCGCAGCAAAGGGGGTGAAGAAGGGCTGCTTGCGCGCCACCGGCGCGCGGCCTGATGAACGACCGAAGGCTATGCCTTCGGGCCGGGCGGGTTGGGGAGGGGTGAGCTTTTGGCGCCTTCTCACATTTCCAGCTTCGCGGCTTATGCCGCTCCCACATCCGGGCGATGCAGCTGATTGCAGTTGAATCGGCGGATTGGTTGCTGTTGGCTTCGCGGCTTACGCCGCTCCTACAACATTCCTACCGCTTCGACCATTGCTGGATGATCTGAGCTATTGCCTGCACGCCATCGGTGAGTGCGGCCGGGCCCGGCTGCAGGATCAGCGGTGATTTGATCTCATGCAGTTCGCCATCGCGTACCGCATTGATGGCCTCCCAGCCGGGCCGCGCTGCGACCCGCTCGGGACGGAATTTCTTGCCGCACCATGAGCCGATGATGATGTCCGGGTTGCGCGCGATCACCGGATCGCCATCGGCAAGAATGCGCGCCTTGGCCAGCGGCTCGCGCGACAATTCGGGAAACACATCGATGCCACCGGCGATCTCCACCAGCTCGGCGCCCCATTGGATACCGGTGATGATGGGCTCGTCCCATTCCTCGACATAGACGCGCGGACGCTGCGGCAGCGTTGCCGCCTGTGCGGCGATCGCATCCAGGCCGCGCTGCAGCTCATCGGCATACGCGCCGGCGCGCTCGGCCACGCCCACCAGACCACCCAAGCGACGGATGTAATCGAGGATGCCAGCCACGCTGCGATGGTTGGCAATCCAGACTTCCACGCCATTGCGGATCAACTCCGCCGCGATATCAGCCTGGATATCGGAAAAACCAATCGCCAGATCCGGCTTGAGCTTGAGGATCTCCCCCACCTTGGCGCTGGTGAAGGCACTGACCTTGGGCTTGTCGCGGCGCGCCTGCGGCGGCCGCACGGTAAAGCCGCTGATGCCGACAATGCGGTCCTGCTCGCCCAGGGCGTAAAGGGTCTCGGTGGGTTCTTCGGTAAGACAGACAATGCGACGCGGGCCGATCATGCGACGGCGAACTCCGTTGTATCGACGAAAACCGCCGGGGTATTCCAGGGATGATGCGCGGCAATGGCCGCCAACAGGTCTTGCAGGCGTTGCGCATCGCGCGGGATGCAGAACTCCAGGCGCACCGAGGGCTGATATACGCGCTCACCGCCCTGCCCCTGCACGCAACGGGTGCCGTCCAGCACCCGGAACTGCTCGCGCGCGTCCGATTCCCACATGCCATCGGCGTAGCCGCCGGCGGCCAGATCATCGACCGCCAGGATGCCCTGCTTCAACCGCGTCAGGTCGGCCGGCGGTACGAACACGGTGATGCGGTAGAGCGGAAGCAGTTTCATGCCGCCGGCGCGTCCAGGCCCATGCAGTAATAAACCACGCGTTCGGTTTCGACAAAGCCGCTGGCCTTGTGCGCGGCCTGGGCCTGCGCATTGTCCAGCGCGGTATCGGAGGCCAGCTCGCTGCAGCCCTGCGTGCGTGCCCAGTGCGCAACCTCGGCCACCAGCGCGCGACCGATGCCACGGCCACGCTGGCTTTCAATCACATACCAGCCTTCGAGAAAGCCCACCGGCGAACGGGAGGTGCCATTGACGTAGTCATGCCGCAGGCTGGCTTCGGCCAGGCCCACCGCTTGGCCCTGCGCGAAGGCCAGCAGCACGGTACCGTCTTCTTCCAGCATGTGCTGCAGCTCGGCCAGATCCGTCTCGCAATCAGCCCACAAGGCGCGACGCAACTGCGCCCACGCCGGCCAGTCACTGGCCAGCGCGCGGCGGATGTCGACGCCGGCCCGCTTCACGGGAACAGCATCCGCTTGCTCCACTCCCCCGCCGCATCGGCCTCATAGCACCAACGCTCGTGCAGACGGAAATCGGCGCCGTACCAGAATTCGATCCGGCGCGGGACGATACGCACGCCACCCCAACCGTCCGGGCGCGGCACATCGCGGCCTTCAAAGCGCGCCTCGAAATTGGCCAAACGCTGCTCGAATTCCTCGCGCGACGCCAGCGGCTGCGACTGCACCGATGCCCACGCGCCGATCTGGCTCATGCGAGGGCGGCTGGCAAAATAGGCGTCGGCTTCAGCCGCCGATACCAGCTGCGCGTCACCTTCAATGCGCACCTGGATGCCGGCTTCGCGCAGGCTGCGCCACAGGAACAACAACGCCGCCGCGCGGTTCTCATGCAGCTCACGACCCTTGCGGCTGTCCAGGTGCGTATAGAACACAAAACCACGTTCATCGAAGGCCTTGAGCAGCACCGTGCGCGCCGAAGGCCGGCCGTCGATGTCAGCGGTGGCCACGGTCATCGCGGTGGCATCGATTTCCTTGCCAGCCTTGGCCTCTTCAAACAATGCGGCGAAAGTTGATAACGCTTCTGCATAAAGATTGGTCATGGTCCTGCTTCGTACGCCACGGGTTTGGGCTATTGTGGCGTCATGTCCCCCGCTCCGCACAGTTTTTCCCAACGCCGCTTTGCAACCGCATTGGTGGCGCAGGCCTTGGATGATGCCTTGGCCAGTGCCAGCAGCACGCCGATCCTTGCCATCAGTGGCGTGCAGGGCAGCGGCAAATCCACGTTGGCAGGCCAGATCGTGGAGCTGGCGCGTAGCCGTGGCCTGTGTGCCGCCGCAGTCTCGATCGACGACACCTACCTGACCCGCGCGCAACGCCAGCGCCTGGCCGACCGCATCCATCCGCTGCTGGCCACGCGTGGGCCGCCCGGCACGCATGATCTGGCACTGGCAATGGCCACGCTGGATGCAGCCAAGGCCGGCCAGCATTTCCCGCTGCCGCGCTTTGACAAACTCGCTGACGAACGCGTGCCGGAAGCGCAGTGGAAGCAGGTCGAACAACCGCTGGATCTGCTGGTCTTCGAAGGCTGGTTCCTGGGCACGCCGGCCGAAGCCGATGAGGCGCTGCGCACGCCATTGAACGCATTGGAACGCGATGCCGATGCCGACGGCAGCTGGCGGCGCTGGTGCAACCAGGCATTGGCCGAGCACTACCCGGCCTTGTGGCAGCGCTTTGACCGCCTGTGGATGTTGCAGCCGCCCAGTTTCTCAGTGGTGCCGCACTGGCGCTGGCAGCAGGAGCAGGCACTGCAGCAGGCCTCACCCGGCCGCAGCAGCATGACCCGGCCGCAGCTGGAACGTTTCGTGCAGTTCTACGAGCGGATCAGCCGCCAGGCGCTACGCACCCTGCCGGACATTGCCGACCGGGTGATTGCCCTGGATGCACAGCGGCAGCCGCTGGCCGACGCGCAGGGCTGACACGCCGCCACAGCGCCAAGGCCTGCCAGATACAAGCTGGCCGCCACCAGCGGCCGCGTTCAAGCAGCAGCTGGCCACATGACCGACAGGAACGACGCGACGGCGCAAGCGCCGCCGTGTCGTTGCGTGGCCGCGCCCCGGCGCAGGCCGTGCGCGGCCGACGCGTGATTCATTGCACCAGGAAGGTAATCCGCAGATTCACCCGCCATTCGATGATGTTGCCGTCACCGTCGGTGACGACCTTGGTCTCGTTGACCCAGGCGCCCTGGATGCCCTTGACCGTCTCGGCAACCTTTTTGATACCACTGCGCACGGCATCCTCGACGCTGGTCTTGGAGGACGCGCTCACTTCAATGATTTTCGCCACTGACATGTCCAACTCCTTGGTTGCACCACGAACCATTCGTGGAGCTGCCGAGCTTGGCTGCTACCGTGTTAAGGCACTGACACGAGGTGCTAGCATCTTCCTGCAATGAATCCAGCCCCCAATCTCATCCTGGTCGGCCCGATGGGCGCCGGCAAAACCAGCATCGGCCGGCGCCTGGCCGAGCGCTTTGGCCTGGCGTTCGTGGACGCCGACCAGGCCATCGTCGATGACGTCGGCTCCAGCATTCCCGCCATCTTCGAAAATGTCGGCGAAGCGGGCTTCCGTGCACATGAAAAGCGGATCCTGGCCAAGCTGCTCGACGGCAGCGGCCTGCTGATCTCCACCGGTGGCGGCAGCATCCTGGACCCGGAAAACCGCCAGCGCATCCGCGCGCAGGGCTTTGTGGTCTATCTGCGGGTCAGCGTGGCCTCGCAGCTGCAGCGCCTGCACCGCGACAAGACCCGCCCGCTGTTGCAGCGCGAGGACCGCGAGCAGGTGCTGCACACCATGGCCGCTGCCCGCGACCCGCTGTACAGCGAGGTCGCCGACCTGATCATCGACACCGATCTCTACTCCCCCGCCGATGCCACCGCGCACACCGTCACCCGGCTTGCCGCGCAATGGCAGATTCTGGAACCCACCCGCATGACCGCCCCCTCCCACACCGTCGCCGTTGGCGGCGACCAGCCCTACCAGATCCATATCGGCCCCGGCCTGCTGTCGCAACCGCAGGCGTTGCTGGCCGCAATCCGTGGCCGCCATGTACTGCTGGTCAGCGACGACACCGTCGCACCGCTGTATCTGGCACAGGTACAGAACGCGCTGTTGTCGGCCCGGCCCGATCTGAAAATCGGCCAGCACGTGATCCCGGCCGGTGAAGCGTCCAAGACCCTGGACAACTTCGCCGCGGCGATCAACGCGCTGGCCAGCCTGGGCGCAACCCGCGATGCCTGTGTACTGGCACTGGGCGGCGGCGTGGTCGGTGACCTGGCCGGCTTTGCCGCGGCCTGCTGGATGCGCGGCGTCGACTGCGTGCAGCTGCCCACCACCCTGCTGTCTATGGTCGACTCCTCGGTCGGCGGCAAGACCGCGGTAGACATTCCACAGGGCAAGAACCTGGTGGGCGCCTTCCACCCGCCGCGTGCGGTGGTTGCCGATACCAGCGCACTGCGGACCCTGCCACTGCGCGAACTGCGCGCCGGGCTGGCCGAGGTGATCAAGTACGGCGCAATCCGCGACCCGCTGTTTTTCCAGTGGCTGCAGGCCGAACGTGAGGCCCTGCTGGCCAGCGACGACAGCGTGCTGGCGCAGGCGATTGCCCGCAGCTGCGAACACAAGGCCGAGATCGTCGAACGCGACCCGCTGGAAAAGGGCGAACGCGCCCTGCTCAACCTCGGCCACACCTTTGGCCATGCGATCGAAACAGCGCAGGGCTACGGCGCGCCGGGCAATGACAACCTCAACCATGGCGAGGCGGTAGCGGTAGGCATGGTGCTGGCGGCCAGACTGTCCGCAGCCCTGGGCATGGCCGATGCGGCAGACACCGAGGTACTGCGGGAGCTGCTGCAGGCCTATGGTCTTCCAACCTCCATCCCGGCCGGGCTGGACGCGCAGGCGCTGCTGGCGCACATGCGGCTGGACAAGAAGAACATCGCCGGGCGTCTGCGCCTGGTGCTGTGGCGCGGCATCGGCAAGGCCGAGGTCGTGCCGGATGTGGATGAAGCCGCAGTGCTGGCGGTATTGCGGGAAGGCTGAGCGGCAGTGCTTGAGCCCCCTCTCCCAGCGGGAGAGAGGTTGGGGTGAGGGTCCGGGCGAAGCCTGATGGCGCCAAAAGAGCATGCGGCTTCGCCCGCACCCTCATCCGCCCTTTGGGCACCTTCTCCCAACGGGAGAAGGAAGTCGCGGGCCCCCAAACCAGCCCAAAATCCGCACACCGGCTACAATCGTCGCCATGCGCGTCCTACTGCAACAGCCGCCCAGCGGCAATGAAGCCCCCCGCTATGTACAGCTCTCCCTGGTGCCGGATCTGCTCGGCGGCTGGGAACTGCTGCGCGAGAGTGGCCAGACCGGCGGCCGCATCCAGCTGCGCCGCGAGCTGTTCCTGCAGCATGACGAAGCCATCCACGCCTTCGAGAAAGCCCGCGACGGCCAAATCAAGAAAGGCTTCCAGGTAATGTTCACCGCCGGCCAGCCCGCGCCCTGAATCCCGTATTCCCTGCAGGTGCGCCGCAGCGCGCCTGCGGACCTCAGCCTCCAGGAGTTCCATGTGACCAGCCCACTTCGCAACGACCGCTTCCTGCGCGCCCTGCGCCGCGAACCTGTGGACTACACCCCCGTCTGGCTGATGCGCCAGGCCGGCCGCTACCTGCCGGAATACCGCGCCACCCGCGCCCGCGCCGGCAGCTTCCTGGGCATGGCCAAGCACCCGGAAATCGCCTGCGAAGTGACCCTGCAGCCGCTCGAGCGCTTCGACCTGGATGCCGCCATCCTGTTCTCGGACATCCTCACCGTGCCGGACGCGATGGGCCTGGGCCTGTACTTCGTCGACGGCGAAGGCCCCAAGTTCAAACACCCGGTGCGTGATGTCGCCGCCGTCGCCAAGCTGGCGGTGCCGGACATGGAAACCGAGCTGCGCTACGTGATGGATGCAGTGCGCCTGATCCGCCGTGAGCTGGACGGCAAGGTGCCGCTGATTGGCTTCTCCGGCAGCCCGTGGACGCTGGCCTGCTACATGATCGAAGGCGGCGGCAGCAAGGATTTCGCCCGCATCAAGGCAATGGCGCTGAACGAGCCCAAGGCCCTGCACCAGCTGCTGGAAGTAGTGACCGACGCGGTCATCGCCTACCTGTCGGCACAGCGCGATGCCGGTGCGCAGGCGTTGCAGGTATTCGACACCTGGGGCGGCGTGCTGGGACCGGCGATGTACCGCGAATTCTCACTGCGTTACCTCAACCGCATCGCCAGTGAACTCAAGCGCGGCGAAGGTGCCGAGCGCACCCCACTGATCCTGTTCGGCAAGGGCACAGGCCAGTACGTGGCCGAGCTCGCCGCCAGCGGCGCCGAAGGCGTCGGCGTGGATTGGACCATCAGCCTGGAAGACGCCGCGCGTGCGGTTGGCGGCAAGGTCGCACTGCAGGGCAACCTGGACCCGACCACGCTGTATGGCTCGCCCGACGCGATCACCCGCGAAGTCGGCAAGGTGCTGGAAAGCTATGCCGCCGGCAATGGCGGCTCGCGCGAAGGCCATGTGTTCAACCTCGGCCATGGCATGTCGCCGGACATGAACCCCGAGCACGTCGCCGTGCTGGTGGATGCGGTACACCGCCTCAGCCGCCGCTGAATCCTGAAGGCCCGGGGCAACCCGGGCCTTCGCTTTATGTAGTGCCGAGCCATGCTCGGCAAGGGCCGTGCACATGAGCCGGCCGCTACCGGTGACGCCTCTGCCGAGCATGGCTCGGCACTACAGAGCTGCTGCTACGGGTGACGCCACTGCCGAGCATGGCTCGGCACTACGCGGCATCTGCACATGCTTCGGAGGACAATAGGCGCCTGCCTTAGCGCGAGCCGTCCTGATGTCCCCTGCTCCCCCCAGACCACTGCCCGCCAGCTCCGCCCAGAAACCACTGCTGTGGTTGGTGTCACTGGCCATCTTCATGCAGATGCTGGACTCGACCATCGTCAATACAGCACTGCCGGCGATGGCACGCAGCCTGGGCGAAAGCCCGCTGCAGATGCAGTCGGTGGTGTTCAGCTATGCGCTGGCGGTGGCCAGTTTCATTCCCGCCTCGGGCTGGATCGCCGACCGCTTCGGCACGCGCCGTACCTTTCTCGCCGCGATCGTGCTGTTCACCCTGGGCTCGCTGGCCTGTGCCCTGTCACCGACGCTGCAATGGCTGGTGGCCTCGCGCGTGCTGCAGGGCATTGGCGGTGCGATGTTGCTGCCGGTTGGCCGCTTGGCGGTGATGCGCTCGGTTCCGCGCGACCAGTTCCTGTCAGCAATGAGCTTCATCGCCATCCCCGCGCTGATCGGCCCGCTGCTCGGCCCGACCATGGGCGGTTGGCTGGTGGAGGTGTGGTCCTGGCACTGGATCTTCCTGATCAATCTGCCGATTGGCGTGGCCGGCTTCCTCGCCGCGCTGCGGATCATGCCCGACCACTACGGCCAGCAGAAACAGCGCTTCGATCTGGCCGGCTACCTGATGCTGGCCTTCGGCATGATTGCCTTGTCGCTGGCGCTGGATGGGGTCTCGGCGATCAACTCGGCGCATGCGCTGGTGCTGTTGCTGGCGGTGGTCGGAATTGCCGCCCTGGCTGGCTACTGGCTGCATGCGGCCAGCACCAGCAACGCGCTGTTCCCGCTGAGTCTGTTCAAGGTGGTCAGTTTCCGCATCGGCATTCTTGGCAATCTGTTCTCGCGTATCGGCAGCGGTGCGATGCCGTTGCTGATTCCGTTGTTGCTGCAGGTCGGCATGGGCCTGAGCCCGATGACGGCCGGGATGATGATGATTCCGGTGGCCTTGTCCGGCATGGCCGCAAAACGTGCGGCGGTGAGTCTGGTGGAACGCTTCGGCTATCGCCGCATCCTGATGATCAACACGGTCTGCGTGGGCCTGGCGATGGCCAGCTTCGCGCTGATCAATGCCAACCAGCCGCTGTGGCTGCAACTGACCCAGCTGGCTATCTTCGGCGCGGTCAATTCCATGCAGTTCACGGTAATGAACACCGTCACTCTGCGCGACCTGGACATGCATCAGGCCAGCAGCGGCAACAGCCTGCTGTCGATGGTGATGATGTTGGCCACCGGCTTCGGCGCGGCTACCGCCGGCAGCCTGCTGGCGGCCTTCGGCACCCATCTGAACGCACACGGCGCGACCGCCGCCCTGCACGCCACCTTCCTCTGCGTGGGTGCGATCACGCTCAGCTCGACGCTGGTGTTCTGGCAACTGCCCGACAACCGCCCGCACCCGCGCGCCGTTGAAGAAGTCGTCGAATAAGCCTGCGCAACCCTCACTCCGGTGAGGGCTGCGCCTGCTGCCGGCGTTGCGCATCCAGCACCCCGGCAATGGCTTCCAGCAACATCTGCGCGGTCACCGGCTTGCGCAGGAAATCGGCGAAGCCTGCCTCGCGCGCCTCCGGTTCGGCTTCGGTATCGGAACGTGCGGTCACCGCGATCAGCGGCATTTCATAGCCCATCGCCTTCACCTGCCGGGCCAGCCCGAAGCCGTCGATGCCGGGCAGATCCAGGTCCAGCAGGCCCACATCGAATTCCTGGGTGGAAAGCTCGGCCAAGGCCGCCAGACCATGCGCGGCATGCACCACGCCATGCCCGTGCACCTCCAGCAGGCCACGGATCACCGCAGCGATGGTCGGGTCATCCTCGACCAGCAATACCTGCTGCGGCGGCAGACTCATCCACGCGCTGGTGGCGACGTCATCCTCGACCGATGTGGCAGGCACTTCCCAGGCCAACGGCAGATGCACGCTGAAGCAGGTGCCTTCACCCAGGCTGCTTTCGACCTCGATGCTGCCGCCCATTGCCACGGTCAATTCATTGCAGATGGCCAGGCCCAGGCCACTGCCACCGTAACGCGCAGCGGTGCGCGCGCCGTCGGCCTGTTCAAAGCGACGGAACAGGCGTTGCCGCTGCTCGGCACTGATCCCCGGGCCGGTGTCGCTGACCTGGAAACACACGCCCTTGCCGCCTTCCTGCAGCCTCACCCGCAGGCTCACCGAGCCGTGGCTGGTGAACTTGATTGCATTGCCCAGCAGGTTGAGCAGGATCTGCCGCAGGCGCATCACATCGCCGGTCAGGCGTGTGCGCGGTGCGGCGGCGTTGTCGAATTCGAAGTCCAACCCGCGGCGTTTGGCCAGCGGTTCCATCAGCCCACGCACATCCTCCAGCAACTGCCGCAACTCCAGCGGCTGGTTCTGCAGCTCCAGGCGGCCGGCCTCGATGCGGGCCAGATCCAGCGCGTCGTTGACCAGCCGCAGCAGGTGTTCGCCGGCACGCCGGATCGCCTGCGTATAACCGCGTTGGCGCTCATCCAGGGGCGTGGCCAACAGCAGCTCGCTCATGCCCAGCACGCCGGTCATCGGTGTGCGCACCTCGTGGCCCAGCGTGGCCAGGAAGCGGGTCTTGGCCAGCGAAGCCTGTTCGGCCAACTCCTGCTTGTGGCGCGCCAGCTGCCACTCGTTACGCCGGCGCAGGCGCCGCTGGTACAACCACGCGCCGCCCAGCAACAGCGCCACGCCCACCACGACGGAGGTCATAACCCCGGCCGGGCTGCGTGACCATGGCGGCTGCACGCGGAACGCCAGCGTCTGCACCGGCGACCATACGTTGTCCGAAGTAGCGGCCTGGATTTCCAGTTGATAGCGCCCCGGCGGCAACCGTGAGAACACGCGGTCACCGCTGGCGCCTACATCCACCCAGTCGGGGTCGTAGCCGGCCAGGCGGAAGCGGTAGGTATTGGTCGCCGAGTCGGCAAAGGACAGCAAGCGTGCGGCGATGCGCAGGTCGCGGTCGCCGTCGAGGATCTGCAACGGCGATTCCTGGGTGAGATCCTTTTCCTTGTCCCCACGGCGGACGCTGACCCGCTCGATGATCAGTGGTGGCCGGCGGGTGGAGGGCTTGACCTGGTCGGGGTCGAACAACACCACCCCGTCCGGCGTACCACCGGCCAATTGGCCGCTGCGCGCCTGCACCAGCGAGCGGCGCCGGAACTCCTGCCCGGGCAGGCCATCGTGCACGCCGTACAAACGCACCGAACGGTTTCCCGGGTCGATGCGGATCAGGCCGCGGGCACTGATTGCCCACGCCACGCCCTGTGCATCGGCCAGCAGGCCGGTTGCAGCCAGCATCGGGAAACCCTGTTCAACGCCGACGCGGTCGAGCAGGGTCATGCGCTGCGCGTCCCACAGGTAGCGGTCCATCCGCCCCAGCCCGGCAATCCAGACCACGCCGGCATCGGTCACGTTGAAGGTGGATACGCGCCCCGTCGGCCCACCCGGCACGGGCGAGAACCGTGCACTGGACGATTGCCAGGCATGCAGACCCGCGCCACTGGCCAACCATAGCTGGTCACCCGGACCGCACTGCATATCCTCTACCGATGCTTCCGGCAAGCCGCCCTGGCCCGGCTGCAGATGCAGCAGCACATGGCCATCGGCATCGCGTTGCTGAATGCCACCGTCTTCGGAATAGATCCAGATGCGGCCGCCATCGCAACTGCGCACGATATCGGCATCGCCCTGCATTGCCGCGTCGGTGCGGTCGTCGCTGTGCCAGCGCAGCACGCTGTTGTCGCGCGGGTCGTAGCGCACCAGCGCATCCAGGCTGCCAATCCATACCTTGCCGCGCGCATCCTCGACCAGCGATTGCGGCCAGTTGTTGCCGTCGATCGGCGCCAGATGATGCTGAACTTCGCCAGTCCCAGGATCCAGGCGATCCAGGGCACCGCGGGTGCCGGTCACCCAGATGCCGCCATTGGCCGAGGGAGCCAACGCCAGGGCATACGGATTGCGCAGCGAGGCCGGATCATCCAGATGCCGCGACAGCACCGAGAACTGTCGCCAGCTGGGCGGCAGGTGCCACAGGCCGGCATTGGTACTGGCAAACCACAGGCCACCTTCGCGGTCTTCGTAGGCGCTGGACCAGTTCGGCTTGACCAGGCCGCGTTCCTGCGAGCTGTACAACGGCACGTTGCGCATCACCGTGCTGCGGATCCGGCCAAGGCCGGCGCGCGTATCCAGCCAATAGCTGCCATCGGCCGAATACTGCAGCATGTTGAACACTTCGCCGGGAGTGGCGCCAGGCCAGTTGGCCGGCTCGAAGCGACCATCGGCATGGCGCACGACCACGCCTTCGTTGGTGGCTACCCACAGGCGGCCCTGCTTGTCGACTTTCAAACCGTTGATGCGCGGGGAAGGCAACACCTCGCTGCCGACCCGGTCAAAACCGCCACCATTCCAGCGCGCCAGCCCGCCCTTGGTACCTACCCACAAGCTGCCGTCCGGGGTAACCGCCAGATAGGTCACCGCTGCCGCCGGCAGGCTGTGTGGGTCACCTGGCACCGGCATGAAACGACGGATCCCGCCGTCCGGATCAAGCCTGTGCAGGCCACCGGTGGCGGTGCCGAACCAGATGCTGCCGTCGGCGGTGGAGGTGATTGCCCAGATGGTATTGCTGCCGATCTGCGGATAGGTCTGCTGGTCGAAGAACCGGAAGCCAAGCCGGTCCGCCGACAGCATCACCAGACCGGCGTTCTGCGTGCCTATCCACAAGCGGTTGCTCTTGTCCGAATGCAGGCTCCACACCACGTTGTCGCGCAGGCCGTTCTCCGCGCGCCAGATTCGGTAGTTGCGCCCGTCGTAACGGGCAAGCCCGTCGCGGCTGGCCAGCCACAGGTAGCCGGTGAGATCTTCGGCAAAGGCATTGATGTTGCTTGAGGGCAGGCCGTCGGCCACGGTCAGCTGACGTGGCTGCGGTGTTGCCGGCACCTCGGCCTGCACCGACTGCATCGCCAGCAGTAGTCCGCATACCAACATCCCTGCAAGCCATTTCATCAAACCCTGCCTCCTGCAACGCGCGGACGGCGCGTCTGTGATGGCGCTATTGTGCCTGTCTCTTGCTGAGCGCCAATGCCTCGGCTATCGCATCGACCAACATCCGCCCGGTCACCGGCTTGCGCAGGAAACCAACCATGCCCGCCGAACGTGCCAACTGTTCGGCCTTGCTGTCGGCCCGTGCGGTCACCGCGATCAACGGCAACATATGCCCGGAACCACGTAGCTGGCGTGCCAATGCAATCCCGTCCAGCGCCGGCAGATCCAGATCGAGCAGGCCGATGTCAAAGTCCTGCCCTGCTACTTCAGCCAGTGCCGCCAGTCCGTGCGGGGCATGCACCACGCGATGGCCATGTGCGGCCAACAAGCCGGTAATCACCTGCGCCACGGTCGGGTCGTCTTCGACCAGCAGCACCTTCAGCGCCCGCGTGGCGCCAACCGGTTCAACCGTACCGGCCGGCACAACATTGCCGGGCTGCCAGCGCAACGGCAGTTCCAGCACAAACCGGGCGCCTTCGCCCAGCCTGCTTTCGACGCGGATGCTGCCACCCATCGCCATCGCCAGCTCCTGGCAGATCGCCAGGCCCAGCCCACTGCCGCCATAACGCGATGCCGTGCGGTTGCCATCGGCCTGCTCGAAGCGCTGGAACAAACGCGTCTGCTGCTCGGCACTGATGCCCGGGCCGCTGTCGGACACGCTCAAGGTGATGCCGTCCCCGTCCGGGTGCAGCTGCGCGGCGACCGCAACCTTGCCGCGCTCGGTGAATTTGATGGCGTTGCCCAGCAGGTTCATCAGGATCTGCCGCAGGCGCATGGCATCACCCACCACCATCACCGGGGTCGGGAACGGCGCTGCCGATTCAAACAACAGCCCGCGACGCTCCGCCATGGGCGCCATCAGGGCGCTCACCTCCTGCAGCAGGCGGCCCAGATCGAAGGGACGATTATCCAGTTCCAGCCTGCCCGCCTCGATACGCGCCAGATCCAGCGCATCATTGACCAGGCCCAGCAGGTGCGTACCGGCCTGCTGGATCGCGCTGGCGTAGCGCTGCTGACGGTCGTCCAGCGAGGTGCCCAGCAGCAGTTCACTCATGCCCAGCACGCCGGTCAGCGGCGTGCGCACCTCATGCCCCAGCGTCGCCAGAAAGCGGGTTTTCGCCTGCGAGGCCTGTTCGGCAAGTTCCTGCTTGTGCACTGCCAGCTGCCACTCGCTGCGCCGCCGCACCCGCCGCCGATACGCAAACACCGCCGCCGTTGCCAGCAAGGCCAGCAACAAGGCCCATAGCGCCAATGCCCAGTTGCTGCGCCACCACGGCGGCGCCACGTCGATCAGCAGCGACTGCGCGTTGGTCCACGGCCCATCGGCAGCGGCAGCCTGCACGTCCATGCGGTAACTGCCCGCAGGCAGGCGCGATACCAGGCGTTCGCCATCGCTGCCCAGATCCACCCAGTTCTGGTCGTAACCTTCGATATGCACACGGAAGCGATGCCGCGCCGGGTCCACGTAGGACAGCAGCCGCCCGGTCACGCGCAGATCACGGTCATTGGGGCCAAGCTGGATCGACGATCCCTTCAAACGCTGCTCGCGGGCGGCATCATCGCGACGCACGCCCACCGATTCGATCACCAGCTGCGAGCCCACCGGCACGGCGACCTTGGCATCAGGATTGAAGCTGAGAAGACCGGTGGCCGACACCGCCAATGCCCGGCCGCAACCCGCATGTGCCGGCGGCCGCGCGGTGAATTCGGTATCGCTCAGGCCATCGCCCTCCTCCAGCATCCGCACCCGTGACGCTCCGGGTTGCCACCACAGCAGCCCACGCGTCGTCGTCGCCCACAGCTGACCGCTGCAGCCCACGACCAGTCCGCCCATCGCCACCGCAGGCACGCCCTCATCGGCGCTCAGCCGCTGGATCAGGGAAAATCCTTCGGCATCGTGGCGGTAGTGTTCCAAGGCACCATCCCGTGCCAACCAGGCGGTGCCGTCGGCAAGGAATACCAGGTCATAGACCATGCCGGCCGATACCCCGGCCAAGGTGACGAAGCGCCGGCCATCAAACCGTTGTACGCCGGCACCGCCTACCAGCCAAAGGCTGCCATCGCTGCCCAGGCGCAGTTGTTCGACCAGTTTTTCCGGCAGCCCGGAGGCCTCGCCCTGCGGATAGTCGGCCAACAAGCGTCCGTCCGCGGCGCGGTGCTGCAGGCCGTAGTTGATGATCGACAGCCACATGCTGCCGTCGCCTGCCAGGCGCATCAGATCCGCGCGCGTTGCCGGATCATCGCCTACCCCCAGATCAATGCGCCGGGCCTGCCCATCGGACGGTCGATACAAGGTGAGGCCACCGGCGCGGCCCAGCCAGATCACCCCATCGCCACCGCGCTGCACCGACCAGATGCTGCCGGGGCCGAGCTGCGCCTCGCCGGCCAGCTGCGACAACTTGCCGGCCCCATCCAGCTGATACAGGCCGTGCCCGCCCACCACCAGGAAGCCTTTGCCGTCAGCGGCCGAATTGATCAGATACAAGCTCTCCAGCGACTTGCCATTGAGCTGGTAGTGACTGGAAAAACGCGACCAGTCCGGTCGCAGATAAGCCATGCCCTGGGTCAGCAGGGCCGTCCAGATGCCGCCTTCATGGTCCTGCAGCAGATCCAGCACACCGCTGTTGCCGGTCAGGAAGCCACTGCCGCCGTCGCCTTCCAGCAACTGCATGCGCTGCGCATCGCCGCGATACAGGCCATTGGAGCTGCCCATCCAGTAACGGCCATCGCGATCATGCAGCACCACCGCTGCGCGGGTCTGCGCGGCTTGCGGCCATGGGGCGGGCGTTACCTGGCCCTCGTCCGACACCCGGTAAAGCCCGGCGTCGGTGCCGGCCCAGATGCCACCGTCACGGTCGCCGCTCAGGCGGATCACGTCCTTGCCGGCGAGCAGTGGCGACTGCACCGTCGCGAACCCGTCGCCACGCTTCCAGCGCACCAAGCCGGAGGTGGTACCGATCCATACGCTGCCGTCCTTGCCTGGCAACAGCGCATAGATGGTGTCGTCGGGCAGGCTGCGCGGGTCCTCGGGCCGGTGCTGATAGCGGCTTATTCGGCCGTCGGGATGCAACAGGCAGATGCCGCTGCCACTGGTGCCTACCCACAGATCGGTGCCCTGCATGGCCAGCGCCCAGACCTGCTGGGTGCAGATAGCCTCAAGCTCGGCGAAACGGGTGAAGCGCTGCCGGCTGGCGTCCAGCATCGACAGGCCTGCACCGTTGGCGCCGACCCAAACCCGGTCCTGCGCGTCGATCAGCATCGTCTCCAGGGTATTGCCCGGCAGCGAACCGGATACCTGCGGGTCGTGCCGCCAGACCCGCAGATGAGCGCCGTCGTAGCGCGCCAGGCCATCGTCGGTGGCGGCCCAGACATAGCCATGGCGGTCCTGCGCAAGCGCGAGCACGGTCCGCGAAGGCAGGCCTTCGGCCACGCTCAGCCGCCGCATGCGCGGCGTTTCGGCCAGATCCAAGGCCATGCCCCAGCACGGCCACGCCAGCAGCCCTGCC
Source organism: Stenotrophomonas terrae (assembly GCF_039674165.1). Lineage (GTDB taxonomy): Bacteria > Pseudomonadota > Gammaproteobacteria > Xanthomonadales > Xanthomonadaceae > Stenotrophomonas > Stenotrophomonas terrae_A. Next base: position 31,409 of record NZ_JBDJMY010000047.1, read on the forward strand.
AGCACGCACCGCCGTACACCCCGAAAAATCCGTTTCATCAACGCTCGACACTCCCCATCGCAAGCTGCGGGCAACAACCTCCATCGCCGGCGACTGTAGCGCCGGCGCCCGGCCCCGGCAAAGTCACCCAAACCGACTACGTAACAAACCGTTGCGCAATATGCGCACAAACCGTTACCTGCATACGCCTAGAATCCCCCTTCCCGTTATGGAGCCCGACCTTGCTGCCACGCCTGCTTCTGCTGATCTGCAGCCTGCTGCCCGTTGCCGCCCTGGCAGCGAACGAGCGCTATCGGCTCGATCCTGTGCATACCCGGGTGCTGTTCGCCATTGACCACGCCGGCTTCTCGCAGGCATTGGGCACGGTGTCCGGCAGCGAGGGCGTGCTCGACTTCGACCCGCAGGACTGGGCCACGGCCCGTCTTGACGTTGCCGTACCGATCACCCGGCTGGATCTGGGCGATGGCAAATGGAACCAGGCCACGCTGGCGCGCAACCTGCTGGATGGCGAGCGTTTCCCGCAGGCACGTTTTGTCTCCACCCGCATCGAACCGATCGATGCCAGCCATGCCCGCGTGTTCGGCCAGTTGACCCTGCGCGGCGTCAGCCGTGAGGTGATGCTCGATGTCACCCTCAATGCACTCAAGCGCCATCCGCTGCCGCCGTTCCGCCGCACGCTGGGCTTCTCGGCTACGGCCAGCCTCAACCGCGCCGATTTCGGCATCAACGCGTGGCCGTCGGTGATAGGCGGCCAAGTCGCACTGCGCATCGAGGCCGAAGCCGTGCGCGATGCAGGGGCCGAAGCAGCACCGGCAATTCCCGCGCCGGCACCCACCACAGACAGCAGCCTGGACGACGCCGCCGAGGCGGCCGTGAAAGCAGCCCAGGACGCCGCAACCCAAACGGAAACCCATCCATGAGCCTGAAAAACACCGCCCAACGCTGGGGCAGCGTCAGCAAGAGCCTGCACTGGCTGATCGCCCTGCTGATACTTGCGTTGGGTATTGTCGGCCTGACCATGGGCGAGTTCCCCAAGACGCCCAAATATTTCTGGATCTACACGATGCACAAGTCGATCGGCATCAGCGTGCTGGTGCTGGTGGCAGTGCGACTGGGATGGCGCCTGTATGCCGGCGCACCGGTGCCGGTACCGGGCACGCCCGGTTGGCAGGAGCGTATTGCCTCGGCCACGCACTGGGCGCTGTATGTGCTGATGTTCGCCATTCCACTGGCGGGCTGGATGTACGACTCGGCCAGCGGGTTGCGCCCGTTCAAGCTGTTCGGGCTGGTTGAAATGCCAAAGCTGGTCGGCCCCAGCGAACAGCTCAGCCAGGTCTCCCACGCCATCCACGAATGGGGTTTCTGGGCGCTGATCCTGCTGGTGCTGGCGCATGCCAGCGCCGCGTTCTATCACCACATTCATCAACGCGATGCCACGCTGACCCGCATGCTGCCGCAAGGCTGGCTCAACGCTCCCCAGAAGGACCCCGCATGAACATCAAACTGACCTCTCCCGCCGCCGTTGCTGCCGCACTTGCCGGCATGCTCGCTGTCGCCCCGGCGATGGCTGCCGACTACCAGCAGGCGCCCGGCAACGGTTCGATCCTGGTGTTTGCCAGCAAGTACGACGGCGAAGTTTTCACTGGCAGCTTCCCGGGCTTCCAGACCCAGGTCAGCTTCGACCCGGCCAACCCGGCCGCCGGCAAGCTTGACGTGACCATTCCGTTGGTTGGCGCCAAGAGCGGCAACAGCGACCGCGACTCCACCTTGCAGGGCGCGGATTTCTTCAACGTGGCCCAGTTCGCCCAGGCCCGCTATACCGCCAACGGTTTCCGTGCGCTGGGCAACAACCAGTTCGCCGCCGACGGCACCTTGGAACTGCGCGGCATCAGCAAGCCGGTCACCCTGACGTTTACTTGGGCACCGGGCGCACAGCCGGTATTGACCGGCAAGGCAACGGTCAAGCGCCTGGACTTCGGCGTGGGTGGCGGCGACTGGGCCGACACCAAGACCATCCCCGACGAAACCGCGATCAGCACCATCGTCAAGCTCAACGCGAAGTAACAGGAACCGGTAGTGCCGAGCCATGCTCGGCAGAGGCCGATAAAGCCTGCCCTCACCCCAACCCCTCTCCCGCAAACGGGAGAGGGGCTTGCAGTGCCGAGCCATGCTCGGCAGAGGCCTTACCCATAGATCCACCTGTAGTGGGGGGGGGGGGGGGGGGGGGGGGGGGGCGGGGGGAGGCGCGGGGCGGCGGGAGGGGGGGGCGGGGGCGCAGGAGAGGGGCGAG
>NZ_JBDJMY010000048.1:0-33093 GCF_039674165.1 Stenotrophomonas terrae
AACGTAGCCGCGCCGATGGTAGTGCAGCCTAAGCTGTGCGAGAGTAGGTCATCGTCAGGATTTAAACCAAAAACCCCGCTGCCAAAAGCAGCGGGGTTTTTCTTTGGGCGCAGCAGCGCCGCGCACACACTTGTGGGAGCGGCGTAAGCCGCGAAGCTCGTAGAAACAACGATGCCGAAAAGCTTGAACCAAGCCAGAAAGCTAAGCCAAGAGCTCCCCCTCATCCCAACCCTTCTCCCGCAGACGGGAGAAGGGCTAAAGCAACGGCAAAAATTGAAGCCAGAGCAGAAGCAAAAGCGACAGCAAAAGCGACAGCAAAAGCGACAGCAAAAGCCACAGCAAAAGCCACAGCAAAAGCCACAGCCACAGCCACAGCCACAGCCACAGCCACAGCCACAGCAAAAGCGCTACTCGGCAGACGCTACGGTTAACGCCTCTGCCGAGCATGGCTCGGCACTACGGATTGCGCTTTATTGCGCTTCAGGAGCGCTGGCGGAGGGTCAAAGACGGGCTGTCACGGTTGATGCACAGCTACCGTCATCTGCTGCCTGCGCGAACCATTGATTGACCGCGTTGGATAGGCGATCCAATCGCATCGGCAGGCTTAGATGGTCTTCCGCTGGAACTTCCAGATAGCGCGCGCGAGGGGCGGCAGCAGCTAGTGCACGGCCCTGCGCTACCGGGATATGTTGGTCATCGCGGCCGTGTATCAACAGCACGCAGGCAGGAACCTGTGCCAAGGCCTGACCGACGTCGATCCTGTCCAGGTCCAGACCGAGTTTGCGGTCGGTGGTGGCGATGGCTTCATCCAAGCCGCGACCGCCGTATTGCCAGCGTGCCAGCGGCAATGCGACATAATCGCTCCAACGTTCCGGTGGTTTGGCCAGCATATGCGGCACCATCGTGCGAATTGCCTGGCCGGCATTGTCGAACGATTCCATCGCAACCACGCTGCGCAGCTGCGGGCCCAACTCGCGTGCGGCAAATATGGCGGTCGCTGCGCCGTAGGAAACGCCGAGTAGATGTACGGGCCCGCTGATCTTGCCTTCGGCTTTCAAGGCCTTCAGTGCAGCGACTACGTCCTCGCCTTCGCGCGTGCCGTAGCCGGAAAGCCCGTGGCCGGAACGGCCATGGTTGCGCAGATCCAAGGCGATCGTGCGATAGCCTTGCTGTGCGAGCTCCAGCGACCAGGGCAGCAAGGAGCCGCCATCCATCATCCAGCCGTGCAGCAGAATTACCGTGCCGCGTGGCTGCTGTGTGTCTGTGGCCGTGGGTGCCGAAGCGTCCAGCGCGAACTCGGGGAAGCGCTCGCCCTTGCCCAGATAGCGATAGTCGAGCCGGTAATCACCCGGTTCGAAGGCCAGCCAATGCAGGGAGACGCCATCGCTGCCGGCAACACTGCCCTGTTGATGCGGCAGGCGCGTGAGCAGGGCATCGATGCGCTCGGTGGGGACCAGCGGTGATGTGCCGCCAGGTGCTGCCAATCGCTCGCTAAGCGACAGCGGTGGGACGTGAGCGGAGAGGGCAAAGCCGGCCAGCATCACGCAGACGCCAGCCAGCGCCAGCGAACGAAGCATGGCGGGAACCGGATTTGGGAAGTCGCCACGTTAGCTGCAAGGGCGCTGCGCATCTACCGCAAGGCGATGACAGTTGAATGACCGTTGTGTGGTGTTTGGGTTGCGGTGCGCGGTGCCGCCGGTCATGGCATGGACTGGCAGTGCAGTGTGACTGCTTGCGGGAGCGGCATGAGCCGCGAAGCAGACGACGCTATCCGTGACAGACGGTCGTGCAATCGCAGCGTCTCTAGCTTCCAACAGAGCGTTGTTCGCGTCCGATTGCATCATCGCTTCACTGCATAGAAGCGCGAGGAGCGTCCCTCATCCCAACCCCTCTCCCGGGCGGGAGAGGGGCTTCAAGCGCAGTGCTGCGGATCGGGGCTTGTGTCACCGGCATCCGGCGCTGTTGCTGCAACGATCAGAAGCGCTGCTGGTACTTCATGCACATGAAACGGCAGATGTCGGAGCCAGCGTAGTAGCCGATATTGCTGCTCGACTGACTGTAGATGAGCGGACCTTCATGCTCGAACACCTTGTTGATGCCGAACGAGTTGGTGCCGTTCCATGGAAGGACATGGCGCACCTGCATGTCGCGGACGGTGTTGGAGCCCAGCTTGCGGCTCGGCTGCATGAAGCTGAACTTCCGCCAGCCCATCTGCATGTGTGCAGATGGGCTGCTGCTGCGGCCGATATTGTGGGGATCAGGTTTCGCGCAATGCCGTGGTGATGGGCAAGCGTGCCGCGCGCAGTGCCGGGAACAGGCCGCCCACCAGGCCAATGCCCAGTGCCCATTTCAGGCCGCTCCACAGCAAGGGCGGCGATACCTTGAACTGGAACACCACCTGGCTGAAGTTGTTGCCCAAGGTGGATACGGTGAAGTTGTTGAATGCCAGCCAGGCGATCACGCCGCCCAGCAAGCCGCCCAGCAAGGCGAGCAACATGGTCTCCAGCATCACTGCCGTTACCACTGGCACGCCGCGAAAGCCGATTGCACGCAATGTGGCGATCTCCCGTGCGCGCGTGGCCACTGCGGCATACATGGTGTTGAGAGCGCCAAACACCGCGCCAACGGCCATGATCGCGCCAATCACCGTACCCAGCACCTTGAGCAGCTTGTTCAAGCCACCACCTTGCTTGCGGTAATAGTCGGCGGTGCTTTCCACGTCCAGCTTCAGCCGTTGGTCGTTGTCCACGGCCGCCTTGAACGCTTCAAAACCCTGCTTGCCATCGGTGCGCACACTGATCGACTGCCATGCACTGCGGTCGTAGGTGTTTGCGAGCGTCTGTGCATCGGTCCACAGCTCCGAATCATGTGCATCACCGGATTCGAAGATGCCGACCACCGTCCATGCCTGGTTGCCCAGCATCAGCGTCTTGCCGACGTCCAGGCCCTGGAACTGCTTCTGCGCACCACGCCCGGCGACGATCTCGCGCAGGCCCGCGCCGAACTTGCGGCCTTCGACCAGACGCACCTTGTCGTGCACGGCCCAGGCCTGTTCGCCAACACCGCGGAACTGCGCGTTTACATCGGTGCCGTCGCTACGTGAGGTGAGGTTGACCACCTGCGAGACTTCGGCCGAAACCAGCGGGCGCCCATCTGCGCCGCGCTTCACGCCAGGCAGGGTTTCGAGCAAGGGCACCTGATCGCGGGTGATCACCGAGTTGGTTTCGGCCTGCGAACCGCCGCGCAGAACAATGGCGGTGCTGTCATCGCCAGTGCTTTCCAGCGTTGCCTGGAAGCCCTGGCCCATTGCCAGCATCGCTACCAGCACGCCAACCACGCCCGCGATGCCAATCACGATCACCGATGAGGCGCCCCAGCGCTGTGGCAGGCTGGCCAGCCCGATGCGGGTGGCTGCCAGTGCCAGCCGCCCACTGCGGGTGAGCAGCAGCCACAAAGCGATTGCCACCGCCACGGCAAGGACGCCGAACCACGGCAGCGCGATCCATACGCCGAGGCCGATCGCCAACAATAGGATCACCAACGCATTCGATAAAAAGTTCTTCATGTCGTTCTCCTCAGCGCCCGGCCAATGCGTCGACGATCTTCAGGCGTTTGGCACGCAGTGCGGGCAGCACGCCCACCACCAAGCCGATCACCACGATCAGCAGCGCGCCCACGATCCAGGTCTGCGTTGGTACGTGCGGCGGCAGCAGGCCCATGGTCTGTGGCGCCATGACCGGCAGCGCCAAGGCGGCCAACCCAAGACCGATGGCGCCGCCAAGGCCGACCAGCACGATCGATTCCACCATCACCAGCATCAACATCGTGCCGTCCTTGAAGCCGAGCGTTTTCAGCGTTGCGAGCTCCGGCACGCGCTCACGCACGGCCTGGGCCATGGTGTTGCCGGTGAGCAGCAGCAAGGTGAAGAACACCGCGCCCATGATCGAGGTGACGATCATGCCGATGTCGGCGAACTGCTTGATGAACGCCTGCTGGAACGCCGATTCGGTCTGGCTCTTGGTCTCATGGTCGGAGTTGGCCGAGAGCGCATCGATGGCCTGGGCTACGCGCGAGGCGTGGTCGGGGTTGTCCAGCCGCACGGTGTACCAGCTGACCTGGTTTTTGATGTAGTCGTTGGATTCGTCGAAGTATTTCCAGTTCATCATCAACTGGCGTTCCTCGTTGGCGGCGGTTGCGGTGTTCTTCGACTTGAAGATACCCACCAGCTGCAATGGCCAATCATTGCTGCCACCGCGTGGGAAAATGGTGGCCTGCAGAGGAATGGTGTCGCCGATCTTCCAGCCGAACTGCTTGGCAAGTGACTCACCGACGACAGCGCCGGTGCGCGTGTTGCGGAAGGCATCAACCTGTTCCTTGGGGATCTCGAACTCGGTCATCAGGTCGAAGTAGTTCGGCGCGACCGAGAAATTCGGGAAGAAATTCTTCTGGTCCTGGTAGATGCCACCGAACCACATGGCGTAGGTGACATCGTCGACGCCTTCAACCTGGCGGATCTGCGATTCCAAGCGGATCGGCAGGGAGTCGGTGATGGACAAACGTGATGCAACGACCAGCCGGTTGGCGCCGGCCACGCTGTTGCCACCACTGTCGAAGGCCACACGCACCGAGTCGAGCATGCCGAACAACAGGAAGGCGGTGATGATGGACAGCAGGGTGAACAAAGTACGTATGCGGCTGCGGAACAGCTGCGCCCAGATCAATGAGAAGTACTTCATGGCCGTGCTCCTCAGTGCACCGGGGCGTCGACCAGCTCGCCCTTGTCCAGATGCACGGTATGGGTGGCGTACTCGGCCGCCTTGGGATCATGGGTAACCATGATGATGGTCTTGCCGTGTTCGCGGTTGAGCAGCTGCAGCAGGCCCAACACCTCTTCGGCGCTCTGCCGGTCCAGATCGCCGGTGGGCTCGTCGCAGATCAGGAAGGTGGGGTCGGAGACGATAGCGCGGGCGATGGCAACGCGCTGCTGCTGGCCACCGGACAGCTCATTGGGGCGATGGTCGCGACGATCAGCCAGACCAACCAAAGTCAGTGCGATCTGTGCACGGCGTTTGCGCTCGCTGGCATTGAGGTTGGTCAGCAGCAGCGGCAGTTCGACGTTCTTCTGCGCGGTAAGCATCGGCATCAGGTTGTAGAACTGGAACACGAAGCCGACATGATGGCTGCGCCATGTGGACAGCTGGCCGGCGCTGAGCTGGTCGATGCGCTGGTCTTCGATGTTGATCTCGCCGCCGCTGGGCGTGTCCAGGCCGCCGATCAGGTTGAGCAGGGTGGTCTTGCCGGAACCGGACGGGCCCATCAGCGCGACGAAGTCACCGCGCTCGATATCCAGATTGATGCCGTGCAGGACCTGCACTTTTTCCGGGCCACGCTGGTAGGTCTTGGTGATGTTGCGCAGAGAGACGAGGGTGCTCATGGATGATCCTCAGCAGTGACGCGGTGATGTTTGATGTTCGATGTTGAAAATCTGATATTGGACGTCGAGATTGGTTGCTTTGCTTTGCTTTGCTTTGTTTATGTTTCCCTCCCTTTGCCGAAGGCAAGGGGAGGGCTAGGGAGGGGGGCTTTCGCTTTGGCTTGGTTGTGGCTTTGGCTTGGCTTTGGCTTGTGGCTGTGGTTCCGGCTCCGGCTCTGGCTTAGCTCTGGCTCCAGCTTTTGCTTTTGTCGTTGCTGTTGCTTTCCCCTCTCCCGCCTGCGGGAGAGGGGTAGGGGTGAGGGCAGCTTCTGCTCCTGCCTTTTGCGTCTTCAGTGTCTTTGCTTCAGGCGGACTGCAGCAACGAAAGCAAGAACAACAGCAACAGCTTTCACTCCCCTACGGGGAGCGAGTCACTTTTCTTTGCTTGTGCAAAGAAGAAGTAACCAAAAGAAACACACCCTGCCTCCGCGCCCACGATGCTCCGCATCGCGGGTCCACTGCGCTGCCGGGATTTTTCGACGAGACATCCCTGTCTCGTCGAAAAACGACGCACATCCATGTGCGCCGCCCCGTTGGGGTCTGTGCCGTCAGCTTCGTCGCTGCGGAAGGGGTCCGGTAAGGCAAGGGCTAAAGCCAAGAAAAAGCCAAAGCTGCCCTCATCCCAACCCTTCTCCCGCACGCGGGAGAAGGGCTAAAGCAAAAGCAACCGCCAAAGCAACCGCAAAAGCAACCGCCAAAGCAACCGCAAAAGCAACGGCAATAGCAGCAGCTAAAGCAACAACTAAAGCAAAAGCGACAGCGCTACTTCAGTGAATCAGGTGATACGCAGCAAACGGCAAATATCACAAGCCCTGGGTTATTTCTTCGCACCTTCCAGTGCCACCTTGTCACCATCCTTCAATTCAGCTGCTGGACTGAGCACGACGGTTTGCCCGGCTCTCAATCCCGACAGTACCTGCTTGTCCTTGGCCAAAACCTGGCCTACTTCCAGCGGCTGCTGCTTCACCTTGTCGTCGGCCTGCAGCACGAAGGCCACCGGCTTGCCGTCGCGCTCGACAATCGCGGCGACGGGGACGCGCACACCCTTCGGTGCTTCGGTACCCGCTGCAACGGCCTTCTCCAGGAAGCTGACGCGCACGCCCATTTCCGGCACGATGCGCGGGTCCTTGGCTTCCAGTGCCACGCGTACCTTCACCGTGGCCTTGCCGCGGTCAGCAGTGGGAATGATGGCAATCACGTGGCCTGGGATCTTCCAGTCCGGGTAGGCGTTGAGCACGATCTCAACCGGCATCTGCGGTTGCACGCGGCCAATGAAGGCTTCGCCTACTTCAACCTCTACTTCCAGCGATTCCATATCGACGATGGTGCCGATGCCGGTGCGGGTGAAGCCGCCGCCTGCCGACAAGGGCGACACGATTTCACCTGGCTGCGCGGCCTTGGCCGTCACCACGCCGGAGAACGGTGCGCGCACTACATTGTTGTCCACGCCCAGGTCGGCGATGGCCAATGCGTCCTGCGCGACCTTGGCGTTGTGGCCCGCGGTGGCCAGCTGTGCGCGCAGGCTGTCGCGGGCGGCGACGGCCTGATCGTACTGCGAGCGCGAGACCAGCTGCTGGCCTACCAGCGACTGCAGGCGTCCCGCTTCAGCCTCGGCTTGGCGCAGCTGCGCCTGCAGTCCTATGGTCTGGCTGCGAGCGGCGTCCAGCTGAGCGGCGTTGAGGCTGCGCTGGGCGTTGGCATCAATGGGGTCGAGCGTTGCCATTACCTGGCCCTCTTCGACACGCATGCCTTCCTCGATCATCACCTCGCGGACTTTGCCGGTGATCTTCGCCGACACGGTTGCCATGCGCCTGGCCACTACATAGCCACTGGCATCAAGCACCGAGCTGTTGGCAGCGCCGGCCTGGTCCATGGCCACCACCGGTGCGGTCTGCACGGTAACCGGTGGTTTGCCTCCCAACATGGCGCCGATACCAAGCGCCAGCAGCAGGGCCAGTACCAGTCCGATCACGATCCACAGCCAGCGCCGTGATGGCGTAGGCCCACGCGTAGGCGGGGCGGAGCGGTCGATGCGGAGTTCCTTCAGCAGTTCAGCAGATGCATTCATGGGTAGCAGGACGGCGTAGGAGAGAGAATGTGACCGCAACTTACCGCAATCCGCCGTGGTCGGCAGCGAAGAGCCGCAATGGACGAATCATAGGGAGCGTCCGCCCGGCCCGCAGGTGACGGCTGTCATGTGCTTTGCCTGATCGCCTGCACTGCGTGAGCCGGTATAAGCGGCCTAACGTGGCGCCATCCCCGGAAGGAAGCGACGGCAATGGAACGATACGGCGAAGTACTGGCAAGCCTGCAGGGCGTGCATAAGCATTACGGCGCGGTGCGAGCATTGGACGGCGTCAATCTGGAACTGAAGGCCGGGCAGGTGCTGGCCTTGCTCGGCCCCAATGGCGCGGGCAAGACCACCGCCATCGGCTTGTTGCTTGGGCTGCTGCGTGCCGATGCCGGGCAGGTGCAGCTGTTCGGACAGGATCCGCAGCAGTTGGGTGCGCGCCGTGGCATCGGCGTGATGCTGCAGAGCGCGGCGTTGCCGGAAACCTTGAGCGTGGCCGAACTGATACGGCTCTCAGCCAGCTATTACCCGGCCCCGCGCAGCCTGTTGGAAACCGCCGCACTGGCGGGCATCGAGGATCTGTTGAAGCGCCGCTACGGCAAGCTGTCCGGCGGCCAACAGCGGCGGGTGCAGTTCGCGCTGGCCGTGTGCGGGCGGCCCCGCCTGCTGTTTCTGGATGAGCCCACCGTTGGCTTGGATCTGCCGGCCCGGCAGCAGTTGTGGGCGACGGTGCGGGCGTTGGTTGCTGAAGGGACGGCGGTGGTGTTGACCACCCATTATCTGGAGGAGGCCGAACGGCTGGCGGATCGTGTCTGCGTGATGCTGCGTGGCCGCATCGTCAGTGACGGCAGCGTGGATGCACTGCGTGCGCGGGTTGTCCATCGCCGCATTCGCTGCGTCAGCGCGTTGGATGCGGCAATGGTGGCCTCCTGGCCGGGAGTAGTGCAGATCAGCCGGGACGGCGATTACCTGCAGTTGCGCAGCGACCGTATCGAAAGCGTGGTGCGGCATCTGCTGCAGGCAGACCCGGCGCTGTCCGGGCTGGAGGTGCAGCCTGCCGGGCTGGACGAAGCCTTCACCGACCTGACCACTGCGGATGCTGCGCAGATCCAACGCGAGGCGGCCTGATGAACACCGCATACGAAAACATCCTGCCGCCGATGCCGTCGCGCCGATTGCTGGTCGCTTACCTGCAGGAAATGCGCGCCGAATGCCTGCGCTACCTGCGCTATCCGGGCTTCGTGGTGCCGACCCTGCTGTTCCCGGCCGTCTTCTATCTGCTTTTCGCGGTGCTGCTGGGTCACACGCAGCACGCCGATGCCGCCCGCTTCCTGCTGGGCAGCTACGTCACCTTCGGGGTGATGGCGCCAGGGCTGTTCGGCTTCGGCATTGCGCTGGCATTGGAGCGCGACAACGGCCTGCTCACCCTCAAGCGTGCCATGCCGATGCCGCCATTGGCCTATCTGCTCGGCAAGATGGTGATGGCCATGGTCACCGCGCTGGCCATCGTGGTGATCCTGCAGCTGCTGGCTACCACCGTGGCCGGTGTGCAGCTCAATGCTTCGCAGATGTTGCGGCTGACTGCGGTGGCAAGCTTGGGCACCTTGCCGTTCGGCGCGCTTGGCTTGCTGCTGGGCACGTTGGCCAAAGGCAATGGCGCCGCTGCGGTGATCAACCTGGTCTACCTGCCGATGGCCGTGCTGTCGGGGCTGTGGTTCCCGCTGAAGGTGCTGCCGCCGCTGCTGCGTGACCTGGCGGTGATCTGGCCCAGCCATCACCTGAACATGCTGGCGCAGGGCGCGCTGGACTTCCCGGTGGGTAGCGCCTGGCCGCATGTGCTGTGGTTGCTCGCATTCACCGTGGTGATCACTGCAGTGGCTGGCTGGCGCCTGCGCCGCCATGGCTGATGGCATCATTGCCGCATTGCACAGGATGAACGCCGATGGCATTGCAGCGCCCTGACTGGTTGAAGCCAGCACCGGATTCGGTCGTAGCCGACAACATCAAGCTCGGTAAATGGCCGTGGGTGGATGCCGTGCATCTGCTGTGGACGGTATGGGTGTTCATCACGCCGATGTTTGGTGCGGGCTACACCCTGCGTTGGGCGCTGATCACGTTGTGGTCGTTCCCGCTGTTCATCATTTTTTATGTGCTGACACTGACAAGCGCGCGCCGGCATGCGCCGATCTTTGCATTGGCGATGATCGTCCTGTCGATGGCGTTGCTGCCCATCTATCCATCGGGCATGAACTACTTCGTGTTTGGCTGCGTGATGCTGCGGACAAACCGGTGCATCAGCACACGCCAATACATGTTCGAGCTGGCGTTGTTGAATCTGGCATTCCTGTCGTTGGCCTGGTGGATTGGTTATCCGTGGCAGATGATTGTGTGGATCCCGGCGCTGGCGATCATCATCGGCCTGATCGTCAATGTGGAACGCTCAAGCAGCGAGAAGGATGCCGCGTTGCGGCTTTCGCACGAAGAAGTGCGGCGCTTGGCGGCCACCACGGAGCGCGAACGCATTGGCCGTGATCTGCATGACCTGCTTGGGCATACCTTGTCGCTGATCACCTTGAAAATGGAGTTGTCGCGCAAACTGTTCGAGCGCGATCCGCAGCGCTCGCAGCGCGAGCTGGCCGAAGCCGAACAGATCGCGCGTGATGCACTTGCCCAGGTGCGCAGCGCGGTTACCGGTTTCCGCGCTGCCGACCTGGCTGCTGAGTTGGCCTCCGCCCATCTACTGCTGGAGTCCTCGCGCGTGCATCTGCGCTATTCGCCGCCGCCGGCAATGCCGGCGTGGATCGAAGCTGGCTTGTCGATGGTGCTGCGCGAGGCCGCCACCAATATCGCCCGCCATGCACAGGCCAACGAAGCACTGATCACCATCAGCGTATCGCCGGAGGCGGTGCTGATGGAGGTTGTTGACGATGGTCGCGGTGGCGTATCAGCCAACGGCAATGGATTGGCGGGCATGCGCGAGCGGGTGTTGGCATTGGCCGGTGAGCTGCAGATCGAATCGCCAAAGGGGCAGGGCACGCGCTTGAAAGTGCGTATTCCGGTGCAGGCCCAACGCATGCAATCGACGCCGGCCATGGGCGCAACGCAGGGCGGGGCAACAGACTTGCCGGCGCAGGAGGCACGCGCATGATCCGCATCCTGCTGGCAGAAGACCAGGCCATGGTGCGTGGTGCACTGTCGGCGCTGCTCAACCTGGAATCGGACATCGAAGTGATTGGAACCGCTGCCGATGGCGAAGTCGCCTGGCGTGAACTGCAACGGCTGAAGCCGGACGTGCTGGTCACGGATATTGAAATGCCACTGCTCACCGGGCTGGAACTGGCGCAACGCGTGCAACGTCATCAGCTGCCAATCAAGGTGGTGATTGTTACTACGTTCGCCCGCAGCGGCTTCCTTCGCCGGGCGCTGGACGCTGGCGTGCAGGGCTATCTGTTGAAAGATGCGCCAGCTGAAAAACTAGCCGATGCGTTGCGGCAGGTACATCGGGGTGGCCGTGCGATTGATCCGCAACTGGCGGTGGAAGCGTGGTCCGAAGCCGATCCACTCAATGACCGCGAGCGGCAGGTATTGCGCCTGGCCGGCGAGGGCCGCTCTGCCAATGAAATCGCCGAGCAGCTGGGGTTGTCGCATGGCACCGTGCGCAACTACCTGTCCGAATGCATCGGCAAGCTGGGCGTGGCCAACCGGATTGAGGCGTATCGCGTAGCGCGACAGAAAGGCTGGTTGTAGGTTTTGAGCCCAAGCCACTGCCGAGCATGGCTCGGCACTACCGGGTCAGCGGGGTTCGCCGCGCGCCATTGCCTGGAACACGCCATCGCGGCGTACCCAGGCATGGAACAGAGCTGCGCCGACATGCGCCAACACCGTGGCGAACAGCAGGTAGGCCAGCAGGCTATGCGCGCCACGCAGCAGTGCGTACAGCGATGGCGTATGCGGCACGATGGCCGGCAGTTGTACGCCGCCCCACAACACGATGGGATAGCCACCGGCGGACAACATCGCCCAGCCGATCAGCGGCATCGCCAGCATCAATGCGTACAGCAGCCAATGCGAGGCCGTGGCGGCCCAGGCCTGCCATGCCGGAAGATCGGCAGGCAGCGGCGGTGGCCGGTGGCGCAGGCGGTTGTACAGGCGTAGCAGGGCCAGCACCAGGATCAGGATGCCGAGCGGACGGTGCAGGTTGATCAGGCCGGGGCGCAGGTGCACCGAGGCGACCATGGTGACGCCGATGAACAGCATCGCCAGGATCAGCAAGGCCATGCTCCAGTGCAGCACGCGGGCCAGCAGATTGAAGTGTCCAGAGTGGCTGTTCATGGCTGCACCTGCGCGTTGTCGCGTTCCGCCGCACCGGTGGCGCGCTCGCGTTCGCGGCGATTGAAGGACTGCGAGTACACCGCCGAGCGTGCTGCCAGGATCGGGTCGTCACTGCCTGCAATACCTTCGGGCAGGATCAGCGGGTCGAAGTTGAGGTCATTGCAGCTGCCTTGTTCCTGCGGCTGCGTCTGATCGATGTTGAGCACGCCGGCCACGATCTGTTCGCGCTCGGCTGGCCACGGCACGGAGGCGTCGTTGATCGCATCCTGTGGGGCGGCCAGGGTGACCAGCAGATTCCAGCGCACGGGGCCCTGCGCCAGTCGCTGTTGCAGATCCTGGCTGAGGAAGTCCACCCCGGCCTGCTCGCGGCGGGCGGCATCCAGTTCGTGGGCGGCTGCTTGTGGCTGCCAGCGCCAGCGCACCGCACGCCGTTGCCCCTGCGCATTGATGAACCAGAAGCTGTTGACGCTGTTGAACTCGGTGCTGGCCCAGCTGTCGGTCCACGGGGCGGTCTTGGCCCATTGCTGGAAGGCACGAACGCTTGGGTACTTTTCCTGGAGCGCGGCCAGTTTGCTCGGGTCGGGCTTGCCGGTGGCCGGGTCTGGAATCTGTGCGCGGGTTTGTTCGTAGAAGGCTTCGGGCGTGGCGACGGCGAGGAACGGGAAGCTGTTCATCGCCATGCGCCATTGCTGGCCGTCATCGCTGCTCAGCTGCAAGGCGATGCTGCGTACGCGCGCGCTGTTGTCGGCGCCATGCGGGTTGCCGCCACCTATCGACAGCCGACCCAGTACCGGAACACGCGGCTGTGCGAATACCCGCGCCTGTGAGAGCTGCGCTGCCGGCGCGCTGGGCTCGAACCAACCGCTGACGCACACGCCTTTGCTGTGCGCGCGGCGGAAGCCCGGGTGGTTCGCGCCGGTGGCCTCGATGGCATTGGTGAGGCCCTGCGCAGTGAGCCGATCACGGCCTATCCAACCTGCCAACCAGGCAAAGCCCAGTGCAATGGCACCGAGAATCAGGGCTATCAGCGCGATCCAAGGGAGCGGGGAGTGCGGCTGGCCGCCGCGTGCTTGCCCGCCGTGGCGGGTGAATTTGAATAGAGGCATTGCGGTACCAGTCGTGACTGACGGGAGCGTGGTGCCGCTATACGGTGGCAGAAGTGGCAGCGCAGGGCCAGCTTTACTCCCTCCCTTGCGCGCAAGCGCAGGGGAGGGGTGGGATTACGCGCGTGCCAGCTTGCGCAGGCGCTTGCGTTCCTTGCTGCGGGCGCGCCAGTTGCGCCAGTGCTGCTGCAGGCAGGAGAAGATCACGTACAGCGCCGGCGTGCTTAGCAAGGTCAGGCTCTGCGAGATCAACAGGCCGCCGATCATCGCGATGCCCAGTGGCCGGCGCAGCTCCGAACCTTCACCAAGGCCAATCGCCAACGGCAGCGCCGCCAGGATGGCAACCATCGTGGTCATCATGATCGGGCGGAAACGCACGATGCTGGCTTCGCGTACTGCTTCGGTTGGTGACTTGCCGTGCACGCGCTGCGCGACCAGGGCGAAGTCGATCATCATGATCGCGTTCTTCTTGACGATGCCGATCAGCAATACAAGGGCGATCATCGAGATGATCGACAGATCGGTATTGGTGATCCACAAGGCCAGCAGCGCGCCCATGCCTGCGGCCGGCAACGTGGACAGAATGGTCACCGGATGCACCAGGCTCTCGTAGAGCATGCCGAGCACGATGTAGACCGTGGCGATGGCGGCGATGATCAACATCAACATCGCCACCGGATCCATCGCCTGGCGGAAGCCGCCGGGTGCGGCCTGGCGGATGTCACCGGGCATGCGCAGGCCGTCGATCACTGACTTGACGATGGCATCACCCTCGCCACTGCTCACACCCGGTGCCAGGTTGTAGCTCAGGTCCATCACCGTGTACTGGTTCTGGTGGGTCACCTGCGACGGTGCCAGCCCCGGTTCCTGATGGGCCAGCGCGGTGAGCGGAATCATCTGCCCGCTCTTGGATGGCACGTACAGGTCTTCGATCGCGGCCGGGCTGCCGGTCTGGCTGGGCAGCGCATTGACCACCACGCCGTACTGGTTGAGGTCGGCATAGATGGTGGAGATCTGGCGCTGGCCGAAGGCGCCATACAACGCGCCGTCGATGGCGCCGATGGTCACGCCCAGGCGCGAGGCTTTCTCGCGGTCGATGACGATCTTCTGCATCAGCCCGCCCTTGTCCACGTCCGAGCCGACATCACGCAGTTGCGGATGCTGCTTCAGCGCGGCCACCACCTTGGGCAGCCATTCGGCCAGCTGCTCGGCATCATTGCCCTGCAGGGTCACGCGGTTCTGCGCGCCCTGCGAGCCGCCGCCACCGCCGTCGGAGGGCAGGTCCTGGATGGCCCGCAGGCGGACGTCCAGGTCCGGGAACTGCGCGGCCTTGGCGCTGAGCCGGCTCACCACCACGTTGGTGGGTTCGCGCCGGCCTTCTTTCCCGGTAAGCAGCTCGATGTTGAACTGGGCACTGCTGCCCTGGCGGCTGGAACCCAGTCGCGAGCCCACCATCTTCACCGCCGGGTCGGCCAGGAACATGTCGCTGAGCCGGCGTTGGCGTTCGCTCATTTCCTGGAACGAGACCGTTGCGCTGGAACTGGCGCGGCCCCAGATCAGGCCGGTGTCCTGTTCGGGGAACTGACCCTTGCTGACCGAACCGGCCAGGTAGAAGGTAGCCACGATCAACAGCAACGGCGTCAACGACAACAGCAAGGCGTGGCGCAGCGAGAAATCCAGCGCCACCGTATAGACCTTGAGCATGCCCTCGTGCATGCCATCGAGCATGCGGTTGAGGCGGGTATCGCGCGCACCTTCGGCATGCGGGTGCAGGAAGCGTGCACACAAGGCCGGGGTCAGGGTCAGCGAGACCACCGCCGAAACCAGGATCGCCGCGACCAGAGTGAGGGTGAACTCACGGAAGAACGCACCGATCATGCCCTGGGCGAAGATGATCGGCAGGAACACCGCAATCAGCGAGGCGGTGATCGAGACGATGGTGAAGCCGATCTCGCGTGCGCCCGCCATTGCCGCTTCACGCCGCGGCATGCCCTCATCTAGATGGCGCATGACGTTCTCGATCACCACGATGGCATCGTCGACGACGAAGCCAATGGCGATCACCAGGGCGAGCAGGGTCAGGTTGTTGAGAGTGAAGCCGAGCGTGTACATGACCAGCGCGGCACCGGCCAATGACAAGGGCACGGTCACCGCGGCGATCAACGTCGGCGCCAGCCGGCGCAGGAACAGCGCCATGGTCAGGATCACCATCAACAGGCTGATCATCAAGGTGATCTGCACTTCGGCCAGCGAGGCGCGGATGGTCGGGGTGCGGTCGAAGTACGGCGTCAGCGTGCTGCCCGCATCCAGATAGCCGGTTAGCGACGGAATCGCCGCCTTGACCCGGTCGACGGTGGCAACCAGATTGTCGCCACTGCGCAGGTACACATACATCAGCACGCCGCGCTTGCCGTTGAACCAGGCCGCTTGGTACGCGTCCTGCTGGCCGTCGTAGACCGTGGCCACATCCTTGAGCCGCACCACCGCACCGTCGTGGGTGGAGATGGCGACGTTGGCGAAATCCGACGCCTTGCGGATCTGGTCGTTGAGGATGATCGCGGTCTGGCTGGTGCCATCACTGAGGAAGCCCAGCGGCGAGGCCACGTTGGCTGCGCGCATTGCATTGCGCAGGTCGTCCGGGCTCAAGCCCAGTGCGGTCATCGCACGCAGATTGAGGTCCACCCGCACCGCTGGCGTGGAAGCGCCGGCGATATCCACCTGCGACACGCCGGGCAGCTGCCGCAGCCGCTGCGCCAGCAGCGAATCGGCGGTGTTGTACAGCTCGGCTACCGATTGCGTGTCCGAGGTCAGTGCCAGCGCGATCACCGGATCGTCGTTGGGGTTGGCCTTCTGGTAGGTAGGCGTGTTGATGCCCGCCGGCAGATCGGCCATGGCCGCATTGATCGCGGCCTGCACGTCCTGCGCGGCGGAATCGATATTGCGGCTGGTGTTGAACATCAAAAACACCATGCTACGGCCATCGCTGCTGCTCGAACGCATGGTGTCGATGCCCGGCACCTGGCCCAGATGCCGCTCCAGTGGTGCGGTCACCGTGGCCGCCATGGTGTTGGCGTCGGCACCGGTGTTGGAGGCCTGCACGAAGATCACCGGGATCGACAGGTTGGGCAGGGCCGCAACGCCCAGCCGCAGGTAGCAGACCAGGCCAGCGAAGAACAGGCCGATGGCCAGCAGGGTGATGCCGATCGGGCGGCTGATGAAAGGCGCGGAGATGTTCATCCGCGCTTACCGTGCCGCCTGCAGGCGCGCAGCGGCGCGTTGTTCACGGCGCTTGGCGGCCCACTCGGACAGGCGTTCGAAGTACAGGTAGATCACCGGCGTGGTGTACAGCGTGACCAGCTGCGACAGCAGCAGACCGCCGACGATGGCGACACCCAGCGGACGCCGCAGTTCCGAGCCGATGCCGGTGCCCAATGCCAACGGCAGCGCGCCGAGCATGGCTGCGGCGGTGGTCATCATGATCGGGCGGAAACGCAGCAGACAGGCACGGCGGATGGCGTCATGCGCGTTGGCACCGGCGCGCTGCGCGTCCAGCGCGAAGTCGATCATCATGATCGCGTTTTTCTTGACGATGCCGATCAGCAGCACGATGCCGACGATGCCGTCCACCGACAAGCTCATGCCGCACAGGTACAACGCCAGCAGTGCGCCCACGCCGGCCGGCGGCAGGGTGGAGATGATGGTCAGCGGATGGATCCAGCTTTCGTACAGCACGCCGAGCACGATGTAGATCACTGCGATGGCGGCCAGCAGCAACAGGATCACATCGGTCTGGCTGCTGGAGAACTCGGCGGCGGTACCGACGAACTGCGCCTGCATCTGCTGCGGCAGTTCCAGCTCGGCCACCGCCTTGTTGATCGCATCCACGCCTTCGGACAGGGAATAACCCGGTGCCAGGTTGAACGAGATGGTCGCCGACGGCAGTTGTTGCTGATGGCTGACGATCAGTGGCGCGGTGCCGGCTTTTGCGGTGGCGATGGCGGACAACGGAATGCTGCCGCCAGCACCAATCGCGATGCCGGTATTGCTGTTGCCGATGCCGGTGGCGGTGGACGAGTTGCTCGATGTCACCTGGCCCAGCGTGGTCGCATTGCTGCCGCTGAGCGTGCCGCTGCCGTTGCTGCCGATGGCCAGCTGGTTCATCAGCGCATCGCTGTTGCGGAACTCCGGCGCTACTTCCAGCACCACGCGGTACTGGTTGAGCTGGGTGAAGATGGTCGAGATCTGGCGTTGGCCATAGGCGTCGTAGAGCGTGTCGTCGATGGTCTGCATCGGCACGCCGTAGCGGCTGGCCTTGTCGCGGTCCACTTCCACATGCAGCGCGCGGCCGTGGTTGGCCAGGTTGTTGTCGACGTCGGCAAGCTCGGGCAGGCGCCGCAGTGCGTCGGTGACGCGCTCGGTCTGCGTGGCCAGCTCGGTGCTGTCCATGTCCGACAGCGAGAACTGGTAGGCGGTAGCGGCCACGCGCGTATCCAGCGTCACGTCCTGCACCGGCTTCAGATACAACGCAACGCCGGGAACATGTGCGGCAGCAGCCTGCAGGCGCGGCAGGATCACGTCCAGCCCATCACGATCACCACGGTCCTTGAGCACGATGCTCAGCTGGCCCTGGTTGAGCGTTGGATTCATGCTGCCCGCACCGATGTAAGCGGCAACGCCGGTGACGGCTTCATCGCTCTGCAACGCGGCGGCAACGGCCTGGGTGCGCTGCTGCATCTGCTCGAAGGCGACATTCTGGTCCGCAATCACCACGCCGGTGACCATGCCGGTATCCTGGTCGGGCAGCAGGCCCTTGGGGATCACCATGTACAGCAACACGGTCAGCGCGACCGAGGCCAGCGCGATCGTCAGCGTCAGCGGCTGGTGGCGCAGCACCCAGTCCAGGGTGCGCTCGTAGACGCCGACCAGACGCGACCACGCGGTGACCTTGCCGTGTGCGGCTGCACGCTCGTGCGCGTCGTCGCCTTCGGGCAGCGCGTCGGGTTTGAGCAGGTAGGCGCACATCATCGGCGTCAGCGTCAGCGAGATCAGCATCGAGATCGATACCGCGATCGTCAGCACCCAGGCGAACTCATGGAACAGGCGGCCGGTAACGCCCGGCATCAGGATCAGCGGCAGGAATACCGCGATCAGCGACACCGTCAGCGACAACACGGTAAAGCCAATCTCGCGCGAACCGATTTCCGCCGCTTCCGGGCCGTCCTTGCCCTTCTCGATATAGCGCACGATGTTTTCGATCATCACGATCGCATCGTCGACCACGAAGCCAGTGGCCACGGTCAGCGCCATCAGCGACAGGTTGTCCAGCGACATGCCGGCAAAGGCCATCACCCCGAACGTGCCGAGCAGCGACAGCGGCACCGCCACCGACGGGATCACCGTCGCCCAAAGCCGCCGCAGGAATACGAAGATCACCGCCACCACCAGACAGATGGTGAGGATCAGGGTGAACTGCACGTCATGCACCGAGGCGCGGATGGTGACGGTGCGGTCGGAGAACACATCCAGGGTTACGTCGGCCGGCAGCATGCCCTGCAGGTTGGGCAGGATCTGGCGGATGTTCTCCACCGTCTTGACGATATTGGCACCGGGTTGGCGGCGCACTTCCAACAGCACTGCCGGTTTGCCATCGGCCCAGGCGGCGAGCTGGTCGTTCTCGACGCCATCAACCACCTTGGCGACATCACGCAGCCGCACCGGCGCACCGTTCTGGTAGCGGACGATGATGTCGTTGTAATCGGCCGCGTCGCTGAGCTGGTCGTTGGTGGACAGCGTATAGCTCTGCGTCTTGCCGTTGAGCGAACCCTTGGGCGCATTGACGTTGGCCTGGGTGAGCGCGCTGCGCAGGTCTTCCAGGGTCATGCCCATGTTGGCCAGCTGCGCCGGATTGACCTGGATGCGCACCGCAGGCCGCACGTTGCCGGCAATGGAAACCAGGCCGACGCCGTCGGTCTGCGACAGGCGCTGGGCCAGGATGGAATCGGCCAGATCGTTGACCTCACGCAGCGGGCGCGTGTCCGAGGCCAGCTTCAGGGTCAGGATCGGCGCATCGGCCGGATTCACCCGGTTGTAGACCGGCTGGTAAGGCAGCGAGCTGGGCAGGGTGGCCTGACGGATCGCCGCCTGCACGTCCTGCGCGGCGGTATCCAGGTCGCGTTCCATCGAGAACTGCAGCACGATGCTGGACAGGCCTGCCGACGAATCGGAAGTCATCATGTCCAGCCCGGAAATCTGCCCCAGCTGCCGCTCCAGCGGCGTGGTCACCAGCGAGGCCATGGTCTGCGCGCTGGCACCCGGGTACTGGGTGGTCACCACCAGACTGGGCGCTTCGATCTCGGGCAAAGCCGCAACCGGCAGGCGCTGGTAACCGAGGATGCCCAGCAGCATCAACCCGATCATCAACAGGGAGGTGGCGATCGGGCGCCGGATGAAAATAGTCGAAAAGCCCACGGTCGGTTCCTGGTGCGGGGGAGGGGAGGCGGGTGCCGGCCGGCGCGTCAGCGCGGCGGGCCACCCCGTCCACCACGGTTGCCCTTCTGGCTGGCCGCCTTGAGCTGTTCTTCAGTCGGTGCCGGCGGTGCCTGGCCCGGTGCCAGTGCATTGACCTTGCTGCCTTCCTTCAAGCGGAACTGGCCTTCGGTGACGACCTTGTCGCCGGCCTGCAGGCCCTTGCTGATCACCACGTGGCTGTCGTCGACCTGGCCGCCCTGCACCACATCGCGCAGGGTGACGGTGTTGTCGGGCTTGATCAGATAGACGAAATCGCTGGTGCTGCTGCGCTGCACCGCTTCGGCCGGCACCACCACCGCGCCGGGCAGCACGTTGAGCTTCATCTGCACGTTGACGAACTGGCCCGGCCACAGCGCATCGTTGGCATTGGGGAACTGCGCGCGCAGGCGGAAGGTGCCGCTGCTGCTGCTGATCTGGTTGTCCACCACCTGCAGCACACCGTCGGCATTGACCACGCTGCCGCCGCTGCGGTCCAGGGTGGCGGTCTGCAAGGGCGCCACGGTCTGTGCGCTGCGCACCGCATCGAGCTGCTGCTCGGGCAGGTTGAACAGCACGTAGACCGGCTGCAGCTGGGTGATGGTGACGATCGCGCTGCCGGCGCTGACCACATTGCCCGGATCGACCGCGCGGATGCCGGCGATGCCGTTGATCGGCGAAGTGATGCGGGTGTAGTCCAATTGAACCTTGGCCTGTGCGGCCGAGGCCTGCGAGGCGGCCACGGCGGCCTGGTACTGGGTCACCTGGTTGCGCAGCGTGGTCAGGTCGGTCTGCGCCACGAACTGGCGGTACTCCGGTGAGTTGGAGCGCGCGTAGTTGGACTGCGCGGTGGCCAGCAGGGCCTCGTTCTGGCGCTTGCTGGCGACGGCCTGGTCGTACTGGGCCTGGAAGGTGCGTGGGTCGATCTGTGCCAGCAGCTCGCCCTTCTTGACCGCCTGGCCTTCGCGGAAGTTGACGCTCAACAGCTCACCACCGACCTGCGGGCTGACGGTGACGGTATTGAATGCGCTCACCGTACCCTGCGCGGTCAGGTAGACCGGCACATCCTTCTTCTCGGCGGTCACCGCAGTGACTGGCACTGGATCCTTGTCCTGGTTGCCCTTGCCGCCCTGGCCCATGCTGGCTGCCGTACCGCCGGCCTTCTGCTTGCCGCCCCCCATTACCCGATAGCCGATACCGGCCACCAGCAGCACTGCAATGACCAGCAGTACGATCTTCCAGAAACGCGACATGCGGAAACTCCTGAGGAACCGATAAGGGGAGGCAATCAAGCCGCAGAGGATACCCCCGCGCATGTGCGCGTGGAGGCATGACCGATGGGCCACGCATACAGACCCGTGCAGGTGATGAACGTTCCATCGCCGCATCGGTTGACCTGGAGTTGTAGTGCCGAGCCATGCTCGGCAGGGACACTACCGGTATCGCATCAACCTGCGCGAACGTTGTAGGAGCGGCGTCAGCCGCGAAGCTGGCACAATCAGAACCGTAGTTGGCTTGTGATCTGACGGACCTTGAGCTTCGCGGCTGACGCCGCTCCTACATCCTGATGGGTCGTGCTGATGCGCCAGGGGAAGGCCCCTTGCCGAGCATGGCTCGGCACTACGGCGGATCACCATTCCGCTCTACCTACATCGTGTCGGTTCCCCGCCAGCGGCCGCTTGGCCCATGATGGGCCTACATTCACCCTGTCCCCCGTCTGGAAGGAGAGCTGTCGATGGCCCGTAAGACCGTGTTGCTGTCCGCTTTGCTGTGCGCCCTGGCCCCATTGGCGCAGGCCCAGGATGCCGCGCAACGGCCGGAGGTGGCCGCCGCGGCCAATCGCCTGCAGCAGCAGGTGGTGGATTGGCGGCGCGATTTCCACACCCATCCGGAACTCTCCAATCGCGAGGAACGCACCGCTGCCAAGGTTGCCGAGCGCTTGCGCGCGATGGGCCTGAGCCCGAAGACCGGGGTGGCCGTGCACGGCGTGGTCGCCATCATCAAGGGCGGCCTGCCAGGCCCGAAGATCGCCCTGCGCGCCGATATGGACGCGTTGCCGGTCACCGAGCAGACCGGTCTTCCGTTCGCCTCCAAGGCCACGGCCGAGTATCGCGGCGAGCAGGTCGGGGTGATGCATGCCTGCGGCCATGATGCGCACACCGCCACCCTGCTCGGCGTGGCCGACGCGCTGGTGGCCATGCGCGACAAGTTGCCGGGCGAAGTGATGCTGATCTTCCAGCCGGCCGAGGAAGGCGCGCCGCCGCCAGAACAAGGCGGCGCCGACCTGATGCTGAAGGAAGGCCTGTTCAAGGACTTCAAGCCGGAAGCGGTATTCGGCCTGCATGTGTTTTCCAGCGTGCAGGCAGGGCAGATCGCGGTGCGCGGTGGCCCGCTGATGGCGGCCTCCGACCGCTTCGGCATCACCGTCAACGGCCGCCAGACCCACGGCTCGGCACCCTGGAACGGGGTTGACCCGATCGTCGCCGCGTCCGATCTGATCGGCACCGCACAGACCATCGTCAGCCGCCGCGTCAATCTGTCCAAGCAACCGGCGGTGGTTACCTTCGGCGCGATCAAGGGCGGCATCCGCTACAACATCATTCCCGATTCGGTGGAAATGGTCGGCACCATCCGCACCTTCGATCCGGACATGCGCAAGCAGATCTTCGCCGACCTGCGCAATGTCGCCGAACACACCGCCGCCGCGCATGGCGCCACCGCCGTCACCGACATCTATGAGAAAGACGGCAACCCGGCCACGGTCAACGACCCGGCATTGACCGCGCGCATGCTGCCCAGCCTGCAGGCGGTGGTGGGCAAGGACAAGGTGTACGAGCCGCCGCTGCAGATGGGTTCGGAGGATTTTTCCTTGTATGCCCAGCAGGTGCCGTCGATGTTCTTCTTTGTCGGCTCGACCGGTGCCGGCATCGACCCGGCCACCGCGCCCAGCAACCACTCGCCCAAGTTCCTGTTGGATGAGAAGGCACTGGACGTGGGCCTGCGCGCGCTGTTGCAGGTCTCGCTGGACTATCTGCACGGTGACAAGGCGGGTTGAGTCCGGGTAGTGTCGGGGCTTACCTACAAGGAAGAAGGCGTCCCATGACAGCCAGCCTCGCCATGCTGCTGCAGTCGCAGCTCGACCCCAGGCTCACCGCCGAGACCCTACTCGCACAGATGCGCAGCGATTGGCCAGAGCTGGACCAATCGCTGCTGCGGCTGGGCGAAGTGCCGTCCGAGGGCGACGCCGGCGAGGGTGCCGAGGCGGACGATTCACCGATGCTGTGCCTGGAATATGGCGAGCATCTGATCGCGCTGATGCCCATCCCGGTGCAGATCGGCGATGACATCGCGCAGATCTGCGCACACAGCCGGCTGTGGCCCAACGCCACGCCGGCGCCGGTGGATTACGCCGCGCACACCATCGTCACCGTGATGCGGTTCGGCGATGACGGGCAGGAGCCCAACCTGGTCGCACAGGCTGCGCTGCTCAGCCAGGTAGTGGCCTCGGCCATTGCCGTGTCCGACAACAGCGTGGCGGTGTACTTCGGCAGCGCCAACCACGTGGTGCTGCCGGGCCTGTTCCGCGAACTGACCCAGGCCACCTTGCCCGAGCCGATGTCCATTGCCTGGGTGGCGATCAATGTCGGCCAGAACCCGCAGGGCGTGATGACCGGCCATACCCGCGGCATGGATATGCTGGGGCTGATGGACATCGAGATCCCCGCGACCGCGGATGCAGCCGAAGGCGTGTTCAGCCGGCTCACCGGCATCGTTGATTACCTGATCGAAAACGGCATGGTCATCAGCGATGGCGACACCCTGGGTGCGACCGACGCGGAGCGCATCCGCGTGGTCTACGGCCCTTCGGCGCTGGACCCGGAGCGGCAGGTGATGCGGCTGCAGAGCGAAGAAATAGCCCCGGCCAAATCGGGCAAGTCGTGGTGGGCACGGCTGCTGAACTGAATCCGCGGGCGGCGCAGGCTGGCCATCGAAAAACGCATCGGTATATCCGACGCTCAAGATGGCGCAATTACACTACGCCGATGAACACTCCCGAAAACTCCAGCCTCGGCCGCGAGGTCGACTATCCCCGTCACTATGACGCCAGTCTGTTGTTTCCGATCCCGCGCGCGGCCGCCCGCGCCGAGATCGGTCTGGGCGGCGAACTCCCGTTCGTCGGCGAGGACCGCTGGCATATCTATGAGCTGGGCTGGCTGGATGCGCGCGGCAAGCCCTGCGTGGACACCGCTACCCTGTATGTGCCGGCGACCTCGCCGAACCTGATCGAATCCAAGTCGCTCAAGCTGTACCTGAATTCGCTCAACGGGGCGCGTTTCAACCGCGCCGAGGCCGTGCGTGAGCGCATCGCCACCGATCTGTCGGCCTGTGCCGGCGCCGATGTACGGGTCGAGTTCGGCCTGCCACCGGTCGCCCAGGCGGCTGGCGAGAACATTGACCACCTGGATGTCGCCATCGACAGCTATGGGCCGCCCAATGCCGCCCTGCTGCTGGCCGACAGCCGCGCCGTGGCCAGCGAGACCCTGGTTTCGGCACTGCTCAAGTCCAATTGCCCGGTCACCGGCCAGCCGGACTGGGCCAGCGTCAGCATCCGCTACCAGGGCCCGCGTATCGACCGCGAAGGTCTGCTGCGTTATCTGGTCAGCTACCGCGACCATGCCGAGTTCCACGAACAATGCGTGGAGCGGATCTTCCTGGAGCTGAGCCAGCGCTGCCAGCCCATCGCACTGGAAGTGGAAGCCCGCTACACCCGCCGTGGTGGTCTGGACATCAATCCGCGCCGGGCCAGCCCGGGTTTGGCCGCCAGCGCTCCGATCCGCGACCTGCGTCAATAAACATTCAGCTGCGTACGCTGGTTTTTACGTTGGCGCGATGAAACCTTAACAGGCGTCGTGCAATCGTTGTTTCCAGTCAGTCACGGAGGAGCAGCCTGGATGAGCAGTACCGATAAGAAAGCCGATTTTTCCGGCGTCACCGGCACCGTCACCAGCACCGAGCAGGTGGTGGAGAAGGCAGATTTCTCCGGCGTCACGTCGACGGTGACCAGCACCGAAGAGATTGTCGGCGAGCAGCAGTACACGGTGCAGAGTGGTGACAACCTCTCCAAGATCGCCAAGAACCTGCTTGGCGACGGCAATGCGTGGAAGCGCATCTTCGATGCCAACCGTGATGTCCTCGATGACCCGGACAAGATCCGCCCCGGTCAGACGCTGAAAATTCCGGCGCGCCAGGGCTGATCCCTGCGCCGCCCGTTGCACACCTTCAAACCAGATTCGGAGCAATCCATGAAGAAGACTTCGCTTAGCAGTGCCCTGATGATCGCTGTGGTCGGTGCCGTGGCACTGGTTGGTTGCAAGAAGAAAGAAGAAGCCGCGCCGGCCCCGCCGCCAGCTGCAAGCGCCCCGGCGCCGATGGTTGAGTCGGCACCTGCCGCGCCGGTGCTTTCGGTCACCGCAGTGACGGTTGGCAATGCTGCAGCGGCTGACATGTCGGTGGCGCCGGTGGCCGTACTGGCCGCCAAGGACAAGATCATTGTTTCGGTCAAGACCAGCGGTACCGCCAGCAATGTGCCGGTGGCTGCCAAGTTGACCTATCAGGATGGGCAGGTGGCCGGTGAGCAGAACGCCACCCTCAATGCCACCGATACCGGCACCACCAACATCGAATTCGCCAACAGCAAGCCGTGGCCGGCTGGCAAGTACACCGCCGACGTCACCGTCGATGGCAAGGCTGCCGGCATGCCGCAGCAGTTCGAGGTGAAGTGAGCAAGGCGTTAGCCGGCGCAACTCTCTCCCGTCGGTGATACGCATGGGCGCAGCCGCCAGGCTGCGCCCTTTTTTTTGCAGGTTTTTCATCCGGGCATTCGCGTCGCGAGGAATCCGGTGCCAGACGCAAAGCAGCGGATTTTTCCTGTAGGAGCGGCGTAAGCCGCGAAGCAGGTACACCAGCAGATGACCGGGTTTGAGAACGCCAGCTTCGCGGCTTACGCCGCTCCTACAAACGCGACTCTCACAGACAATCAGCAGCCGCCGTAGCCCGGGTAAGCGCAGCGCACCCGGGGCTGTTGGCACGCAATCAGCGATTGCATTGGTTACCTGGTTCCCGGGTGCGCTGCGCTTACCCGGGCTACCTTGGGCCTGACGATGCGTCACTCTTCATTCAATCAAAAGGGCAGCTCCTGCTTGGCGGGCGCCGGATACCGCCGCGATATTGTTTACGCTGAGCACCCCCGTTCTGCGCACTGTCCAACGGGGTTTGGTGACAGCGGCAACGGTTGCAGCTGAGACCAGCGCCGCCTGTCAGGGCGCGAGCCAAGACAGCACAAGGGTTGCGCGCATTTGCCGTGGCGGGATACCGCGCTGACCCTACTTCCGCGTATGGTTTTTTTTGCCCGTACCGGCTGAAAACGCGACAATGTGGGGGTTTCCCACTCGGCAGCCGGGTAGGGACGTGTGCGCTGGCCCACTGGATGGCCGTCTGCCTGCTTCAACGCCGCTGCCATCCTGCCCCGCATCCGTCAGCAAGAGAGTTTTTGCCCCCATGTCGAATACGCCGAAGATCATCTACACGCTCACCGACGAAGCTCCGTTCCTGGCCACGCAGTCGCTGCTGCCGATCGTCGATGCCTTTACCGCGACCGCCGGCATCGCCGTCGAAACCCGCGATATCTCCCTGTCCGGCCGCATCCTGTCGCAGTTCCCGGATTTCCTGAAGGACGACCAGAAGGTCAGCGACGACCTGGCCGAACTGGGCGCGCTGGCCACCACGCCGGAAGCCAACATCATCAAGCTGCCGAACGTCTCGGCCTCGGTGCCGCAGCTCAAGGCCGCGATCAAGGAACTGCAGGACCAGGGTTTCATCCTGCCGAACTACCCGGACGCGCCGACCGATGACGTGTCGCGCGACATCCAGGCGCGCTACGACAAGATCAAGGGTAGCGCGGTCAATCCGGTGCTGCGCGAAGGCAATTCCGATCGCCGCGCACCGCTGTCGGTCAAGAACTACGCACGCAAGCATCCGCACCGCATGGGCGCCTGGTCCGCCGACTCCAAGTCGCACGTCGCGCACATGGACGGCGGTGATTTCTACGGCAGCGAAAAGTCGGCCACGCTGGCCAATGCCGGCAGCCTGAAGATCGAGCTGGTGCAGAACGATGGCAACACCGTCGTGCTGAAGGCAAAGACCGCAGTTAAGGCCGGCGAAATCGTCGATGCCTCGGTGATGAACCGCAAGGCGCTGGCTGCCTTTGTCGATGCGCAGATTGCCGATGCCAAGGCGCAGGGCGTGCTGTTCTCGCTGCACCTGAAGGCGACCATGATGAAGGTCTCCGACCCGATCATGTTTGGCGTCGTCGTCGACGAGTTCTACAAGGACGTGCTGGCCAAGCACGCCGCTAGCCTCGCCCAGATTGGTTTCGATTCCAACAACGGCATCGGTGACCTGTACGCGCGCCTGTCGCAGCTGCCGGAAGCCGAGCAGGAAGCGATCAAGGCCGATATCGCCGCCGAATACGCCAAGCGCCCGGCCGTGGCGATGGTCAACTCGGACAAGGGCATCACCAACCTGCACGTGCCGTCGGACGTGATCGTTGACGCCTCGATGCCGGCGATGATCCGTGACTCCGGCAAGATGTGGAACGCCGAAGGCAAGCTGCAGGACACCAAGGCAGTGATCCCGGACCGCTGCTATGCCGGCGTGTACCAGGCGGTGATCGAAGACTGCAAGGCGCACGGCGCGTTCAACCCGTCCACCATGGGCTCGGTGCCGAACGTCGGCCTGATGGCGCAGAAGGCCGAAGAATACGGCTCGCACGACAAGACCTTCCAGATCGCCGCCGATGGCGTGGTCAAGGTCAGCGATGACGCCGGCAACGTGGTGTTCGAGCACGCGGTCGAAGCCGGTGACATCTGGCGCATGTGCCAGACCAAGGACGCGCCCATCCAGGATTGGGTGAAGCTGGCGGTCAGCCGTGCACGCCTGAGCAACACCCCGGCGCTGTTCTGGCTGGATGCCAAGCGCGCCCACGATGCGCAGGTGATCGCCAAGGTTGAGACCTACCTCAAGGACCACGACACCAACGGCCTGGACATCCGCATCCTGTCGCCGGAAGAAGCTACCGCTGTGTCGCTGGAGCGCATCCGCAAGGGCGAGGACACCATCTCGGTGACCGGCAACGTGCTGCGTGATTACCTGACCGACCTGTTCCCGATCCTGGAGCTGGGCACCAGCGCCAAGATGCTGTCGATCGTGCCGCTGATGGCCGGCGGCGGCCTGTTCGAGACCGGTGCTGGTGGTTCGGCACCCAAGCACGTGCAGCAGTTTGTCGAAGAGGACTACCTGCGCTGGGATTCGCTGGGCGAGTTCCTGGCCCTGGCCGCGTCGCTGGAACACCTGGGCCAGCGTTACGACAACAAGGGTGCAGCCGTGCTGGCCAATGCCCTTGATGCCGCCAACGGCAAGTTCCTGGACAACGACAAGTCGCCCTCGCGCAAGCTCGGCGGCATCGACAACCGCGGCAGCCACTTCTACCTGGCCATGTACTGGGCGCAGGCCCTGGCCGAGCAGAACGAGGACGCCGCACTGAAGGCCAGGTTTGCACCGCTGGCCGAGCTGCTGACCAGCAACGAGCAGAAGATCGTCGACGAACTGGCTGCAGTGCAGGGCAAGGCCGTGGACATCGGCGGCTACTACCGCCCGGACCTGGCCAAGGCCGGCCCGGCGATGCGCCCGAGCGCCACGCTCAACGCCGCCATCGCCAGCCTCAAGGCCTGAGTGATGTGAAGAACGACGGCTGCTTACGGCAGCCGTCGTTACGCTTTGAAAGCCTGTCTCCGTCATGGAGGCGGGCTTTTTTGTTTTCGTGTGATGACGGTGTGTAGCTACGACCAATGTCGGGTGCCGAAAGGACCACCGAAAAATCGAATTGTGGGTCCAATCACCCTTTCACATGCGGCTTCTGGCATAGCCTCATTCGACACGTTGGGAATCGCATGATGCGGGCGTGTCAAAAAGGGGAAGAGGGCATGACCAGGGTGCTGGTAGTGGGCTCGGATACCCGAGAGGAGCAGACGCTCCTCGGGCGATTAAGGGAAATTGCAGGATTGCCGCCGGAAGCCTTGCAGCGTTGTGTGGATCTGGACCAGTGCGACTTGTTGTTGGTACGCGATACGCCGGCGCTGCGCAGCGCCGCCAGGCATATGGCCAGCAAACGGCCGACGATGCGGCTGTGGCTGCATGATGATGACGGTGCCGTGCATGATGGCCGCAGCAGCAATGTGCTGCACCTGGACCAGGCGCAGATTCAACGCGCGTTGGCACCGCCAGACGCGCCGGTCGAGGAGGACACCGACGGTCTGTATCTTGCCAGCGGCGCCAAACAGGTCACCCGCCTGCTGCGCCGTCGGCTGCAGGAAAAGCATGGGCGCGCGATGCTGTCGCTGCAGGGTCAGCCACAGCTGCTGATTGATTTTGAACACGACCAGATGGTGCCGCTCTACCAGCATCCTGCAGATGGGCCCACCCTGGCCCAACAACTGGGCGATGTATTCGAACTGCTGGCCTTGCAGGAGCTGTCGCTGGCGCGTTTCGACGCACTGGCCGACAAGTTGTCGCGGCAGCCGCTGCGGCCGCTGCTCTGGCAGATGGCGCAGTTTGGCGACAACTGGACGGATTTCGACCGCCGCCTGCAGCAACACGCACAGGTAAGCCTGCTGCGCTGGCCGGATTTCCGTGTGCTGGCACATCAGCACGATGGCTTCCGGCTGTGTTCGCTGCTGCTGAAGAAACCCTGCAGCCTGGTGGAGTGCACACAGTTGCTGGAGGTGGACATCAACGCAACCCGCGCCTTCATGCGCTCTGCGTATCTATGCGGTTATGCAGAAGTACGGGTGCCGGAAACCGCTCCAACACCGCCCAACGCGCCCGTCAAAAACAGCGCCAGCACCTTGCTGGCGCGGATGTGGCGCAGTGTCCGCCAACGCACGGGTATACATGCATGATCGAACACAAGGTAGTGATTCTGGGCGCCATGGGGGCAGGCAAATCAACCTTGGTACGCGCCGTTGCCGGCGGCACCGTCATTGATACGGATGTAATCAATACCGACACCAGCTCTGCCAAGCTGGCGACCACGGTGGCGATGGACTATGCCGATGTGAACCTGCCCAACGGCGACCGCCTGCGCCTGTATGGCACGCCCGGCCAGGAGCGCTTCTCCTTCATCTGGCCGGTACTGCTGCAGGGTGCACGCGGCGTGGTGATCCTGGCCGATGCGTCCAGCCCGGATGTGGCGCAGGAAATGGAGCGTTACCTGCTGGCATTGCGCGAACATGCCGCGAAGGTGCCGGCGGTGATTGGCGTTTCAAAATTCGACCTGGTGCCGGATGTGGACCTGGACGCCTGCCTGCTGCAGGCACAGAAGACCGCCGGCAGGCCGCTGCCGCTGGTGCCGTTTGATGCGCGCTCGGAAGATGCGGTGATGATGTTGATGGACGTATTGATGGGCGAAGTCGAGGCGGCCGCGTTGGTGGAAGATCATGTCTGAGGTGAAGGGAATGGCATTGTTGGAAGACTGGGAAGTCAAAGCGCTCGACATCAAACTGCAGGAATTCGCCAATTCGGTCGATGGCGTGCGTGCGGCCGTGGTGGCCAGCGTTGACGGCTTCGTGCTGGCACAGGCGGCAACCCAGTCCTCCAGTGGTGAACGGCTGGCGGCAATGACCAGTGCGATGCTGGCGCTGGCATCGGCGGTAGGCCGCGAACTGGCCTTGGGCACGATGGACGTGCTGATGCTGGAGGCCAGTGAAGGCAAGGTGCTGATGCAATCCATCCCGCTGCCGCGTGGCTCGCTGTTGTTGATGGCCGCCTGCGGCCAGCGCAGCGTGATCGGGCATGTGCTGTGGAGCGCGCGCGAATGCGGCCGCAAGATCCAGGCGGAATTGTCGGCGGAGTGAGTGCTGGGGCAGTTGCTGCGGGTGGAATTGCTGCTGGCAAGGCAAAAGCCAGAGCAAAGCCAAAGCCAAAGCCAAAGCCAGAGCTGAAGCCGAAGCCGAAGCCGAAGCACCCCTCCCCAACCCTCGCCTTTGCTGCGCAAAAGGGAGGGGGTGAAGCAGGTGCTCGCGCCACCAGCGGTGGCCACGCTCCGCTCCCTCCCTTGCGCACAGCGCAGGGGAGGGCTGGGGAGGGGTGCCTTTGGCGCGAAACACATAATCCAGGACCCGTCCCACCGCCCAGGTCTGTCCCCGACAGCATCCGGTGTCGTATGGTCAGCGGAACTCTCCGGTGTTCTTCCGCATGCGATCAGCCCGTACCTGCATTGACCCCGCACCTCGGCAGCGTCAGCGCACGCCGTCATGACCGGGTCGGTTACCGACAGCCCCTTGTCTGCCCGTATCGCCAGCTGCATTGCGCAGGGTTTCGAGGACTACCACCGCGCATTCGCCCAGATCAGCCGGCGCGCGCGTGAGCGTTTCCAGCGCCGCGATTGGGCCGCCGCCAAAGCCGACGCGGTCGAGCGTATCGAGCTGTACGACCTGTGCGTTGCGCAGTGCCGCGCGCAGCTCGATCAGCTGTTGCAAGATGCAAGCGATGCGCAGCCGCTCTGGCAACAGGTCAAGCAGCACTTCGCTGCGTTGATCGACAGCCGCATCGATGGCGAGCTGTACAAGACCTTCTACAACACGCTGACGCGCCGCCTGTTCGCCACCCATGGCGTGGACGACCGCATCGAGTTCATGGCGTTGGATATCG
The DNA here is from genome assembly GCF_039674165.1 of Stenotrophomonas terrae. Classification (GTDB taxonomy): domain Bacteria; phylum Pseudomonadota; class Gammaproteobacteria; order Xanthomonadales; family Xanthomonadaceae; genus Stenotrophomonas; species Stenotrophomonas terrae_A. The sequence goes on from NZ_JBDJMY010000048.1 coordinate 31,250, forward strand.
AACCCTCCGATGCCATCACCCACCCGGTGGCGCGGCATGTCTATGCCGTCTCCGAGGCACGACCGGTCGAGACATTCGCGCGCTTGCTGGCGGACTATGCGTTCGAGCTGCCATACCAGCATCAGCTGCGCTGCGCGGCGGCCATCGCGGTGCGGCTGCAGGATGATCTTGCGCACTGGGGGCCGCATCCGGTGCGTGCGATCGAGTTGCTGCAGACCGTGTTCTACCGTGAGCGCCGCGCCTACCTGGTGGGCCGGGTGTTCGGTGAACACCGGTTCTCGCCGTGTGTGATTGCCCTGGTCAACGACGGCGACGGCATACGCGTGGAAGCCGTGCTCAGCCGCCGCCGCGATGTGGCGCATCTGTTTGGTGTGTCGCGCAGTTATTTCCAGGCCGATCTACCAACCGTGGCCGATGCGGTGGTGTTCCTGCGCAGCATCCTGCCGGGCAAGCCGGTGGATGAGATCTACACCGTGCTGGGCCGCGCCAAGCAGGGCAAGACCGAACGCTACCGCACGTTTTTCAGTCACTTCCAGCAGCACGACAATGAGCAGCTGGTGCATGCCGATGGCACGCCCGGCATGGTGATGACGGTATTCACCCTGCCCAGCTACCCGCTGGTGTTCAAGTTGATACGCGACCGTTTCGCCTGGCCCAAGACGATGAGCCGGCAGGATGTGGAGGACAAGTACGCGCTGGTGTTCAATCTCGATCGCATTGGTCGCCTGCTGGACGCGCAGCCGTACCGCTATCTGCGCTTCCCGCAGCAGCGCTTCGCGCCGGCTTTGCTGCAGGAATTGATCAGCCAGTGCAGCCACAGCGTGCGCATCGATGGCGACGAGGTGGAGATTGCGTTGTGCTACGTGCAGCGACGGTTCCGGCCCTTGAATCTGTACCTGCGCGAGCAGGGCGCCGAGGCCGCACGCGCGGCGGCGCTGGATTACGCGCAGGCGATCCGCGACATGGCCTGCAACAACATCTTCCCCGGCGACATGCTGCTGAAGAACTTCGGTGTGTCGCGGCATGGTCGCGCGGTGTTCTACGACTACGACGAACTGTGTCTGCTAACCGAGTGCAACTTCCGCCACTGGCCGCAGCCGCGTAGCGAGGAAGAGGCGATGGCGGCCGAGCCCTGGTTCCATGTCGCCCCCAACGATGTGTTCCCGGAGCGCTTCGGACTGTTCATGGGCTTGCCCCGGGCTTCACTTGAACTGGTGCAGGAAAAATTCGCCGAGCTGTTCGACCCCGACTGGTGGCAGGGGCTGCAGGCCGGGTTCCGACAAGGGCTATACCCGGATACCCCGCCGTACCCGCGAGCGCTGCGCCTGGCGTGAAGTCGAGCGACCGTCTGGAAATGCTTGTGCTGTAGCTGGCGTGGGCATGGCCGACCGCAACACCGGCCCGCGCCAGCTGACACTGCTGCAAGGCAGCTGAAGCGCGATGCAAGGGTAGTGCCGAGCCATGCTCGGCAGAGGCGTTACCGGCAATGCCAGATGTAGTGCCGAGCCATGCTCGGCAAAGGCGTTACCGGCAATGCCAAATGTAGTGCCGAGTCATGCTCGGCAGGGGCGTCACCGGTAAAGCCCCAGCCGAGCATGGCTCGGCTCTACAGGTGCGGCGGCGCTGTGGGAGCGGCGTAAGCTGCGAAGCCGTTGCTGCAACAGGCAGCGAAGAGCCACCCCTCCCCAACCCTCCCCTTGGCCTTCGGCCAAAGGGAGGGGGCGTAGTGCCGAGCCATGCTCGGCAAGGGCGTTACCGGTAATGCCAAATGTAGTGCCGAGCCATGCTCGGCAGGGGCGTCACCCGCCATGCCAAATGTAGTGCCGAGCCCAGCGCGGCAGGGG
>NZ_JBDJMY010000049.1:0-32825 GCF_039674165.1 Stenotrophomonas terrae
GGCGTAAGCCGCGAAGCTGATGGATCACCAGATCCCCGCGGGAAACGATCACGGAACGGATGTCAGCTTCGCGGCTTACGCCGCTCCCACAAATGCATGCAGGCCGATGTGTTGCCGGGAAGGCTTCTGCCGAGCATGGCTCGGCACTACACAAAGCAAAAACAAAGGCCGCCTTGCGGCGGCCTTTGCTGTGCATCAAGCGATCAAGCCGCTCAGTGCATCATGTGGTGGTTCATGTTGTACATGACCCACAACGTACCCAGCACGATGATGCCGATCACCACCAGGGTGAACATGCCGGCATTGACGTTCCAGCGGGCGGCCGAGGAACGGTCCAGGTGCAGGAAGAACACCAGGTGCACCAGCAGCTGCAGGATGCCTGCAACCACCACCACCGCACCGGTGGCGAAGCTCGACATCCCACCGCTCATCACCACCCAGAACGGGATGATGGTGAGCACCGCAGCCAGCACGAAGCCGATCAGGTAAGACTTGACGCTGCCGTGGCTTTCGCCGGCGGCACCGTGTGCATGATTGTCATGTGCGGACATTACATCGCTCCCGACAGATAAACGACAGAGAACACGCCAATCCAGACCAGATCCAGGAAGTGCCAGAACAGGCTCAGGCACGCCATGCGGGTCTTGTTGCGCGGGGTCAGGCCATCCTGCTTGAGCTGGATGAACATCACCGCCAACCACAGCAGACCGGCGGTCACGTGCAGACCGTGAGTACCGACCAGGGCGAAGAACGCCGACAGGAAGGCACTCTTGTCCGGGCCGTGGCCGTTATGGATCAGGTGGTTGAACTCCCAGATTTCCATGCCCATGAAGCCGGCACCGAGCAACCAGGTGATGGCCAGCCAGAAGAACATCAAGCCCTTCTTGGACTGGTGCATGGCGATCATGCCCAGGCCGAAGGTCAGCGAGGACACCAGCAGCAGCGCGGTTTCCCACGCTACGAACGGCAGTTCGAACAGGTCCTTCGGACCCGGGCCACCATTGGTGCCACCGGACAACACTACGTAGGTCACGAACAGGGTGGCGAAGATGAGCAGATCGCTCATCAGGTACACCCAGAAACCGAAGACGGTGTTCTCGCTGGTGTCGTGATGCTCGTGATGGTCATCGCCATGGTCCGCAGCGTGCGCTGCGGAACCGTGGGTCATCGTGTGGGCGTTCGTGCTCATGCCTTCACCTCGGTCTTCACCAAGCCCTGAGCTTCCAGGTGCTTGCGGTGCTCGTTCTCGATACGTTCCACTTCAGCAGCCGGCACCCAGTAATCCACGTCCTTGTCGAAGGTACGGTAGATGAAGGTGGCGATCATGCCGACCAGGCCGATGATGGCCAGCAACCAGATGTGCCAGACCATCGCAAAACCCAGCACCAGGCTGAACGCGCCGATGACAACACCGGTGCCGGTGTTCTTCGGCATGTGGATGTCGCTGTACTTGGCCGGCTTCTGCCAGGCTTCGCCGCGCTGCTTGCGGTGCCAGAATTCGTCCAGCTCCTCACCCTTGGGCAGGGTGGCGAAGTTGTAGAACTGCACCGGGGAAGCGGTTTCCCACTCCAGGGTACGGGCATCCCACGGATCGCCGGTGAGGTCGACATTCTTCTTGCGGTCGCGGATGGACACGGCGATCTGGATCACCTGGCACAGGATGCCCACGGCGATGATCGCAGCACCGATGGCGGCAACCACGAAGTACGGCTGGTAGTCCATGTTCGGGTAGCTCTGCATACGACGCGTAGCACCCATGAAGCCCAGTGCGTATAGCGGCATGAAGGCCACGTAGAAGCCAATGAACCAGCCCCAGAACGCGCGCTTGCCCCAGGTTTCATCCAGGGTGAAGCCGAACATCTTCGGCCACCAGTAGGTGATACCGGCAAACATGCCGAACACCACGCCGCCGATGATGACGTTGTGGAAGTGGGCAATCAGGAACAGCGAGTTATGCAGCACGAAGTCGATGGCCGGGATCGCCAACATCACGCCGGTCATGCCGCCGATGGTGAAGGTGACCATGAAGCCGATCGTCCACAACACCGGTGAGGTAAAGTGCACGCGGCCGCGGTACATCGTGAACAGCCAGTTGAAGATCTTCACGCCGGTCGGGATCGAGATGATCATCGTCGTGATGCCGAAGAAGGCATTGACGTTGGCACCCGAGCCCATGGTGAAGAAGTGGTGCAACCACACCAGGAACGACAGCACACCGATCGCACAGGTGGCGTAAACCATGCCCTTGTAGCCGAACAGGGTCTTGCGCGAGAACGTGGCGATCACTTCGGAGAACACACCAAATGCCGGCAGCACCAGGATATAGACTTCCGGGTGACCCCAGATCCAGATCAGGTTGATGTACAGCATGGCGTTGCCGCCACCATCGTTGGTGAAGAAGTGCGTACCCAGGTAACGATCCAGGGTCAGCAGCACCAGGGTGATGGTCAACACCGGGAAGGCAGCAATGATCAGCAGGTTGGTGACCAGAGCGGTCCAGCTGAACACCGGCATGTGCATCAGCTTCATGCCCGGGCTACGCATCTTGAGGATGGTGATGAAGAAGTTGATACCGCTCAGCGTGGTACCCAGGCCGGAGACCTGCAGCGCCCAGATGTAGTAATCCATACCTACGCTTGGACTGTATTCCAACCCTGACAAGGGCGGGAACGCCAACCAACCGGTCGCAGCGAATTCACCGATCCACAGCGAGATCATCATCAGGCCGCAGCCTGCGACGAACAGCCAGAAGCTCAGCGAGTTCAGGAACGGGAAGGCAACGTCGCGGGCACCAATCTGCAGCGGTACCACCAGGTTCATCAAACCGGTGATCAGCGGCATCGCCACGAAGAAGATCATGATCACGCCGTGGGCGGTGAAGATCTGGTCGTAGTGGTGTGGCGGCAGATAGCCTTCAGCGCCGCCAGCAGCAACTGCCTGCTGGGCACGCATCATGATCGCGTCGGAGAAGCCGCGCAGCAGCATCACGAACGCCACGATCAAATACATCGCGCCGATCTTCTTGTGGTCCACCGAGGTGAACCACTCCTTCCACAGGTAGCCCCACAGCTTGAACTTGGTGACCGCGGCTACAACAGCCAGGCCGCCCAGCATCGCGCCGATGAGGGTGGAGAGCACGATGGGATCGTGCGGCAGTGAATCAAGAGAGAGTTTTCCAAGCATCGTCATTCTCCCGAGGTGCCATGGCCGGCATGTGCGGCCTCGGCTGGCTCGTTTGCAGTGTGACCGGCGTGGCCGTCAGCCTCGGCGGCAGCAGGCGCAGCGGCGGCGGGAGCGCTGTGGCTCATGCCGGCGTGGTCCGTTGCCTCGTGCCCCATTGCAGCATGGTCCATCGCAGCGTGGTCCATGGCTTCAGGCTGCATCGCCTCGTGGCCAGCACCTTCGTGCGACATCTTCTTGCCATCGTGCTTCATGCCGAAGTGGTGGTTCTCACCGGCGTGCTTGGCAATGATGGTGTCGAACAGGCCCTTCTCGGTGCTGCCGTAATAGGTCACCGGGTACCAGTCGTGGTTCTTCTCGGCGCCCAGTTCGGCGAAGGACTTCTGGTCCAGCACCTTGGCGTCGCCGCGAACCTTGGCCAACCAGGCCTGGTATTCCTCATTGCTCACCGCATACGCGGTGAAATGCATCTTGCTGAAGCCAGCGCCGCTGTAATGCGAGGACAGGCCTTCATAACTGCCAGCTTCGTTGGCAACCAGATGCAGCTTGGTCTCCATGCCGGCCATCGAGTAGATCATGCTGCCCAGATGCGGAATGAAGAACGCGTTCATCACCGTATCGGCGGTGATCTTGAAGTTCAGCGGAGCATCGACCGGGAAGGTCAGCTCGTTGACCACGGCGATGTTCTCTTCCGGGTAGACGAACAGCCACTTCCAGTCCAGCGAGATCGCTTCGATCACCACCGGCTTGGTATCGGACTCCAGCGGCTTGTACGGATCCAGCGCATGCGAAGAACGCCAGGTCAGCACGGCCAGGACCAGAATGATCATGCACGGGATCGACCAGACCACCACTTCGATGGCAGTGGAGTGAGACCAGTTGGGCTCGTAACGGGCCTTGATGTTGGATGCGCGGTACTTCCACGCGAACACCAGCGTCAGCACGATCACCGGAATGACCACCAGCAGCATCAGCACCGTACAGGTGATCAGCAGCGTGAGTTCGTCCCGGGCGATCTGGCCCTTGGGGTCAAACAAGGCCCAGTCGCAGCCCGTCATCATGACGGCCATAGCGACAATGAGGCCCGGACGCAAAAAGCGTCCAAGAGTTTTCAACGGAATCATCGGTCGATCCAATTGCGAGGGAGAGCCGCATCTGGCAAGCCCCTACATGCAAACGCAAACGAGCGCCCGGGGATTGCCCACCGGGAGACATGTAGGGGGTTGTCAGATTTCAGCCCTGCAATTTTAGGCCTTCACGCACCACTTAAGAAAGGTATTGACAATGATTTCGCGCAGCAAAAGCGGGGAATCCTGTGCGACACGTTGTCGCACCTGTGTGGTGCTGGGGCAGATTCGGCAAAGGCAGGCACTGATCGCAGTGGAGCTCCGCACTGCTTCACGCTCTCCTGCGTGGACTTCCAGCACGTTCAGCTGGCGTAAGCGGCAGCACCCAGGACGCAACTGGCGTCAATGAATGCGGCTACCCAAAGAACTTTGACCGGTAGATTCGTTCAGATTGCTGAGCGGGACTCCCCATCGCCCACAAAAAAGGCCCGCACGAGGCGAGCCTGATCTGGTGCCGGAAATAGGAATCGAACCTACGACCTACGCATTACGAATGCGCCGCTCTACCAACTGAGCTATTCCGGCGAAGGCGCGAATTGTAGGCAAAGGGGATGGCATTGGTCAATCCACCGCTCACAACACCTCTCATACCCAGCAGCTGCCCGGTGTCGCCAAGCACGCTGCAGATCCAGCTCACGGCCCGGAAGGAGGTACCCAGCGATTTCGCACTTGTTCGATAAGCATCTTGCCCGACCGTCTCTCGGCCAACTGAAAAAGACCCTCCATGCCTCTTTGTTTGGCAGAACTGACATATCAAAGTGGTACGCCTTCAACTCTCTCACCACAGCACGATCGACCTGGCAGTACTTGGACGAGCGAACTTGCTCACCTGGCGCGCGAGTCCCTGCGCGCCGAGCCTTGCTTCGAGTTCCATACACCGTTCAAGCGGAAATTGCCATGCCGGCTGGCGGTTCAAGACAATTTCGAAAGCATTCGTGAACGCGCTAGACGGCATCGACGGAGACGCTTGCGGAAACGCCAGTGCAAACGTCATCAGAACTTGTCGAACCATGGCGAAGTCTTTAGGCAATGCGATACATCTGCGAAGCCTGCTAACAAGCTACCGGTTTGATTACCGATATACGGCCCCTAGCTCTCAACGCGGTGTCAACTGCGATCGAAGCCACCAGCGCGCCCCAAAAACGATCCGGGACGCTACATAAACAAAATACGCCAAAACCAATCCCAAGTAGCGATGAGACACAAGACCATCACTTTCCACTCGTCGACTCCACTCACAAAAATTGAGATCAACGCGAAAACTTCGCATGCTGAATAACCCCGATTCGCTCTATATCCATAGGATCAAGCTTTCCGTCGTTCAGGTGAAATATCCCCGAGATCCTGATCCTCGAACCAGAACCACGTAGATTCAATTCATCAAAACTATCGTTCCCATCGTAAACAACGACAGAAGAAACGGAGTCACCACCCTCCATTGCATCCAGGGTAGGAAATATAAGAATTGAATCTCCAGCTACACGCGCCCACCCAACGAACTCCACCGAGACAGCATCAAACTTCTCCGGATGAGCGGCAAGGTATAAAAAAGACAATGAACACACTCGCTCGGCGCCGGAGTTCCCTCTGTATTTGCATACATCATATGCCTTCGAGCTGTCGCAAGAAGAAAGCAGAGCAGAAACCAATACGAGCAGTACACGCATGTCAACCCTCATCAAGTCACCTCAGCCAGCCGCCCCACCCACGACCTGCAGACCGAAGTGGTGCAACGATCCTAGCTCTCGCCAGCCAAACTGAGCAAGCGACACGCCAACTTCAGACCCCGCCCCCCTTCCGCATCGCTTCTTTTCGAATACATTCGGCAAAACCATCTTCGATATGTTTTCTGGTTTCCGTGATGCCGTGCTGCTGATTTTCCTGCGAAGAAGCTTCACGCTCGGCTCGTTCAATCCACTCCAAAGACTTCCGGACCCCCTCCCTTCGCCATTTAAATAGACCGCAAGGGAGCGCATCGCGCCCAAATCACCTCTTTCGGCAGCCAAGGCAAACCAAGAGTGAGATTCCTCTGGATTTACGCCACCAAGGCTATAGTGATTGGCAACTCGTACCGCAGCATCATTACTACCTTCCAGAGCCAAGGTCTTCTGCGCATCCAGCTCTTTCGGCTCAAGAAAAAAAGCCTCCCCCGTTGAAGATACCGAGACACCGCCGCTCTCGTCAATTGCCGGCAATGAACTCTCTGACTCGGGCTCCACCGAAGAATGACAGCCAACATAAAATATAGAGAGAATTATAACCACTACGGCGCGGCGCGAATTCATTTTTCACACCTCCCTTTGTCCGTACAGAAAGACACCGTTCGTCTGATGCGCGAGCCTGTTTCGGGACCCGCATTAAGCCGCGCCACCCCTGTATCAGGATTATAACTTAGACTTCCGTAACCTTTTGAAATTGGGCCATTGCGCCCGGGAGCAAATATAGCAAAAGTCCCAGACACACCCCTTCCATCTCGCTGCATATTAGACGTAATAGTCACTGGATTCCCTGGCACATAGCCCCCCATTTCTTGGCTGAGTAGTTGGAAACATTGCAAACCCTGTTGCTGCAATTACCCAACTGTTATTTATATCTGCCAGAGACTGAGCATATGCGCCACTTCCCGCTCCCACATTGCAAGCACCAACAAAGAAAGTCTCGCCCTCTTTCAGTCCTGCCGCCCTTGCCAGCTCAATCGTCTCACCAGGATTCATGTCACCTTTAGGTCCGACAATTCTATCTTGATCCGCATGACCAGTTATATCAAACATGCCCGGAATGTTAAAAGCCCCCCTGCCGCATACAGAGGATCACCAGGTTTGAATACATTTAGATCAGACCGTCCATCCGGATCTATGAATCTATATGGATTATAGCTTGCATAAACATAACGATTGAAGCCAGCCCTATTATTCATGCTTACCTGAATTGAATCAACACTCAGGAGCCTTCCGATCTGCGGATCATAGTAGCGCTGCTGCATGTAGGTCAGGCCAGTTGCGCCGTCCTGATTATGACCTGTGTAACCGACGGCATCATAAGCGGGCTTTCCGATTACAGCGCCATAGGGCGCGTAATCATTGCGCTCTATCACGTTACCCAATCCATCCGTCACCGCTACGGGTGAGCCGAGCGCATCGGTGTGCTGGAACTTCACCACGTTGCCCACGGTTTCACGCTTGGCTATCAAACTACCGCTCAGATAGATGTGTTCAAGCCCTGCGCCACTGTTTTTATAGTAGTACATCAGCTGACGAGACTTGCTGTACTGCGAGAGGGCCGACGTTCCATCGACAGGACTCCAGGCAAGCACTCTCCGGCCTTCACCGTCGTAACGATACTACTCCTTCCCGGCCGCTATATACAGGCGATTGTCGAAGCCGAACCCATACAGCTGGCCACTTTTATTCTGCAGATTGCCCTGCACGTCATAGGCCAGGCCGACAACAGTTGCACCAGCGGAGTCCCGAATTCCCTGCAAACGATTTGTGCCGGGATCGTAATAGTAGTTTGCGTAGTCCTTGCCACCGGATCCCAGCTTCCACGACTTGATGTTGTCCAGCGCATCGTAGGTGTATCGATGCCATCCATCACCACCGAACGCCTTGAGCCGGCTGCTACCAGTCGATCACGCGCATCGTATTGCAGATGAAGGTTGTAGGTGCCTCCTCTTGCAACATCGTAGATGTCACTGGGATTTCCATTTTCGTCGAAGCGCGTGTCCAGATTGAGTACTGCGCTATCGATACTACGCGCAGGAAGCCGCAGGATATTCTGCGTCATCTGGTGCAGGACGTTGTTTCCGTACGCCGACTAACCCTACTCTCTAGTTTATTAGATCAATCCCACTCTTACCCGATTTTTACTCCAACCCCATTTTAACTCCAACCCCATTTTCACCCTGCGCTACACAAGGCACAACAGCACTTCGTCATGTAGATGCTGGATATGGCGCCAGAGCAGTGCGGTTGATTCGATCAGTGAAGGCAAACCAAAGCCCGCCATTGGCGGGCTTTGGTCTTCGCAGATGATTAAAAAAATGAATCAAACCCCGTTGTATTATCCAACTCTTGGCAGCTGTCGTCTCTAAAATCACCGCCTACTTTCACGAAGAGTACGAATGACCAGTCGCCCTTCTTCCTCACCAAGCTCACGAAATTCAGTCACATCCACCAATACCGAAAAATTTTCACCAGGATATACATCCAGCAGCCCTTTAATTGCAAAAACACCACTTCCTTTTATTGGCGTGTTATATACAACCTGATTAAAGTGCCGAATACGATCTCCCCTACCACCTTCGGATGGCTCATCCTGAAAGCTTGATATTCTAAATACCGGCTGCACACATGAAGGCGCGATCAATATAGTCCCATGATGCAAATTTCCATAGACATAAATATTGCTAACGGAAACTTCGCGAACGGGGCTCGATGACAAAACAGCTCTGCAGTATGAATCATCCGGAGAGCCCGCTGAGCATGCCGATAAAAAAATAAATATACACGCGATAAAGAGGCCGATTTCGATTTTCATGACTCATAGCCCGAGCAACTCGGACCACCTCTCGTGCAGGCCCCTTCCCACGAAGATTGAGCGCCTTCCCAAATAGCCTTTCGACGATCCATAAGCGACATCCCCGGGACGTTCAGCTGATTGTTTATGCCTAACGCGGTCCCCATGGCTGACTCCAGTCCATAAGCATTGATCTCCGTTATCACCCGCTCAAATCCGGTCGCCGGAAAGTAACTTCGCCTTGCACCAGGCTGCATACTGTCCTAGTTATACGCCCCCTCATAAGCAATAACAACCTCCCATCGCTCGTGCGCTGACGCCAAGATCCCTAGCTGAGCTCCCAATTTGACGGGAATCAAGGGTCATCCCATTGCTCGACATCTGGCTTAACGTGTCTTTCGGCAACGGCGAAAAATCAATGACAAATCCATTTCCATCATTGAGCGACCCAATCATATTCAGAATGCCACCAAGCAACGCTGTTGCTGATCCCTCTCTCATTTTTTTGCGGGCTCCCCGGCAGCCGCTACAAACGATTCGGCGAGCTTCGCATCAGTCACTGTGCACTGCCCCCTCCCATCTCACGTACAGGAATACCTTCCATCCGGATCCGTAAACCGATACGGATTGTTGTTCCCATACCAATAGCGGTTAAACGCGCCGACCGGGTTGCTATAGGCCGTCACCGGATCCACCGACAGGAACCGTCCGATCTGCGGATCATAGTAGCGCTGCTGCATGTAGGTAAGGCCAGTTGCGCCGTCCTGCTTATGACCTGTGTAACCGACGGCATCATAAGCGGGCTTTCCGATTACAGCGCCATAGGGCGCGTAATCATTGCGTTCTATCACGTTACCCGAGCCATCCGTCACCGCCACGGGTGAGCCAAGCGCATCCGCGTGCTGGAACGCCACCACGTTGCCAACGGCTTCACGCCTGGCTATCAAACTACCACTCAGCAGAGCGGCTAATTCGCTCAGCCAGAGCAAACAAAAAGCCCGCCAATGGCGGGCTTTTTCTTCACAGATGGTGAAGAAGTCAACCTCCCCCCGTTGTCTGCACATCACCCGCGAGTCGAGACTTGAAATACGCCCAGCTCATCATGACAAATGCTCGCTTCCTACCTTGCAGTCATTGAGCGACCACCGTGAATGTCATTTCAACAGGTAGCCCAATATCTCGCAGGGCCCCCATGGAAGATTCATCAAGGGATAGCTCGCATGTTCCTCCGCCTTGCTCATCCGAATCTGTAATCAAAAGGATGTCCAAGAACCCTGAGTCAACGCCAGGAATATCAAGGAGCGAAACTCCAGCGTTATCAGCAAGCAAAGATATCTCTTGAATGATCCGGGGTGCATCTCTCGCCCCCTCGCAGAGAAAGCGTCCAAAGCCCTGTTTTTTCTACAACCTCCTTCCCGCTGGATGTAAACCATCGCCGCCCTTTCTCATGTTATTTTGTGGGCTCAACGCACAATACATTCGTAACAAGTTCCGGCCGAAGTGCATGCCCTTTAAGATACAGCGTGAGCTAGAAAGATCGATCTACTTCGCTCAACATTTCAACCATCTCCGAGATTGCCTATTAATTCACCGTCAGGGGCAACTACGTCCCCGGTATCAGGATTTGTTCCATAGTTATCCAAACCTCTTCCGCCGCCCTGACCTTTGTCCGACTGCTTAATGTCATGAAATTTTCGGCGCCCCTCTTTAGCGCCAACTCCGTTTTTTTCCCCCGCTCTTCAGCCCCGCGATCGCCTGGCCAATAGCCAGGATCGTGTTGCTTCGATTCAATCATCGTCATTTCACCACAAGGCATCCCGCCGCATGGGTGAGGTGAAGCGAAGAACAAAAATGGCGCGGCAACGGCAGCACCTAATGTGGGAGATATCCAAGAGGCAGTCCCTGGTGCAATCCTTTCCACGAACACGGTTCCCAGCGTCACTACAGATGCCGCTTGTGTTCCCTCAGGCCGCGTGGCTGTAAACCGTCACCCTCTCCATGTCCTGAATTGGCGGGGTTGGAGGCTTCACTCGTCTTCTACCTCTCTGCCATCTGGATCCGTAAATCGATACGGATTGTTGTTGGCATACCAGTACCGGTTAAACGCGCCCACCGGATTGCTGTAAGCCGTCACCGGATCCACCGACAGTTGCCATAGTCCTTGCCACCGGCACCAAGCTTCCAGGACTTGATGTTATCCAGCGCATCATAGGTGTATCGATGCCATCCATCACCACCGAACGCCCCAGAGCCGGCCGCTATCAGTCGATCACGCGCATCGTATTGCAGATGAAGGTTGTAGGTGCCTCCTCTTGCAACATCGTAGATGTCACTGGGATTTCCATTTTCATCGAAGCGAGTGTCCAGATTGAGCACTCCGCTATCAATACTACGCGCAGGAAGCTGACGGGCATTCTGCGTCATCTGGTGCAGGACGTTGTTTCTGTGCGCCGCCCAACCATACTCTCTATCTTGAACTACCTTCCGGCATCAACTTACCTCAAAATCGTGACAATCTGACTCTCAATAAATCTACTATTGCGCATCGGCGACCTCCTTGCGGCGAGCTTTCCCGGAGACCGCTATAAATGCCCGAATCAAGTTTACGGACTGTCGACACCCTAAGCTGTCCTTAGTCGAATCTATCTAAGGCTTCACCCCTAGTGGCGCAGTAGCGGGCTTCTATCTACATCCTAAACTCATCCAACTCAATGCGACCGAAGATAAAAAAATCTCGCCCCTTGATTACTGAGCTGCTCGTTCCTCTACCCTCGTTAAAAACAAACTTCCCGCCAATCTTGACGCGCACCGGCTCCAACTCCGGCCGGCGCGACATATATTCAAAGAAACCACGATATACCTCGCCCCCCTCCACTTTCAAAGAGGCATAAACCTCACCACTTTCGAAAGAGTCAATTGATGGATACAGAAAAATATCACCCCCACCCCTTATCGCCCATGCATGGACAAATATCTTTCGCTCTCTAAAGGCATCAGGATGAGATAAAAGTTGTGAATATGTCAACGCACAAAACGTGAGCCGAACTTGATTCCCAACAGGAACGCAAACATCACTGCGTATTACTGAAACCTCTTCCACCTGTTCCACCTTGCCACAGCCTGATCCAACGACAAGAATAGCAGCGGCCAATACGATAAATTTATTCATCATCAGGCAACCTCGAAATGAAACTTTCCACATTCAAATTGGCACCAGGAGCACTCGCCTGGCTGGACATAGACTCGAAATCAAACTTTAAAATTCCGCCACCCAACATTACGACATATCCATTTGTACTAGAGAAAACTGATCGACCAATATCCGACTGAAACCCCGGATTGGCGTAGCCGGTCCACCCTCCATTACTGAAACCACCAGGGATTCCATTGAAATTCGTGTCCGCCGGATGAGTGTGAATAATAGCAGTTCGCACACCGGATCCGGAATAAGCCTGGCCTAGCGTGACGCTACCGGAGCCATCGCCTCGAGATTCAGAGCCCAATACATAGTTGAAAACAGAATACCCCTTTCCCGTTCGAGCGATGTCGGCACCGACCTCACGTCCAGTTGCAATGGTGACGGGGAGCGCTGTTCTTGCAAAGTATCTAGCGGCTCTAGCCTCACCATTATCCATTTCGTGATTATTAGCAATGCCATTAAGTTTATTTAGATAACCCTGCGGATCTCTTTTTATTGCCCGTAGCGCGCCCTCACCCACCATCAGAGTCTTACCTCCCACACATGTGCCGATTTTCGTTCCAGTGCAAGGAGCCCTTCCATCAGGATCTACAAACTTATACGGACTGTTATTTGCATACCAGTACCGATTAAACGCTCTCACTGGGTTGCTATACGCCGTCACAGGATCCACCGACAGGAACCTACCGATCTGCGGATCGTAGTAGCGCTGTTGCATGTAGGTCAGGCCAGTTGCGCCGTCCTGCTTATGACCTGTGTAACCGACGGCATCATAAGCGGGCTTTCCGATTACAGCGCCATAGGGCGCGTAATCATTGCGTTCTATCACGTTACCCGAGCCATCCGTCACCGCCACGGGTGAGCCAAGCGCATCGGTGTGTTGGAACTTCACCACGTTGCCCACGGTTTCACGCTTGGCTATCAAACTACCGCTCAGATAGATGTGTTCAAGCCCTGCGCCACTGTTTTTATAGTAGTACATCAGCTGACCAGACTTGCTGTGCTGCGAGAGGGCCGACGTTCCATCGACAGGACTCCAGGCAAGCACTCTCCGGCCTTCACCGTCGTAACGATACTGCTCCTTCCCGGCCGCTATATACAGGCGATTGTCGAAGCCGAACCCATACAGCTGGCCACTTTTATTCTGCAGATTGCCCTGCACGTCGTAGGCCAGGCCGACAACGGTTGCACCAGCGGAGTCCCGAATTCCCAGCAAACGATTTGTGCCGGGATCGTAATAGTAGTTGGCGTAGTCTTTGCCACCGGACCCCAGCTTCCAGGACTTGATGTTATCCAGCGCATCATAGGTGTATCGATGCCATCCATCACCACCGAACGCCCCAGAGCCGGCTGCTATCAGTTGATCACGCGCATCGTATTGCAGATGAAGGTTGTAGGTGCCTCCTCTTGCAACATCGTAGATGTCACTGGGATTTCCATTTTCATCGAAGCGAGTGTCCAGATTAAGCACTCCGCTATCAATACTACGCGCAGGAAGCTGCCGGGCATTCTGCGTCATCTGGTGCAGGACGTTGTTGCCGTAAGCGAAAGACTTCAATGCACCATTTGGAAAATAGCTGATACCTGATGCATAGGTGTGACCATCACTGCTGCCGACCACCAGTTTCGGTTGACCCAATGCATTCGGGCTATAGGTAATAGTGTTGCCGGTAGGATAGCCCTGAGAGGCTAGATTTCCGTTGGCGTCATACCCGTAGCTCAGCAACCATTGGTACAAACCTGGCTGCTGCACGGCCTCGGAAACCAGCAGCCTTCTCTTATTATAGAGATAGTAATTTACTACCCGCCCTTCCCCTTCCCCGTCATTGTCTGTCGTTATCTGACTGGGCAAACCATCAGGCGCGTAGATAAACGTTTGATTTCCCCTGTGGTTTGGCGTCGACAAGGAAACTACACGATTGCGCGAATTGTATGTCCGACGAACCACGCGACCACTTGCTTCGGCCGCCGCACGATCGCAGTTGACTGGGTTCGGCAGCGCCAAACCAGAAGCGCTCCATGCAAGGTTGCCCGCCGCGTCGTAGCCCATCACCGTCGAACCGGTCTCCGGCTCGATGGTCTTGCACAGGCGCTGCTGCGCGTCGTAGACATAGCGCCGGGTCAGCGACAGCGGTGCTGGCACCCGCAGCACGCCCGATCTGGCCAGAAGATCATTGCTGGCACCTGCAGGAGAGATGCCATGCACATAGATCAGTTTGTTCGCATGGGCTTGCCGAATTGCGTCGGTCAGCGCGAAGCGAAAGCGATACTGACTACCGTTGGATTGACAGGCAGCGGCAACACCTGCCTCACTTGCCTGATTTGCAAGAACAGAACCAATACCCTGCCCTGCCCCCGCAGCACCGCCTACATAGATGTGAACATCTACCGAAGCTGGTCGCCCGCTCGAACAAGCCCATCCTCGCAGCCAATACTGGCCCGCGCCATCTTCATCAACGCTGCCCACGCTGCCGCGAATCGACGATTGCGCCACTGCGACAGTGATCGCACCTGACGTCGCGGTCTTGCCGTTGCTATCTACCGCAATTCCCGTGACCTGATAGTTACCGGGTGCCACGTTTGCCCAGTTGAATCCGAAGCCAGCAGTGTAGCCACTCCCGATGTGACCGCCGTTGGCGTAGTAATCAACGCGGACGACCTGCCCATCCGGATCACTCGCATTTGCACTCAGGTGCACCGTTGCGGGGCCAATGAAGGGCTGGCCTGTGGCAGGGTTGAGACTGATCACCGGCGGTCTGTCACCGGGCTGTACAACCTCGAATGTCCTGTTGACGCTTGCCTGGCCGCCCAGGTTGGAGCGCGCATTGGCAGTAACCGTGTAGGTGCCCGCAGGCAGATTGGTGAGGGTGTAGGAAAGTGAATCACCTACAACGCTGGCCAGCACCTGGCCACTCCGGAGTATCCGGAGCTGGCTCACATAAACACCGTCATCAATGGTGAATGCCGATGTTTGTATGACTACATTCGCCGGCGCCTGGAATGTGGCTCCCGCAGATGGCGAATCGATGCTGACACTTACATAGGGATTCCCCTGTTGCGCAATGGCTTGGCCTGCTATCAACAAAAGAAAGCAGGTAAAGATCTGGAGAAATAGCGCCCCCTTACCGCGGCTCCTTGCCGTCATCATTGACCTGCTCCCGTGCGGGTAATTTCAAGCGTTTTCCTAAAGACATCACGCTGAATCACTGTCGAGATGCCAAGTGGAGCATCGATGCGTGTAGGGAAGTCGTAGCTGGGCGAATCCCAAGCCTGGAATGCCTCTACGGTGATGGCGCCGCGCGGGTTGGTCACCTGGCGACGAAAGCCAGACAAGTACGCAGTAGACGACGTCAGCAAGCCCAACTCGGAATCCTGTTGAGTGCGAACAACGCGCCCCAGTGCGTCGTAGCTGCTGGTAACACCCGGCAGCGCGTTGCGAACGTCGGTCACGCCCTGCGTCGGGTAGGACGTAAACACCTTGCGCCCAAGCTTGTCATACCGACTTACAACCTGGGTGATCGTCTGCGCGTCGGAGATGTCTTGGCTTTCCTCCAGCACGGGTCGCCAGAACGCATCAAAATGCAGCCGGCGACGTCGATTACCTTCTGTCTCGGTCAGCCTCCAATGCCCAGTGCCGAGTCCATACTCAGCACCTACGCGCTCGAATGTGCGAGACACTGGATGCCATGCAACTGTGTCACCGGCGGGATAGGTCCGGGCCGCCAATCGCCCCATGGCATCGTAACCATACGTAGAGCTGAAGCCATTTTCATCGGTGGTGCTGACAACTCTTCCGAGCGCATCTACCACTGCCGATTCCGTGAAACCATCGGCGTAGCCAATCACCTGGGGAATGCCACGTCGCCAGCCAGATGCGATGGTGATATTTCCATTGCCGTCGGTCACGCTTTCCACTTGACCATCGGCGTGGTAACTCAGCCACATCTGGCGCTCACCAAAAGCATACTGTTCAACTGGCAACGCGGTGCCGGGGGCGAATACCGTCCGCGCCACTTCGGCACCGGTCTCTACATTGCCGCGGCGGGCTATCTGCCCCAGCACCCAACGTGAGAAATCATCGTGATACTGAAGCGTATCGGTACGTTGGTAGCCCAAGCTGCTGCTGGCAATGGTGGTCAAAGGCCTGGCAAGCCCATCGAGCACAGTGGTTTTGCTGGAGAACGTCGCCCCATCGCGGGTGGTCAGCGTCTCGACATTGGGCCGCAGATATTCGGCAGTGTATCCAGCGGTACGCGGCTGCTTCGTGCTGCCGAGTCGTGTGGCGAATTGGCTGCCTGCCAGCGGCCAAAGGTAGCGTTGCTCGGTGGTCTCAAGAATGGATTGCGGGCCACTCCCTGTCTCCACCTTGAGCAGCTGACCTTCGTTGTAGCGATAGCTGTTGCCATATGTGTGGCGTGCCCAACTACCCTCCGGGCCTGAGACCGTCGTGATTGCTGTGCCCGCGCAAGCATCACTCAGACACAGCGGCAACGAGCAATCGCCACTGGTGCACACCGGACCGGTGCCTGGAGCAAAGGAAATGGTGCCACCGTAGCTGTACGCCCATTCCGCCAGATCAACGCCCGGGCCGGAAAGGCGCTTATTGCGCAGCACCACGCCGTGATAGGCCATTGGGTAGCGGGCGACGTCATCGTTGGGGTCATTATTCGGTGTCGAATATCCATTGCAGACCATGGGCACATTGCTCCGCCCACGGAGACTGTAGCCCATCACGAACTCGCCGATTGCACCAGATGGGTGTACGAATCTGCCTGTAGCACCGGGCTCGTTGACCATAAGGCCTGGGTAACCACAGGAACGCAGAATGTCGCCAGACCCTGTGGAGCGCTCGTACTGGAACTCAATGTGGCTCATGGCAAAGGCATCAATAGCCCAGCTACTGCCATCTGGCAGGTCCACACCAACCAAACTGCCGGTAAGCGAAGCAGGATAGACATAGCGATACCGCACAATCTGCGTACCATTGTTGATCTGCTCAACATGGCCGCGCGCGTTATAGGCGAGTGTGATGCTCCTGCCGTCACTGGAGGTTATTGCTTCCAGCCGTACCGGCGCTCCAGCTGCATTGCTGTAGCGGTAAGCGACCCAGTTTCCGAACCTATCCTCCACCTTGGTCGCATACAATTCCACGCGACGGCGCGCAGCGGATATGACTTGAACTGTACTGGGCGATGCAACATCCGGCTCATAGAATGCAGCCTCCCAGTCGAATGTGTAGCGCAGACCATCGGCGGTATGGGCAACGAAAGCTTCACCTCCGCCATTTTGCCGCGCGGGCAGGCAAGAGAACCAAGTGAGCTCCTGCGTAAGCCAAGGATAAGGACCACCACTGGACGGGCGCGGAAGTGCATTCGGCTCGGCAACTAGCATCTCCTGGCTGCCGCGTCCGGGAACAATCATGCGATTGCCTTGCCAATACTCGGAAGCATAGAAACTTCGACCACTGACGGTAACCGTCGGCGGCGCACCCAAACCATTGTTGTTGCAGGCGCTTGCCCATCCTGTGGCTGCCAGGAAGACACCAGAGAGCCGCGGGAGCTCCAGATTCCAATCTGCCATGGGCAAATCGTCAAAACGGTAGTCACTACGATTGCCAATGGACATTGATCGCGAAACCGCAATCGGCAGCCCAGTGCCGGTTATGCTCATGTCGGTTGCCGAGAACCCCAACGCTCCGGTGTACATGTCCAGGCTGTCGCCGAACAAGGTCGCATCTGCTGCCGTTAGATCGTCTGCCGCTGAATGAGCTTGTCGTACTCCTCCCATGGATAGCGCAGCGACTGGGCTTGAACTACAACGGGGCAAAGAAGTGCGATAGCCATCAACACATATACGTACATACCTGCTCACTCCATTGAGGGGCGTTACTTCGACGATTGCATCGTTCTGGACAATTGCGGTGGCCGACCCGCATCGCTCGGATGGGGAAGTTGACTATGACAGGCGTTGCCACCCTGCAAATTTGCTTGGAAACCTGGGGCGCGACCGGCGACATGAAAGCAACGCGCATACCGCCGAAAAGCAGCCATCTCGGACTACAACTTGACCAACCATCGGTGAGCAATCCGCACTGTTTCGGAAAATTTCACTCATCCAATAACGCCGCCTGATCAAAAGGAAAGAAGAATCCAACCGGAGCACTGACTTAGCTTGTTAGTTCTCAAAATCAATATCCATGATGTCTGCATACACTGACTCGTATCCCACATAGGGCAATGGCTGCGCCATCAGAGCGGCTGCCTCCAATGCCCGGCGGCCCGCTGTATCCAGTGCGCAATTCGATGACGCCACACTGATTACCCTTCCGCCTTGAGATTGCTGCAACGTCAAACTACAACTTCCCTTAGGGCCGTCGTACTGCCAGTGTTCTCGTATGGCTACACGCAACGCAGCGAGGTATGCAGCACGCAACCCCTGATCCTCGGCATGGCCGGCAGCTTCCCCACCATGATCCGACGCTGGGCCGGCGGTGTTTGCCACTGCCGCCCCACTTTCTTCGATTACTGCTGCTTCAGATAATGCGGACATATCCGGTATTCCAGAATCTGTCGTCTCTACCACATCCACATGACGCTCTGCTGATACCGGCTCTACGTTCTGAATACTTTCCGATGGTTCCTCGAGAAAAACCGCTGTTTCAGGCTTGACGAAAGGAAGCGCGATATCAAACCGCTGACGGAATTCGCCCGGCGCAAGAAAGTCCGCAGACGTTCCCGAGCCAAGTGAATACCCCAATGCTTCCGACCCCCTCCCGCCCACAACACCACTTGTCAGCCACAGCCACGCAAACGCCAGCATGTGCAACAGAGCAGAAATGCAAATAGCCATGCATCGGTCGCGAAGGTCCCCACTGCCGTTCATCGCCGCGCCCTTGAGCATGAATGGAGTGTAACTTGGTTGTAAGAACAATACTTGCTGCGTCGCCACAGGCTAATGCGGATATTCTGAGCGGGAAAGACTTGGTCAATAGCACGCACATGGATCAGCATCGTTTGTACCAACGCCCGCACTTGTAAGCAGACGATGTAACTGGCTTGCTGCCAACAGCCGTTCTGATGCCGCCAGCACCAGCACCAGCACCAGCGGCTAGCCTACAACCCCAACCGCCGCGCAGCCGCCAACCGATACGCCCGTAGCCTTGCATGCAGCATCGGGTCGCCCGCAAACCCTATCCCCGCCGGTAGCAGCGCCGGGTCGAAGGCCAGTTTGCGCTGGCTTGCCTGGTGCGGGTGCAGCCGCTCCAGCCATATGTGGCCGAGCGCGAAGGCAGGTGCGTCCGGGTCCCAGGCGCGGGTTATGTCGGCGGGGTCCTCGCCTTCGGGAACCGGGGTGAACAGCAGTACGAACACCACGCCGCCCTTGGCCAGTTCGCCGCGCATGCGGCGGTCCAGGTAATCCGAGCCCTCCGGCGCTGCGCGGGCCACGTATGGCCGGGTCGGGTGGACACTGAGCCGACCTATGCGCGCGCGGCCGTCCGGTGCGATCAGCCGGTAGGTGTGCAGCATGTGGTAATCCAACGCGCTGAAACTGCTGCTGGCCGCGGCCGCCCGCAAGGTCTCGAAGCGGGCCGCAGCTGGATTGCCGGCCAGATGCGCCGCCCACAGCGTAGGTGAGCGTTCGCGTTGATTCGCCGCATTCAAGAACGCGAGAAATCCTTCCGGGTCGCTCGCCGGAAAACCTTCCAGCGAATGCCCCACCAGCACCATCGCTGCCTTGTTGCCGATCCGCAGGGCCAGGCCGCGTGGTTCCGCTGCGGGGCTGCGCTGATCGATGTGCGGGTGGCCACCGGAACTGGAGAAACGCGCCAGCACGCGCACGTCCTCGCCGCCAAATACCGCCGCCATGCAGAACTGCGGCGCGGTGGCGGTGGCACGGAAGTGCCCTTCCACCAGCAGCCCGCGCGCATGGTTCACCCTGCCACCGCCAGCAATCTTTGCACCGCTTTGCAAAGCGCCGAGCAGGGCCTGGGACATGTCTGTCGCCATCGCCGTGTCCTCCCGCCATAACGCCGTGGCAGCAAACAGCAGCTCGCGGACGTGCAGTACTGATCAACGCTCGCCCAGGCCGGGGTGCAGCGCGATGTGTTTGTATTCGAGAAAATCTTCCAGGGCTGCCAATCCATTGAGCCGCCCCAATCCGGACTGCTTGAAGCCGCCCTCCTCCGTGCCATCGAACACTCGCGCCCAGTCGTTGATCCAGACCGAGCCGGCATCAAGCGCTTCTGCAACGCGCAATGCGCGGTCGACATCGCGCGTCCACACGCTGGCGGCCAGTCCGTATTCGTTGTCGTTGGCCAACCGCACCGCCTGCGCTTCATCGCTGAAGCGTTGCAGGGTGAGCACCGGGCCGAAGGTTTCCTGCTGGATGATGTCCAGTGCGTTGTCGAATACTTCCAGCAAGGCCGGGCGGAAGAACGCGCCCTTGCGCAGCGGCCCGCTGGTGATCGGCCCGCCGCGCTCCACCACCGCCGCGCCGGCGCCGATGGCGTTTTCCACCACCGCGTCCACCCGCGCGACATTGGCACGATCAATCAACGGCCCCATGTCACTGCCGGGGTCGGCCGCCGGGCCCACCCTGACCGCGCGCAGCCGTGCCGCCATGCCATCGCGCACCGCATCGTAGATGGCGTCGTGCACCAGAAGGCGCGAACCGGTCATGCAGAACTGTCCGCTGAATATCGTCAGCGCCTTTTCGAGCATGGGCAGCGCCTGCTGCAGGTCCGCGTCTTCAAACAGGATCATCGGCGTCTTGCCACCCAGCTCCATGCCGAAGCGTTTCAGATGCCTGGCCCCAGTGCTGCTGATCGCGCGCCCGGTGCGTGTGGAACCGGTAAAACTAACCACCGGCACATCCGGCGAATCCACCAGATAGCTGGAACCTTCTGGTCCGCTTTCAAAAAACAGATTGATCACCCCGCGCGGCAAGGACGGCGCTTCGCCCATGATTCTGGCCATCATGCTGGCGGTCTGCGCTACCTGCGCAGGCAGTTTGATCACCGTGGTGCAGCCGGCCGCCAAAGCCGGCGCCAACGATCGGATGGTAAGCACCACCGGTGAATTCCAAGGCGCAATCACTGCCGCCACGCCCATGGGCTGGCGCAATATCATCGACAACCGCCCGGGCTTGGGCCGCAATGCACGGCCCGTTTCCAGCAGCGCCGTCGCCGCCGAATAGCGGAGTTTGCTGGGCACCATGTCCAGTTCAAACGCGGCCTCGGCCGCTACCTTGCCGTTCTCCAACGACAGGATCTCCAGCAACCGATCGCGGTTGCGTTCAAATGCCTGCGCCATTTCCTCAAGTACCCGCGCGCGCAGTTCGTGATCATGCGCCCACAAGGTTCGCTGGAAGGCCTGCGAGGCGGCGGACACGGCCGCCATCGCCGCCGCACGGCCGTTGTCCGGATAGCTGCCGATCACCTGGTAGGTTGCCGGGTCTATCGACTCCTTGGGCACACCGTCAAAGCGCGGAATGCCGTTGATCCAATTGGCTGCGCGGCGCAATTGGCCGGGGGAGTGAGTTGCCGCGCTCATGGAACCTCCAGGGTGTGGGTCATTGGCGGCGTGCGCGCGAGCGGCGGCAATGCAACCAGAGGCGCATTAACTTGGCCACCACTGCTTCAAACAGCGGGGCAGTGATGTTGACCACGATCGGCACCACGATCATGGTTGATCCCAATGCGCGCAGCGGCAGCGGCCACTGGCTGAAACCGGGGCCATAGGTGCTCAACAGCTTCAGCACCAGCAGCACCGTTGGATACACCGACAGCCATACCATCGCCGTTCGCCTCAGACGGGCATGCAGCAGCTCATGCTTCCTCACCTGTCCGCATCCCGCATCCACTGGCTGATGCGCTCGGCCAACATGATCACGGTCGGATTGGTCGCCACGCAGGGCACATCCGGGAACAGCGATGCATCGGCCACACGCAGGCGATCAATGCCGCGTACCCGTCCCTGGTAATCGGTGACCGCATGCACATCGTTGGCGCCACCCATCGGTGCCGTCGAGCTTGGGTGGTGGTAGATATCCAACGCCATCGGCAGCGCCGCTTCCAGTGCGTCGCGGCTGGTGCAGAAGGCGCCCGGCACCATCTCTTCGGCAATCAGGGCGGCCAAAGGGCCTGTCCGCGCAATGCGGCGGATCAGCTCGATGCCCTCCACCATCAATTGCCTGTCCTGCGCTTCGCTCAGCAGGTTGAG
Organism: Stenotrophomonas terrae; assembly: GCF_039674165.1. GTDB lineage: Bacteria > Pseudomonadota > Gammaproteobacteria > Xanthomonadales > Xanthomonadaceae > Stenotrophomonas > Stenotrophomonas terrae_A. The sequence continues at coordinate 22,242 of NZ_JBDJMY010000049.1, forward strand.
CGCGATCACCGGCGCTGCCGCAGGGTCTCGCGAGCGCAGCGTCACCGTTCCCAGCGAACGCGGCCGTGTCAGCGCCAGGGCAAGCATGAAGATGGCGCCGGTGGGGGAGGTCTCCGGGTCACCGTAATGCACTGCCGACACGTGCAGGTCGCCCACATCCACCGGGGCCTTCGACGATTGCGTCCACAGCATGGCGCCCACCGGCGGCACCGGCAGGCCGAGCCGGTTCGGGCGTGCGGCCCAGGTGGTGTAGAAGAATGGATGCTCCTGCAGGCGTGTGCCGACCGGCAGGTTGGCCACCACCTCCATTCCCAGCGCCTGCACGTCCGCCGCCGGGCCAATGCCCGAGCGCAGCAGGATGGCAGCGGTGCCATAGGCGCCGGCGCACAACACGATGCTGTTCCCGCTGATGCGTTGCCCATCGGCCAGCACCACCGCCACCGCAGCGCCGTTCTCGCACGCTACGCGGTCCACCAGTGCCTGGCTGCGGATGGTCAGATTGGGCCGCTGGCGCACATCCAGGGACAGATAGGTCATGCCGGTATTCAGGCGCTGCCCCATGCGGTTGTTCATCGGGTAAGGGCCAACACCGAACGGCTGGTCGCTGTTGAAATCGGTGACGCTTGCGAAGCCGGCCTGCGTTGCTGAAGCGACGAAGGCGCGCTGCATGTCGGAAACTTCATCGTCCTGCAGGTAGTGAATTGGCCAAGGTCCGCTACGACCGTGGAAAGCACCGTCACCGTGCACGGTGCGTTCGCTGCGCTGGAAAAACGGCAATACATCCTGCGCCGTCCAATGCTCCAGGCCTGCTGCGGTCCAGCGTTCGAAATCGCCCGCCGGTGCGCGCATCGCGACACCGGCGTTGACCGCCGAACAGCCGCCCAGCACCTTGCCACGCGGCAGCGGAATACTCGTGCCGTAACGGGTGGGCTCGGAGGTATAGCCCCAGTCATGCGCCGCGTCACCGCCGATGATGTGCTGCAGGCGTACCGCATCCGGATAAGCCTCCGGCGGGTAGCTCTGCCCCGCCTCTATCAGCAGCACACGTCGGAACGGCTCCTCGCTGAGCCGGCTTGCCATCACTGCGCCGGCAGAGCCACCGCCTACGATCACCACGTCGTACGTCGGCGTTTCCACACCCCGCCATGCAGGCGCACTGTCACCATGCACTTGTGTGCCTGTACCCGCGTATTTTTGCTGGGTAGCCATGCCGAGCCGCTCCTGTATCAGAACCTCCAAACGTCTTGCCCTCGTCATCAATCACATCAGCACAACGGAGCCGTGACAGTCATCGTCGGCCTCTGTCTGCAATGTTGGAATCCACGCAGGCTTCATGACAGTCAGGAAAAAATGTCGTCAGTTCTCTCTTCACTCGAATCATTGAACGGCTTGGTCGCCTTTGCCACAGCCGTACAGGCCGGCAGCTTCTCTGCCGCGGGCAGGCAACTGGGCCTGTCCGCATCGGCTGTAGGCAAGGCGGTCGAACGCCTGGAGCTGCGCTTGAGTACACGCCTGCTCAATCGCACCACACGCTCTTTGGCCCTCACCAGTGAAGGCGAAGTGCTGTATCGCTACGCTGACAAGGTGCTGAAGGATCTGCAGGAAGCGGAGCGCGAGCTGAGCATGCGCCAGCACAGCCCGCGCGGGCGGCTGAGAATCAGCGCCGCGCCGGTGCTCGGCCGCAAGATGTTGCTGCCGCTGATGCGCGACTTCCATGCGCGATATCCCGAGGTAATCGTCAACGTCAACCTGGACGCCGCGCACCTTGATCTGATTGAAGAAGCGTTTGATCTGGGCCTATGGGCAGGCGAACTGGAGGACTCCAGCCTGCAGGCCAGGCTGCTGGGCTCGTATGCTTTGATTACCTGCGCCGCGCCGGCTTACTTCGCCGAGCACGGCATACCGAAATCACCTGACGAACTGGCTGACCACCACTGCCTGTATTACCGCCATCCGGACAACGAACGACTGGAGCCGTGGCGCTACCAGGACAAGCTGATTCCCAAACCCGCCTACCTCAACAAAGCCTTGAACGATGCCGAAGCGCTCGCCAGTGCCGCGTTGGCAGGACTGGGTATCGTGCAGGTACCGGACTATATGGTCCGCAACGAGCTTGCCGATGGCCGCCTGCTGGAGATATTGAAAGCGCATGCACCGGCCACACGCGGCGTCTTTCTGGTGTGGCCACCCTTGTCCGCGCAGATACCCCGGGTGCGCGTCTTCATTGATTTCATCGTTGCCCAGCTGGGGCCCCAGCTGAGCCAAGGTAGCTCAAGCATGCATCAATAAAGCCGGCCTTGTGGGCCGGCTTCGGGGGTTTGCCATTGCGCACTGATGCTCAGTCGACAAGGCGCAGGCGCAGTTCCTTGGGCAGCGCGAACACCATCGACTCCGGCTCGCCGCCGGTTTCGTGCACCTCACCGGCGCCCAGTTCACGCAGCCGTGCAATCACCCCATCCACCAGCACCTGCGGTGCCGAGGCACCTGCGGTGAGGCCGATGTGCTTCTTGCCGACCACCCACTGCGGGTCGATCTCGTGCGCGCCATCAATCAGATACGACTCCACGCCCTCACGGCGTGCAAGCTCGCTGAGCCGGTTGGAATTGGAGCTGTTCGGCGAACCCACCACCAGGACCAGATCGCACTGCGTGGCCAGGTCGCGCACCGCATCCTGGCGGTTCTGCGTGGCGTAGCAGATGTCGTCGTTCTTCGGCCCCTGGATTTTGGGGAAGTGCAGGCGCAGCGCTTCAATCACCGCGCGCGTGTCATCCACCGACAAGGTGGTCTGGGTGGTGTAGGCGAAGTTTTCCGGCTGCGATACCTGCAGCGCCGCCACGTCTTCCACGCTCTCCACCAGATAGATATGGCCCTTGCCCTTCTCCCGGTTCCACTGGCCCATGGTGCCTTCCACTTCCGGGTGACCTTCGTGGCCGATCAGCACCACATCGCGGCCAGCACGGCAGTGGCGCGCCACTTCCAGATGCACCTTGGTCACCAGCGGGCAGGTGGCATCGAACACCTTCAAACCACGGCGATCAGCTTCGATGCGCACCGCCTGCGACACACCGTGCGCACTGAAGATGACGGTATTGCCGTCAGGCACCTCGTCGAGTTCTTCGACGAAGATCGCGCCGCGTGCCTTCAGGTCATCGACCACAAAGCGGTTGTGCACCACCTCATGCCGCACATAGATCGGCGCGCCCAGGGTTTCGATGGCGCGTTTGACGATCTCGATGGCACGGTCGACACCGGCACAGAAACCACGGGGATTGGCGAGCAGTACATCCATCTTCAACGACTCCGACCGCTGACGGTCGCAAATGCGGGAACGGGCGCCGGCATCATCCGGCTTTTTTTTCGGCCTTGCCGTCAAGCAAGCCCATCAAGGCGATACCGATGGCGCCGCCCACGATCGCCGCATCGGCGATGTTGAACGACGGCCAGTAGTGCTTGCCTACATACCATTGAATGAAATCAATGACGTGACCGTGAATCTGGCGGTCAATGACGTTGCCGATGGCACCGCCGATCACCAGCGCGTACGGCAGCGCACTGCGCCAATTGGCACGCGGCGTGCGCGACAGCCAGAACGCCATCAGCCCACTGATCGCAACGGCCAGGAAGGTGAAGAACCACAGCTGCCAGCCACCGGCATCGCTGAGGAAGCTGAATGCCGCGCCGGTGTTGTAGGTACGGTACCAGTTCCAGAAGCCGTCAATCACCGGCACCGGGGTGAATTCAGGCAGGCTGGACAGCACCCAGGCCTTGCTCCACTGGTCCAGGCCAATCACGGCCACGGATACCAGCAGGTAGATCAACGCATTGGGTTTAACCGTTTTTGACTGCATGCAAACACCCATAAAAGTTCACCAACCGAAGAAGCGCGGAGGAGACCGTTGCCGTATCCCGCTCCTCACTCCTCATCACTCACTGCTGGCCCTTAGAACCAGCGGCGGTCTTCGCCGGCACCGTCGATATTGCTGACGCAGCGGCCGCACAGCTCCGGATGCGCTTCCACCGAACCGACATCGGCGCGGTAATGCCAGCAACGCACACACTTGGCCTTGTCGGTCGGCTGCGCGCTGACAAACACCTCGTCGGTGGTTGCCGGGCGCACGCTGACATCGCCACTGATGAACAGGAAGCGCAGTTCCTCGGCCAGCGGCTGCCAGCGCGCGGCCTGCTCTTCATTGGCGGCGACGGTGATCTCCGCTTCCAGCGCGGCACCAATGGCGCCATTGGCACGCATCGGCTCGAGCACCTTGGAGACCTGCTCGCGCAGTGCCAGCAGCTGATCGAAATCAGCGGCGTTGAGCTGTGCGTCGGCCGGCAACGGCGCCAAGCCGTCGTACCAGGTGGTGAACAGCACGTTCTCGGCACGCTTGCCCGGCAGGTAACCCCACAGTTCTTCGGCGGTGAAGGTCAGGATCGGTGCCACCCAGCGCACGAACGCTTCGGCGATATGGAACATCGCGCTCTGCGCCGAACGACGGCCGCGCGAATCTTCCTGCATCGTGTACAGGCGGTCCTTGGTCACGTCCAGGTACAACGAGCCCAGGTCGACGCTGCAGAAGTTCAGCAGCAGCTGCACGATCTCGGCCATGTTGTAGTTGGCATAGGCCGCCTTGATCTTCTCCTGCAGCTCGAACGCGCGATGCACGATCCAGCGGTCCAGGGCGACCATATCGGGCAATGCGACCAGATGCTGCACCGGATCAAAGCCATCCAGGTTGCCGAGCAGGAAACGCGCGGTGTTGCGCAGACGGCGGTAGGCGTCGGCATTGCGCTTGAGGATTTCCTGCGACAGCGACATCTCGTTGCTGTAGTCGGCCGAGGCGATCCACAGGCGCAGGATGTCCGCGCCCAGGGTGCGCATGATTTCCTGCGGCTCGATGCCGTTGCCCAGCGACTTGGACATCTTGCGGCCGTGCTCGTCCACGGTGAAACCATGGGTGAGGCACTGCTTGTACGGCGCATGCTTGTCGATGGCCACGCCGGTCAGCAGCGAGGACTGGAACCAGCCACGGTGCTGGTCGGAACCTTCCAGGTACAGGTCGGCCGGCTTGCCGAAGCCACGTGCCAGCAGCACCGCTTCGTGGGTGACGCCGGAATCGAACCAGACATCGAGGATGTCGGTGACCTTTTCGTATTGTGCGGCTTCATCGCCGAGCAGTTCGGTGGCGTCCAGCGAATACCAGACGTCGATGCCACCCTTCTCCACGCGGTCAGCCACCTGCTGCATCAACTCGACGGTACGCGGATGCGGCTCGCCGGTTTCGCGGTGGGTGAACAGCGCGATCGGCACGCCCCAGGTGCGCTGGCGGCTGATGCACCAGTCCGGGCGGCCGTCGACCATGCTGCTGATGCGTGCCTTGCCCCAGCTCGGGAACCACGCCACGTTGTCGATGGCAGCCATCGCGTCGTTGCGCAGGTTGGCCTTGTCCATCGAGATGAACCACTGCGGCGTTGCACGGAACACCACCGGCGTGCGGTGACGCCAGCAATGCGGGTAGCTGTGCTGGATCTCGAAGAACGCCAGCAGCGCGCCGCTTTCGCGCAGCACCTCGACGATCAGCGGCTGTGCTTTCCACAGGTGCTGACCGGCCAGCTCGACCGTACCCGCCGGCGGCGTCGACGGCAGGTATACGCCACGGCCATCGATCGGGTTGATCTGGCCGGCGTTGTAGTTTTCCATCACCCCGTACTGCTGGCTGACCGCGAAATCTTCCTGGCCGTGGCCGGGCGCGGTGTGCACCGCACCGGTACCGTCGGTATCGGAAACGTGCTCGCCATTGAGCAGCGGCAGGTCGCGGTTGGCATAGAACGGGTGTGCCAGCAGCTGGTTTTCCAGCGCCGAACCCTTGGCATGGCCGTGCACGACCACCTCGGCTACGCCGTAGCGGCCCAGCGAGCGCTCAGCCAAGGCAGACGCCAGCACCAGCCAGCGCGGCTGGCCGTTGTGGGCCGGGCCTTCGACCAGCGCGTATTCGATATCCGCACCCAGCGACACAGCCAGCGAAGCGGGCAGCGTCCACGGCGTGGTGGTCCAGATCGGCACTGCCACTTCCACACCGGCCGGCAGCTCGACACCGAAGCTGGCCGCCAGCGCCTTGGAATCACGCGCGGCATAGGCCACGTCGATGGCCGGCGAGGTCTTGTCCTGGTATTCGATTTCAGCCTCGGCCAAGGCCGAGCCGCAATCGAAGCACCAATGCACCGGCTTGGCGCCACGCACCAGATGCCCGTTGGCGACGATCTTGGCCAGCGCGCGGATTTCATTGGCCTCGAAGTCGAAGCTCAGCGTCTTGTACGGGTTTTCCCAATCGCCGATCACACCCAGGCGCTTGAAATCAGCGCGCTGCAGGTTGATCTGCTCTTCGGCGTACTCACGGCACTTCTGCCGGAACTGCTCGGCATCAAGCTTGACGCCGACCTTGCCCCACTTCTTCTCGACCGCGATTTCGATCGGCAGGCCATGGCAATCCCAGCCCGGCACGTAGGGCGCATCGAAGCCGTCGATGTAGCGCGACTTTACGATGATGTCCTTGAGGATCTTGTTGACCGCGTGACCCAGGTGGATCTGGCCATTGGCGTACGGCGGGCCGTCGTGCAGCACGAACAGCGGGCGGCCCTTCGCGTTCTCACGAAGCTGCGCGTAAATGCCCTGCTCTTCCCAACGTGCCAGGATGCCCGGCTCACGCTTGGGCAGGTCGCCGCGCATCGGGAATTCCGTTGCGGGCAGATGGAGGGTGGCTTTGTAATCCTGGCTCACGCGGTAGCTCGCAATCTGTGTTCGGAAAGGATGCGACGCGCTTGCTCTGCGTCGCGGTGCATCTGCTCGGTCAGCGCCGGCAGATCGTTGAACTTCTCTTCATCCCGCAGCTTGGCAACGAATTCCACTTCGATGTGACGGCCGTACAGGTCGCCGTTGAAGTCGAACAGGTGTGCCTCCAGCAACGGCTCCACGCCTTCAACCGTGGGCCGCGTGCCGAAGCTCGACACCGACGGCCACGGCTGCTCGAAAACACCGTGTACCCAGGTAGCGTAGATACCAGAAAGTGCGGGTGTTTTCGGGAAACGCAAGTTGGCGGTAGGGAAGCCCAAGGTGCGGCCGAGCTGCCGCCCGCGCACTACCCGGCCGCCAATCGAATACGGGCGGCCCAGCAACTCGCCGGCATGGGCGAACTCGCCGGCCACGATCAGCTCGCGGATACGGGTGCTGGAAATGCGCTCGCCGTTCAGGTGAACCGGCTCGATCTCACCGGCGACAAAACCCAGCTCGGCGCCCATCGCCTGCAGCAAGGCGATATCGCCGCCACGGCGGTTGCCGAAATGGAACTTGGGGCCAATCCAGACTTCGCGCCCACCGAGCCGGCGCACCAGCATGTCGCGCACGAAATCCTCGGCGGTGGTCGCCGCCATCTTGGCGTCAAAGCGCAGCAGGCCGACGCTGTCGACCCCCAACTCACGCAGCGTGGCGACCTTGTCACGGGCCAGCATCAGCCGTGGCGGCGGGCTGTCCTTGGCGAAGAACTCGCGCGGCAGCGGCTCAAAGCCCAAGGCAACGGCCGGCACACCCAAGGCGCGGGCACGGGCAACCGCGTGGCGCACCAGCGCCCGATGGCCCAGGTGCAGGCCATCGAAGGCACCAATGCAGACCACGCTTCCCTGCGGGAACAACACCCCGCCTTCGACGTCTCTAAAAAGCCTGCTCATTCCATCCGGATCCGGCCCATAGGGGCCGGTTCTGTCGTGTGTAGCCCTGAAGTATAACGGGGCCGGCCACGCTGTCGGCTTACTGGCCGCGCAGTTCACGCGGCCGATAGCCCATCAGCAGCAGGCCAGCGGCATAGACCGCACCGCCAGTGCCGACCAGCACCGCCAAGCGCCAGCCACGCTCCCACCAGGCCCAGGCGGTCCAATCGGACCAGAACAGCCGCAGCGCCACCACGGCCACCAGCATCAGCACGCTGGCCACCGCCAACTGCAGCAGGAACCGTCCCCAGCCGGGCTGAAGCTGATACACCCGCGCCCTGCGCAGATACCACCACAGCTGCAGGGCATTGGCCCAACCGGCCACCGCAATGGCCAGAGCCAGCAGCGCATGCGCCCCTTCCACCTTCTTCAGCGCCTCCAGCCACTGCCCATCGGCCGCGACAAGCGCTGCCTGGCCCATGGGACTGAAGGAGAACATCGCGACGAACAGCAGCACCGTGCAGACGATGTTGATGATGATCGAAGCCACCGCCGCCTTCACTGGCGTGCGGGTGTCCTGCCGCGAATAGAAGGCCGGCGCCAGCACCTTGACCAGCAGGAACGCAGGCACCGCCAGCGACTGCGCCATCAGGCTCAGACTGCTCATACGCATGTCCTGCTCGGAGAACCGACCGTACTGGAACAGGGTTGCCAGCAGCGGCTGCGCGCACAGCACCAGCCCTATACAGGCCGGCACACCAATCAGCAGGCACAGCCGGAAACCCCAGTCCAGCCCCTTGGAATACCCTTCAGGATCGGAGCTGGCATGGCGACTGGACAGATGCGGCAGGATGACCGTGCCGATGGCCACGCCGAACATGCCCAGCGGGAACTCCAGCAAACGATCGCTGTAATACAGCCAGGTAACGCTGCCGCCCATCAACATCGAGGCCGCCAGCGTATTGAACAACAGGTTGACCTGGGCCACCGACGATCCGAACAGGGTCGGCACCATCAGCTTCATGATCTTGCGCACGCCGGCATGGGCAAGATCGAACCTGGGCCGTGGCAACAGCCCCAGTTTCGCCAGCGAAGGCAACTGGAACGCGAGTTGCAGGATGCCCGCCACGAACACACCCCAGGCCAGGGCCAGCACCGGCTCATAGCCCCAGGCCTTCATGTGCGGCACCAGACAAAGTGCCGCTGCGATCATCGAAATATTCAGCAGGATCGGTGAAAGCGCGGGTACGGCGAACTTCTGGTAACTGTTGAGCACCCCGCCCACCAGCGACGCCAGCGAGATGAACAGCGCGTAAGGAAAGGTGATCTGCAGCATCAAGGTGGCTAGTTCGGCCTGCTCGCTGCCCGGCGCGAAGCCTGGAGCGAATACCCGCATCAGCCAGGGCGCCAGCAGGATGGCCGCAGCCGTCATCACCAGCAGGGAGGCCGTCAGCACCCCGGCAACCCGGTCTACCAGCGTCTTGACCGCCGCTTGGTCGCCGTTGGCCTTGTATTCGGCCAATACCGGCACGAACGCCATCGAGAACGAGCCCTCAGCGGAAAGGCGGCGCATGAAGTTGGGAATCCTGAACGCGACGACGAAGGCGTCCATGGCCGCACTGGCACCAAACACATGCGCGTAAACTTGGTCGCGGACCAGTCCGCTGATGCGCGACAGGAACGTCATGGAACTGAATACAGCAGTGGATTTGAGCAAACGGCCGCTCATGCAACTCCCTCTTGACAACTTGACTTGACGTTCTTTCAGCCAGCCATCATACTTGCATGCTTGCTGTTCCCACCACATCGATTTTCAGGAAACCACCACTGTGGCCAATATCAAGTCCGCCAAGAAGCGCGCCAAGCAGACCGTTGTGCGCAACGCGCGCAACACGGCTCAGCGTTCGATGCTGCGCACCGCCGTCAAGAAGGTGATCAAGGCTCTGGATGCCAACGACGCCGCTGGCGCCGAGGCAGCCTTTGCCGTCGCCCAGCCTATCCTCGACCGTTTCAGCGCCCGTGGCCTGATTCACAAGAACAAGGCTGCGCGTCACAAGAGCCGTTTGACTGCACGCATCAAAGCCATCAAGGCTGCCTGATCCGCGCAACAACCTGGAGTCGCAAGACTCCCGGCATGAAAAACCCGGCCTTGTGTCGGGTTTTTTGTTGGGCGGAATTCGGGTGTACGAACCCCCTCCTCCGCTTACAACATGACAATTGAACGTCGCGACCCGACTGCACGCAGGACGAAGCTCTGGGCGGCGACGCCTTGCACCAAGCCGCCCCTGAACACTGCTGCCCGGTGCGCGCAAGATGAAGGCTTGGATAGCGCCTGAGACGCGCGCCACTGACTCTCCATGAAGCCAGTTTGGGCGTCAACGCTACAGCGTTAAGCCTGGGCGCGGGGCATCAGCCTCGGGCTTCGAGCCTTGGCTGGGCTTTAGCTTTTAGCTTTTAGCTTTTAGCTTTTGGCTTTTGGCTTTTGGCTTTTGGCTTTTCGCTTTTCGCTTTTCGCTTTTCGCTTTTCGCTTTTCGTTTTTCGTTTTTCGCTTTTCGTTTTTCGCTTTTCGCTTTTCGCTTTGGGCTTTGGGCTTTGAGCCTTGCTTGGGCTTGGGCTGCGGCTTCGAGCTTGGCTTTGGCTTTGGCTTTGGCTTTGGCTTGGGCTGCGGCTTCGAGCTTGGCTTTTGGCCTTGGCTTTGCTCTGGCCTTGAACCGATACCGAGGAAACGAAGCACCTCCCTTCTCCCGCCTGCGGGAGAAGGTGCCCGAAGGGCGGATGAGGGGGCTTTGGCTTTTCAAGCAAAAGCTTGCCCTCACCCCAACCCCTCTCCCGCAAGCGGGAGTGGGGCTTCAAGCCAACGCCAAGGCTAAAAGCCAAAGCCGGGGCTA
>NZ_JBDJMY010000050.1:0-32709 GCF_039674165.1 Stenotrophomonas terrae
CTCCTACACACAAATGCACGCCCGGTGTTGTTGCAGGTGAAGCGCTTTGCAGCGATTGTAGGAGCGGCGTAAGCCGCGAAGCCGATAGATCCGCAGATCGCAGTCTTGCACGGCCTCGCACATCGCCAGCTTCGCGGTTTACACCGCTCCCACAAGCAAATGCATTGTCGGCGTTGCCGGAGGTGAACTGCTTTGAAGCGATTGTGGGAGCGGCGTAAGCCGCGAAGCCACTGCAGCATCAGATTGCAGTTCTGTCCGGCACCGACCTGCTGCCAGCCTCGCGGCTTATGCCGCTCCTACACACAAACGCATGCCCGGTGTTGCCGCAGGTGAATCGATTTGCTGCGGTTGTAGGAGCGGCATAAGCCACGAAGCTATTGCGCTGCCCGACGTAACGCTTGCATGGCCTCTGCCGAGCATGGCTCGGCACTACGGCCGACCGTCCTGCTACGCCTCCGGCAACACTTTGCCGGGATTTAGAATGCCGTCCGGGTCCAGTGCCTGCTTGATCGCGCGCATCGTCGCCAAGGTTCCAGTCGAAAACGCCTGCGTCATGAAATCGCGCTTGGCCAGGCCAATGCCGTGTTCGCCGGACAAGGTGCCGCCCAGTTGCAGGGCCAGTGCAAATACCTTCGGCAGCGCTGCATGTGCGCGCGCGTTCTCGTCGGCATCGTCGGGGTGGTACAGAATATTGACGTGCAGGTTGCCGTTGCCGGCATGGCCAAAGGTGACGATCGGCAGCTGTGCCTGCGCCGACAGCTGCTGCACGCCCTCAACCAGTGCTGGAATCTGCGATACCGGTACCACCACGTCTTCGTTGATCTTGCCCGGCGCGATGGTTTTCAACGCCGGCGACAAGGCACGCCGTGCCGCCCACAGCTTGTCGCGCGCGCTGCCATCGGTGGCCACGTCCAGCGCCAACATGCCATCGCCTTCGGCAGCTTCGGCCAGCGCATTGAGCAGATAGGGCAGGGTGTCGTCGTCGCCATCAGCGTCGATCAACAACATCGCGCCGGCCTCGGGCACCTGCGCGCCGTTGTGACGCAGCAGCTGCAGGCTGCGCGCGTCCATGAATTCCAAGGTGGTGGGTGTTACCGGCTGCGCCATCACCCGTGATACCGCTGCCGCTGCCGCTTCGGCATCGCGGTACAGCACGCGCAGGCCGGCCTGGCTGCGCGGGCGCGGCGTCAGTTTGAGCGTGGCTTCGACGATCAGCGCCAGCGTGCCTTCACTGCCGACCAGCAGATGGGTGAGGTCGTAGCCGGTGGAATCCTTGGTGTAGGGGCCGCCGCATTGAATCAGTTCACCAGTGCCGGTGACCGCCACCAGCCCAAGCACGTTGTCGCGGCTGGTGCCGTACTTCACCGCGCGCGGCCCGCCAGCATTGCAGGCCAGATTGCCGCCGATGCTGCAGATGTCCGCGCTGGACGGATCCGGCGGCCAGAACAACCCATGCGGCATCAATGCCTGCTGCAGGTCGCCGTTGAGCACGCCGGGTTCGACCACCGCACAGCGATCCCCGGGCCGGATGGCGACGATGCGGTTCATATGTGCGAACGACAGCACGATGCCGCCAGCGGTGGGCACGGCGGCGCCGGTGGTGCCGGTGCCGGTGCCACGGCCGACCAGCGGCACGCCGTGCTGGCGGCAGGCGCGGACGATGGCCTGCACCTGTTCGCGGGTGCGTGGCATCGCCACCCCCTGCGGCAGCGCATGTCGCCAGGAGTTGTCCTGGGCGTGCGCCTGCAGGCTGTGGGGATCGGTGCGCCAGTCATCGCCCAGCAGCTGTGACAGGGTGTGTGCAAACGCAGCAGGCAGTGAGTTCATGGCGGTGTCGATGATGCGGGGGTGCGGTGCTGGATCAGGCGCCAGCCGGTGACGCCGATCAGCAGCGGGAGCCACACCCAGCGCAGTTCCGAAAGAACGGTCTGCAGGCCGCGTGCGCTGAAGAAACTATTGGCGAACGGTGAGACGCGGATGGGCCGCCACGGCGCGAACAGGCGCTGGTCGCTCCACGGCCACCACAGCGCGACGCCGAGGCCGCCGGAAGTCAGCGCATCCAGCAAGGGATGCGACACGGCGCAGATGAACACGAAGGCCGCTGCCTGGATGCGGCTTGCCTGCAAGGCCCTGGCAAAGGGAAGGGCCAAGGCCGCCAGCAACATGGCGAACAGCAATGAGTGGCTGGCGCCGCGATGGCCAAAGTCATCGGCATAGGGAATATGCAGGGCGAAGGCCAATACATCGGCATCGGGCAGCATCGCCGCGACAACGCCTGCACCAAGCAGGCGCGTGGAAATACGTCCGCGCTCGCTGGCGCACCACAGTGCAAGTGGAATGGCGGCGTGGGTGAATATGCTTGGCATCAGCAGTCGTCGGCGCGGAACGCGTCGCGTATCCAGTTCAGGCGTGGCGGTTCGCCGCTGGCTTCGACCACATCGAAGCGGCAGGGGCTGTTGGCCAGCGCGGGGTGTTGGCTCAAATACAGCTGGGCCGCACGGACCAGCTTGCGGCGCTTGCCCAGATCAACCGACGCCGCGCCGCCGCCAAAAAGTGCCGAGCGGCGATAGCGCACTTCGACAAACACTAGGCTGGCGGCGATGGGGTCGTGCATCACCAGGTCCAGCTCGCCGCCGCGAAAGCGCACATTGCCGGCGCGCCAACGCAGGCCGGCTTGCTCAAGCAGCACGCGGGCAGCGGCTTCCACCGCTGCGCCGCGTTGGTGCTGCTCAGCGACCATCACCAATGGCAACCGGGCGGCCGGCACTGAAGGTGGACCATGCCGGTGTACGCAGCACATTGCCGAAGCCGTCCAGATGCAGCGTGCCGGTAGCGCCGCTGAGGCCGCCACCGGTGCTGGTGGCCAGCTTCTCCATGTAGGCCGTGATCTTCCAGGCGTCGTAGCCGAAGGCGAACAGGCGCCCGGCGCCGCCGCGTGCGGTGGGCAGGGTGGTGGCGACCGCGGCAGCGGCCGGCAAGCCGGCAACACCACGGCTGCTCCAGGCATCGGTCGGGAAGGCGATACCATCGAGCGCGGCATCTTCTTCGGCCTTGCCAGTCCCTGCGGTCAGCTGCGAGGTGCCGACGCGGCTGACTGCGCTCAGGCCAGCGAGAGCGAGCTGCGGCGCCAGAGCACGCGCCTGGTTGCCTTTGACGGCGAGCAGGATGGCATCGACGCTGCCGGCCTGGCGCAGCTGTGCGGTGATGTCGGCAGGGGCTTCGCTGACACTGATGGTGGCCGCGACCTTGCCGCCGCGCTCGCTGAAGCGTTCCTTGAAGGCGTTGCTGGAGCGCCGGCCGGCATCGTCATTGCTGGCGATCACCAGCACATTGCGGCGTTCGCGGCTGAGCAGGTATTCAGCGGCCATCAGGCCATCGTCTTCCGGTGCCAGCGAGAAAGCGGCATTGCCCGGCGGCGGTGCATCCTTGCCGCGGTTCAAGGCCAGCAGGGGCACCGGCAGCTCGCTGCGGTGGAACAGGGCATCCACTTCATCGCGACCCAGCGGGCCGACGATGAAATCCACGCCGCTGGCGACGGCCTTGTCATAGGCCGCACCGGCGCCACTGGCATTGCCCTTGGTATCGATGAAGTCGATAGATGGGCGGCGGCGGCTTTCACCGTAGTAACCGGCCAGCAGGCCGTCACGGACCGAGGCGCCTGCGGCGGCAAGATTGCCGCTGAGCGGCAGCAGTACTGCCATCTTCACGGGCGGGCGGTAGCCATCGGCATCGGCGGCCGGGCGCTTGCTGGTGTCCAGCTGCGCGGCGGTATCGCGGTCGAACGGGCGCGGCAGCGGCAGGCCGCGGCCGATCATGGCGCGCCCGGCATGGTTGTAAAGCGGATCGCCAACCGGCAGGGCGGCGGCGCGGCTGCTGAGGGTGGCATCATTCAAGCCGGCCAGCAGGCGGGTGATGGCGCGCTGGTTGTCATTGCGCTCGCTGCCGCTGAGCAGGGTGCCGGCGCGGGCGCGTTCGGCTGCGGCGCTGAAGGCATCGCCGGTGGTTTCCAGCGCCTGTGCGCGGGCCAGGTACCAGCGCGCCTGCAGCGGCGCCGGCAGCGTGCCCGGGTTTTCGGTCAGCACCTGCAATACGTTGGCCGGCTGCTTGTCGCTGAGTGCCAGCTCTGCCTGCAGCAGGTTGAAGCGCAAGCGGGTGGCGCCGGACAGCTGGCGCGGCTGTACCTGTGCCATCAGCATGCGCGCACGGGCGCTGTCACCGGCTTCGTGCCAGGCAAAGGCGGCATCGGCCAGCAACAGGCTTTTGCCGGCACCGCGGACCAGCGCGGCCTGGGCTTCCAGTTGCTGCGCGGCTTCGCGCGGTTTGCCCTGCTCAAGCAGGGTGATGGCCGCCTGCTGGGCGGGTGAGCTGGTCGGAGCAACGCTGGTGGTGGCGCAGCCGACGAACAGCAGCATCGACAATGACAGGGCGGAAATCCGTGCGACTGGCTTGTTCATTTAAGGTCCGTTCGACAGGGCGCGGCAGTGCCGGGCGGGGGAAACGGTAGGATTCTACCCTTGGCCCACGGAAATACCGATGATGAGTACTGCTGCTGCCACCTTGTATGTCGTTGCCACGCCGATCGGCAACCTTGGCGATCTGAGCCCGCGGGCACAGGAGGTGCTGCGTTCGGTGGCTGCCATCTGCGCCGAGGACACCCGTCATACCGGTCAGTTGCTGTCGCATTTCGGCATCAGTAAACCGCTGGTCGCCCTGCACGACCATAACGAAGAAGCCATGGCTGAGCGGGTGGTGGCGCGCCTGCTGGGCGGTGAGTCGCTGGCGGTGGTCAGCGATGCCGGTACGCCACTTGTCAGTGATCCGGGGTTTCGTCTGGTGCGTGCCGCGCGTGCGGCGGGGGTGAAAGTCAGCCCAATCCCAGGCGCCTGCGCGGCAATTGCCGCCTTGAGCGTGGCCGGTTTGCCCAGTGATCGCTTCGTGTTCGAAGGCTTCCTGCCGGCCAAGGGCGCGGCCCGGCGCGAGCGCCTGAACAAGTTGGCGGCCGAAACCGGCACCCTGGTGTTCTACGAATCCTCGCACCGCATTGCCGAGTCGCTGGCCGACATGGCGGGCGCTTTTGGCGGCGACCGGCCGGCGGTGGTGGCGCGGGAACTGACCAAACTGTTCGAGACCGTGCTTGATGGCAACCTGGACCAGCTGCTGGCCAAGGTGCTGGCCGATGACAACCAGCGCAAGGGCGAGTTCGTGGTGATGGTGCAGGGCGCGGGCGACGACGAAGAAGCGAAGATTGCCGAGGGGCGGCGGTTGTACGCCAAATTGAACGAGCACCTGCCGCCTTCCACCGCTGCCAAACTGGCGGCTGAACTGAGCGGTGCGCCGCGCAAGGCTTTGTATGGACAGGGCAGCAACGACTGAGGCGATGTGGGCGGCGGCCGACGCCGCCAGCCTGCGCGCGCAGCTGGACCTGCGCGAGCAACCGCTGGCCGGTGGCTCCGGTGCCGAGATCAAGACCCAGCGCGAGCGCTGGATGATGGTGCGCTGGTTGACCGTCTGGGCCTCGCAGCTGGATTACCCGGTGCGGGTGAGCAAGCGCGAGAGCCCGGATTTCATGGTCGACACGGGCAGCGGGCGGATCGGACTGGAATGCATGGAAGTGGTGCCGGAGGCCTTCAAGCAGTTGCAGGCCAAGTTGAACGGGATCAATTCCGGCTGGGTGCGGCCGGTGCCGGACCCGCGTGGCGGAGAAACGCGCAATGAGTGGGACAGCCCGTTGCTGCGGCAATTGCTGGCGGACACCTACGAAGGCAGCCCTTGGGCCGGTGACGAGCCGGAACGGCTGTGGGTGGAAGTGATGCGCTGGGCGGTGGAGAAAAAACGCCAGGTGCTGCACAAGCCGGCCTTTGCCCGCCAGCCGCGCAATGTGTTGTTGCTGTACGACAACTGGCCGTTGCCGGCGGTGGCCTTCGTCGAGGACGCGGATCCAGCCGTATTGCGGAGTTGGGCGGTGGCGGCGCTGGAGGAGTTGTCGCGGCAATTGCGCGACAGCGATGCGCATGCGGACTTCCAGCAGATCGACATCCTGCACGACGGCTGGCTGCTCTCGTTCACCACTGCAGGAGTGCAGCCCTTGCGTTACCGGATGCCTGCGGCTGAATGAAATGTTCGGCCAGTGGCGGGCTGGACGTGCGACAATACGCGCGGCGGAGTCGGCCAGACAGTCGCGTCATTCCTTCGGGAATGCCGAGGAAAGTCCGGGCTCCACAGGGCAAGGTGCCAGGTAACGCCTGGGCGGCGCAAGCCGACGGAAAGTGCAACAGGAAGATACCGCCGAACGGCCTTCGGGCGCGTGGTAAGGGTGAAATGGTGCGGTAAGAGCGCACCGCGAGTCTGGCAACAGACCGGCACGGCAAACCCCACCTGGAGCAAGACCAAATAGGGACCTAATGGCGTGGCCCGCGTCGGGTCCGGGTAGGTTGCTTGAGCGTTACGGTGACGTAGCGCCTAGAGGAATGACTGTCCACGACAAAACCCGGCTTATCGGCCGGCTCCGCCGCTTTTTCTGCCCGTCGGGCAGAAAAAGCCCCAAAGTTTTGCGGAGCAAAACTTTGGGCCCCAGGCCTCTGTCCTCCAATTCCCCGCGCCTGTCGGCGCGCCCCCTTTACTAAAGGGGGCTGTTGCTCTTCGGATTTTTTGCTTGGCTCGCTGCGCATCGTGGCTGGGAGAAGTGCGGCTATGGCTTTTGCTGCGCCTGGCCCTGGCTTTGGCTTTGGCTGTGGCTGTGGCTTTGGCTTTGGCTTTGGCTGTGGCTGTGGCTTTGGCTGTGGCTGTGGCTTTGGCTTTGGCTTTGGCTTTGGCTGTGGCTGTGGCTGTGGCTTTGGCTTTGGCTTTGGCTTTGGCTGTGGCTTTGGCTTTGGCTGTGGCTTTGGCTTTGGCTTTGGCTTTGGCTGTGGCTGTGGCTTGGGCTTTGGTTGTGGCTCCAGCCTTGCTGTTCTCTTTCCCTTCTCCCGCTTGCGGGGGAAGGTGCCCGGAGGGCGGATGGGGGGAGCTTTTGATCTTGCTTTGGCTGTGGGCTAAAGCCAAAGCCAAAGCAAGATCAAACTCACCCCTCCCCAACCCTCTTCGGCCAAAGGGAGGGGGTTAGGAGCCCAAGCCTTCTTTTCCAATCTCCACACGCGTCTCCCCCAGGTACACGCCATCCGGCCCGAAACGGCGCTCGTGGATGAATCCCCCTCCATCCGTGCCGATCGCCACGATGGTGCTGGCGCGGGTGCCGTAGTCGGTTCCGCGTATGAACGCGCTCGACAAGCGTCGTTCCAACGCCAGCGGAACACCGGTAGCAGGTAGTTGTGCGTCCGCGGCCTGCTGCTCATCGGCCAGCGCAGCCCAAAGCGGTTCCAGGCCGTCATTCCCTGTGGCCAGCCAATTCTCAAGCACGCCCATCAAGCGGCGGGTCTTGGGCCAGGGTGCGTCCAGGGCGCCGTTGGACATGCCATGCACGCCCGGCGTCAGGTCGCGTCTGGCCTGTGGATGGTTGCTGAGGTAGCTGCAGTTTTCCGCGTCCGCCACCAATAGATTGAACGGTGCAAACGCCGGAGCCTTGCTGACCAAGTGGTCGGCATAGTCCGTGGCGGACTGTCGGCCAGCCAGGTAGCCGGCGATCAGTTCGCCGCGCGAGGGTCCGCCTGCTGCCGCCGTTGGATCGCGCACGTTGGTTACCACGGCGGCCTGTCCGTGCAGGTTCACTCCCATCCAGCTGCCGCCCGAGCGCAGGTCGCGGCCGGCGATCAACTGCTCCTGTGGCGCAGGCCAGTGCCCGAGGGCTGCGGTGGGGCGGGCGTGGAATTCGTCACGGTTGCCCGCCATGAGCAGGCGCCAATGCGGGTGGGCTTTCCAGGCGATGGCGACCAGACACATGCAGCAAGTGTGCCGTTTTGCGCGGCCGCCAGCTATCAGTGCCTGAATGGCGGCTGGGTTGGGGGCCCGTTTTCACGCCGCCTCTACACCACTGAATTTCATACGAATCTCAAAATTTGAGACGAAACAGTAACTTGTGGATAAACCTTGAACAACTCTCTAAACATTGGCGCAAACCATTGATGCGACAGGCGATTTTGTGCGCTGAAAGTTGTTGACAACCCTAAGCTCGCTGCTAAGGTGGGCATCAGAGGGAAAACCGGGTTTTTTGTGGTTTTTCGTGGTTCAATGACTTCCCAAGCAAAACGGACGAAGGGTGCCATAGGCGTGTTCCAGGGTGAGACTGCCATCACGGTTGATGACAAGGGACGCATGGCGGTGCCAACCGCCTACCGCGACCTTGTTGCGCGTGCGAGTGGCAACCGCCTGGTGCTGACCTACAACCCCTTCGAAGCCGGTTGCCTGTGGTTGTATTCAGAGCAGGAGTGGGAGCGGGTGCGGGACGACGTAATGGCAAAGCCCAATACCCAGCGCGTAGTGCGCACCCTGCAGCAGAAGCTTGTCGGCTCGGCCGCCCATCTGGAACTGGATGGCAATGGCCGTATCAGCCTGCCGTCCAGTCACCGCAGTGCGGTGGGCATCGAGAAGAAAGCAGTGCTGATGGGCATGGGTGAAAAGTTTGAATTGTGGAGCGAGCAAGCGCATCGCGCACTGATCCAGCAGACGTTGTCTGACGAGGATCTGGGCGATGGGCTTCTCGATCTGAAGTTGTGAGCCGGGGTGCCCGGGTGCGCGGTGAAGCGCAGGCCGGTCACCCAACGGTGTCGCAGCCGCCGGCGGCTCACCTGCCGGTGCTGTACGCCCAGGTCCTTGACGGCCTGAGGGTGATCGAAAACGGTACTTATCTGGATGGCACGTTCGGTCGTGGCGGTCACGCTGGCGGCGTGCTGCGCCAGCTTGGCCCGGACGGGCGCTTGCTGGTGATGGACAAGGACCCCGAAGCCATTGCCGTGGCCGAGCGCGACTTCGCGCCGGACGGCCGTGTCGCCATCTATCGCGGCAGCTTTGCCGATCTGCTGGATTGGAGCGAAACCGCTGACGGTCTGGACGGTGTTCTGTTCGACCTGGGCGTGTCTTCGCCCCAGCTCGACGTGGCCGAGCGTGGTTTCAGCTTCGGCAAGGACGGCCCGCTGGACATGCGCATGGACCCGGACTCGGGCGAGAGCGCTGCACAGTGGTTGAACCGCGCCGAAGATCGCGAGATCGCCGATGTGCTGTTCACCTATGGCGATGAACGCCAGAGCCGCCGCATTGCCCGTGCCATCGTTGCCCGTCGCGACAAGCAGCCGTTCACGCGTACCGCTGAACTGGCCGAGCTGATTGCTTCGGTGATGCCGCGTGGCAAGGACAAGATCCATCCGGCCACACGCAGCTTCCAGGCCATCCGCATCCACATCAACCGCGAACTGGCCGACCTTGAAGCCGGCCTGGATGCGGCGATGGCGCGGCTCAAGCCCGGTGGCCGGCTGGCGGTGATCAGCTTCCATTCGCTGGAAGACCGCATCGTCAAGCAGTTCATGAACCGCCATGCCAAGGCGCCGCCGACCAATCGTCGGCTGCCGGAACTGCAGGCCTTCGTGCCGACGCTGGATCTGATTGGCGGTGCCATCAAGGCCGATGACGACGAGCTGGCGATGAACCCGCGTTCGCGCAGTGCGGTGCTGCGGGTGGCACAGAAGCGCGAGGTGGCTGGATGAGCCGCCTGCTGTTGATCGTCCTGCTGGCGTGCACGATTGCCTCGGCCATCGGCGTGGTGTTCATGCGCCACCGCCATCGCCAGCTGTTTGTCGAGCTGTCCAAGCTTGAGCATGCACGCGACGAGATCAACATCGAGTTTGGCCGCCTGCAGCTTGAGCAGGCGACCCTGGCCCAGGCCACGCGCGTGGACCAGGAAGCGCGTGGCCGGTTGGGCATGAAGTTCCCCGAAGCCACTGACATCGTGGTGATCCGGCCATGACCAAGCCCGGCCGCAACCGTACCCGTACGCAGTTCAATCTGCGCAACCGCATGCTGATGGTCGGCGTGGGGCTGGGTCTGTGTGCGGTCACGCTGGTCGGCCGTGCGGCCTATGTGCAGTTGATCAACAACGATTTCTACCAGCGCGAAGGCGAGGCCCGCTTCCTGCGCGATGTGCCGATCCCGACCTCGCGCGGCATGATCACCGACCGCAATGGCGAGCCGGTGGCGGTGTCCACGCCGGTGGCTTCGATCTGGGTCAACCCGCAGGAACTGCTGCGTACGCCGGAGCGTATCCCGGAGCTGGCGCGCGCGCTGTCGCTGCCGGTGGATGAGCTGACCACCAAGCTGACCCAGAAGGCCGACAAGGAATTCATGTACCTGCGCCGCCGGATCAATCCGGATGTGGCCGAGCAGGTGGTGGCGATGAAGATCCCCGGCGTGTTCGCGCAGCGCGAGTTCCGTCGCTATTACCCGCAGGGTGAGGCGATGGCGCATGTGCTGGGCTTCACCAATATCGATGATCTCGGCCAGGAAGGGCTGGAGCTGGCCTTCGACGAATGGCTGCGCGGCAAGCCCGGCGCCAAGAAGGTCATCCGCGACCGCAAGGGCGCCATCGTCGAGAGCATCGACCTGGTGCGTCCTGCCGAGCCGGGCAAGGACCTGACCCTGAGCATTGACCGCCGCATCCAGTTCCTGGCGATGCGCGAGCTGCGCAATGCGGTCACCACCAACAAGGCCGCCGGCGGTTCCATCGTGATCATGGATGTGGCCACCGGCGAAGTGATGGCCATGGCCAACCTGCCGACCTACAACCCGAATTCGGTCAGCGGCGCCACCCCGGACACCCGCCGCAACCGTGCGGTCACCGATCTGGTCGAGCCCGGCTCGACGATGAAGCCGCTGACCATTGCCACGGCGCTGCAGAACCATGTGGTCACTCCCGATACGGTCATCGACACCAACCCGGGTTACATGTCGCTGGGCCGCTACACCATCCGCGACGTGCCGCGTAACAACGGCGTGCTCAATGTCACTGGCGTGATCACCCGCAGTTCGAACATCGGCGCGGCCAAGATCGTGGCGCGCATTCCGGACCAGACTTTCTACGACTCGGTGCGTGGCTTTGGCTATGGCGTGGCCCCGCACAGCGGCTTCCCAGGCGAATCCGCCGGCGTGGTCGCGCGGCCGGGCAGCCCGAGCTGGTACGGCACCACCAAGACCACCATGTCCTATGGCTACGGCCTGTCGGTTACGCCGCTGCAGATCGCGCAGGCGTACTCGGCGCTGGGCAATGGCGGCCAGGTCATCCAGCCTACTTTCATCAAGGGCCAGCGCAATGAAGCGCGTCAGGTCGTTGATCCGGAAGTTGCGCGCGAAGTGGTGCGGATGATGGAAACCGTGGTCACCAACGGCGGCGCCAAACAGGCGGCGATCCTGGGTTACCACGTCGCCGGCAAGACCGGCACCGCGCGCAAGAACGGCCCCAACGGCTACGAGCGCGGCCATTACAACTTGCTGTTCGCTGGCCTGGTGCCGGCGACCAATCCGCGCTTTGCCGCGGTGATCGTGGTCAACGATCCGCAGGGTTCGCTGCAGTACGGCGGTCTGGTGTCCGCGCCGGTGTTCCATCACGTGATGGAAGGCACGCTGCGTTTGATGGACGTGCCGCCGGACGACATCCAGTCCTGGCTGGCGGCGCAGGCCGCAGGCAAGGTGGGTGGCAAGCCGGGCAGCAACCTGGCGCCGTTGCCGATTCCGCAGGACCCGGACGAGGCGCCCAATGCCGCGGCCGAATTTGATGCCGCACTGCCGACGGCCGTCGCTCCGACGCCTGCCGCCACGGAGGTGCGCCAGTGAGCCACACAATGAAGTTGTCACAGCTGCTGCCGGATCTGGCCCTGTCACAGGACCCGCAGATCGGTGGCCTGGTATTGGATTCACGGCATGTCCGCGCCGGTGATGCGTTTGTCGCAATCGCCGGTTTTGGTGCGCATGGACTGGGCTTCGTCGAGCAGGCGAAGGCCGCCGGCGCTGCCGCGATCCTGTTTGATCCGCCGGCACCGGCGGAGCTGCCGGCACCGGCTGATGCCATCGCCGTGCCCGGCCTGCGCACGCGCATGGGCGCGATGGCCGACCAGTTCCACGGCCAGCCGTCGCGGGCGATGACCATGGTTGGCGTCACCGGCACCAACGGCAAAACCTCGACCGTGCAGCTGCTCGGCCAGGCCTGGCAGTTGCTGGGGACGGTCAGCGGCTCGATCGGCACGCTGGGCGTTGGCCTGTACGGCGCCGTTGTGCCGACCGGCTTCACCACGCCGCTGGTACTGCAGATGCACGAAGTGCTGGCGCAGCTTCGCGATGCCGGTGCCAAGGCAGTGGCGATGGAAGTGAGTTCGCACGCCTTGGATCAGGGCCGCGTCGATGCCGTGCATTACGACGTGGCGGTGTTCACCAACCTCACCCGTGATCATCTCGACTATCACGGTGACATGGAGGCCTACGGCGCGGCCAAGGCCAAGCTGTTCCATCGTCCGGGCTTGAAGGCGGCGGCGATCAATCTTGACGATGCCTTCGGCCGTGAGCTGATCACCACGCTGGCCGCCGACGTGCAGGCAATCGGCCTGAGCTCGACCGGCCAGGCCGGCGCTGTCATCCGCGCCGAGAAGCTGGTGCTGGACGGGCAGGGCCTGGGCTTCGATCTGGTCATCGGTGATGAGCGCCACGCGCTGCGCTCGCCGCTGCTGGGCCGCTTCAATGTCGACAACCTGCTGGCTGTGGCCGGTGCGCTGCATGGCCTGGGCGAGTCCAGCGCCAACATCGCCAAGGTGCTGGGCCAGCTGCAGCCGATCCGTGGCCGCATGAACCGCCTCGGTGGCCATGGCGAACCCACGGTGGTGATCGACTACGCCCACACCCCCGACGCATTGGAACAGGCGCTGCGCAGCCTGCACGGTCACCTCGATGGCCGCCTGCTGTGCGTGTTCGGTTGCGGTGGCGAGCGTGATACCGGCAAGCGCCCGCAGATGGCGGCCATTGCCGAAGAATTGGCCGACGTGGTGTTCGTTACTGACGACAATCCGCGCGGCGAGAATGGCGACGTGATCGTCGCCGACATCATGGCCGGATTTGCCGATCCGTCGCAGGTCAACGTGCAGCGTGACCGGGCCAGCGCAATCAGCGCGGCCGTCACCCACGCAGGTCCCGGCGACATCGTGTTGATCGCCGGCAAGGGCCATGAGCCCTACCAGGAGATTGCAGGTATCAAACATCCTTTCGATGACACCGATGTGGCATCGCGCGCGCTGCAGGCGCGCCGCTCCACGAACGCGGAGGTGCGCCAGTGAAGCGTGCGCCCCTGTCGCTGATCGCCCATTGGGCCGGTGCCGAGATCCACGGCGACGACGTCAGCATCGATGCGGTAAGCAATGACAGCCGCAGCTTGGCCGCCGGCAGCCTGTACGTCGCCCTGCGCGGTGAGCGCTTCGACGGCCATGAGTTTGCCGCCAGCGCGGTCGAGCAGGGCGCCAGCGCGTTGCTGGTCGAGCGCCTGTTGCCGTTGGAAGTGCCGCAGATCGTGGTTGCCAACACCGAGCTGGCGCTTGCGAAGATTGCCGCCGCGATGCAGCAGCAGCGCGCCACCCGCGTGTTCGCCATCACCGGCAGCAACGGCAAGACCAGCGTGAAAAACCTGCTGTTGGCGATCCTGCAGCATGCTGCTGCGGTTGCCGGCCAGCATGTATATGCCACGCCGGGCAACCGCAACAACGAGATCGGCCTGCCGCTGGCGGTGATCGATGCGCCGGAAGATGCCGATTTCGCCATCTACGAGATGGGCACCGGCAAGCCGGGTGACATCGCCTACCTGACCGCCATCGCCGCACCGGATGTGGCCATCGTCAACAATGTCGCACCAGCACATCTGGAGCGCATGGGCAGCCTGCTGGAGATCGCCAATACCAAGGCAGCCGTCTACGACGACCTGCGCGATGGTGGTGTTGCGGTGATCAACGCCGACGATGCTTTCTCCCCTTACTTTGCTGCGCGCGCAGGTGGCCATCAAGTGGTCCGCTTCGGCCTGGAAGTCAGCGCCGATGTGACTGCTACCGGCATCGTGCTGGACGAGGCCGGTTCACGCTTCCAGTTGCATGCGCCGCAAGGCCAGACCGAGGTGACGCTGCAGTTGCCGGGTCGGCACAACGTGCTCAACGCATTGGCTGCTGCAGCGATGGCGCTGGCGGCTGGCATTGCGCTGCCGTTGGTGGTCGAAGGCCTGGCGCAGGCGCGCCCGGTTGCAGGCCGCCAGGTAGCCCACGCGCTGGACAACGGCGCGGTGTTGATCGACGACAGCTACAACGCCAACCCGGGTTCACTGGCTGCGGCGATCACCGCGCTGGCAGCGGGCAAGGGCGAAGGTTGGCTGGTGCTGGGTGACATGCGCGAGCTGGGCCCGGACGCGCAGGCGCTGCATGCGCAGGCCGGCCTGCGTGCGCGCGAAGCCGGCCTCAAGCGGCTGTACGCGCTGGGCCCGCTGAGCGCAGCGGCAGCGGCGGCCTTCGGCGAAGGCGGGCGTCACTTCGACTCGCACGCCGCGCTGGCTGCCGCACTGGAAACCGAACTTCATGCTGGCGTGCGTTGCCTGGTCAAAGGCTCGCGCGGCAGCGCCATGGACAAGATCGTGACTGCGCTGTTGAAGCGCGGCGAGGACACTACACATGTTGCTTGAATTGGCCCGTTGGCTACAGCAGTTGGACGGCCTGTTCCGGTTGTTCAACTACATCACTTTCCGCGGCATCCTCGCTGCGCTGACCGCGTTGTCGCTGTCGCTGTGGTTGGGGCCGATGGCGATCCGTCGCCTGGCCCAGCTCAAGGGCGGTCAGCCGATCCGCAAGGACGGCCCGCAGTCGCATTTCTCCAAGGCCGGTACGCCGACCATGGGTGGCGGCTTGATCCTGACCACCGTGCTGGTGTCGGTGCTGCTGTGGGGTGACCTGCGCAACCGCTATGTGTGGCTGGTGCTGGTGGTGATGCTGTGCTTCGGCGCCATCGGCTGGTACGACGACTGGTTGAAGATTGCCAAGCGCGACCCGAACGGCCTGAAGTCGCGTTGGAAGTACGCGCTGCAGTCGATCTTCGGCCTGGCCGCAGGCATCTTCCTGTACAAGACTGCGGTGGTGCCGGCCGAGCTCACCTTCTACATCCCGATGTTCAAGTCGATCGCGCTGCCGCTGGCAGGCATCAGCTTCGTCGCCATTGCCTACTTCTGGATTGTCGGCTTCTCCAACGCGGTCAACCTGACCGACGGTCTGGATGGTCTGGCAATCATGCCGACGGTGCTGGTGGCCTGTGCGCTGGGTGTGTTCGCCTATGCCTCGGGCAATGCGGTGTTCTCCAGCTACCTGCAGATCCCGCAGATTCCCGGTGCCGGTGAACTGGTCATCATCTGTGCGGCGATTGCCGGCGCGGGCCTGGGCTTCCTCTGGTTCAACACCTATCCGGCCATGGTCTTCATGGGCGACGTCGGCGCGCTGGCGCTGGGTGCGGTGCTGGGCACCATCGCGGTGATCGTGCGCCAGGAACTGGTGCTGGTGATCATGGGCGGCGTGTTCGTGATCGAAACCCTGTCGGTGATGATCCAGGTGGCCTCGTTCAAGCTCACCGGCAAGCGCGTGTTCCGCATGGCGCCGATCCATCACCACTTTGAACTGAAGGGCTGGCCGGAGCCGCGCGTGATCGTGCGCTTCTGGATCATCTCGGTGGTGCTGGTGCTGATCGGCCTGGCAACCCTGAAGGTACGGTGATGGACGACTACTCGCGTCAGGCAACCCGACTTGAAGCCATTGGTGGCAGCTACGACAAGTGGCTGCTCGGCGCCGCCGTGGCGCTGGCTTCGATCGGGATCGTGATGGTGGCTTCCAGCTCCATCGCGCTGACGCAGAGTCCGTTCTATTACCTCACCCGCCATCTGATCTTCATCGCCATCGGCGTGGTCCTGGCCGCGGTGACGATGCGGGTGGAGCTGAAGGAAATCGAGAAGTACAACCAGCTGCTGTTGCTGGGCTGCTTCGCGCTGCTGATCGTGGTGTTCATCCCGGGCCTGGGCAGCAGCGTCAACGGCGCGCAGCGCTGGATCAACCTGGGCTTCTCCAAGTTCCAGACCGTGGAAGCGGTCAAGGTGCTGTACATCGTCTGGTTGTCCAGCTATCTGGTGCGCTTCCGCGACGAGGTCAATGCCACCTGGCAGGCCATGCTCAAGCCGGTCGGCGTGGTCGGCGTGCTGGTTGTGCTGCTGCTGCTGCAGCCTGACTTTGGTTCCTCGATGCTGCTGCTGGGCATCACCACCTGCATGCTGGTGCTGGGCGGCGCGCAGATCACCCGCATCATCCTGCCGGTGCTGCTGCTGTTGCCGGGCCTGATCGCGCTGGTGATCTTCGAGCCCTACCGCATGCGCCGCGTGACCTCGTTCATGGATCCGTGGCAGGACCAGCTGGGCTCGGGTTACCAGCTGTCCAACGCGTTGATGGCCATCGGCCGTGGCGAGTGGACCGGCGTTGGTCTGGGGGCCTCGATCCAGAAGCTCAACTATCTGCCTGAGTCGCATACCGACTTCATCTTCTCGGTGATTGCCGAGGAGCTGGGTTTCCTGGGTGTGTGCGGCATCATCAGCCTGTACGTGTTGCTGGTCGGCCGTGCGTTCTGGCTGGGCATGCGCTGCATTGAAATGCGCCGCCACTTTGCCGGGTATATCGCCTTCGGCATTGCGCTGTGGATCAGCCTGCAGACCTTCGTCTCGATCGGCGTCAACCTGGGCATGCTGCCGACCAAGGGCCTGACCTTGCCGCTGATTTCTTCCGGCGGCTCCAGCGTGATGATGACCTGCGTGGCGATGGGCCTGCTGCTGCGCGTGTCCTATGAATACAACCGTGCGGTGCGCCGCCAGGAAGTACGCGAGGACCTCGACGGCGCCGAGCTGGATGTGGCCGAAGCGCACGAGAGCGAACCGGCCGAGCCGCGCAGCGAAACCGCTACCGCAGTTGCCGCTGCCATGCAGAGCAGTGCCGCGCGCGGCACCAGCCGCATGCAACAGCGGGTCGAGCCGACCTTCGGGAGGATCGCCTGATGGCCGGCCCGAACACCAAGCAGGACCTGCGTCCGGTGATGATCATGGCCGGCGGAACCGGCGGTCATATTTTCCCGGGTCTGGCCGTGGCCAAGGTGTTGCGCGAGCGTGGCATCCCGGTCACCTGGCTGGGCGCCGACGGTGCGATGGAAACCCGATTGGTGCCGCAGCACGATATCCATGTCGATACGCTGGCCATCTCCGGCCTGCGCGGCAAGGGCAAGCTGGCCTTGCTGGGTGCACCGATGCGTGTGCTGCGTGCGATCCGTGGCGCTGGCTACGTGCTGCGTGATCGCCAGCCGCGTGCCGTCGTCGCGTTTGGCGGTTTTGCATCCGGTCCAGGCGGCATCGCCGCACGCCTGCACGGCTTGCCGCTGCTGGTGCACGAACAGAACCGCGCGCCGGGCATGACCAACCGCATTCTGTCGCGCTTTGCGCGGCGCGTGCTGAGCGGCTTCCCGGGCAGCTTCGCCGGCGGCAAGGAAGAAGTGGTCGGCAATCCAGTGCGCGCTGAAATCGCCGCATTGGCAGCGCCGGAACAGCGTCTGGCCGGTCGTAGCGGCCCGATGCGGGTGCTGGTGCTGGGCGGCAGCCAGGGCGCACGTGCACTGAACAACGCCATGCCCAAGGCTTTGGCCGCGCTGGGTGACAGCGTCGCCATCGAAGTCTGGCACCAGTGCGGCGAGAAGCTGCACGAAGAAGCACTGCAGGCCTATCGCGGCGCAGGTGTGGAAGGCCGCGTCGACATGTTCATCAAGGACATGGCCGCCGCCTACAGTTGGGCTGATCTGGTGGTGTGCCGTTCCGGCGCGTCGACCCTGGCCGAGTTGTGCGCGGTGGGTATCGGCAGCGTGCTGGTGCCGTTCGCCGCCGCAGTCGATGACCACCAGACCCGCAATGCCGAATATCTGGTTGAACGCGGCGCTGCCGAACTGCTCAAGCAGGACGATGCACTGGCGATCAACCTGGAAGGCGTGCTGCGCACGCTGGCAAACAATCCCGGCCACCGCATGCAGATGGCGCAAGCCGCGCGTGGGTTGGCCAAGGTCGATGCGGCCGAACGCATCGCAGACATCATTCTTGAGGAAGCAGCATGAACACGGCATCGCGCACCCGCGCCAGCCACACCGGAGGCCAGGCATGATCCGCCGCCTCAACGACACCACCGACCTGGTCCGCGCGTTCCCGCGCGTGCATTTCGTCGGTATCGGCGGCACCGGCATGAGCGGCATCGCCGAAGTGATGCTGACCCTGGGCTATGAAGTCTCCGGTTCTGACAACGCTGACAACGCTGCAACGCGCCGTCTGGCACGGCTGGGTGCGCGCGTCATGCGCGGTCATTCCGCCGCCAACGTGCTGGGCACCGATTGCATCGTGGTTTCCAGCGCCATCCGCGAAGACAACCCCGAGCTGATGGAAGCGCGCAGCCAGCGCATTCCGATCATGCCGCGCGCGGCGATGCTGGCCGAGCTGATGCGTTTCCGTCGCGGCATCGCCGTCGCCGGTACCCACGGCAAGACCACCACCACCTCGCTGACCGCTGCGATCCTGAGCGAAGGCAAGTTGGACCCGACCTTCGTGATCGGTGGCCAGTTGCTGGCGGCCGGTGCCAACGCCAAGCTTGGCGGTGGCGAGTGGTTGGTAGCCGAGGCCGACGAAAGCGATGGCAGCTTCCTGCGCCTGAATCCGTTGGTGGCGGTGATCACCAATATCGATGCCGACCATCTGGAAAACTACGGCAACGATTTTGCCCGCGTGCAGGCAGCGTTCGCCGAGTTCCTGCAGCGCCTGCCGTTCTACGGCTTGGCCGTGCTGTGCATCGATGATCCGGAAGTGGCTGCGCTGGCTGCCAAGACCCCGCGGCACGTGATGAGCTACGGCCTGAGCAGCAATGCCGACGTGCGCGCTGAAGACGTGGTGCAGGATGGCCCGCGCATGCGCTTCACCCTGCGTTTGCCGGAAGGCAGCAGCGTGCCGGTGACGCTGGCGCTGCCGGGCAAGCACAATGTGCTCAATGCGCTGGCCGCCGCTGCGGTTGCCTGGCAGCTGGGCGTGGCACCGCAAGACATTGCCGCTGCGCTGGAGAAGTTCGAAGGCGTTGGCCGTCGCTTCAACGACCTGGGCGAAGTCACCACCCACAAGGGCGCCAAGGTGCGCGTGATCGACGACTACGGCCACCACCCGCGCGAGCTGGAGGCGGTGTTCGCCGCTGCCCGTGGCGGCTGGCCGGACAAGCGCCTGGTAGTGGCCTTCCAGCCGCACCGTTACAGCCGTACCCGCGATCAGTTCGATGCCTTCGCCGCCGTGTTGTCGGAAGTGGACGCGCTGGTGTTGAGCGAGGTCTACCCGGCCGGCGAAGCGCCGATTCCCGGTGCCGATTCCAAGTCGCTGGCACGTGCCATCCGCGCGCGCGGCCGCAGCGAGCCGGTGGTGGTGAGCCATTCGGCCGATCTGGCCTCGGTGCTGCCGGACGTACTGCAGGACGGCGATCTGCTGTTGATGATGGGTGCCGGCGACATCGGCGCCGTTGTCCAGCAGGTGGTCACCGACGGCTTCCAGGAGTCCAAGGGCGAATGATGCTTGCCGCGCTGCCGCTACGCCGTACCCACGCAACCGCACTGCGGGCTGCGGCGGTCGCGTGCGGCCGCGCTGCCGGGGAGGGCGCACGATGAATGCCATCCTGCGCATGCTCGCCTGGCTGCTGGCCATCGCCCTGGTGGTGCTGCCGGTGGTTGCGGTGGTCAATGGCTGGGTTGGTGCCGAGCGCTGGCCGCTGGCCAAGCTGCGTGTGCACGGCGAGTTCAAGCGCGTGCCGGCCGAAGAGTTGCAGAAAGCCTTGCTGCCATATGCACGCTCGGGCTTCTTCGCGGTGAAGTTGCAGGACGCGCAGGCGGCAGTGGAAAAACTGCCATGGGTGGAGAGCGCCCAGGTCCGCAAGCAATGGCCGGATGTGCTGGAAGTGACCATCGTCGAGCACCGCCCGTTCGCACGTTGGGGCAAGGACCGCTTGCTGTCCGAGCAGGGCCGCTTGTTCGCGGTGCCGCACGGGCTGGAGAACGCGCCGCTGCCCGAACTTGATGGCCCCGATGGCATGACCACTGAAGTGGTCGAGCTGTACAACGATTCACGCGCACTGTTCGCACCGGCCGGTGTGGACGTGCAGAAAGTGGCGATGGACGCGCGCGGCAGCTGGTCGCTGGCGTTGGACAACGGCACCGAAGTAGTCATTGGTCGCAACGATGCACGCTCACGCCTGGGCCGCTTCGTGCGCGTATTGCCACAGCTGACCCGTACCCAGGTGCCAATCGTGCGCGCCGACCTCCGCTATACCAATGGTTTCACGCTGAGCTGGGGAACCCCGCCGCCGGCAACAAAGCAGACGCAGGACAGGACATGAATCGCAAGGGAGACAAATCACTGATCGTTGGCCTGGACATCGGCACCTCCAAGGTGGTGGCGCTGGTTGGCGAGTATTCGCCGGGCAGTCCGATCGAGGTCATCGGCATCGGCTCGCACGAGTCGCGCGGTCTCAAGCGCGGCGTGGTGGTGGATATCGAATCCACCGTGCAGTCGATCCAGCGCGCCATCGAAGAAGCCGAGCTGATGGCCGGCTGCGAGATCCGCTCGGTGTACGCCTCGATTTCCGGCAACCACGTGCAGTGCCGCAACTCGCAGGGCATCACCCCGATCCGCGAAGGCGAAGTGAGCTGGGGCGATCTGGATCGCGTGCTGGAAGCGGCCAAGGCCGTTGCCATCCCCGCCGACCAGAAGATCCTGCATGCGATCCCGCGCGAATACGTGCTGGACGATTCGCAGGAAGGCATCCGCAACCCGGTCGGCATGACCGGCGTGCGCCTGGAAGTGCATGCCCACCTGGTGGTGTGTGCACAGTCGGCCGCCGCCAACGTCAGCAAGTGCGTCCAGCGCTGCGGCCTGCAGGTGGATGATCTGGTGCTGTCCTCGCTGGCCTCAAGCGTAGCGGTGCTGACCGCCGATGAGCGCGAGCTGGGCGTGGTGATGGTCGACATCGGCGCCGGTACCACCGACATCGCGGTGTTCATCCAGGGCGCGATCTGCCACACCGCATCGCTGCCGATTGCCGGTGACCACGTTACCAACGACATCGCCCACATGCTGCGCACGCCGACCCCGGAAGCGGAGCAGATCAAGGTGCGTTACGCCTGTGCGCTGGCACAGCTGGCAACGGCCGAAGAAAGCATCCAGGTGCCGTCGGTTGGCGACCGCCCGCCGCGTCGCATGCCGCGTCATTCGCTGGCGCAGGCAGTGCAGGGCCGCTACGAGGAAATTTTCGAGATGGTGCAGGCCGAACTGCGCCGCTCGGGCTTCGAGGAAATGGTCCGCGCCGGGCTGGTGCTCAGCGGCGGTGCTTCGAAGATGGAAGGTGTGGTCGAGCTGGCCGAGGAAATGCTGCAGATGCCGGTACGCGTGGGCATTCCGCAGCACGTCACCGGCCTGGGCGAAGTGGTCGGCAATCCCGTGCATGCCACCGGCGTCGGCCTGCTGCTGATGGGCAGCCAGATCGAACACCCACGGCGTCCGTCGCTGCCCACCGGGCGCGCCGGCAGCATGTTCAACAAGTTGAAGAACTGGTTCCGCGGCGAGTTCTGAGCGCGGTGCCGGTGGTAGAGCAGTGAGGCAGTCAGAACAGCAAGCAGTAAGGCAAGACGAAGTGCAGTAACGCAGTCATTGAAGCAGGCAACAACCACCGTGCAGGGGCAACCCGAAGCGGTATACCTAAAACAACTCGCCGGTGCGGGCGGGCGCAGAAGGAGAAGGATTCTTCCCGGATGCTCGACCCAATCACGGCAATAGAGAGGACATGGACATGGCGCATTTCGAACTGATTGAAAAGATGGCACCGAACGCGGTGATCAAGGTCGTTGGCGTGGGCGGCGGCGGCGGCAACGCCGTGGCGCACATGGTCAACAGCAGCGTGGATGGCGTGGAATTCATCACCGCCAACACCGACTCGCAGGCCATCAAAAATTGTGGCGCCAAGCTGCAGCTGCAGTTGGGCACCAACGTAACCAAGGGTCTGGGCGCAGGCGCAAACCCGGAAGTCGGCCGCCAGGCCGCATTGGAAGACCGTGAGCGCATCATGGACGCCCTGCAGGGTGCGGACATGGTGTTCATCACCGCCGGCATGGGCGGTGGCACCGGTACCGGCGCTGCGCCGGTGGTGGCACAGCTGGCCAAGGAAATGGGCATCCTGACCGTGGCCGTGGTCACCAAGCCGTTCCCGTTCGAAGGCCGTCGCCGCATGCAGGTGGCACTGAAGGGCATCGAAGAGCTGAGCCAGCACGTCGATTCGCTGATCACCATCCCGAACGAAAAGCTGATCACCGTACTCGGCCGCAACGCCACCATGGTGCAGGCCTTCCGTGCTGCCAATGACGTGCTGCAGGGCGCCGTGCAGGGCATCGCCGATCTGATCGTGCGTCCGGGCCTGATCAACGTCGACTTTGCCGACGTGCGCACCGTGATGTCGGAAATGGGCCTGGCAATGATGGGCACCGGTACCGCACGCGGTGATGACCGCGCCCAGGCTGCTGCCGAAGCCGCGATCCAGAACCCGCTGCTGGACGATGTGAACCTGGCCGGCGCCAATGGCGTGCTGGTCAACATCAGCGCCGGCACCGACATCACCATGAGCGAGTTCGACGAAATCGGCCGCACCGTGCACGCCTTCGCTTCGGAAGACGCCACCGTGGTGATCGGTACCGTGATCGATCCGGACCTGGGTGACGAGATCAAGGTGACCGTGGTCGCCACCGGCCTGAACCGTGCCGTTGCCAAGAACGCGCAGCGTCCTGGCGAACGCGGCCCGATCAAGCTGGTACGCAACGCCACCACCGGCCAGGCCGAGTTTGAAGAGTACGAAAGCCCGGCCGACGCCGTGGCCAAGGCCGTGGGCAACACCATGGGCATGGGCCTGCGTCGTCCGAGTTCGGACACCGTGTCTGCTTCCACCTCGTCGGCGTCGCCGGCCGCTGCAGAGCTGCCGAACGACTACCTGGACATCCCGGCGTTCCTGCGCCGCCAGGCTGACTGATGCGCTAGCAGGGGCCGCTTGAGGCCCGGTCATCGCGTGCGCCGGCAACGGCGCCGTGGTCCGGGCACGGCTGGCCCTGGGTACACAGCTGAGACGTCGGGGCTGTCCACCCCGGCGGAAATACCATGTCCTTTATCGCCGGGCCAAGGCCGGCCCGGCGATATTTTCGGTACTGGACGGAAGCTGACGGCCAAATTTGGCGTTGCAAAGGGCGCGTGTTAACGCGTGTTATTCTTGTTTGTCCCCCTGGCTGCGCCTGCGCGGCCCCTCCGGCCTTACATACACATGATCCAGCAACGCACTCTCAAGAACACGATCCGCGCCACCGGCGTTGGCCTGCACAGCGGTGACAAGGTCTATATGACCCTGCGTCCGGCGCCGGTCGACCATGGCATCGTGTTCCGGCGGGTGGATCTGGACCCGGTGGTGGAAGTGCCGGCGCGTGCCGACCTGGTCACCGAAGTCACCCTGTGCACCGGCCTGACCTGTGAAGGCGCCAAGATCCAGACCGTTGAACACCTGATGTCGGCGCTGGCCGGCCTTGGCGTGGACAACGTCATCGTTGAACTGTCCTCGGCCGAGTTGCCGATCATGGACGGTTCCTCCGGTCCGTTCGTATTCCTGCTGCAATCGGCAGGCATCGTCGAGCAGGGCGCGGCCAAGCGTTTCCTGCGCATCCTCAAGACGGTGGAAGTGCGCGAGGGCGACAAGGTCGCCCGTTTCGAGCCGTACGAGGGCTACAAGCTGGGCTTCACCATTCAGTTCGATCACCCGATGATCCCGGCCAAGCAGTCGCGGGTGGAGATCGAGTTCTCCTCGGCGGCCTATATCAAGGAAATCTCGCGCGCCCGTACCTTCGGCTTCATGCGCGACCTTGAGTACATGCGTGAGCGCAACCTGGGCCTTGGCGGTTCGATGGACAACGCCATCGTGCTTGATGAATTCCGCGTGCTGAACGACGACGGCCTGCGTTACACCGACGAGTTCGTGCGCCACAAGATCCTCGACGCCATCGGCGACCTGTACCTGGCCGGCGGCCAGGTGCTGGGTGCCTACGAGGGCTTCAAGTCCGGCCACGCGCTCAACAACAAGCTGGTGCGGGCCCTGCTGGCCGACCAGAGCGCCTGGGAATGGGCCAGTTATGACTCACCGGTCGCTGCCGATCCGGTGCTGTACGGCGTCCCGGCCTACGCCTGAGTTCCAGACTGACCAGGTCGTAAGAGAATTGGCCGCAAAGGCTACGACTAGTCCTAATTGTCATCAATTTGTGAACCCCATCGGGGTTCAAGTCTGAATTTAACAACTAATTAACAAAAGACTAACTCCTTCGCTGCATTCCGCGGCTAGGATTCCTGCGGCCTCCAATTATGTCCAAGGGACGTGAAATTGGAGACCGGGGCCGATGAGGTTCCCGGGGGCCTTCAGGATTTTGTGGATTTCACATCCTGCAGGGCGGCCAAGGCGTCGCGCAGTCCTTTATGCGTGACATCGCTTACTGCGGTACTGCGTTGGTCGTTACGCACTGGGGAGTGCGCGGACGCAGTCGCAGTCTTGACGGTCACCCGAGTGGCCTTCAGCCCGATGGATCGGGCCGCGTCGAGCAGCTGGTCTTCGGCAAGCCTTACTTTGGCGTGCCACACCGGCGATTCGACGAGAAAAACGAGGTGTTCGCCGTCCACATTGGCCAACCGGCAACGGTTAGCCAGCGCCGGCGGCAAATGGGGGCGCAATTGCCGGTCCATCGCATCGAGCCACAAGGCCCGGCGCAGCGGATTTCCTGCTTTGTCCGCCATCGCCGCTTCCAGCGCCTGTTTGGGCGCGGAACGGGAACGAACACTGGATTTCGGCTCTGACATAAGAATTCTTCAATGACATTTAAAAAGATCGTAATCAAAACGCGTGAACAGAAGGCTAAGACGCCCTTGTCACGTGTTCAGATGTTTTTCGAGGACCGCCCTCAAGCCCTGTTGGGTAGCGTACTCGGCGTTGGTTGCCTGATGGGCGTGGCGCTCAGCCTGGCCATCGGCATGGTTGGCGACTCGGCCCTGCAGTCCAAGGTCGACCACCAGCAGCAGGAACTGGCCAAGGTACGCGCTGACGCGCAGACCCAGGTCAACGCCCTGGCCGCCCGCCTCGGCGAGCTGCAGGCGCAGGCCACCCGGCTCAATGCCCTGGGTGAGCGTCTGACCCAGATGGGCAAGCTGGAAGACGGCGAGTTCGACTTCCAGGAAACCCCGGGTATGGGTGAAGGCGAGCCCGGCCCGACCCAGGATATCCCGGTGAGCGCGGTAAACAGCGACTTACAGGTGCTGGAGCAGCGTTTTGCTGCTTCAGGCAAGCAGTTGTCGGTGATGGAATCGCTGCTGTTCGATCACCAGCTGGAGCTGAACGCCGTGCCGTCGCGCATGCCGATCCGCAACACCTACATCACGTCCAACTTCGGCGGCCGCGCCGATCCGTTCGGCCGCGGTGCCGGCAACCACAAGGGCATGGACTTCCACGCCCGTGTCGGCGACCCGGTTCTGGCCGTGGCCGATGGCGTGGTCAGTTTCTCCGGGGTGAAGGGCGGTTACGGCAATGTGGTCGAAATCGACCATGGCAACGGCTACAAGACCCTGTACGCCCACAACTCGCGCCTGACCGTGCGTGAAGGCGGGCTGGTGCGTGCGGGCCAGGAAGTGGCCAAGGCTGGCTCCACCGGCCGTTCCACCGGCGCCCACGTGCACTTCGAGGTGTGGCAGAACGGCACGGTGATGAACCCGCGCAAGTTCCTCGGCGAGGGCGGCAACACCCCGGTTGGGCGTCTCAGCCGCGGCTGATGGGGGCCGGCAGGTCAGCCGGCGCTGACTTGTTGCGGGGAGCTTGAAACCCAAGCGTCCGCCCCAAGCTACAATAGGCGTTGCCATCGACAGGGCGCATTGCGCCCTGTTTCGTTTGTGACCGGTGAACCCAGGGGGTGAGCCAGGTCGCACGGCATTTCATTCAAACCGGTTCCTTCAATGATCAACAGCCTGCTTACCCGCGTTTTTGGCAGCCGTAACGAGCGCCAGCTTCGCCAGCTCAACCGTATCGTCGCCAAGATCAATGCCTTGGAACCGGAGATCCAGAAGCTCTCCGATGACCAGCTGAAGGCCAAGACCCCCGAGTTCCGTGAGCGCATCGCCGCCGGCGAAGCCCTGGACAAGGTCCTGCCCGAAGCCTTCGCGGTCTGCCGCGAGGCCTCCCAGCGCGTGCTGGGCATGCGCCATTACGACGTGCAGCTGATCGGCGGCATGGTGCTGCACCTGGGCAAGATCGCCGAAATGCGTACCGGTGAAGGCAAGACCCTGGTGGCTACGCTGCCGGTCTACCTCAATGCGCTGGAAGGCAAGGGCGTGCACGTAGTCACGGTCAATGACTACCTGGCCCGCCGCGACTCGGCGCAGATGGGCAAGCTGTACAACTGGCTGGGCCTGAGCGTTGGCGTGGTCTACCCGGGCATGCCGCACAGCGACAAGCGCGAGGCCTACGGCAGCGACATCACCTACGGCACCAACAACGAATTCGGCTTCGACTACCTGCGCGACAACATGGCGCTGACCCGCGCCGACCGTTACCAGCGTGGCCTGCACTACGCCATCGTCGACGAAGTCGACTCCATCCTGATCGATGAAGCACGTACCCCGCTGATCATCTCCGGCCCGGCCGACGATTCCCCGGAGCTGTACATCCGCGTCAACCGCGTGGTGCCGAGCCTGATCAAGCAGGAAACCGAGGAAGGCGAGGGCGACTACTGGGTCGACGAGAAGGGCAAGCAGGTATTCCTGTCCGAAGCGGGCATGGAGCACGCCGAAGAATTGTTGCGCGAAGCCGGCATCATCGGCGCCGACAACGACAACGGCCTGTACGCCGCGCAGAACCTCACCGTCGTCCACCACCTCAACGCCGCACTGCGCGCGCACGCCATCTACCAGCGTGACGTGGACTACATCGTGCGCGACGGCGAAGTGGTCATCGTCGACGAATTCACCGGCCGTACCCTGGCCGGTCGCCGCTGGTCCGACGGCCTGCACCAGGCGGTGGAAGCGAAGGAAGGCGTGCCGGTACAGCGTGAGAACCAGACGCTGGCCAGCATCACCTTCCAGAACCTGTTCCGCATGTACAAGAAGCTGTCCGGCATGACCGGTACGGCCGATACCGAAGCGTTCGAGTTCCAGAGCATCTACGGCCTGGAAGTGCTGGTCATCCCGACCAACAAGCCGACCGTGCGCAAGGACTACCCGGACCAGGTGTTCCTCAACCGCAAGGGCAAGTTCAATGCGGTGCTGGCGGACATTGAAGAATGCGCCAAGCGCGGCCAGCCGGTGCTGGTGGGTACCACCTCGATCGAAACCTCGGAAATGCTGTCCGAGCACCTGCGCAAGGCCGGCGTGAAGCACGAAGTGCTCAACGCCAAGCAGCATGATCGCGAAGCCACCATCGTTGCCAACGCCGGTCGCCCGGGCTCGGTCACCATCGCCACCAACATGGCCGGCCGTGGTACCGACATCGTGCTCGGCGGCTCGCTGGAAACCGAATTGCAGGAGCTGGGCGAAGAGATCAGCGCCGAGCAGAAGGCTGCGGTCAAGGCTGCCTGGCAGGAGCGTCACGAAGCGGTCAAGGCCGCTGGCGGCCTGCACATTGTCGGCACCGAGCGCCACGAATCGCGTCGTATCGACAACCAGCTGCGCGGTCGTTCCGGTCGTCAGGGTGACCCGGGTTCGTCCCGCTTCTACCTGTCGCTGGAAGACAACCTGATGCGCATCTTCGCCTCTGACTGGGTGCAGAAGGCGATGCGCATGATGGGCATGAAGGAAGACGACGTCATCGAAGACCGCATGGTCAGCCGTCAGATCGAGAAGGCCCAGCGCAAGGTGGAAGCGCACAACTTCGACATCCGCAAGAACCTGCTCGACTTCGACGACGTCAACAACGATCAGCGCAAGGTGATCTACGGCCAGCGTGATGAGCTGCTGGACGCCGAGTCGGTCAAGGAAAACATCGACGGCATCCGCGGCGACGTGATCTACGACCTGGTGACCCGCTTCGTGCCGCCGAACTCGGTGGACGAGCAGTGGGACCTGCAGGGCCTGCAGGCCACGCTGGAAGGCGAATATGGCGTGGAGATGGACGTGGTCGGCCTGGTCAAGGCGCACGAAGAACTCGACGCCGAAGCCATCGCGCAGAAGGTCATCGACTTCATGGACGCCCACTTCGCGCAGAAGGAAGCGGCCGTTGGCGCCGAGACCATGCGCGCACTGGAGAAGCACGTGATGCTGACCGTGCTCGACCAGAGCTGGAAGGAGCACCTGGCGCGCATGGATTACCTGCGTCAGGGCATCTACCTGCGCGGTTACGCGCAGAAGCAGCCCAAGCAGGAATACAAGAAGGAAGCCTTCGAGCTGTTCTCGGAAATGCTGGAGAACGTCAAGCGCGAAGTGATCACCATGCTGTCGCGCGTGCGTGTGCGCAGCGAGGAAGAAGTGGCGGCGATGGAGCAGCTGGAGCGCCAGCAGGCCGAAGCACGCCTGCAGATGTCGCAGTTCCAGCACCAGGACAACGGCGGCTACAGCGCCGACGAGGAAGCGGCGGAAGTGCTCGACGAGGCCAACGCGCCCAAGGTCGGCCGCAACGACCCCTGTCCGTGCGGAAGTGGCAAGAAGTACAAGCACTGCCACGGCCAACTGAACTGATGAAAAGCCCCGCCAAGCGCGGGGTTTTTTTTAAGCATTGCCCCTGTAGTGCCGAGCCATGCTCGGCAGAGGCATTACCGGTGAAGCCCCCTGCCGAGCATGGCTCGGCACTACCGGTTGGGCTTTGTGGGAGCGGCGTTAGCCGCGAAGCTGATGAACTTTCCGACGCATCGCTGGCAAGCCCCCTGCCGAGCATGGCTCGGCACTACCGGTGGCCAGCTTGTAGGAGCGGCGTCAGCCGCGAAGCCGGTGACCTGTCCGATGCATCGCCGGTAAAGCCCTCGCCGAGCATGGCTCGGCACTACCGGGGCTCAGCGAACGATTGCACCAACCGCCCTGTTTTCGGCATGCTCAGGCCATGACATCCCCTTCACGCTCAATCCACGTCGTGGCCGCCGTCATCACCGACGCGCGCGGCCGCATCCTGCTCAACCGGCGCACCGGCGACAGCGATATGGCCGGCCTGTGGGAATTCCCCGGTGGCAAGCGCGAGCCAGGCGAAACCTCCGAGCAGGCGCTGATCCGCGAACTGCGCGAGGAACTGGGCATCGAGGCCGAGGTAGGCGAGTGGGTGATCGACGTGCCGCAGATCTACCCGGACAAGCGCCTGCGCCTGGAAGTGCGCCGCGTGCAGCACTGGAAAGGCACCGCGCGCGGCCGCGAAGGCCAGGCCATCACCTGGGTGACGCCGGACAAGCTGTCGCGCTATTCGATGCCGCCGGCTGATCTGCCAGTGGTGGCGGCGCTGCGCCAGCCCTGCCACTACCTGGTCACTCCCGAACCGGGCGAGAACGAGGACGCCTGGTTGGCGTCGCTGGAAGGTGCCATCGCCAGTGGCATTCGCCGCATCCAGCTGCGCACGCCGCTGGCGGCACGGCGCGAAGCGCTGGCCAGAACCGTGGTGGAGCGCTTCGGCAAACACGTTGAAATACTGCTCAATCGCGATATCGCGCTGGCCCGTGAGCTGGGCGTTGGCGTGCACCTGGGCAGCGAGCAGCTGCTGCAGTTGCAGGCACGGCCGTTGCCGGAATCATCGCCGGTGGCGGCGTCCTGCCATGACCTGGCGCAGCTGCAGGCGGCACAGCAATTGGGCTGTGATTTCGCCGTGCTGGGGCCGCTGCAGGCCACCGCCAGCCATCCCGGTGCCGCCGGCCTGGGCTGGGACGCATTCGTCGCGCTGCGCGAGCGGGTTTCGCTGCCGATCTACGCGATTGGCGGCATGGGCGTGGGCGATGTTGAAGCCGCGCGTCGGCACGGTGGCCAGGGCGTGGCGGCGATCCGCGCGCTATGGCCGCAGAGTTGAGCCGCTGAAGGCAGTACGCAGCACTCTTACAGCGTGATCCAGAAGCAGTTGTATTGGCGGCGCAGATGCAGGATGGTCCGCGTCGGCGTGGCGCTGCGTGGCAAGGTCTGCTCCAGCCGCAAGGCGATGGGGCGGCGCGGGCCGGTGCGCACATTGGTGATGACATGCACCTGTGGATCAGAGTTGTTGTCGCCGTCCTGGGTGGCATCGACCGGCGTGCCGTCGGTATAGGTGAACGGTTCGGTGGGCGCCGGCACGTAAGCGGGTTCTTCCGGGAATACCGGTGCGATATCTATCAGCGGCCGCTGGACGATTTCATCCAGCCGGTCCATGACCCGGGTGGCGGCGGCATTGGAAAGCCCGTTCCACAGATAGATGCCTGACAGACGGTTGGGGTCGCGGGCGTCGGCCGCCGATTGGATCTGCGCGACCAGTTCGCTGAGACGCCGCGCGCAGCTGTCGCGATATAGCCCGCTGCCGCCGGCGGTGCGCGCGTTGGGCAGCAGGCGTGCGCGCGCGCCCATCACTTCGCAGGGTTTGTCGCCGTAGACGGTCTGGCCCTGTGAATTGGTGCAGCGGTTTATCTGCTGCGCGCGCGCATTGAACACCGCCAGGGCGGAGCAGGTAAGCAACAGGAGCAGCAGCAGGCGCATCGGCCAAGCGTAGCGGTTGCCCGAGCGCGCAGGAAGAAAAAATTGCTCAGCTGCGGCAGAGGCGATCGAGCACGGCGTTGGTAGGCTTGGCCAGATTGAGCGTATAGAAATGCAGCGACGGTGCGCCACCGGCGATCAGCCGTTCGCACAGCCTGGCAACCACATCGGCACCGAACTCGCGCACTGCCTCGGCATCATCGCCGAAGGCCTGCATGCGCTTGCTGACCCAGCGTGGGATTTCGGCACCGCACTGCTCGGAGAAACGACGCAGCTGGCTGAAATTGGAGATCGGCATGATGCCGGGGATGATCGGCACTTCCACGCCCAGCTTGCGCGCGGCATCGACGAAGTGGAAATACGCATCGGCGTTGTAGAAGTACTGGGTGATGGCGGCATCCGCACCGGCATCGATCTTGGTCTTGAAATGCCGCAGGTCGGCCAGTGCATCGCTGGCCTGCGGATGGGTTTCCGGATAGGCGCCCACCTCGATGCGGAAGGCATCGCCATGTTCGGCGCGGATGAAGGCGATCAGCTCGGAGGCGTAGCGCATGTCACCGGGGAAGCCCATGCCCGAGGGCAGGTCGCCACGCAGGGCAAC
Organism: Stenotrophomonas terrae; assembly: GCF_039674165.1. GTDB lineage: Bacteria > Pseudomonadota > Gammaproteobacteria > Xanthomonadales > Xanthomonadaceae > Stenotrophomonas > Stenotrophomonas terrae_A. Next base: position 31,347 of record NZ_JBDJMY010000050.1, read on the forward strand.
GATGCGCTTCACGCCGATGGCGCGGTACAGCTTGAGCAGCTCGCGGATCTCCTCGCGGGTACCGCCGACGCAGGACAGATGCGGTGCCGCCTGCAGGCCGTGGTGCTGGTTGAGGTGGCGCACGGTCTCGGAGGTATAGCTCAGGGTCGAGCCACCGGCACCGAAGGTGCACGACACATATTCAGGCGCATGCGCCTTGAGCTTGGTGGCGGTGCGGTCCAGCTGGGCACGCTGGTCGTCGGTCTTGGGCGGGTAGAACTCGAAGCTGATCGCGGTCATCGGAAACGGCCGGCTGTGACGGGTTGCCGGCCATTATATCTCTCTATCAAGATGGATGTTCAATTGTTTCAGGCGAGACGGGAATCAGCTGGCGGAAAGGAGCTCAGAGGGCCAGGCGGGCAGGGCGCTGCGGCAGCAGGGCGATGCAGGCAACGATCGCCAGCAGCAGCACGGCCGAGCCGGCATAGCGGCTCAAGGCCAGGCCGCCATGGTCCAGCGGTTTATCGAGGAAGTCGCCCACCACCGCGCCCAACGGCCGGGTCAGAATGAAGGCGGCCCAGAACAGTGCAGTGCGCGAGATGCGGGTGTTGGCGCAGAGCAGCGCAACCAGCGCTAGCAGGCCGCCGAACAAGGCAATGCCGCCGCCATAGCCCAGGCCTTGGGTATCGGCAGCCCAGTCGCCCAAGGCGGTGCCCAGGGTCTGCGAGAAGGTGATGGTGAGCCAGTAGAACAGCTCGCTGCGCGGCGAATCGATCTGGCTCACAGAGACGCTGCCGGTGCTGCGCTGCCATACCAGCAAGGTGATCAGCAGCAGGCCCAGCAACAGCGTGGTGCCGCCGGTGTAGCCAATGCCCAGTGAGCGATCAACGCAGTCGGCCAGGGTGGTGCCGACGGTGGTGCTGGCGACGATGGCGAACCAGTAGATCCAGGGGCGGAAGTACGGTGAGCGGATCTGCGCGAATACAGCGCCGGCAAAGATGGTGGCGAACAACACCGTGCCCAGCAGGTAACCCAGGTTCATCGACATGGTGACCGCGTCACCGCCCACTTCGCCCAAGGTGGTGGCGAGGATCTTGATTGCCCAGAAGCCAAGGGTGATGGCGGGAACCTTGCTGAGCGTTTCGCTGGTGGACATGGCGGTTTCCGCGCGGGTGTGTGGCTACTGTCGAAGGACAGTTGTCGGAGTCGCGTCGTAGACAGGTGTGCGGTGAGGTGAGGGTTCATGCCCGTTGGAGCAGACCGCAGCTTGCGCCCCCTCCCTTTCGCGTAGCGAAGGGGAGGGCTGGGGAGGGGTTGGCTTTTGACTGGGTAGAGCCGAGCCATGCTCGGCTAGGGCTCTACCAGGAAAGCCCCTGCCGAGCAT
>NZ_JBDJMY010000051.1:0-30710 GCF_039674165.1 Stenotrophomonas terrae
GCCGAGCATGGCTCGGCACTACGCTCCCTCCCTTTCGCGTAGCGAAGGGGAGGGTTGGGGAGGGGTAAGCTTCACGGCTTCTGTTCTGGCTTTGGCTTCGCGGCTTACGCTGCTCCCACAATCTGATGGATTGCCGGTGAAGCCCCTGCCGAGCATGGCTCGGCACTACAGTTCTGGCATTGCTGGTAAGGCCCTTGCCGAGCATGACTCGGCACTACGCTCCCTCCCTTTCGCGTAGCGAAGGGGAGGGTTGGGGAGGGGTAAGCTTCACGGCTTCTGTTCTGGCTTTGGCTTCGCGGCTTACGCCGCTCCCACAATCTGATGGATTGCCGGTGAAGCCCCTGCCGAGCATGGCTCGGCACTACAGTTTTGGCATTGCTGGTAATGCCCCTGCCGAGCATGGCTCGGCACTACCAAAGCTTCAGTCGCCCAGGCGTTCTTCCAGGAAGTTGTCCATCATCTTCCAGGCGCGCTTGGCGGCGCGTGGGTCGTACAGGCAGCCGGGCGGGCTGTTGGCGTCGGACTCGGCGAAACAATGCACCGCGCCGCTGAAATTGACGAACTGCCAGTCAGCCTTGGCCGCGTCCATCTCGCTACCGAAGTTGGTGATGTCCTCGGCGCTGACGCCACGGTCGGCTGCGCCGTTGAGTACCAGAATGGGTACCTTGCCGCTGCCTGCTGCTGCCGGTGCGGGTGTCGACAAGCCGCCGTGCAGGCTCACCACACCCGCCAACGGCATTCCCGCGCGGGCCATTTCCAGCACGGTGGTGCCACCGAAGCAGAAGCCTACGGCGGCGATGTTGGCTGCATCGAGCGGCGCTTTGCCGGCTTGGGCTTTCAGCGCCTCCAGCGCCGCAGCTGCGCGGGCGCGCAGCAGGGTCCGATTCTCACGCAGCGGCTTGGAGGCTGCCCCTGCGGCGTCATTGTCCTTGGGCCGCACATCCTTGCCGTAAACATCAGCAACCAGCACCACGTAGTCGTCGCCGGCAATCTGCTCGGCCTTGGCAACCGCTGAGGCGTTGACGCCGCGCCAGTTGGGCACCATCACCACACCCGGACGGCGGGCATCGCCTTCGTCGTCGTAGACCAGTACGCCGCTGTAGGTGGTGCCTTCGAGCTGCCATTCGACGGGGCGTTGCTGCATTTTTGCGAAGGCGGGGATGGATGCGGTGACACACAGCGCCAATACCGCCAACTGCATTTTCCGTGCTGCTCGCATGGGACTGCTCCGGTCTGGGGTTTGTGGCGAGTCTAGGCGCTTTGGGGTTTCATGAGCTAGAAGCTTGCCCTCACCCCAACCCCTCTCCCGTAAACGGGAGAGGGGCTCGGATTGCGTCGGCTGCGAGTGCACCAACCCCTCTCCCTTAAACGGGAGAGGGGCTCGGATTGCGTCGGCTGCGAGTGCACCAACCCCTCTCCCGTAAACTGGAGAGGGGTTCGGATTGCGCCGGCTGCGAGTGCACTAGCCCCTCTCCCGTAAACGGGAGAGGGGTTCGGATCGCGCCGGCTGCGAGTGCACTAGCCCCTCTCCCGCCTGCGGGGTGAGGCGGGCAGGTTGCAAACCACAGGTTCGCCGTCCGTCTAACGCACTTGCGCCAGCACAAGGGCCGGGGCGCGGAGCGAGAGTGGGGATGAGGGCAGCTGCTAGCTGAAGAAGCTGAAGCGACTCAACCAATCCCCAACCCGGGAATCGCGCTGATGCTGTCCGGGTCAAACCCGGCCAATTCAGCAAAATGCCGCCCGCGCGCCACATAGTCCTTGTAGGCGCCAAAGCTCGGAGCGCCCGGCGACAACAGCACTACCCCGCCCTGCTCGCCCAGCGCAGCGCGCGCCAGTTCAACCGCATGCGGTAGATCGGTCGCGGCATGCAGGCCAAAACCGCCAGCCTCTGCCAACGGCGCCAGCAGCGTATTGATGCGCGGGCCGTTGTTGCCCATGGTCACGATCTCGACCGGTGGGTTGTCACGCATGTGCTCGGCGAAATCGTGCCAGTCCACGCCGCGATCATGTCCACCCACCAACAGCGCAATGCGCTGCCCGGCAAAGCAATCCAACGCAGCCAGCGAGGCGTGCGGCGTGGTGCTGATCGAATCATTGACCCAACGCAGGCCATCGCGTTCGCCCAACAGCTGCAGGCGGTTCGGCAACGGCCGGAAGCTCTGCACCGCAGGTGCCAATGCAACCGCATCCAAACCCAATGCTTCCAGCGCCGCCAACACGGCGCACAGATTGCCGCGGTTATGCCGGCCAGGCAGCGGCGTGTTGGAGGTATCAAATACCGGTTGCGCGCCGCGATGCACGACTTCGCCAACCATGTGCCAGCCTTCAGGCTGGTTGAACCAGACGATCTCGCTATGCGGCAGCTGCAGAACGCGCAGGTGCTCGTCCGCCGCATTGAGCACGGCCACGCGCGGATGGCCGCCGGTCACCAACGACAGCTTGTCGTCGATGTAGCGCTGCTCGCTGCCGTGCCAATCCAGATGCTCGGGAAAGATGTTCAGCACGATGGCAACGTCCGGCCGCGTTCCACTACGCGCAACTTCACCGGTCTGGTAGCTGGACAGCTCCACCGCCCAGTATTCCGGTGCCGGCTGCGGGTCCAGCACTTCCAGCAAGGGCAAGCCGATGTTGCCGATCAAGCCGGTGCGATGCCCGGCCGCGCGCAGCAGATGCGCCAGCAGCGAGGTGGTGGTGCTCTTGCCCTTGGTGCCGGTGACGCAGACGGTGTTGGGCAGCGCGCCATCGGCATCGGCGTGTTCGCTGAACCACAACGAGGTGCCGCCGATGAACTGCGTGCCCTGCGTCAAAGCATGTTGCGCCTCGGGCTTGTAAGGACTGATACCCGGCGACTTGATGACCACGTCGAACGAAGCCAGCAGCTCGCCACTGAGGGCGGTTTCAACACATAGATGCGCGTCGCCAAGCGCAAGAATTTCTTCTGCTTCGGACGCAGAACAAAGCACCGTCAAACGGGCAGGAAACTGCTCCTGCGATTGCGTACCAACGACGCTCCATTCCCGGTCACGCAACGCGTGATACGCCGCACGCCCCTCACGCCCCCAGCCCCACAGCGCGACACGCTTGCCTTCAAGCTGCGAAATTCGCACGCAGACGCTCCCACAGTGCTGCCGGGATGCGGTGCTCGCCATCAAAGACCAGCAACGGTTCAATGTGCAGTTCGTCGGCCGACAGGGTCGGCTGGATCAGGGTGGCGAAACGCTTGACCAGCACGTCTTCCTTCCAATCCGGGCGCGCTGCCAGGGTCGCCATCGCCGCCCGCGATTCCTTGCCTTCGCCCACGCACTCGAACGGCTTGTGGTCCTGGAACTCCAGCAACGCGTCGTAGCCGCCGGCCTGCTCGCTGTCGTCCAGCAGGTTGCGGCCAAAGATGCGCACCAGACGCATCTTCGGCATGAACGGGGCAAGCGCCAGGAACACGAAGTGGCACTTCGGGCAGACGCCGCACCAGCGGTTCACCGGGCGCTCGCCGAGGATGTGGAAGTTGCGGTTGCAGCTGGAGAAATGCGCGTCGTAGAAATCGGTCTTGGCGAACTGGCGGGCCACCGCCAGTTCCGACAAGGGGCGCAGCAGCGAGTAGTAGTTCAGGTCGGCGGCGATGTACTGCTGCACGTATTCGCCGAACGCCTTCTCGAAGGCCCAGCCCTTGGACCACTGATGGTTCACTTCGCCGGTACCGGCGATCTGGCTGCCATAGCTGGCCGAGCGTTCGTTGGAGAACACCACCTGGTCCACACCTTGCACCACGGCGGCCAGCACCATGATCGCCGAGTTCACTGCGGTAACCGGGATATGGCCGTTCCAGGCACCCTGACGGTTGAGTTCGAAAAGCTCCGGCGCCAGCGTGCGGCCGATGTTGAGCGTCGGCAGGCCGGTGCGCTCGGCGCAGGCCCGGATCAGCTGCGAGCCGCCGATCCAGGTGACGGTTTCGGCAACGCCGGCATTGCGCAGGGCTTCGATGCTGACCAGCGAGTCCTTGCCGCCGCCGATGGCTACCAGGGCGTGGTGGGTAAGGTTGAGATTGGGGGCAGAAGCGCCCTCACCCCCTGCCCCTCTCCCGTAAACGGGAGAGGGGAGCGAAGCGGGCAGCTTGAACCTGTCGCGCAGGTTCAGGCCGTTGCGGTAGGCGAACTCGCCCAGGCCGTTGAAGTACACCGTTTCCACCAGCGCGGCGGTGGCCGCGTCGATGGCGTAGCTGTCGATGCTGACCTGCGCCGGCACCGCCGCCTTGTAGTAGCTGACACCGGCGATCAGGTGCAGCAGCTGCAGGGCGCCTTGCACCGCTGCGGCGCGGTCGCCATCCAGCTGGAACGGCGCACCCGGCACGGTGACGGTCTCGGTCAGCTCCGGGCCGTCGTCGAAGGCGTATACCAGCTGCGCAACACCGGTATCCACGGCGAAATCGCAGCGGACGAAGCGGAAGCGGGAAACCTGGTCTTTATCAAAAGCTGTCATGGCGTATCCGAATCAAACGAACCGTTTTCGCGCGGTGGCGCGGCGGGACGACAAAGAGGTATGCAGGGAACGAACAACATCAGCCATCGATGATGTCCTCGCGCGGCAGAGCGCGCTGGTTGTAGGTACTGGCCATGCTGAAGCCATAGGCGCCGGCATCGGCGATCAACATCACATCGCCGTGTGCGGTGGCCGCCGGCAGCTTCACCCGCTGCGCGAACACGTCGCTGGATTCGCAGATCGGGCCGACCACGCTGAAATCAACATCGCGCGCATCGCCCAGGCGGCTGAGGTTGGCGATGTCGTGCCAGGCGTCGTACAACGCCGGGCGCAGCAAGGCGTTCATGCCGGCATCCAGACCAACGCGGCGCACGCCGTCCTTCTCCACCACCTGCGTGGCGTGGGTCAGCAGCACGCCGCATTCGGCGACCATGAAGCGGCCCGGCTCGATCGCCAGTTGGAATGCCGGGTGCACGGCCTTGATCTCGGCCAGACCAACGGCCCAGGCATCCAGATCGAAGGGCTCGTCGTCGTCGCTGTACGGCACCGGCAAGCCGCCGCCGATATCAAGGATCTCGACGCTGCCGATGCGGCGGGCGAAACCAGCCATTTCATCGACCATCTGCTTCCAGTGGCCGCTGTTCTCGATGCCGCTACCCAGGTGCGCATGCACGCCGGTGATGCGGATATCCAGCGCGCGCGCAGCGGCGATGAACTCATCCACACGCAGCGCGGACAGACCGAACTTGGCATCCTTGCCGCCGGTGTTGACCTTCTTGTGGTGGCCATCGCCGTGGCCCAGGTCGATACGCAGCCACAGCTTGCGGCCACGGAAGACTTCCGGCCAGTTCTGCAGCAGCTCGACATTGTCGACGGTGACGTTGACGCCACGCGCCAGCACCGCCTGGTACTCGGTGATCGGCGCAAAGCTCGGGGTGAACAGCACGCGCTCGGGGCTGATGTCCGGCACCGAGGCAAACACCAGCTCCACCTCACCCTGCGAGACGCATTCCAGGCCGAAACCTTCGGCAGCCAGCGTACGCAAAATCTCGGGATGCGAGTTGGCCTTGATCGCATAGAAGCGGCGATCGATGGCACCGATCGCCTTCAACTGGCGGGCGCGTTCGCGCACCTTGTCCAGGTCGTAGACGTAGGCCGGTGTGCCCTTCGCGGCCAGCTGCAACAGCTGCTGCTGCTTGGCTGGTGCCTGCCACCACGGCGTCTGCCGCGGACGGATGCTGCCGGTGATTTCGCGCCAGCGTGGGCCGAACACCTGTTCTTCGTAAACCGGCATGGCGCCGCTGTCGATCAGCTCGGCGTGCAGGATGGGCAACAGGCCATCGGCGTCGGCTTCGTCGATGACGAAGGTCAGGTTCAAGTCGTTGGAGGACTGCGAAATCATGTGCACGCGCTCCTTGCCGAACGTGGCCCACACGTCGGAGAGCTTGTACAGCAGCGAGCGCATGCCACGACCGACCAGGGTGATGGCCGCGCACGGCACGATCACCTTGACCTTGCAGATCTGCGACAGGTCGGCCGACAACGCGGCCAGCACATCGGTGTTGACCAGGTTTTCAGACGGGTCCAGCGACACGGTGACGTTGGTCTCGGCCGAACCGATCAGGTCCACCGACAGGCCGTGCTTCTTGAACAGGTTGAACACGTCGGACAGGAAGCCGACCTGCTGCCACATGCCGATGCCTTCCATCGAGATCAGCACGATGCCGTTGCGGCGGCTGATCGCCTTCACGCCCGGCACCGGCTCGGCACTGCCGTCGATGCTGGTGCCCGGCATGTGCGGGCGCTCGGTATCGAGGATGGCCATCGGCACGCCGGCATCGCGGCAGGGCTTGATCGAGCGCGGGTGCAGCACCTTGGCGCCGGTGGTGGCGATTTCCTGCGCTTCGTAATAGTCGAGGCGGGTCAGCAGGCGCGCGTCCGGCACGTCCCTGGGGTTGGCGCTGAACATGCCCGGCACGTCGGTCCAGATCTCAACGCGGCTGGCACCGAGCAGCGCACCGAAATAGGCCGCTGACGTGTCCGAACCACCACGGCCGAGAATGGCAGTGCCACCGTCGCCGTGGCGGGCGATGAAGCCCTGGCTGATCAGCATGCGCGTCGGCTGGGCCGAGAAGCGCTGCTTGAAGTCGCCGCCGCCCTGCCACTGGCAGTTCACCGACAGGCGTTGCGACCATTCGGTCTGGTTGGGCGCGGGCGGCAGTGCGTTCAGCCATTCGCGCGCGTCCATCCAGCCGAAATCCAGGCCGGTGCTGCGCAGATAGGCCGCGCCGACACTGGAAGAGAGCAATTCCCCCTGGCCCAGCACTTCAGCCTGCCAGTCCAGCGGGCGGCTGGCCGCGCGCGGGTCATCCAGCAGCGCCTGCAGCGCGGCCAGGCGTTCAGCCAGCACCTCGGTGCCCAGCTCCAGCTCGGCGAGAAATTCGTTGTGACGGGTGACCAGCGCGGCCACGCGCTCGCGGCTGTCGGCAGCGCCGTCGGCAATGGCGGTCAACTCGTTGGTGACGCCGGACAAGGCCGATACCACCACCAGCACCCGGCCGCCGGTTTCGTCTGCCCGTTTTTTCGCCAACTGACCGATCGTGTTCCAGCGATGACGACGCGACACCGAGGTGCCACCGAACTTGAGGACGATCCAGCGATCAGCAATTGGGGAAGCAGACATTGGCTTTGAGGGTTCACAGGTGGGAGAAAGACCCGGCAACGCGGGCGGAACTCCCGATTCTATGCCAAGGCCGTTGAGGCAGGACGACTGAGTTACCGGCGATACCATCGCCGCCCGGCCTCCCCTCCCGGGGCGAAGAAAGTAGCACTTGCAACGATCCGGGTCATCTTTGGGTGAATGGACGGGGTTTTGGAGATTGGGGTTTGGGGATTTGCTGTGGCTATGGCTCCCGATTTTATAAGCCGTCATTCCCACGCAGGCGGGGACATGACGATTCGCCATTCTTAAGGAATGCCTCCAAAAGCCCGCCCACCTCTAGCGCTTCCATCCAACGCCCCTAAGCTGACCGCAGCCCCACAACACACCCAAAGCCATGCCCCCGCGCCGCTACCTGCAACTGGACGTCTTCGCCGACCGCCCCGGCACCGGCAACCCGCTCGGCGTCATCCTCGACAGCGAAGGCCTGGACACCACCGCCATGCAGGCCCTCGCCGCCTGGCTGAACCTGTCCGAGACCGTTTTCTTCCTGCCCCCGGAGGACGGCGCCAGTTATCGCATCCGCATCTTCACCCCCAGCAGAGAACTGCCGTTTGCTGGCCATCCGAGCATTGGCGCGGCTTGGGCAGCGGTGATCTCGGGGTTGGCGCAGCCAAGTGATGGCCGGCTGATACAGCAGTGCGCAGCCGGCCTGCTGCCCGTACAGGTGGCTGGGCCAGCCGACGCCCCAACCATCCTGTTGGCCAGTCCACCGGCCCAGCGGCATTCAACCGCGTCAGGCGCTGTTCCGGAACAGTTGCAGGCCTTGATCTCCCCCGGCCATGTTCCCGAACTCTGGGACAACGGTCCACGGTGGTGGTTGCTGCCGGCGCGCGATGCAGCCAGCGTGCGCGCACTGGTTCCAGACATGCCCGCCATACGTGACTGGAGCAATGCCACGGATGCAACCGGTGTGGCCGTGTTCGCAGCCGAAGCCGGTACAGATCACAGCCTGGCGGTGCGCGTGTTCTGCCCGGCCGACGCGGCGAGCGTGCCCGAGGATCCGGTCACCGGCAGTGCCAATGCGCTGATCGCAGCGTGGTTGCAGCAACACGGGCAACTATCGCGCAGCGATGCCAGCTATGTAGCCAGCCAAGGCCGCGAGCTCGGACGCGATGGCCGCGTGCAGGTAGTAATCGATGCGCAAGGCACGGTCTGGATTGGCGGCCAGGTCCAGCGGGTTATCGATGCACAGGTGCACTGGTAAGCTGCCGGGCCGTCGTCTGGAACCTGTTCGCAATGTCCGCTCGCCGCTATCTGCAGTTGGATGTATTCGCCTCCCGCCCCGGCACCGGCAACCCGCTGGGCGTCATCGTCGACAGCGAAGGTCTGGATGATGCCGCCCTGCAGGCCATCGCCGCCTGGCTGAACCTGTCCGAGACCATTTTCTTCCTGCCTCCCGACGAGGGCGCCAGCTACCACATCCGCATTTTTACCCCCAAAGGTGAACTGCCCTTCGCCGGTCACCCCAGCGTGGGCGCCGCCTGGGCCGCAGTGGAGCTTGGCCTGGCCACGCCGGACGACAATGGCCAGCTGATCCAGCAATGCGCCGCTGGCCTGCTGCCGGTGCGGGTACAGGGCGGGCGTTGGTTCCGCCAGATTCACGTGCGCAGCCCGCAGGCCGAACGCCGCGAGACCGCCATGGAGAAGCTGCCCGACGGCCTGGCGGCCCTGGCCAAGCGCGGCCACAGCCCGGAACTGTGGAACAACGGCCCGGACTGGTGGCTGCTGGAAGCCGGCAACGAAGCCGCCCTGCGCCGCTACAAGCCGGAGCTGGCGGCAATTGCGGCCATGCCGGGCCGCGGCAAGCTGGCGGTGTACGCGCCTGCTGACCGCCCGGACGTTGGCTACCAATACGTGGTGCGCGCCTTCGCTCCCGGTGTTGGCATCAACGAAGACCCGGTCACCGGCAGCGCCAATGCGCTGGTTGCCGCACAGCTGCTGCAACAGGGGCGGATCAAGCCTTTCCAGCAATACCTGGCCAGCCAGGGCCGCGAGCTCGGTCGCAATGGCGAGGTGCGGGTGGAAGTGGACGCAGAGTCCAACATCTGGATTGGTGGTGAAGTGCAGCAGGTGATTGCTGGGCAGATTGAGTGGTAAGGGCGCAAGCCATGCCTGAATGTCTCCCTTCTCCCGTTTACGGGAGAAGGTGCCCAAAGGGCGGATGAGGGGAAGCGTGCGAAGCACGCATGCCTTTGCTTTTTCTTTGTGATCTCTCAATCGCGCAAAAACCAGAGCAAGCGGACTACGTCCGCCTCCCCTCACCCCAACCCCTCTCCCGCAGGCGGGGGAGGGGCTTAAGCCACAGCAACAGCAACAGCAACAGCCAAAGCCAAAGCCAAAGCCAAAGCAACAGCAATGGCAACAGCAACGGCAACAACGGCAACACCAGCAATCGAATTCGGACCCGACCATGACCACCCGCCGCTTCCTGCAACTTGATGTCTTCGCCCCCCGCCCCGGTACCGGCAATCCGCTGGCCGTGGTGCTCGATGCCGACGGCTTGGACGATGCCGCCATGCAGGCCATCGCCCGCTGGACCCGTTTGCCTGAGACCACCTTCATCTTCGCCCCGACCAAACCAGGCAGCAGCTACGGCATCCGCATGTTCGCCCCGCAGAAAGAGGTGCCATTCGCCGGCCACCCCAGCGTTGGCAGCGCCCATGCGGTGCTGGAAAGTGGCGTGGCCGCAGCCATCGACGGCCAACTGGTACAGGACGGCATTGCCGGCCAGCTGCCGCTGCAGGTCAGCGAGCACGACGGCATCCGTACCATCGCCATCCGCACACCGCGCGCCTCGGTGGCCGAGATCGTCACTGCAGGTGATGCGCGCCTGCAGCCGGCCATCGTCGGCTGGCCGCTGGGCAGCCTGCCGCCCGCATTGATGGATGGTGGCCGCCGCTGGTGGCTGGTGGAAGTCGCAGACGAAGCCGCACTGCGCGCGCTCAGCCCAGACTGGGACGCCATCGCCACCCTCGCCGAATCCACTGGCGCGATGGGCGTATTCGCCTACGCACGCACCGCAGGCGACGGCTACGAACTGGTTGTGCGCGCCTTTGTCGGCAACGGCCGCCGCTTTGAAGACGCCGCCTCCGGTGCCGCCAATGCAGTGCTGGCCGCATGGCTGGACGAACGCGATGCCCTGCCCGGCAGCAACAAGCGCTATACCGCAAGCCAAGGCCGCGAAGTCGGCCACGATGCATTGCTTGAGCTGTGCATCGACGAACACGGCGACGTCTGGTCGGGTGGGCAGGTGCAGACCGTGATCCGCGGAACCATTGATTGGTAAGCGGGTCAGACGCTGATCGATAGCGCAGCGAACCACGGAGCCGGAAATGCATAGATGGATCTGTCTTTTCGCGCTGTTGTTCACATTCAACGCCTGCGCCGGTGACACTTCGCGTCAACCGGCAAGGGCTTTGTTCGTCGGCAACAGCCTGATCTACGTGGGCAATCTGCCAGCAACGTACGCAGCACTGAGCACCGCCAACGGCCATCCACTGCACAGCCAGATGATTGTCAAAGGCGGCGCTCTCCTCCACCAACGGGTTGCCGATGGCTCGGTGCAACGCGCACTGAGCGAACATCCCTCCGAGCTGCTGATCCTGCAGGAACAAGGCGGCGCGCTGCTGTGCTGGCCGGACGAATCCGCCTGCACAACATCGCAGGCGGCGATAAAGACATTGGCGAAGGCAGGGAGCGATGCCGGTGCACGCGTACTGCTGCTCGGCAGCTACCAATCACATGCGGCAGCATCCGGCCGTCTGATTGCCAAGGAAGCGGCTGCTACCGAACAGGCCGGCATTCCCTATGTGGCAATCTCCGAAGCCCTGCGTACCGTCTCGGCCACTGCGCCCGACTTGCCCTGGTACGACGCGGATCGCATGCATCCCGGCCCGGCGCTGACCCTGCTTGACGCCATCCAGCTGTATCGCGCCATCCACGGCCGGCTGCCTGAGCACGGATTCTCAGTGGCGGCACCCATCTATCTGCCCAAAAGCGGGCTCGATGCGGACTTGCGCGATGCCAATGCCGCCGCACCGCTCGCCGATACACCCACCCATATCAACTATTCCGATGCGATGATCCAACGTATCAACGCGATGCTGCGAACCACGCCGCCCTGACAACGAGCTCCCCATGCCGCACCTGACTCTTGAATACAGCAGCAATCTGGGCACCGCCATTACTCCGGCGTTGTTGCGAACCGCCAATCAGGCACTGCTCGCCACCGGACAATTCCAGGAACTCGACATCAAGTCACGGGCCATCGCTTTTGACTGCTTTGCGGTTGGAATCAGTGAAAGCCCGCGCGGGTTTGTGGCTGCGCGATTGGAACTACTCAGTGGCCGCGATGCGGATACCAAGCGCGCGATCGCCAAAACACTGTTGGCCGCACTGGAAGCCGCCATCGTTGCCGCCGAACTGGAGCTGCAGATCAGCGTGCAGATTGTGGATATCGACCGCGACAGCTACGCCAAGACCCTGATTCCGCCCAGGAGCTGAGCGAACGCGAGTAAGCCCCAAGTCAGAACTTCAGCTGGAAAAGCCGCGACCGAAAACGTGACAGCGCCTGGCTCATCCCTCGGCCATCTTGAATTTGATTTGCGCGCCATCAAACAAGGTCAGATACGCGTCATTCGAACGAAGTTTGATGTCCACCCAAAAGCGCATCTCCTTCGTCCCTTCGGCTATTTTGGAGAACGACGTGTTCACGCTGAGCTCCACCTTGCCCGACTCGCTGCGCAAGTGCATTACGTCGCGCTGCAGCTCGCGCAGTTGAGCGGCACCTTCCGTGCTCAGCGCCAGATCGTAGGTGGTAACGGCAACGGCCGGGCTGAAAAAGCCAGAGCTGCGTTCGCCTTGGCTGGAGCCCACCAATCTCAGCGGCATCGTTGCAACCCGCGCAGCCTTACCCTCGGGCTGCAGCCGCAATGCCAGCCGGGTTTCCTCCGGACTCAGCGTATTGCCGTGGGGAACCGCCACTTTGATCCGGATATCTGCTGGTTCCAGTTGCACCAGCGCACGCTCATCCAATGAAGACAGCCGCAACGCGGTGGACAGCGGGATCGAAGCGCAGGCGCAGAGCAGGACCACGCACAGCAACAAGCACCCTCTTGCAAGAATCACAGGAAAAGACATCGACGCATCTCCTTGGTCGTTGTACTTCCGTATCTGCGTGCCGGCGCTGGGAACCTACCCACAGCCGTACATGCGACTATCGCTGAAGCCTTACCTTGGGAGCAACATCATGGCGCATGTTCAGTTTCACTCCGTTTCCCCCTTCCTGGCTACAGAGGACCTGCCGACCACCCTGGCGTTCTATCTGGACCGGCTTGGTTTCTCGCTGGCATGGGAATGGGGTGAACCCACCGAGTTGGCTGCGGTGTGCCGTGATGAGGTGGAACTGACGCTCGCCAGCCGCGCCGATACCAAGCCCGGCGGTATCAGCCGGTTATACCTGCACATCGATGGCGTCGACAGTTACCACGCGCAGCTCCAGTCAGCGGGCGTAGCCATCACCGTTGCCATTGCTGACCGGCCCTATGGCATGCGTGATTTCAGCGTTACCGATCCGGCCGGCAATGTGCTGTGCTTCGGGCAGGCGTTGCCGCAACCTACCGGTGCTGCCGAAGCGCCCTGAGCTGCGACGCTCGCGGCGATTACAGCCCACCGGCGAGCTTGTCGGTGATTGGAATGTCAGCTTCGTGGCTTACGCAGCTCCAGCAGGACTTGGCTTTTTTGCCAGCAGGTAGCCCAGCCAGGCCAATGGCAGGTAGGCCAGCACTACATCCAGCACTTCAAACCAGCGCGGTGCAGGCAGCATGAAGCAGCTGGCGATACCGCCCATCAGGAACAACAGGCCGATCAACAGCGCCGGGAGTCGGTTCACGCGACCAACCACCCAGGTCGCCACCAACGCACCGGCGAAGGTTCCCAGCGCATGCGCCAGGAAAGGAAACAGGAAGTACCTCGCCTGGAGCAGCGGCATCGCCGCCTTCAGTCCTTCAGCGGTACTGGTATCCACCCCAGCCGGCGGTGGCACCAGCTGAGCGCCTAGCAGCACCAATCCCATGTTCACCGCGCTGCCTGCGACAAGCCCAAGCACCACGGCCAGCAGTCCTTTCAGGAATCCTCGCATCGTTGCCCCCTTCGCTCGGTGATGGGCAGAGTATGAGCCCGGCGCAGCTTGATTGGCACACTGGGGGAAGCGTGACCTGAGCTGGAAGGTAAAGCCTTTGTTGGGCAGCAATGAAAGGCCCCTGCCGAGCATGGCTCGGCACTACGGATGATGCTTGGCGTTGCTTCCATTCCTTCTCCCGTTTACGGGAGAAGGTGCCCCGAAGGGGCGGATGAGGGGGGCTTTGGGTTTTGCGGCAAAGCCCCTGCCGAGCAGGGCTCGGCACTACAGAGGATGCTTGGCTTTGGCTTCCATTCCTTCTCCCGTTCACGGGACTGCAGCCCCCTTCTTGGGGGAAGGTGCCCCGCAGGGGCGAATGAGGGGAGCTTTGGATTTTGCGGTAAAGCTCCTGCCGAGCATGGCTCGGCACTACAGATGATGCTTGGCTTGGCTTCCATTCCTTCTCCCGTTTACGGGAGAAGGTGCCCCAAAGGAGCGGATGAGGGGGCTTTGGATTTTGCGGCAAAGCCCCCTGCCGAGCATGGCTCGGCACTACAGACAGGCTTAGCGCCAGTTGTAGTTGAACGACACGCCGATGATGCGCGGGTCGTTGTAGACGGCTGCCATGTAGTTCTCGATCACGCCCTTGAGGTTCTTCTCGTTGGTGATGTTGCGGGCGAATGCCGCCACTTCCCAAGCGCCGTAGCCGCCGGTATAGCCAACGCGCAGGCCACCTTCGAAGTTGCCCTTGGAATAGAACTCCTTGCTGTCATACAGCACGAACTGGGTTTCGCCCTGTTTGTTCCAGTCGGTGGCAAAGAACACCGCGCCGTCATCGCCCACCGGAATGTCGTAGCGCGCGGCCAGGTTCACGTTGTACTTGGGCGCGTTCGGCAACGGGTTGCCGTCGATCTGGGCGTAGACATTGTTACCGATCTTGATGGTCGGGTCGTTGACCGTACACACCACCACACCATTCAACGCACAGACCTGCGCATAGACACGCTTGTCCTGGATCTCGCTGTGCAGCAGGCTCAGGCCGGCGGTCAGCGACAGGTTGGGGATCGGCCGCCAATCCATGTCTGCTTCCAGGCCGTAGGCACGCGCCTTGTCGGCATTGAACAGGACGCCGTTGCCGTTGGAATCGTTGCCGTTGAGCTGGATATCGTTGACCGTATAGGTGAAGCCGCTGACATTCAGACGCAGGCGGTTGTCGAACAGGCTGCTCTTGATACCCGCCTCCCACGACAGGATGGTTTCCGAATCAGCAGTGGTGAAGTCGGCATTGAATACCGCCGAGCGACCCTGGATGGTCGGGCCACGGAAGCCACGGGCCACGCGTGCGTACAGGCTCAGCTCCGGGCTGATTTCATACATTGCACTCAGATCCCAACTGGGCTGGGTATCGGACATCTCGACGTTGTTGCGGCCCTTGTAGGTAACCAGACCGGCTGCGGTGTCGGCAGTCTTCAGCAGACGCGTGCTCTTCTCGTCCTTGGTGGCGCGCACGCCTGCGGTCAGGGTCAACGCATCCGTGGCCTTCCAGCTCACCTGGCCAAAACCTGCCCAGGAGGTATTGATGTTGCGCAGGCGCACCCAGTTGTTGGGATTATGCGCGGCGGTATCCAGGAACCAGGCGCGCTGGTAGAAATCGGTGGTGTCGCGGCCGTCGAAGTAGAACGCACCTACCTGCCAGGACAAGGGATCGGTGGCGTTGGAGGCCAGCCGCAGCTCCTGGGTGAACTGGTCCAGATCCTGCACCTGTCCCATCGACTGGCCGTAACCATTGGGCAACCCGTTGACCGGGTAATCGGCCGCGGCGCCGCCATCGGTATCACCGCGGCTGTAACCGGAGGTGGTCTCGTAGGCGCTGATCGAGGTCAGCGTGGTATTGCCGAAATCATAGATCGCCTTCAGCGAGCCACCGTGGGTCTTGTAGGCTTGCGGATTATTGTCGGCTTCGTCGAACGCGACCTTGTCGCGCGCCACATCGACGCGGTTGCTGCCCTTCACCAGCGCATTGCGCAGGAACAAGGTGGAGGTGCCTTCGTAGTCACGGGTATGCACGGAACCGAGCAACGAGAACTGCTCGTTTGGCTTGTACAGCAGCTGCAGGCGCAGGTTACGGTCGTCGTAGCCGCCCATCGTGTCGTTCTTCGGCGTTACAGTGCCGTCAGCGCTGGGGCCGCGATAGGTATTGTCCACCCAGTCGTCGCGGTGCTGGTATAGCGTGGAGACGCGGTAGGACAGCACGTCGTTGATCGCCCCGCCCATGCCGCCGTCGATGGATACGGTGTTGTAGCTACCGTAGCTCATGTTGACCCGGCCGCTCGGGTCCTGGCTGGGCTTGACCGTATCGAACTTGACGATGCCGGCGGTGGTGTTGCGACCGAACAAGGAGCCCTGCGGGCCGCGCAGCACTTCCACCTGGTCCACGTCGTAGACCGGGTTGGACTTGAGCACCACATGCTCCAGCACAACATCATCCTGGATGATGGAAACCGGCTGCGAGGCACCCAGATAGAAATCGATATTGCCCAAGCCACGGATGTAGAACCGCGGAAAGATGCGACCGGTGGTGGTTTCGGCATAGAAGCTGGGGACGCGGCCGGACAGCGCCAGCAGCGTGTCGTCCGCACCTTCTGTATAGGCCCGCAGGGCCTCGCCCTGCACCACGCCTACCGACACCGGCACGTCCTGCAGGTTCTGCTCGCGGCGCTCGGCGGTGACCGTAATGGTATCCAACGCCGTCGCGGCGCTGCGCGCTTCAACGGGAGCGGCATCCTGGGCTAGCGCGGTCTGCGCGGCCAGCGGCAGGATCAACAGCGCGCAGGCCTGGGCCAGCAGCGAGCGGCGCGGGAAGTCATGGGTAGTGCGGGTAATTGCGGAGATGGTGCGGTGACGCTGCATGGATTGGCCTTGGTTGGCTGTTGATGATTGCGCTCGGCCCGGACCGGGCCGACTTCGCGGCATGAGGCGCGCAGATCATCACCGCACAAGGTTGCAATTCGATGGCATTGGCAGCGGGCAGCCCATGAAGCGGAACGCCAGCGCGGAAGCAATCGGCTTCTACGCTGGCGATGACGCCCTTCAATCACTACTCGCACGCCAGCCACTGAATGGCTGGCGTGTGCACTCAACGCAGCTGGTCTTTCAGGAACAACCAGGTGATCAAGGTTGCATCCGGCCCCTTCGGGTCGGTGAACGGCAAGCCGGAAGTGCTTCCACTCCAGGCATGGCCCATCCCATGCACGAGGTAGTCCTGGACCAAGGTCTTGCCACCGTAGGTGTAGTTCTTGATCGTATAAGCGCGGCCACCCGGCACCTGGCCGGCAACGGTGGTGGTCGGCACATATTTGACCGAATCATTGTCCACGCCGTCATCGGCCAGGTCATTGGTCTGCAGGAACTGACGCACTGCCTGCTGGCCATTCACCGGGTTGACCGTGGCATCGGCGCTGCCATGGAACACCAGTACCGGCAACGGGCGCGGCGACGGCGAGCCCGAGCACTGCCAGGCAAGCTTGCCATTGCTTTCCGGCGAGTAGATGCTGCCAGCAAGCAGCGCGTAAGCGCTGCCGGATACGGTGGTGGCGCCCTTGTACATGCCGCCGGAATGGATGGCGCCTGCAGCGAACACGTCCGAATAGCAGGCCAGCATGATCGAGGTCATCGCACCGCCAGCGGAAATGCCGGTGACGTAGACCCGGCGCGGATCGACGGCGTAGCCGGCCTTCACCGCATCGACGATACCGGCCAGAATCGAGGCCTCACCGCTGCCGCGCGCCTGGTTGATCGGCAACTGCCAGTTCCAGCAGCGGGTCGGATTGGAGGTAACGTTCTGACGCGGATAGACCACGATGAAACCTTCAACATCGGCGACATCATTGAAGCCGGAGGCTTCGCCCATCAGGTTGGGGCCGTTGACGCAGCCATGCAGTACCAGTAATACCGGCAGCGGCGTGGTTTCCTCGTAGCCCGCCGGCACCCATACCTGGTACTCGCGGCTGCCAAAAAGGTTGCCGTACAGACCGAAATCCCAATGGCCCGCAGCGCTTTGCGCAAACGCGCTGCCTGCCGCCAGCCAGCTACACAGCAGCAGTAAAACAGCCTTGATTGAAACGATTCCAGATTTCATAGCCAGATCCTCATGCGTGAGTCGTGGATGAAGTGGACGATTTGGTAACGGAAATCCTCATGGACCAGCCTTCCAGAGGGTGTTGCGACGCCGTTTCAAACCCAGCCGGTGGCGTAATAGATGCCAATCACCACGAACACCGCGAGGGTCTTGATGATGGTCACTGCGAAAATGTCCTTGTAGGCCTGGCGATGGGTCAGCCCGGTCACCATCAGCAAGGTGATCACGGCGCCGTTGTGCGGCAGGCTGTCCATGCCACCGGAGGCCATCGAGGCAACCCGGTGCAGCACTTCCATCGGGATGCCGGCCGCCTGCGCGTTGGCGATGAAGGTCTCCGACATGGCCGCCAAGGCGATGCTCATGCCACCAGACGCAGAGCCGGTAACACCGGCCAGACCGGTAACGGTGACCGCTTCATGCAACAGCGGGTCCTTGATCGAACCGAGCGCGTTGGCTACCACCATGAAGCCCGGCAACGCCGCGATCACCGCGCCAAACCCGTACTCGGAAGCGGTGTTCATCGCCGCCAGCAAGGCGCCGCTGATCGCGGTCCTGGTGCCATCCGCAAACTGGCTGACCACCGGCCGCCAGGCCAGCGCCATTACCGTCAGGATGCCGACCAGCAATGCGCCCTCCACTGCCCAGATCGCAGCAATTTTTGGCACTTCCTGCACTACCGGTGCCGCCTTGCCGAGGATCGACGGCACGAAACTGTGCTCGGCGCCGTACCAATGCGGTATGCCCAGGGTGAACAACTTGTTGGAAACAAACACCAGCACCAGCGGCAACACCGCGATGCCCGCATGTGCCAGATTGGCGCCGGTGAACGGCGTCGGCTCGTTGACCAGGGTTGCGGGATCGCCATAACCCTCGCCGTTGCGCACGGCGACGCGGCGACGCCATTCCAGATAGGCCATGCCGACCGCAAGCACGAAGATGCTGCCCAGCGTGCCCAATACCGGCGCAGCCCAGGTATCGGTGCCGAAGAATGTGGTCGGGATGATGTTCTGGATCTGCGGCGTGCCCGGCAGCGCGTCCATGGTGAAACTGAAGCCACCCACCGCCAGCGTCGCCGGAATGAGTCGCTTGGGGATATTGCTCTGGCGGAACATCTCGGCAGCAAACGGATACACCGCGAAGACCACCACGAACAACGAAACGCCGCCGTAGGTGAGCAGGCCGGATACCAGCACGATGGACAGCATCGCCCGTTGCGGCCCGAACAGCCGGATAGCCGCGCCGACTATCGATTTGGAGAAGCCGGACAGCTCGATCAGCTTGCCGAACACCGCACCCAGCAGAAATACCGGGAAATACAGCTTCAGGAAGCCGACCATCTTGTCCATGAACAGGCCGGTGAACATCGGCGCCACCAGCGACGGGTCGGTGAGCAGCACCGCACCGAGTGCGGCGATAGGCGCGAACAGGATCACGCTGTAACCGCGGTAAGCCACCAGCATGAGGAAGCCCAGCGCTGCAAGTACGATCAGTAACGACATACGGCGCTTCCGAATGAGGAGGCGCCCAGTATCCTGATCTGACGGCCGCTGCCGACTGGACCTAGGTCCACTCGCTGGTGCACATCCGCGTCGCTAGCCTAGGCTCCGAGGGTGGCATTCGGCCATCTACAACGCACTTGCCTGGGGAGGACCGAATGAAGCGGAACTGTTTGAGCCTGATGATCGGCGCGCTGTTGGCCTCCGGGCCGGTATTGGCACAGGAAGCGCAACAAGCTGCGCCCGCAGCGGGCAAGGCCGCCTCGGCCACCAACCTGGACAGCATCACCGTCACCGCGCGCAAGCGCGAGGAAACCCTGCAGGAAGTGCCGGTCGCGGTCACCGCCTTCACCTCCGAAGCGCTGGACAAGTTGAACGTGCAGGACATCGCAGACCTCGACTCGCAGGTGCCCAACCTGACCATCTACGCGGCGCGTGGCGCCAGCAGCACGGTCACCGCCTACATCCGCGGCGTCGGCCAGTCCGATCCCACCTGGGGC
This sequence comes from Stenotrophomonas terrae, assembly GCF_039674165.1. Taxonomy (GTDB): domain Bacteria; phylum Pseudomonadota; class Gammaproteobacteria; order Xanthomonadales; family Xanthomonadaceae; genus Stenotrophomonas; species Stenotrophomonas terrae_A. Next base: position 19,448 of record NZ_JBDJMY010000051.1, read on the forward strand.
GCGGATCCGGGCGTGGGCATCTATCTGGATGACGTCTATATCGCGCGTCCGCAGGGCGCCTTGCTGGATGTGTTCGACGTCTCACGCATCGAAGTACTGCGTGGCCCGCAGGGCACGCTGTACGGCAAGAACACCATCGGCGGCGCGATCAAATACATCTCGCGCGGCCTGCCCACCCAGGTCGAGGGTTACGCGCAGATCACCGCCGGCAACTACAACCAGCTCGACGCCAAGGCGGCCATCGGCGGCCCGCTGGGCGGCGCCGACAGCGGCCTGCGCGGGCGCATCGCGGTGGCCAGCATGAACCGCGATGGTTTCGGCGAAAACACCTTCAACGGCCAGCCGATCAGCGACAAGCAGATCAACGCCGCGCGCCTGAACCTGGGCGCCTATGCAGGCGACGACTTCGACGTGCAGTTCGCCCTGGATTGGATCGATGACCAGTCCGGCATGCGTGGCTCGAAGATGCTGGCAGCAAACCCGTTCACCCCGGCCTACCCGCCGATGGATGACCGCTACGACATCCGCTCGGGCATGCAGAACCTCAACAGCGTCGAGACCAAGGGCGCCTCGGCCACGGTCAACTGGCGTCCGAACGACGACGTTGCGTTGAAGTACGTGGTTGCCAAGCGCGAATCCGACAGCCACTCCAACATCGACTTCGACACCACGCCGGTCAAGCTGGCCGACGTCGGCGGCTTCTACGAGGACAGCCAGGTCAGCAATGAGCTGCAGTTCAACTACGATGCCGGTGGCCGCGTGCGCGGCGTGGTCGGCCTGTACCGGTTCAGTGGTGAAGCCGGTGGGCAGATCCGCAACAACTTCTTCAACCTGCAGTTCGGCGATACCCGCGGCAAAGTACTGACTGACAGCATCGCGGTCTATGCGGACTGGACGTTCGACCTGACCAACAAGCTCAAACTCGATGTCGGCGCGCGTTACACCGATGAAGACAAGCGCGCGATCGTGCTGAACCGCTTCTATTCCGACGCGACCTTCAGCCGTCCTATCGCGGTGGCCGCCGATTTCGACAAGACCACCAACTTCAAGAACGTCTCGCCGAAGGTGTCGCTGGATTACCAGATCACCCCCGACATCATGGTCTATGGCCTGGCAACGCGCGGCTTCAAGTCAGGCGGTTACAACATCCGCGCCAACGCCGTGGCGGTACCTCGCTCGGCCGAGCCGTTCGATGACGAGACCGTCGACAGCTTCGAGATCGGCAGCAAGATGGGCTTCCTCGATTCGCGCCTGTTCCTGAACCTGTCGGCCTTCCACAACAAGTACAAGGACATCCAGCTGTCGGTGTTCACCGGCATCGACACCAATGGCGATGGCGTCAACGACGCCTTCTTCGGCGACTTCACCAACGCCGGCAAAGGCACCGTCAACGGCCTGGAAATCGAATACCAGTACCTGCCGACCGCGAACTGGCTGATCTCCGGCAACCTGGCCTGGCTGGATACAAAGTACGACGAGTACATGGACCGCGGCGTCAACGTCGCCGACAAAATGAAGTTCACCAATGCGCCGGACTTCTCCGGTGCGCTGAACGTGGAATACCGCACCGAGCTGGCCAATGGCAGCAACCTGTCCGCACGCGTGGGCTACAGTTACCAGAGCGAAGTGTGGCCGACCACCGACCTGAGCCCGGTGATCAAGCAGGATGGCTACGGGCTGGTCAATGCCGGCGTGATCTGGAAACTCAATGACGCCTGGACCTTCTCGCTGCAGGGCACCAACCTGGCCGACAAGGAATACCGCACCACCGGCTACAACATCCCGGCGGTCGGCACCCTGATCGGCTTCTACGGCCCGCCGCGCCAGTACAGCCTCAGCGTCCGTTACGATTTCTAGGAAACACCTGCATGACCCAGTCTTACGATGACCTGTACTGGAGCAGCAACGATGGCCTGCGCCTGCACGCGCGCGACCATGCACCGGCCGCGGGGCAATCGCCCCGCGGCACGGTGGTCTGCATTCCCGGGCTGACCCGCAACGCCGCCGACTTCGATGCCCTGGCGCAAACGCTGAGCGCGGTGGGCTGGCGGGTGCTTGCGGTCGACCTGCGTGGGCGTGCGGGTTCGGCGCGTGCGCCGGATCCGTCCAGTTACAACCCGCGCGCCTACGCCGATGACATGGTGGCGCTGCTGCGCTCGCAGAACATCGCCAAGGCGGTGTTCATCGGTACCTCGCTGGGTGTACTGGTCACCATCACCCTCGCCTCGCGCGCACCGGAACTGATTTCAGCAGCAGTGCTCAACGATGCCGGCCCCAAGGTGCCGCGCGAAGCCTTGGCGCGGATCGGCAAATACGCCGGCAAGGCCTTGCCGCCGATGACGCTGGAGCAGGCAGCCGCCTACGCCGAGTCGATCGGCAAGGCATCCTTCCCGCGCTTCAGCGCCGATGACTGGCGGGCGATGGCCTCGCGCAGTTTCCGTCAGCGCGACGATGGCCTGCTGGAACTGGACTACGATCCTGCGGTCATCCGCACCACTCGGCCATTGCTGCTGTGGTTGCTGCGGCCGGTGCTGTGGCGGGCGGTGCGCGGCTTGACCGCGCGTGTGCCGGTGCTGGTGGTACGCGGCGCGTTGTCGGACATCTTGCCGGCAGACGTCGCCCAGCAGATGGCAGCAACCTCAGCGAACGCGAGTCTGGTCGAAGTGCCCGATGTCGGCCATGCACCGACACTGTCCGAGCCCGAAGCGCGTGATGCAATCCTTGCCCTGTTGGGGCGCCTGCAATGAGCGCGACCGACATCAACAAGGAGCTGCCGGCAGCCCTGCACGCCCTGCAGCAATGGGCGGCGAGCGAACGGCTGGGCGTGAGCACCCGCATCGCACAGGCGCGCATCGACGCCTTCGCCGAGGCGACCGGCGACCATAACTGGATCCACGTCGATCCGGCCCGTGCGAAAACCGAGTTGCCGGGCGGCCATACCATCGCCCATGGTTTCCTGCTGCTCTCGCTCACCGTGGAAGAGGACGTGGCGGCCTTGGTCGGCTTCCCCGGCATTGCCCACGTACTGAATTACGGCTTGAACAAGGTGCGCTTCCTCGCGCCGGTAGCCAGCGGCTCGCAGATCCGGGTGCGCTCGCGGCTGGTTTCACTGGAACCGCGCCAGCCCGGGCAGTGGTTGTTGACCCAGCACAAGAGCGTGGAACTGCAACCCGGCGGTGAAATCGCACTGGTCGCCGAGCAGCTGTCGCTGATCGTGCTCGCGCCCTAGCACCAACCCACAGCGCATGGCCGGGGGTCGTGCACGCCGGCCACGCTTCTCTCTACACTGGAGCGATGTTGACGCCCTCCATCGTCCTGTTCGCCTGCATCGCGTGGACCGTGCTGCTGTTCGGCGTCGCCCTATGGGGTGAGCGCCAAGGTCACCGCCTGGCCAAGGTCTGGCCGGCCATCTACGCGCTGTCGCTGGCCGTGCACTGCACCGCGTGGACGTACTACGGGGCCGCGTCGCAGGGCGTGCAATGGGGCTTTCCGATCCCGCCAACGCTGATCGGCATGGCGCTGATCTTCGCCCTCGGCCTGCCATTCCTGGCGCGCCTGGGCCGCCTGGCCAAGCAACACAACAGCGCCACCATCGCCGACCTGGTAGTGGCACGGCTGCGCACCGATCAAGGGCTTGGCGTCACCATCACCCTGGTCGCACTGCTTGGCATCATTCCCTACATCGCACTGCAGTTGAAGGCCGTCAGCCAGGGCTTGAGCGCCCTGCTTGGCGACCGCTTCGCGGCCAGCGGATGGCAGCTGGACATGTCGTTCTGGTTCGCGCTGACCATGGCCACGTTCACCATGCTGTTCGGCGCACGCAAGGCCTCGGCCACCGAGCACAACCGCGGCATCGTGGTAGCGCTGGGTCTGGAATCGCTGTTGAAGCTGGCAGCATTGCTGGCCATCGGTCTCTATGCGGCCTTGTCGGTGCACCGCGCTGGTGCGCCCCTGCTCGACAAGATGCTGCAGCTGCCGCCAGCGGCGGTGGTCCCCGATTTTCTGACCATGGTCGCCCTTGGGGCGATGGCGGCGTTCACCCTGCCCCATCAGTTCCACGTCGGCGTGGTCGAACTGCGCCAGTCGTCCGATCTGAAGACTGCGCGCTGGCTGTTTCCACTCTATCTGCTGTTGATTGGCCTGCCGTCGGTGCCGATGGCCTTGTCCGGTGCCGCGCAGTTGGGCGCCTCGGTATCGCCTGATCTGTACGTGCTGGCCTTGCCGCAGGAACGCGGCCACCACGTACTGGCACTGCTGGCCTATCTGGGCAGCCTGAGTGCTGCCACCGGCATGATGATCCTGTCCGGCCTGACCTTGTCGATCATGCTGGGCAACCACGGTTTTGGCGCGCGCCTGCTTGGCGGCGTCGACGGTGGCAGCAGCGATGCTGGCGCCGACCTGCGTCCGCGCGTGCTGGCGTTCCGCCGCGCCGGCATCCTCGCCGTGTTCCTGATGTCGTGGCTGTACAGCCGCGCGATGAGTGGCACCGAGGCGCTCAGTGATTTCGGTTTGATGTCGTTCACCGCCTTGTCGCAGTTGGCACCGGCGGTGCTGCTGGCGGTGTACCGGCCGCGCACGCCGTCGCCAGCGATAATGGCCGGCATCGTGTTGGGCTTGCTGTGCTGGCTGTGGCTGGTGTTGTTGCCGATGGTGATTCCAGCCCCGTCGGCGAACCAGGAAGGCCTGCACTGGCTTGCGCTGTTCTCGCTGCGCATGCAGCCCGGCCACATCGCCATCAGCATGGGCGCCAGCCTGGCAGTCAACCTGATCACCGTGGCGCTGGTATCGCGCGCGGTACGCCCTTCGCTGCCACTGCAGAAAGATGCGGTGGCGGCAGCTTCGCTGCGCAAGACGGCCGGCCGCTTCCTCGGCCACGAGCGCGCGCGGCAGCTGATGGACGGGCATGCTGGGCAGATGCTGGATGACCAACGGGTTACCGCCATCGAGCGCGAGCTGACCGCCGTGGTCGGCGCAGGCATGGCGCGGCTGCTGGTCGAGGCCGCCCGCGACGGCGGCGCCGCACCGCTGGATGCGGTCACCCGTGCTGTCGGCGAGGCCACCCAAGTGCTGCGTTTCAATCAGCGCCTGCTGGAAGCGGCATTGGAAAACATGAGCCAGGGCATCAGCGTGGTCGATGCGCAGCTGCAGCTGGTGGCCTGGAACAGCCGCTACGCCGCGCTGTTCAAGTTCCCACCCGAACTGCTGCAGGTCGGCCAACCGGTTGCCAACCTGACCGCGTGGGCATTGGGGCAACTGAAGATAGCCGACAACCCCGGCGACAACGTCGGCAAGGCGCTGACCCGGCGCATGGCGCATATGCGTCGCGGTACGCCGCATCTGTCGGAGCGGATCTTCCCGGATGACACCATCGTTGAAATCCGTGGCAACCCGATGCCGGGTGGCGGCTACGTTGCCACTTTCACCGATGTCACCGCGTTCCGGCTGGCCGAGGATGCGCTCAAGCGCAGCAACGAAACCCTGGAGCTGCGCGTGCAGGACCGCACCGCGCGACTGGAACAGGCCGTGCACGAAGCCGAACGTGCGAACGTGGCGAAAACGCGGTTCCTGACCGCCGTCGGCCACGATCTGATCCAGCCCTTGCATGCCGCGCAGCTGCTCACCGATGCGATGTCCCAGCACATCGAGTCGGAGTTTCTGCACAGTTTCCTGCGGCAGATCCGTGGCGCATTGGACTCCACCGACGACCTGCTGTCAGGACTTCTCGATATTTCGCGATTGGAAGCCGGCGGGCTGGTCGCCGATCCACGCCCGTTCGCGTTGTCTACCGTGCTCGATCCCTTGGCACAGGAGTTCGCCGTGCTGGCGGCGGCACGCGGCCTGCATTTCCGCCATGTGCGCAGCCACGTCTGGGTGCACAGCGACCCGCTGCTGCTGCGCCGCGTTCTGCAGAACTTCCTTGCCAATGCAATCCGCTATACCCGCAATGGCGGCGTGCTGCTCGGCGTGCGTCGTAACGGCGACAACCTGACGATAGTCGTGCATGACAGCGGCCCCGGCATCACCGCGGAGCAGCAGAGCGTCGTATTCGAGGAATTCCACCGCGGCGACCGCAGCAACGGCCAGGGTTTGGGGCTCGGTCTTGCGATCGCACACAGGATCGCCGAGCTGCTGCACGCGCCGCTGGCGCTGCGCAGTGAGGTCAACCGTGGTTCGGCATTCTCGATCACCGTGTCGCGGGCGACACCGCCGCCGGCATCGCGCAACCAGACGCCTGCCAGCAGCAACAGCACCATCAAGGGTACCCGCGTGCTGGTCGTCGACAACGATGCGGACGCATTGGAAGCAATGCGGCAGATGCTGTTGGCCTGGGGTTGTGAAGTGATCGCAGCAAGCCACGGCAACGACATCGCCACGAGCGCAGGCGACGCCGACCTGTGGCTGTTCGATTACCACCTCGATGAAGGCGATACCGGCGTCCAGCTGTGGAAACGGCTCACTGTCGCGCACAAGCCGCGACCAACCGTGATCCTCAGCGCCGATAGCGGCAGTGACACGCGCGAGGCGGTGCGTGAGGTCGGGCTGTCGCTGTTGAACAAACCGTTCAAGCCGCTGGCACTGCGCTGGGCGATCAACCATCTGCTGGCGGTGCGCAGCACGGTCGAGAGCTGAAACAGAACAGGCAGCGCTGAATTCCGCTGACCTGCGGCACGCTAGCAGGCCGATCAGGCGTCCTGCGTCTCTTCAATCTGCCGCGACGGATCGTTCAAGCCCATTTCGTGCAGCACACGGATCGCCTGCGCACGGTTGCGTACACCCAGCCTGCCCATGATGCGGGTCATATGCGCCTTGATCGTGCGCAGCTGCACGCCGAGGCGGTCTGCGATCTGCTTGTTGAGCAGCCCCTCCGCCACCAGGCTCAGTACCTTGTACTGATGCGCGGACAGGCTGGCCAGGCGTGCAGCCAGATCGGCGTCCTTGCTGAACGGTGCCACCCGCGCCACGGTCTCGCGCAGCATCGCCGGAATCCAGCGCTCGCCATCAAGCACCGTCTGCAGCGCCTGCTGCAGGTCCACCAGCCCCGAACTCTTGGGCAGGTAGCCGGCAGCGCCAAGGTCGATGGCGCGGCGGATAACCTGCGGCTCTTCATTGGCCGAGACGATGATGATCGCCAAGCCCGGCTGCATTGCGCGGATCGTCGCCAGCCCGGCAAGCCCATGGTTGCCCGGCATGTGCAGGTCCAGCAGCATCAGGTCGATCTGCTGGCTCTCGATCGCTTCCAGCACGCTGTCCAGCGAATCGGCCTCGCTGATCTGCAGGTCATCGACCGCCTCTTCGGCCGCACGGTGCAGCGCGGCGCGGAACAAGGGGTGATCGTCGGCGATGAGCAGGGTCGGCATGTTCAAGCGAGGTTAGCAGTTCGCTGGCAACGGAGCACGGGGACCTAGGTACGCTGGCACAACCACACCGGCTTGCTAGTGTTGGGTAATGAACATTCCCCGCTCCGTTACCCTGCTTTGCGCCGCGCTGCCACTGTTGTCGGGCTGCGTCTCCGTCGCCAGTGCCGCCAAGCGCAGCCCAAGCGCTGCGGCACCTGTGTTCGAGCAGTGGCGCGAAACCCGGCACCGCGGCAATGATGATCTGCTGACGGCAGGGCTGGGGCTGGATGCGCTGCGCTCCACCACGGCGCCGGCCTTTGCCAACCCGGCCCAGCCGAACGCTGAGGAAGCCCGCCGGCGCGCGATCTGGAGCAGCTGGCGTGGCATTGCCGACCTGACCCCGGGCGGTGGCTTCGGAGAGGTTTACGGCAACCTGCACGCCGCACCCGGGCGCGAATTTTCGGCCTATGCGCGCATCCCCGGCGCACGCCAGCCGCACCGCGTACTGCTGCAGGTACCCGACAACTTCGACCCACAACGGCGCTGCCTGGTTGCTACGGCGTCCTCCGGCTCGCGCGGCATCTACGGCGCCATTTCGGTTGCCGGCAGCTGGAGCCTGGCCCGTGGCTGCGCGGTGGTCTATACCGACAAGGGCGCCGGCAGCGACTATTACGATCTGGACGCCAAGGCCGGCTTCCAGGCCGATGGCACACCGGCCAGCCAAGGCGCGCTGGCGTTCGTGCCCACGGACGCAGAAGCCAGCCATGGCGTTGCCTTCAAACATGCACATTCGGGCGACAACCCTGAAGCAGATTGGGGCCGGCACCTTGTGCAGGCCGTGCAGTTCGGCCTGCAGGCACTGGACCGCGCCTACCCGCAATCGGCACCATTTACCCCGGCCAACACGCGCACGCTGGGTGCTGGCGTCTCCAACGGCGGCGGCGCCGTCCTGCGTGCCGCCGAGATCGAGGGCGACTGGTTCGATGCGATGGTGGCTGGCGAGCCGAACGTCTCGGTTGCCGGCGCACCGCCGCTGTACGACTTCGTCACCCAGTCCGCGCTGCTGATGCCCTGCGCCTTGCTTGCAATCGACGATCTGCCGCAGCCTCCGATGCAGGCACAGGCAGCACCGGCCTGGACCCAGCGTTGCAGCATCTTGAAGTCGGCAGGATTGGTGCAAGGCGAAGACACCGCCGCACAGGCCCAGTCGGCACGCCAGCAGCTTGCCGATGCCGGCCTGAGTGAAGCTGCCCTGCGTGCAGGCACGTTCTCCACCGGATTCGACCTGTGGCGCGCAATCGCGGCGACCTATGCCTCCGCATACGGGCGTTATGGCGCGGGCGAACATCCCTGCGCGTACAGCTACTCAGCTGCAGCCGCTGACGGCAAACCCGGGCGGGCAACCGCCGAGGTCCGTGCAAGCTGGTGGAGTGAGGCCAGCGGCATACCGCCGGGCAGCGGCGTGGTGCTGGTGGACGGCAACGCCGCACAGTCGGCAGATGACCCGCTGCGTGGGCTGAACTGCCTGCGCGCGCTCGCCAGCGGCGACGATGCCGGCGCCAAGCGGGTACGTGCCGGCATCGCTGACGCCGCCGCAAAGGCGCCGCGTCGTGGCCTGCCGATCGTGGTCATCCACGGCATCGACGACGGCTTGGTGCCGATCAGCATGACCAGCGACCGCTACGTGCCGCTGGCACGTGCAGCCGGTGCGCAGATCGCCTATTGGCGGGTCGCCAACGGGCAGCACTTCGATTCGCTGCTGGCCTTCCCGGATTACCGCAAGCGTTATGTGCCGCTGCTGCCGTACATGTTCGCGGCGCTGGACCAGGTGTGGGATCACCTGGAGGATCCCGCGCGCGCCCTGCCGCAGGACGCGCTGATCCAGCCTACGCCACGCGCGGAAGCGCCGTTGCAGCGCGCGCAGCTGTCCATTCCAGCCGTCTCCGGCCGCTGACGCGCTGCCAAACAGGATACCCAGATGTCATTTGCCACCACCCCAAACCCCTCCGATTCCAGCCCGTACGCCTATCCGCTGCTGATCAAACAGCTGCTGCACACGCCACTGGCGGTGCGCCCTGAGCAGGAGATCGTCTACGGCGACAGCGTTCGGTTCGACTACCGCACGCTACAGGCGCGCATCGGCCAGCTGGCCGGCCTGCTGACCGCACTGGGAGTGAAGCCGGGCGATACGGTGGCGGTGATGGACTGGGACAGCAACCGCTATCTGGAAAGCTACTTCGCGGTGCCGATGATCGGCGCGGTGCTGATGACGGTGAACATCCGCCTGGCGCCGGAGCAGATCGCCTATACGCTGAATCACAGCGGCGCACGAGTGATCCTGGCCAACCGCGAGTTCCTGCCGGTGCTGGAAAGCATCGCCGAACAGCTGCCGGATCTGCGCACGCGGGTGCTGCTGGACGATGAAGCCGGCCCGCTGCCCAGCGGCTTCGCCACCGAGTACGAAGCCGGAATGCGCAACGCCGAGCCGGTCATCAGCTTTCCGGATTTCGACGAAAACACCCGCGCCACCATGTTCTATACGACCGGCACCACCGGTCTGCCCAAGGGCGTCCATTTCAGCCATCGGCAACTGGTGCTGCATTCGCTGGCCGCGATGGCAGCACTGGGCAGCGCGCCAACGCAGGGCCGCCTGCACCGCGACGACGTGTACATGCCGATCACGCCGATGTTCCATGTCCACGCCTGGGGCATGCCGTATGTGGCCACCTTGATGGGCATCAAGCAGGTATATCCCGGTCGCTACCTGCCGGGGCGATTGCTGGAGCTGATCGCGCGCGAAAAGGTGACCTTCTCGCATTGCGTGCCGACCATCCTGCATATGTTGCTCGGCCATCCCGCTGCAGCAGATACCGATCTGCGCGGCTGGAAGGTGATCATCGGCGGCGCGGCACTGCCGCGTGCGCTGGCACAGCAGGCGCTGGCACGCGGCATCGATATCTTTGGAGGTTATGGCATGTCCGAGACCTGCCCGCTGCTCACGCTCGCGCAGATTGATGCCGACGCCGTGGCTGGCACCGACGAGGAGCTGTCGCTGCGCACCAAGGCCGGCATTCCGGTGCCGCTGGTGGAGCTGCGTATCGTCGATGAGGAGATGAACGAGGCCGCCCACGACGGCATCGCCACGGGCGAAGTAGTGGTGCGCGCGCCCTGGCTCACTCAAGGCTACCTGCACAATCCCGAGGCCTCGGCCGCTTTATGGGCCGGTGGTTATCTGCACACCGGCGACATCGGCAACATCGACTCGGGCGGCTACCTGCGAGTGACCGACCGCATCAAGGACGTGATCAAGACCGGCGGCGAGTGGATTTCCTCGCTGGCACTGGAAGACATCATCGCCATGCATCCAGCGGTCAACGAGGTCGCGGTGATCGGCATCGCCGATGCCAAATGGGGTGAGCGGCCGCTGCCACTGGTGGTCATCCACGCCGGCAGCGAGGTCAGCGAAGCGGAGATCATCGAACTGATAGCCGCGCGCAGCCGCTGCGGCGACATCTCCCGCTATGCAATCCCGGACCGGGTCAGCTTTGTCGAAGCAATAGAACGCACCAGCGTCGGCAAGATCAACAAGAAGAAGCTGCGCAGCCTGCATGACCTGGCGGCAGACCCAGTCCGCACCTGACGCGCCGAGCGGAACATCTGAGCTTTTGTGGGAGCGGCGTCAGCCGCGAAGCCGGCAGCGATGAAATCACCTGCAGCCCCTTGCTCGGATGGATCGCGAGCTTCGCGGCTGCCGCCGCTCCTACAACGAAGCGGCAGGCCAGCGCGTCACGCACTTCGCGGACCGAAACCGGAAAACGCGGCTTCTATCAGCCTTCCGGCGGCGGAGATTTTGTAGGAGCGGCGTAAGCCGCGAAGCCGGCAGCCGTGAAATCACCAACAGCCCCTTGAACGCAAGACACCAGAGC